>JANMGQ010000026.1:0-4520 GCA_031374735.1 Hyphomicrobiaceae bacterium | reverse complement strand
ACGGGCGACAATCCGGTGACGGCGGCGGCCATCGCGACGGAGGCGGGCGTCGATGACTACATCGCGGAAGCGACGCCGCAGGATAAGCTTGCCTACATCAAAGCCGAACAGGCCAAGGGCCGCCTGATCGCGATGTGCGGCGATGGCACCAACGATGCGCCCGCACTCGCGCAGGCCGATGTCGGCGTCGCCATGCAGACCGGCACGCAGGCGGCCCGCGAAGCCGGTAACATGGTCGATCTCGATAGCAATCCGACCAAGCTCATCGAAATCACCGAGATCGGCAAACAGCTGCTGATGACACGCGGCTCGCTGACCACGTTCTCGATCGCCAACGACGTGGCGAAGTATTTCGCGATTATCCCGGCGCTGTTTCTCGCGACCTATCCGGAACTCGGCGCGCTCAACGTCATGCGGCTGTCGACACCCGAGAGCGCCATTCTGTCAGCGGTTATCTTCAATGCGCTGATCATCATCGCTTTGGTGCCCTTGGCTTTGAAGGGCGTTGCCTATCGCCCGGTCGGTGCGGGCCAGCTTCTGCGCCGCAATCTGCTGATCTATGGTCTCGGCGGCCTGATCGTGCCGTTCGTTGGCATCAAAATCATCGACGTCCTCGTCTCAGCCCTTCGGTTGGCTTGAAAGATATCCGTCATGCTCGCACTCATCCGCCCCGCCGTCGTCTTGCTCCTGGTATTCACAGCGCTCACCGGCATCGCCTACCCATTGCTCGTCACGAGCATCACGCAAGTGGCCATGCCGGGCGCAGCCAATGGCTCGTTGCTGCGCAAGGACGGTCGGGTTATCGGATCGTCGCTGATCGGCCAGTCGTTCACCTCGGAGCGCTACTTTCAAGGCCGTCCGTCCGCAACCAGCGCGCCCGATCCGAAGGACGGCAGCAAGATGGTTGACGCGCCCTACAATGCCGGCGCGTCATCTGGATCGAACCTTGGCCCGCTTTCCAAGAAGCTCATTGATCGGGTCGAAGGCGATGTCGCGGCGCTGCGCAAGACCGGGGCCGCGGCCGTCCCCGCCGATGCCGTCACCACATCCGCAAGCGGGCTCGATCCACACATTTCGCCAGCATTCGCAACCCTTCAAGTCGAGCGCGTGGCCCGCGCCCGCGGCATCGCAGTTGATCGTGTCCGGGCCGTACTCGATCAGCAGATCGAACGGCCGGCACTCGGCTTCATCGGCGAACCGCGCGTCAACGTGTTCCGCTTGAATCTCGCACTGGATGCGGCCCTCAGCGGCACCAACGGGTGAGACATGGCGGACGCGCGACTGGACCCGGAAGACCGCAAGCCCTCGGCTAAGGCCTTGCTGGAGCTGGCCGCGAAGGCGACGCGTGGCAAGCTCAAGGTCTTCCTTGGCATGGCGCCGGGCGTCGGTAAAACCTATGCCATGCTGACGGCCGCGCGTGCGTTAGTGGCCGAAGGCATCGACGTCCTCGTGGGCGTGGTCGAGACACATGGTCGAACAGAAACGGCGGCGCTGCTTGATGGCCTCGATGTGCTGGCGCGCAAGCCGGTTCCTTACCGGAACCGCACGCTGATGGAGTTCGACGTTGAGACGGCCATCGCGCGGCGGCCGAAGTTGTTGCTGGTCGACGAGTTCGCCCATTCCAACGCACCGGGGACGTTGCATCCCAAGCGCTATCAGGATGTCGAGGAAGTCCTGCGTGCGGGTATCGACGTGTGGACGACCATGAACGTCCAGCACCTCGAGAGCCTGACCGACGTCGTCGAACGCATCGCCGGCATCACAGTCCGGGAGACGGTGCCTGACAAAGTGCTCGACGATGCCGACGAAATTGTTGTTGTCGACCTCACACCGGACGAACTCGTCAAGCGTTTGCAGGCGGGCAAAGTCTACCTCCCCGACAACGCCCGGCGGGCGGTCGACCAGTTCTTCAAAGTCTCGAACCTGACGGCGCTGCGCGAATTGACCTTGCGACGCACGGCGGACCGGGTCGATGACCAGATGCTCGACCAATTGCGCCGGCAGGGCATCGAAGGGCCCTGGCCGACCGCTGAACGTCTGCTCGTGTGCATCGGCGGAGATGAACATTCCGATGCCGCCGTTCGGTCAACCGCACGCATGGCGGCGGCCCTCAAGTTCGACTGGTACGCCATCCATGTGCGCCACGCCGCGCGCGAAACCACGGATCGCAAGACGCAGCGGCGCATCGACAAGACGCTGGGTCTTGCCGAGCGACTCGGCGCCAGCAGTGCCCGCTTGTCGGCGACCGATCTTGCGGGTGAAATTCTGGCCTTCGCGCGGCGCAACAACGTCACGCAGATCGTTATCGGCCGCTCGAACGCGGGTGCTCTTGATCGCTGGCGCGGGCGGTCGCTCACCGACGTTCTGCAACGGCGGGCTGAAGGCATCGCGATCACTGTGGTCGTGCCCATGGGCAACCCCGAGCCACGTGCGTTGGTACAATGGCCCGACGGTCGGTCGGCGACATCCGCCGCAGCCATCGGCGCAGGCGCCGTCACACTCGCGACCCTGACCGGCCTCGCGCTCGACCACATCACGCGGCTGCCGAACGTCTCGATGATATTCCTGTTCGCGGTGCTCTTATCGGCGTTGCGCTTTGGGCGCTGGCCCGCCATCGCCACGGCGCTGCTGTCTTTCCTCGCCTACAACTTCTTCTTCATCGAGCCGCGCTACACGTTCACCGTTTCCGAGCCCCACGAACTATTCGCGCTGGTCGTATTCTTGTTCGTGGCTATCGTGACGGGCGGGCTGGCCGGTCGACTGAGAGAACAAGCCTCAGCCGTCCAGCAGCGCGCCGAGGCGACGCAAGCCCTGTTCGACGTGTCGAGCCGTTTGTCGGCCGCCGCGACGCAAGAGAGCGTTCTGACGGTGCTCACCACACAGGCGGCGTCGCTCGCGCAGGGCAAGGCCGTGGTGCTCTTGCCGGGGGCCTCCGATCTTGAACTCGTGGCGGCTTCGCCCGCGCAGGATCGATTGCCGAACCCGGATTGGGCAGCCGCGCGCTGGGCCATGAAGGAGCGGCAACCGGCAGGTTTTGGCACTTCGACCATGCCCACGGCGCGTTTCCAGTTTCGCCCCCTTGTCGCGCCGAACGGGCCGATCGGCGTTCTCGGCGTCGAGCCTGCCGACGACGCGGGCGGGTTCGCCGATGCGACGGAGTCAGCGCTGCAGTCCATGGCCGAGCAGGCGACGGTCGCTCTTGAACGCACACGGCTCGTCACGGAGGCGAGCCAAGCCGCGACCAGTACCGAGAGTGAGCGCCTGCGCACGGCGCTGTTGTCATCGATCTCCCACGACCTCAGAACGCCGCTCACCTCGATCCTCGGGTCGGTGACGAGCTTGAAAACACTCGGTGACAAGATGCCGTCCGCCGATCGGCAGGAATTGTTGTCGACGATCGAGGAAGAAACCGAGCGCTTGACACGGTTTGTCGGCAACATCCTGGATATGACCAAGCTGGAGGCCGGCGTGTTGCAGACACGGCGCGAGCGGGTCGACATCGGAGTCATTGCCCAGGCCGCGATTGAGCGCGCAGTGAGAGCGCGTCCGGCACGTCGCGTGGAACTGACTGTCGCTCCAGGAATGTCGGTCGCGCTGGCTGATCCGGCTCTCATCGAACAGGTCCTGGTCAATCTCCTCGACAATGCGGACAAATACAGTGCCGTCGGCGCTACAACACACGTGCACGTATTGAGCGCCGGCGATACGATCTCCATGGCTGTGGTGGACACCGGCATCGGTATTCCCAAGGAGGCGTTGACGCGCGTGTTCGACAAGTTTTACCGCGTGGCCGGCCATGACGGCCGCGCCCCCGGCACGGGGCTTGGGCTCTCCATCTGCGCCGGGTTGGTCCGGGCCATGGGCGGCACCATTCGTGCGGAGAGCCCCGTCGATGGGGGGCGTGGCTCGCGGTTCGTGGTCGAGCTTCCAGTTGCAAGCTATACCGGGGCTGCGCCATGAGCGGCGAACGTATCCTCGTCGTCGACGATGAGCCGCAGATCCTGCGTTTTCTCCGACCAAGCCTGACGGCCGCCGGCTACGACGTGATCACGGCGGCGACGGCGACTGAGGCGCTGAAGCTTGCAACTGCCAAGGCGCCGGATGCCATCCTGCTCGATCTCGGCCTGCCCGATCTCGACGGCAAAGAGGTGATCGCGCGGTTGCGTGCGTGGTCACAGGTGCCGATCATCGTCATCTCAGCCCGGGATCGCGAAACCGAAAAGATCGCAGCGCTCGATCTCGGTGCCGATGACTACGTCGACAAGCCATTCGGCATCGGCGAACTGCTCGCACGACTGCGAACTGCGCTCAGGCACGCCACACGGGCTGCCGGCGAGCAGACGCGCTTTGAGTCAGCCGGCCTGATCGTCGATCTCGCGGCGCACACGGTCACCCGCGACGGCGGCCCGATCCGTCTCACTCCCAAGGAGTTCGACTTGCTCGCGATGCTTGTGCGCCACGCGGGCCGCGTTGTGACGCATGGGCAGATCCTGACGGCGGTCTGGGGGCCGGCGCACACG
>JANMGQ010000001.1:0-17786 GCA_031374735.1 Hyphomicrobiaceae bacterium | reverse complement strand
CCCTTCATATCCATCCCAGGCATGGGAGCGGGCTGTTGAGCCATGGCTCCGCCGACCACGAGAAGTGATGCGGCGCAGGCGATGATCAAGCGGTTCATTGTCGGGCTCCAAAGTCGTGGGTGATAAGCGATGGTGGTGTGTGCAGTTGCGCCGGACCGAGGCTTCATTGCTGAAGCCAACGCTGCAATCTCTCAGTTTCCGATAGGCTTACTTTCTTGCCTTTGCAGCACTCAACTTGTGCGCGTCGGCGGTGGACTTGTCGGCGGAACAGCAGCAGCTATGCGCCTGCGTTGACTTCTCCATGGCAGCGGCGTGGTCGCCTTCGCTGTGCAGCTCCGCGGCGGCGTGATGCGCCTTCGCTGCAGCTTCATGATCTTCGGCGGCTTTGGTGTGACTTGCCATCGGCATGGGTGATCTCCTCCGAGGCGCGAGGCCTCTCGCTGTAACGTCGCTCGGACAGGACGCCGAGATTGTTCACGGTAGGAGACAGGTGCGGCGTGTGGCAGCCTCGGAAACTACTCAGTCCGGTATTCGGGTGCCTGCGAGGTGAAAGCAGCTATTGTGCGCTCCAGCTCTTCATTCGACCCTGCCAGTAGACGACTTCCTTGCCGTCGATCTCCCAGGCGATTTCGGCGGCGGATGGCAACCATGTCCCATCGTGCTGGCGGTAGTCGGAGAGCCGGCCGCGCCACGGTGTCGGCAAGAAAGGGGCGGTGACCGAACGCGGCCGATCCGGCGCAAACGTGCCGAGGATCCGCCCATGATTGTCGAGCGTCAGCACAACTTCGGCTGCGGTTTCTCCCGAGCCGGCGCTCACGACCATCTTGTCAGGCGCATCGACCCGCCAGCGCAAAGCCGTGTTGAGAAGAATAGCATCCGGAGCCAGGGCAATCTCGGCCAGATAGCGCATCAACTCGCCACGTGTGAGCGCTGCCGTACGCTGAGTGCGCATGATCGGCATGAACCCGAGTGCGCGCACGTCAAGGATACCCTGGTCGTTTACCAAAGCATCACGAACAGAAATCATGCCGAACGGTCCGAACCGCGCCTGCCAGTCAAAGGCGCATTCGTGCGTCGATATTGTTTGAATCGCTGAAAACGACATCCACGACGTGGAGGTGAGACTTCGCAACATCCGTCCCGTCTATGTCAGCCTGACGCTCGAACAGCGGCTTTCGGGCTTGACCCCGAGCCGCATGGCGAGATCGTAGACCGCCGCAGGCAGACGCGCGCGGTTTTGTTGGTCAATGTCGGACATTTGGTGATGCCTCATTCGCGTGAATTACCGATGTGCGGGCTGTAGCCGGTGCCGCCTCACGCTACGGCGGCTCGATTCTTGTCCGAGATCAGACCCTCTTGATGTAGTGGCTCGCGTCGAACCTATATTGCGGTATCACTCCGCCGTCTGCACGTCTGCCTGCGGCGATCACCATCACTACGCGAGCAGCCCGCGGAAGACCCAGGAGACGCTTCACGCGCGGCTCGTCAAAGCCCTCCATCGCGCAGCTATCAAAGCCGGCGGCACGCAATGCGAGCATCAGGTTCTGGCAGGCGAGCGCGGCGGTCTTTGTCGCCCACAGCTCCTGCCCTTTTCGTCCGACATCAACCCGCCAGAACGGTTTAAATAATCCAATGCCCCAAAAGGCCAGTCGCTTCAAAGGCGCCAGGATATGAAGCGGACCATCTTCAAAGATCAGTGGGATGAAGGTTCGGTATTTCTGCACGAGCTCAGGCGCAACGCCATCCTCTTTCGCGAGCGCTTCGAGCATCAATCGGCGACCCAGTCGCCAGAAATCGGGCCGCGCAACCGCGACAATGAGGGTCGGGGCTTGCATAGCTGGCGGCTGGTCCAGGCAATAGTGGCGCAGCAGGCCGAGCTTTTCCGGACTGCGGACATCGATGAATTGCCATGTCTCAAGGTTGTGCGACGTCGGTGCCAGCAACGCCAGCTCAAAACAGGCATCCAAGACCGCATCGGGAATCGGGCTGGGCAAGTAGGCACGAACAGAGCGGCGCGTGCGGACAACCTTCGCAAATGCTTCAAAATCGCAGGCGATCTCAGCATTATCCATTGGTGGCTCCAATCAAAGCGTGGCGCTGGCCCCAAGGTCGGCCTCATGGCACGGTGCGCCCGTCAACAGGCATTAGGAGTTTCAGAATCTCGGCCATCACTTGGTCGTCATGACCGACCCAGGTATGGCCGCCATTTTCGAAGCCTATGAACTTGGCTCCCGCAATTTTGCCGGCTGTGTACTGCGCGCTGGCATATGTCCCATAACCATCGTCGCGGGCGCTGATGATAAGCGTTGGCGCGCGGATCGTTTCCAGTGGTTCCGGCTTCAAATGTTTGCCTGCCGCGGTGTCGCTGCGCAGACCCGCTGCACGTGCAGACACCGGCAGAATGTTGTCGAGCATCGCGTTCACCCGCAACCGTTCGCTTGCACTGGCTGCAAGTAAAAGCTCGGGCGGCGTGGCAAGCACGGTGCCGATCATGCGCGCGCGCGATAAGTGCATCGCCGACCAGAACAGGAAATCCGATCCAATCACCGTCATCATCGTGGTCTCGACCCATGGAGCGAGAGGTGGAACCGAGTCGGCCTGCGTCGTGGGCTTGTAGGCGAGGGGCACCAACAAAATCAGTGCGCTGACGCGATCAGGGTGGCGGATGGCCATTTGCAGCGCCGAGGGTGCGCCTGCAGATCCGCCGAGAACAGCGGGGCGCTTTATGCCAAGCGCGTCCAGGAGGCACACGTGCGCATCAGCTTGTGCTTCTGCCGATGAGTTGACCGGCATCGGTGTGCGCAGATAACCGAACCGCGACATCGCGATCACCCGGATGCCCTTGGTCGCCAAGGGAGCCGCGAACGCCATGCCCTGATCGAAGCCACCGCCGCTGCCGTGAACCGACAGTAACGGAACGCCGCTGCCTGCTTCCTGATATTCGATTGGACCACAGCGGGTTTCGATCAAGACGCTGCCACGGTTGACGCGCTTGCGGGCGGCATCCATGTCGGATTGAAAACTCCACCAGACTAGAAGCGACCCGGCGGCAAGTCCAAACGCCAGCCAGTACATCAGGGCGGACCGACGCAACCTCGATATCAATATCATGGCTGGCCCTTTGGCTGCGATACAGCAAAGCGGTTGTTCCGGACGAGGTACCGGCCGTTGATCCGGATCGGGATCGGCGCACCGGAAAAAGGTGCATCGGCAGTTCCAGGCTCTTGGGCGTGCACGTGCAGATGCGGCTCGCTCGTGTTGCCGGAGTTGCCGACTTGCGCAATCGCATCACCAACGCTCAGCTTTTCACCCGCACGGACGAGGACAGTCCCGCGCCTAAAGTGCCCGAGCAGGATATCCACGCCCGAGCAACGTAGGATCACGTGATTACCCGCGAGATGGTCACGATCCACTTGCGGCACCTGCATGTCCGGAAGTCCGTCGACCGCGGCGATCACATCGCCGGCACACGGCGCGATAACCAACCGACCGAAAATCACGTATTGGTCAGGCTCTTCCGGCAACAGTCCGGCGGCACGCAAGCCCCAGCGATCAATCGCGATCAGGTCGACGCCGTGGCCCTGGCCCCAGTAGGGTCGATGCCGGACAATGGATTGGTCCAGCACGGTAGCATGCGCGTTGATCGACGGCCGGGACCCGCCATTGGCGACAAGGTAAGTACCCGGGCCAAGCGGAGAGGCCAAATCAATCACGCGCCCTTCGGGTACTTGCTGCGCTGCAACGGCCTTGCGGGTTTCGTTTGCTGACAACAGGGTTAGGGCCGCGAAAAGTGCTGCGGTCAACCAAGCCATCGAGCCCGACGGCCAGAACGGCCGGTCGCGCTGTCGCATCATGCCTGCAACGACTGAAGCGATCAGTGAAGCCCCGAACACATACGGCGTCCACCACGGCGGAAACGCCCAGATACCTGTCATGCTGATCGCAATTATGCCGACGCCGGTGCCGAGCGCTAGACTCCAGAACACGATAACGGTTCGAGGCGGAGCAAACGCCAACCAGCCAATGAGCGCGACTGGCACCAACGCCTGGAGGAGATAGAGGGTGATCATTGCCGCGACACCTCATGCGCTGCTCCGGACACCTTGCTGCCTTTGGCGTTCGTTGTGATGAGTAGAACTAACGCGATGAGCACCAGCAGACAGGTCACGATGGCGTAGGACCCGCCTGATGTTGCCGTCGGGACGATGACAAGTAGGCCGGCCCAGGCGTTCAAGGACGTGTGCAGTACGAGAGCTGGCAGCACGCTGCCTTGCGTTCGCTCAAACAGCCAGCCGAAGACCACAGATCCAGCGAGGATGTTCAGCATGAAAAGCGGAATGGGCATGTGCGATTGGGCCGTGGCTGCCAAGAAAAACAATGGCAGATGCCAAAGGCCCCAGATCGTACCGATGATCAGGCTCGCGGCTGGCCAACCCAGCTTTTCGGCAATCACTGGCATGGTGTAGCCGCGCCAGCCAAATTCCTCGCCAAGTGGTCCGCCGATCAGCAGCACGAGGCCAAAGTTCGCGATCGCCATCGGGATGTGAGCGGCAGCTGTCATTGCCGGCATCGCACCACCCATCGCGCTGTGAATAGCCAGCGCCAGCAGCATCACGGCCGGCGGCAGCACAAATGGGACCGCGAACCAGCGCCAGCCGACGCGCCAGTTGAGGCAGCGCGCCAGCCAGTCCTGAAAACCCTGCCGGGTGCTGAAGGCCGCAACAACGGCAAGGCCGGCCAAGCTCGGCCCGAAGCCGGACACCATCATCAGCGCAGTGCTAAGAGCCGGAAATCGCGCCTGCACCTGCGTTGCCGCAAAGCCGATGCTCCACGACCACCCGAATGCGAGGACGACGAAGGCGAAGATGGCGGGAAACGGTTGAGCGCGTTCGTCCGGAAAGGCAGCAGTTGTTCCCGCTTTCGGCGCAAGTTTTGGCCGTTTCAATGCGTCGCTCATGATCCTGCCGCTCCTGAAGTGCTGGCGTCAACTCTCTCTTTCAGCCGCCCTCGCACTGCGTCGCGGGATAGCAGGACCAGTAAGAGTAGCCCGGCAACCGGCAGTCCAAAGTCCTCAGGTATCCCTAGCTGCAATGTTGCTGCGAGCCCGACGACCGACCAGAGCAGAGGAATGATCGAAAGCCATTTTACCCACCGCCCGCGCGCGAGCATCAACAAGCCAATTGTGAAAATCGTCGTCGGGCAAGGCGCGACGCCAAACATTGGCCCTGCCATCAATCCATGACCAGCTATTTTCCCCAGGACGGGATAGATCAGCATTGCGTAGACAATGACGGAACCACCGGCGACAGACCTCCAGTCTCGTCCGGTATTGAAGCGGAAGTCCGTTGCTGTCGCGGCAGCAGCTGTGAACAAACCGGCTTGAAGTACAAATAATACGGCAAAGTACTTGGCGGCCGGGTTGATCGTTGAAAAGAAGATAAAGTGATAGGCTATCCCATTGACGGCCCACATCAGCGCCAGGATCGTCAGGATCAGTTTCGTAGAATGCCGCCAGTGTAGCCAGAGCGCTCCGACGACGACCAATCCCAAACCAGTGCCGACGATCTGCAGCGGCCATATCGCAGCATTGTACGCGACGAAGACGCCGAGAAACTGTCCGACTGTAAATGGTGCTGTCACACCAACACCGCACGACCGGCAGGCGGCGCGACATGTCGGGTCTGATTTCGATTTGCTTTTCCGCGATGCGGAACCGCCACGGCTGAGTATTGTGGCTGTTTGCGGCAAGCGTCGCGTAACGTACGAAATCGAGAATCTCTGGCGACTGTTTGAGGGCTGAGCGCGATTCAGCAACGGTCGCGCTGTAGTCTTCGATGGAGCCCATGTCCTTTATCCCCAACGCTGTTGCTGCGGCAGCGCCGACGGCAAGCGCCCCGCCACCTATCAAGACCCGTCGTCGCTCAAGCATTTGACATCTCCGCCCTTTGCAGTCGGGCTCATGCTTGCGAAGTGGTGGGTTACTTTTCTTGATTCAGCTCGACACCGCCGCCATGCAGCGCGTTTCCTGCCCGGCTTGCGCGCCGCCGCCAGAGGTCGCCAACCAACGGCATGGCTGCAAAGATTGAAAGAAGCAGCAGATAAGTCAGCCCGGCCGGTTTCATGAGATAAAGGAGCTGCTCTCCGAAACTCATCTGTCGGAGAAAAAGACCGACACAGAGATCAGCAATAGCTGCGAGGGAGACAGCGATGGTTCCAACGCACAGAAGTGCCACCCTGTGGCCAGAAAGTGAAAACGATGTTGTGACGTGACGCGCAGCGACGGCGATCACCACAATCATCATTGGCGCTTCGATCAACGTCGCGATGAGTTTGCCGAAACGCGGCTCGATAAATGGTACGCGCACCGCGCCCAATACAAAGCCTGTCGCAAACACGAGGCCGAAGTACGTGAGCGCCGCACCGAGCGTGCGTGCGAGGCCAACGGCGATGGGAGGGGATTTGGCTGTAAATTCAATCATGGCTTATTGGTGCTCCATCCAGCCTTCGATCCCAGGCACAGCAGCCGCTGGCGCTCAATCAAGGTCGACAACTGAGGCAATGCGGAATGTCCGCTGGACGCCGTCATGCTCCGTGACGGAGACATATTCACCAGGCGTGAACGTGTGCCGGTCGAACTTGAAGCCAGTTTCGTCGTCGACATCGCTGGCCAGATTGTAATCGAAGGCCCAATTGCCTCCGCGCTTGTGCACGAGGCGTCCGATCTCGTCGGGCTGGCCGGCTGTGAACCGTCGAACACGGCAGCGTGCACGAACTTCCCGCCACTCTGCGGCGACGAGGTGCCCGTCCTTGTCGAGCGGTGCCGCGAACTCATAGCCATGAGTGCGGCTCCCCGTCGGATTTTGCTTCTCACGAGCCAGTTCCAGCAGGATGCGCTTGAGTGCCATGGAATAGCTCCAACCTGTGCGCTAAGGATTGATCCGACTGAGTTGTTCGGTCGGCTTGCCGTTGAAGCGTTCTGTGGATTTTTCAGCTTCAGCCTTGGTGGCGGCGGCGAAGCCATCCAGGTGGTTCGGCGGCCCGTAAAGAGTGTAAAGACGCAAAGGTTTGTCGCCCGTGTTGACGATGTTGTGGCGCGCACCGGCAGGCACAACAATCGCATCGTCACTTTTGATCTTCGATCGTTTGCCGTCGATCAGGACCTCGCCTTTGCCTTTCTCGATTCTGAAGAATTGGTCGCGATCGTTAAGCGTCTCCTCGCCGATATCTTCGCCGGGTAGCAACGACATCAGCACGAGTTGTAGATGTTTGCCGGTGTAAAGGACACGTCGGAAGTCGGCATTTGACTCGGTGAGGTCTTCGATGTCGGCGACAAAACCCTTCATGGGACGCTCCTTACTCGACGGTGTTTTTGAATCCGCAAATTCGCTCGAAACCCGGCCGACGGCCCAACGTGGATTGTCGGCAGGATTGTGGAATGGTCAGATCACAGCGATGTCGTTCTCGACGGCGGTTGCCCCGGGCGCGGCCCACGCAGTCGAACCAGCGAGTTGGCGATCATGCCAGGAGTTCACGGTGCCTGTCAGAATGACCGTTCCACCCTGTGCGGTGACGTTGACCGTCTTTGGCTCGAAGAACCAGGTGCGATGGAGCGCGCGCGAAATATCATCGCTGAGATCCGCTGCGTTGACCCGAGGTTTGATCGAGACGTCATTCGAGACGCCAGCGACACCAATCAGCCACTTGAGGTCTTCCGATGCGGCTTCCTGCTGGTAGCGCCAATCAACTTGCCCGGTCAGCGTTACCCAACCCTTCTCGACCTTCACCTTGACGGCATCCTTGGGTACGGCCGAGTTCCACTCAAGCCTTTGGAGCGCAGCAGCAGCGATGTCATCGTCGCCACGACGCAAGCCCGACGGTATGCGGACTTCCAATTCTTCAGCGACGGCCTTGACGCCTTTGACCCGGCCAGCCGCAGTTTCAGCCGCATTCTTCTCCATGTAGTTTTCGACATGGCCGGTCAGTGTCACGACGCCGTTCCGGGCCGCGACGCCGATGTGGGCGGCGGTGACTTTCGGTTCCCAACCGAGCTCGGCGAGCACGTCCTTTTGAAGTTGGCGATCATCCGTCATTTGGCTACTCCTTGAGGGTATTGGGACACGGCTAAGCCGTCTCTGAGCACGATGGCTCAAAGGTCTTTGTCCGGAGGTGGCGGTTTCGCCATCGGTCCTGACATTCAGTCGGCAGAACCAGAGCAAACAACTCAGTGCGACATCAGCAGCGGCATGGTCATCTGGTTGAGTACGTCGCGCGAGGCACCGCCGAGTATGAACTCGCGGAAGCGAGAATGGCCGTAGCAACCCATCACCAGCAAATCAGATCCATACGCCGCGGCGAGCCGAAGGATTTCCGAGCCCATCTTTGCGTTGCTGGCCTCCGCCTGCGTGGCTGTGCATTTGACGCCATGACGTTCGAGAGTGTCGCAGATGTCCGCGCTGGGATGTTCTTTGGACGTGGCAAGTCCTTCAGAGTTGATCGTCAGAACATTCACGGCCTCTGCCATTTTCAATAGAGGCAGAGCGTCGAAAACTGCGCGCGCTGCCTCCCGCCGGCCGTTCCAGGCAATGGTCACACGCTTTGGCGGCAGGCGAGTATCACCAGCGTTTGGAATGAGAAGAACTGGGCGGCCGCTTTCGAGTGCAAGACGTTCCGGAGCCTCTTTCAAGTTCGCCTCCCTCCAATCTACCGAGACTTGGCTTGCTACAATCAGGTCGGCCGCAACGCCTTGTTCGATCACGATCCCCGGAACAGTGCGGACCGATGCATCCTTTTCACGCCATTCCGCTCGAGTGTTCGATTGATGGGTGGCGACCTCGAAGGCATGCTTCAGCGTGCGCATTGTCCCGCGGTGAGTTTCCCGATTGTCGTCGAACGCAACCGCCATCCCCACACCATCGCCTCCCGGGATGATGACCACAGGCGGGAGGACAGCGAGACCAATGACGCGTGCGTCGAAGATGCGTGCCACGGGTAGCACTGCCTCCAGCACGCGATGCACACGCTGATCGTCATACAGATGAACCAGAATTGTTTTGTAGGCCATGGCGCGATCCTCAATCTAGTAGCCGCTAACCGCGCCTAGGCATTGGCGGCCCCGCTGCGTGCGAACGCCGGCTCGATCGCGGGTGTCGGCCCTGGGACTGGCACCTTGGTGCCTTCGTGCGTGTCGCTGCGGATGGGGTTTGACGTATCAAGGATCGCTTTCGCCCGCGCTGTATCAACGGCGGTGCCGTGCGCCATGACAAGGAAATTATCGGCCTTGATGGCGGCTTCGTAGTCGATCACGCTGTCCTTCGGGATACCGATGCTGAAGAGCGCCGCACCGAGCGCACTCAGACCTCCCACAACGACTGCGCCCTCGACGGCGGAGACAATGGTCGCAGCGAGAGTGCCTAGGACAACGACTGGACCAACCGCCGGGACAGCAATGAACGCACCCGTAAAAAACAACCCCCAGAAGCCACCCCAGAATGCGCCGCGACTGCCCCAGAATTTGACGCGATCACCGGTATTGTAGAAGCCGACGACCTTCTCTTCAGTGTGAAAGCCTTGCCCGACGACAGTGAGCGACCTCATGTCGAACCCGGCTTGCGCCAGTTTTTTGACTGCAGCCTCTGCCGTCGCGTGATCGGGCAGCACTGCAATTGTCGTATTGTTACCCTGCATGTCGAAGCTCCTTCTGCGTCTTGGTTGGTCGGATGGAGGCTCGGTAGCCCGTGTTGATGATTGCACCGTAGGTCTCCACTGTCCCCGGACGATAGGGTCGGAAACTACTCAGGCACGGGCTTGCTTTGCTTCAGCGAGCAACGTGGTGCTGAGCGGCAGCGACGCGCTGGCGATGTCTCACATCTCCAAACCAATTCCTTTTCGTAGGTAGTTTCCGAGGGGCGCGAAGCGCGATCCGAATGTGTTCAATGACGTCGAACCGCAGGTGCCGATTGCGGGATTTGGGCCGGCCCCTGGGGCAACGACGTTGAACAAGCCAGATTTGCTCCGGGATACGGATTGCGATGCCTGACCCCTACCAAATTCTTGGCGTCAGCCGCGATGCAACGCCGGATGCCGTTCGCAAGGCCTACCGTGCGCTGGCCAAGAAGAACCATCCCGACTTGCACCCCGGTGACAAGGCGGCGGAGTCGCGCTTCAAGAGTATCGCATCTGCGTATGGGATCATTGGTGATGAAACCAAGCGGGCCCAGTTTGACTCGGGCACGATCGATGGCAGCGGCAACGAAAAACAGCAGCACGCCGAGCGGCCGTCATACCGGCAACACGCTGACGCCGGTCAGCAGTTCAAATACGACCGGCATTGGAGCGGCAATGGTCAGGCCGAAGACGACATGTTCGCCGAGCTGTTTGGCCAACGCGGCAGGGCTGACCAAAGAGGCCAGGACGTTCACTACTCCCTGGCTGTGGATTTCGTCGATGCCATTCGTGGGGCGAAGAAGCGCGTCGTCATGGGCGATGGGCGAACGCTGGATATCAGCATTCCCTCTGGCCTGAGGGAAGGGCAAACGCTGCGGCTCCGGGGACAGGGCCACCCCAGCACCGGCAACGGCGCAGCCGGCGATGTACTGGTTCAGGTCCATGTTGAGCCACATGCCGTCTTTCGCCGTGATGGCGACGATATCAAGTCAACACTGCCAGTGACGCTCGGCGAAGCCCTGGCTGGCGCCAAGGTCGCGGTCGGAACCGTCTTTGGCATCGTCAATCTGACGGTGCCCAAGGGGGCGAATGCCGGCACAGTCCTGCGTCTGCGCGGCAAGGGTGTTGCCAGCAAGAGCGGTGCGGGCGACCATTTCGTCGAGTTGAAGGTCATCCTTCCCGAGGCGATCGACGAAGACATCATTGAGACGATTGTGGCGTGGGAAGCGAAGCACCCCTACGATCCGCGCAAAGGGCAACCGCAATGATCATGATCAACGAGCGCGA
This sequence comes from Hyphomicrobiaceae bacterium, assembly GCA_031374735.1. Classification (GTDB taxonomy): domain Bacteria; phylum Pseudomonadota; class Alphaproteobacteria; order Rhizobiales; family Hyphomicrobiaceae; genus JABFRJ01. The sequence continues at coordinate 6,836 of JANMGQ010000001.1, read as the reverse complement.
ACTCATCACGGCCATCGGCACTTTGACCGAAGATACCCTTCGGCGCTGGATTGCGCAGGGTTGGGTTGTGCCGGCCGAGGAAGGCCAGACCATTTTGTTCGATACGGTCGACGTTGCCCGCGTTCGTCTCATCTGCGAGCTGCATTTCGATCTCGATATTGAGGAAGACACCGTCGCCATGGTGTTGTCGCTCCTGGATCAACTTTACGCGGTCCGACGCTCGCTCAGCGCTGTCCTGGTGGCTGTCGCGGCTCAGCCGGACGACGTCCGCGTCAGCATTGCATCGCTCGTCGAGACGCAGCGCGGATTTTCCACTGAGCATCGTGATTAGTCTCCTGGCTGGAATCACGGGCCAGTCGCGCGGTCCGCGCGAATTCGTTCGCGACAATCACTCACTGCGCAATAGTTCCAGAGCCGCAATGCGGGCCTCGATCGGCGGGTGGGTTGATAAGAAATACATGAGGCTCGGTTTGTCGCTGATCCCCGACACCTGGATCGACTTTGGCAATTCGCCCGGCTCGATCCGACCCAAGCTCGCTAACGCACGGATCATGCTGTCGGGCTGTCCCATATAGTTGGCTGCGCCCGCGTCTGCGCGGAACTCGCGGTGGCGAGAGAACCACGCGACGATGATGGACGCGAGGACGCCAAAGACGATCTGGCAAATCATCGAAGTAACGAAATAGCCGATGCCTTGGCCGTTGCCATCCTTATTGAGCTGCTTGTCGATCACGTAACCAACGAGACGTGAGAGGAACACAACGAACGTGTTCACGACGCCTTGGATGAGCGTCATCGTGACCATGTCGCCGTTGGCGACGTGGGCGACCTCGTGCGCGAGGACGGCTTCAACTTCCTCGCGACTCATGGTTTGCAGCAGCCCGGTCGACACGGCGACGAGCGCGGAGCTCTTGAAGGCACCAGTCGCGAATGCGTTCGGCGCACCGTCGTAAACCGCGACTTCCGGCATCTTGATGCCGGCGCGGGCGGCAAGCTTGCTCACGGTTTCGAGCAACCAACGCTCGTCGGAATTGGTTGGCTGCGTGATCACGTGTGCGCCGGTCTGCCACTTTGCCATCGGCTTCGAGAAGAGCAACGAAATGATCGCGCCGGTAAAGCCGATGACAGCCGACAATCCGAGCAGCGCACCGAGGTTAAGTCCGTTCGCATCAGCGATCCGGCCGAGGCCCAGGATGTTTACAAACACGGCAATGACGATCAGTACGGCGATGTTGGTTGCGAGGAAGATTGCGATGCGCTTCATCGTTTTGTCCTACATTATAGCACATCGGCACGGCCACCGATGGAAAATGAGCGCCAGTCTCGCGACGGGTACGCTCAGGGCACAAGACCGTCCATAGATTAAGTGGACACGGACCTGCACGTCTTCAGGCCGAGGGCCTGATACAGGGGGCACCAACCAAGCAGTCCGGTGGCGAGCGGAACGACGCCGACCCAGCCCCAAGCTGTCTGATAGGCGGGCGCGAAAAGCCCAAGAGCAACAGCAATAAGCGCAGCACCCAAGCTGAACCGCACTACGCGGTCAAATGTGCCAACATTTGAGGTCATGACATGTAGCTCCGATTAGAATTCGATCGCGATCAAGCAACGTCGCGAGTAAAAATTAGCAGTGATGGATGACGACGAGCACCCTCGGAAACTACTCAAAACTGGTCATGTCAGATTGGCGTCGGGTCGCGTGAGTAGTTTCCGAGGCTGAGCCTTGGCGGATCCAGAGTGCATGATGAGATGGGCGCGCTGTTGTGTGCGTGTCCAGTGCACTCCCGGGGAGGCGGAAGACATGACAAGTGGCCTCGTCGATGGCCAACCGCCAGAGCTTCAGGAGCCTCTATCGGTTCTCAACCGGCAGCAACGCGCTATTGCAGCGTGCAAATCGCTCGGCCGCTGGGCGGTGCCGCATTTACTCACGCTCTGGTCACACAAGGGGCTGGTCATCAGTGGCTTCGCCGCCGTCGGGCTGATGCTCGCGTACGGACCTACTTTCATCTTTGGACCGCGCGTTGTCGCCGTCGCAGCAGAGAAGGGCTTGTTTCTACAGACCGTTGTCGCAAGCGGACACGTTGAGGCGCCCTACCGGGTTAATATTGCGAGCCAAATGATCGGCGTCGTTAAGGACGTACCCGTTGTTGAAGGTCAGGCCGTGAAGGCTGGTGACGTTCTGATCTTACTCGACGACAGCGAGCTTCGGGCCGCGGCCAACCAGGCTGAAGGCGCCGTTGCGCAGGCCGAAGCGCGACTGCGCCAGATCCGAGAACTGACGCTTCCGGCCGCGCAGCAAGCTCTCGCGCAAGCGCGCGCGACCCTTGTCAATGCGGAAGGCGTTTACGCCCGAGCGCTCAAGCTGAACACAGACGGGTATGCGACGCGCGTGACGCTGGACGAGGCAGTCAAGGCACTGGAAGTCGCCCGCGCCCAGGCCAAGAGCGTTGAACTTCAGGTGGCGACTGCCCAGACAGATGGCAGCGATTACATCCTGGCAGAAACACAACGCAGCCAAGCCGTAGCTAGCCTAGCGTCCGCTAAGTCGCGACTAGGCTACACGGCCATCAAGGCACCGCGAGACGGAACCCTGATCTCGCGCAACGTCGAGGCAGGCAACACCGTCGCGCCGGGCGCCGTCCTGATGGTCTTGTCTCCGGGCGGTGAGACACAACTCGTGGTCCTGATCGACGAGAAGAACCTGAGCCTCATCTCCATCGGACTGCCGGCCCTTGCGTCCGCTGACGCCTACGCGAAAACAACATTCTCCGCGGAGGTTTTCTACGTCAATCCAGGCGTCGATCTGCAACGCGCTTCCGTCGAGGTGAAACTCAGAGTGTCCGAACCACCGAGCTACTTGCGGCAAGACATGACAGTATCGGTCGATATCGAAATTGCCCGACGTGCCGACGCAGTGATTTTACCAGTTGGTTCCGTCGGTGGCGTCGGAACTCCAGCCCCGTGGGCGCTGAAAGTCATTTCAGGCCGAACGAAAAAATCGCCGATCACGCTTGGAATTGTCAGCGGTGGCAAGGCGGAGATCGTCTCCGGATTGAAGGCTGGTGACCTTGTGGTGCCGACCAGCAATATCGCAATCAAGGATGGCCAACGCGTGCGTGCCAGTGCGCCAGCGGCATCAAAGCCATGAACCCCTGGGCACCATTCGAATGGATCACCGCCATCCGCTTTCTGAAAGAGGGGCGGATGCAGTCGTTGTTCATCATAACCGGCGTGGCGATCGGCGTGGCTGTGATTGTCTTCATGTCCGCGCTGCTCTCGGGGTTGCAGCAGAATTTCCTGAAGCGCGTGCTGACGTCATCGCCCCACATCCAAATGATCCCGGCCGATGAGGTCGCGCGACCGTTGCGCGCCGGAGTGGGGGTCATCGAGGCAGCTATCATTCAACGTCCGGCACAACGTCTGAGATCGATCGATCAGTGGCAGATGATACGCTCGCAGCTCCGCAGCTGGCCGGATATTGTTCACGTTTCCCCGTCCGTGTCGGCGGCAGCACTTGTGGTGCGTGGCAATGCCAGCCGTTCGATCACGCTGACCGGCATCGACCCAGAAGTCTATTTCAACATTGTTCGGATACCCGAATACATCGTCGCAGGCGAGGCGCGTGTTGGCAGCGACGACATCGTCATCGGTCTGGATTTGGCAAATGACCTGGGAGTGACCATCCGGGACAAGCTGACGCTCACATCAGCGAATGGAACATCGCGCTTACTGACGATCAGCGGAGTTTTTGACCTCGGCAACAAGATCGCCAATCTGCTATCCACGTTCGTCGCGCTGCGAACAGCACAAGCGTTGGCAAATCTGCCAGGGGGCGTAACGTCCATCGACGTGACGGTCGCTGATCCCTACGCGGCGGAGACGGTGGCTCAGGCCGTGATGGCCGCAACAGGTGTTCGGGCAGACAGCTGGATCAAGACCAATGCCCAGTTCTTCACTGCAGTGAATGCGCAACAATCCTCGAACACACTCATCCGCTCGTTCGTTGCCTTGTCAGTTGCCTTTGGGATCGCCAGCGTGCTGGTTGTGTCGGTGATCCAGCGCTCCAAGGATATCGGTATTCTGCGTGCCATGGGCACGTCCCAAGGTCAGATCCTGCGGATCTTCTTGCTTCAGGGTGGCTTGCTTGGATTGGCCGGCTCATTGATCGGCACGGCTCTGGGCAGCGGCGCGCTCACCCTCTGGCACAAGTCGCAGCGCCAAGCGGATGGCAGTGAGATCTTCCCATTGGTGCTTGAGCCACAACTTATCGTCTGGGCTGTCGTGCTCGCTGCTGTGACAGGTGTGGCCGCGGCGGCGGTTCCAGCATACCGCGCAGCTAAGCTCGACCCAGTGGTGGCAATCCGTGGCTGACCCCCTTCCCGTTGTGCGTCTGAAGCAGGTCAAGAAGTCCTACGGGACCGGCACGCCGGTTGCGGTTGAAGTGTTGCATGGCATTGACCTGACGCTCAAACGTGGGGAGTTCGTCGCTCTCACGGGGCCGTCCGGCTCAGGCAAGAGCACGCTGCTCAATATCATCGGCCTGCTTGATCGCCCGACGTCGGGCCAGTTGTTCATCGTCGACAGGGAAACTGGCATCCTCAATGAGGCGCAGTTGACTGCATTGCGCGGGCACAGCATCGGGTTCATTTTCCAGGCACACTGTCTCATTTCCGCGTTCACGGCGCTCGAGAATGTGATGATACCGCAACTTGCCGAAAGCGTGTTTCCGAACGACGCGATGCGCGTTCGATCCGCTGAGCTTCTGGAGCAGGTCGAGCTGACGAGATGGAAGGATAACCTCGTCAGCAACATGTCCGGCGGCCAGCAGCAACGCGTTGCGATTGCGCGCTCGTTGGCCATGAAGCCAGCACTTGTCTTGGCCGACGAGCCAACGGGCAACCTCGACTCCAAGTCAGCTGACACTGTCATCAAAATGATGCGGGACGTGAATCGCAAGGATGGCACGACGTTTCTGATCGTCACCCACAACATGGACATCGCCGCGCGTTGCGACCGAACCATCGAGGTGGTCGACGGCATGATAGTTGGGACGAGCAAGTAAACGGCGGTGAATTGCCCTACGGGTGTCACCCCTCACGACCGCAGTCGGTCACGCCAATGCGGCTTGAAGAACTCGAGGATAACAACCATCAGCAAACCCGTGCCTAGCGCCAACGCGAGATCGTTCAGGTGCAAAGGTCCGAAGCGAAAGAGCCCACTGGCAAACGGCCAAAGGAGTGTCAGGGACAACATCGCGACGACTGCGGCGAGTATCCATCTCAGGGACGGGTTCGGGCGACGGAATGCCGTGCGCAGAGACGCGCTGAACGACCGGTTCACAAGGGTCAGGCCGACGATGGCCATGACCAAGGCGACGAATGTGAGTGACCGCACTTCTGCTTCTGGCATGCCGCGCCAAGAGGCTGTGACGAAGATTGCGCCGACCAGCACGAAAGCAATGGCACCCTGCAAAACACTCCAACCGATCAGGTCCATTGAAAACAGCGGCTTGTTTGAGTCGTGTGGTGGTCGGCGCATCACGTCATCTTCCTCTTCCTCGGCTTCGAAGGCGAGCGAGCAGACGGGGTCCATGACCATTTCCAGAAACGCGATGTGCATGGGACCGAACAGGATCGGCAGCCCCAAGAGCAGTGGCAACAGTGCCAGCCCAGCAATCGGCACGTGGACAGCAAAGATGAAGCCGATCGCTTTGCGCAGATTATCGTAGATGCGGCGGCCAAGCCGAACCGCTTTGACGATGGAACCGAAATCGTCATCCAAAAGAACGATGGACGACGCCTCGCGCGCAACGTCTGTGCCGCGCCCGCCCATCGCGATACCGATGTGTGCAGCCATGAGCGATGGCGCGTCGTTGACGCCGTCGCCGGTCATCGCGACAATCTCGCCATTGGCCTTCAGTGCGTTGACGATCCGCAGCTTCTGTTCGGGCATGACGCGCGCGAACACGGTGGCCGTTCGGACGCGCGTCGCAAGCTCCGTGTCGCTCAACGTCTCGAGTTCAGTACCAGTAACGACGTCTTGAGCATCAATACCCGCCTGTCGGGCAATAGCCTTGGCCGGCGCTGGGTAGTCACCGGTGATCATGATCACTTTGATGCTCGCCGACCGGCATTCGCTGACTGCCGGGGGCACGCTCGACCGTAAGGGATCGGCAAGGCCGACAAGGCCCAAGAATCGAAACTCGAAGTCGTTCTGCGAGGCAGGCATATCTTTGCCGCCATAGGCGGCGCGGGCCACGCCCAGCACACGCAATCCCTCGGCGGCCATGGCGTCTACAGATTGGGTCAGGCTCGCCCGTTCCGCCGCACTGAGATGGCAAAGACTGGCGATGGCTTCAGGCGCGCCCTTGGCTGCGACGACAAACGGCGTCGCGCCGGTCCACCAAACCTGTGACATGGCCAGCAGATCCGGTCGAAGTCCGTACGTGTGCGCAAGCTTCCATTCCGGATCATGCACATGCTCGGTCCCGCCCAACGCCCTTTGGCCCAACCCATGAAAGGCCTTGTCCATCGGATCGAATGGGAGTGGCGCACTGGCGAGACGCCCAAATTCCAAGAGGTCATGGAACGTGGCTGGCAAGTTGATCTCGCCCGTCCCGTCAGGCTTGAAGGTCTCTTCACTCTTGAGCCGCATCTCGACAATCGTCATCCGGTTTTCGGTCAGCGTCCCCGTCTTGTCGGTGCACAAAACCGTCGCCGAGCCGAGTGTTTCAATGGCGGAAGCGCGCCGGGTCAGCACACGTGCTTGCGAGATGCGCCAAGCACCCATCGCCATGAACACGGTCAGTACAATCGGGAGTTCTTCGGGCAGCATGG
>JANMGQ010000006.1:0-2981 GCA_031374735.1 Hyphomicrobiaceae bacterium | reverse complement strand
CGCGTCTCGACATGTGCCGTCGACCGCAAGCCAGACCTTGTCGCGGTGCCCCTTGCGCTTCACGCGAACGGCGCACGCGGCATCGTCGATGTCTTGAAGTGTCAGCGCGGCAATCTCGCTCCGGCGCAGCGCACGGGTGGCAGCGAGAAGTAGGATGGCCGTGTCACGGACCGCATCCGGTGACGAACAGGCGGACAGGTCCGCGATCACGCGCGCGACGCCGTTCGTGCTCGCGGCTTCGACTTCGCGTCGGGCTTCGTGCGCCACTTGATCGAGATCCAATTTGCCCGGCCCGATGCCAACTTTGGCGAGGTGCCGGAGCGCGGTGTTGAGCGCGGTCATCCGGCGATTGATCGTCGCCGAGCAGAGACCTGTCGCGATCATGTGTGCTTGCCAGTTCTCGGCGACCTCAAGGGCGGCTGGCGGCGCGAGCGTGATCAGCTCGCAAACAGCGCGGCCGGACGACGGTACACCTGACGTGTCTCGTGCCCCAACATGGGCGGCGAACAGCGCGAGGTCGTTGCCGTACGCGTCGCGCGTGTTCGGTGAAAGGGCGGCCAACCATGTGCGCAGCCGGCGCTCAGCGCGCGCCTGCACGTCGGCACTCGCCGCGGGTGCGAAATCGCATTTTCGGTCGCAGGGCAACATCATGTAACCTTCTGATCTGATTTACAGAAAGGTACATTATCGTAGATTCAAAGGCCACAGTTTTCGGTCGTCCTAAGCATGTTTCAACACGGATCGGCCGCGCCGAATTGAGTGGCATAAGCCAGGGCTTAAGACTTCGATTTCGACGCTGTTGCAGCCGCCGTCGCGTCACCTTTTGGCGCGGCCGTGTGCACAACTCCCAGCACCCGAGCCAACTCCACAAGCAGCTTGATGCCATCGGCGTCGAGGGTTTCAGCCAAGAGCACCAACTCGGCTTCCTGGACCAGCCGCTGTCCCACGATGTCAGTGCGGTAATCTGTTTTGCCAAACAGAGCATTGGCATCAACGGCCAGTTCGCGGCCGTCGCAAGGCTCGGCGTGTTGATGCCGCGCTCAATCGCGGAAACTGCGTCGACCGATGCGCCAATCCGCTCGGCGAGCGCCATCTGGCTCAAACCACGATGTGTCCGTGCTGCCCTCACGGCGGCGGCGAATTTCTTCCCTACATCATCCATGACCCACGGATGACAGACCGGATAAAGCGCCATCTACGGATGACTCTGCGCCCACCTCCTGTTAAACCGTGAGTTATGCGACTTCGAGCGATAAACCGGCACATGACCGGTATTCGGTCGCATTTTTGGGTGGGGCGATAGCCGGCGCAGGGAGACTGATCGATACTGCAATGGCTGTTGGAGTTGGCGAACGCATTGAAGCCGTTCACGAAGGTCTTTGAATACCTCTTGCTCTTGTTGACGGCTGGAGCCGCTGTCTACGCGACCAAGCGGATCAAGGCTGGAACGAAAGAGGTGCGGCAGCTCGTTGATGCTTCTGAGCGCTTGCGGGCGCAGGCCGATGAAACGGCGAGCCTGCTCAGCGCCGCGGCTGACGACGCCATCGAGCGCATGCGGGCGTCGATCAACGAAGAGATCATCAACACCTTTGGTCAGGCGACGCACGACGCCATTGCGCGCAGCCGCCCCGCGGTGTCAGCGCCGGGCCAGGATGGAGCACGATCGCCAGCGGCAACCGCTCAGCCGTCAATGCCCACGAACACACCAGACCGGGAAGCCCACCGACTGTGGTGGCAACCCATCGTCGATACGAAGTTGCCCGGAAGCGCGCAGCCGCCTCGGCTCTACTGGCGGAACAACATTCGCGCGCGCGTCGGTGTTGCCCTTGGAGGCGGCCGAGATCGAACACCTCTACGAGGCTGCGCGCGCCGACTGGAAAGAGGTCGATCCCGCCATCTTCGGCACTCTGCTGGAACAGCCGCTGAGCGCCAAGGATCGAGCCAAGCTCGGCGCGCACTACACGCCGCGCGCCTATGTCGAGCGGCTGGTCGTGGCGACCGCCCCTTTGGCTCTATCCGATCAACGTTGCATGCCAATCATGGCCTACGCTATATACGATGCAACGTAGTCATCGGGAGTGGATCAATGCGTTGTTCATCCCTGCCGTACCTTTTATCGACTTTGGTCCTCACCTGCTCCTCCAGCTTAGCGTGTCAGCTTCCTGACGGAACGTCGTTTGCTTCGATCGGATTTCCGCCATCGCCCCCAAACACGACCTGCGTACAGAGCGATACAATTCGGGTGGCCAGGACTACCAACTCAGCAAAGCAGCACTGGCCTGGATGCTCAACCGATCAATCGGCCGCGTCCGCCAAAATTCACAATGAGTTCATGTCGATTTGGAAACCTGCGATTGTCGCGGCTGGTACATCGTACGGCCCCTTAGGCACATTGATAGCAAAGGGCCTCGCTGACGGCGTTTATGAAAATTCTCGACCCGGCGGATTATCGATGTGCAAGTCGATTTGCTTGGTTTTGCCCGCAGGCAAGAATGCTGCCAAGATATTTGGAGCCGCAAAACTGAACGGCCGATGGGGCAATTGTGAGCCAGACCCTCACAGCAAAGCCGAATGCGGAGTGGGCTATTCAGGAATGACTTTTCCGGAACAGAATGGCCGCCTGATCTGCGGAACCGCAGCAAACTGGTCCGCGCACGGAGAGGTGGATTTCATTCTGTTTGCGTGGTTTCCTAATTGAGCCGAGCAGACCGCAAGGACCGACAGGCGGAGCATCCTGACCTGACCATCACCGATATGTACAACGTGCTGGAAAAGCTGCGCGGCGGCGTGGCACTCGACGACGACGACCGCCGCATCAAGGACCAGGGCCTTGTGCTGATGCTCAAGGAATATCACGACCGCCTCGACGCAGCCGTCGCCCGCGCCTACGGCTGGCCCATAGACCTGACCGACGAGCAGATCCTCGAACGCCTCGTCGCCCTCAATGCCGAACGCGCCGAAGAAGAGCGCAACGGCCGTGT
>JANMGQ010000005.1:0-2595 GCA_031374735.1 Hyphomicrobiaceae bacterium | reverse complement strand
GAAACCTCGCTCAGCTTTTCTTCATCAGCAGTCGGAATACGCGCTCAGGAACTTGATTAAACAGGCAACCGGTTGGGCTGCTGCCTTTTGCCTCGACGTAAATCGAGGAGTCATCGATGCTGTGTTTAGCCGTGAAGCGCTCAATCGGCTTGGAGCAAGGTTCCTTCGGCATCGGCGTCAGTTCAAAATAATCATAGTCCTTGCCACCGTTCGCAGGTTGGACGCGGCAAATCTGTCCGCCCTCCCATGAGGCGCATCCGCTAGCGCCGACGACAACGGCGATCTTGCGGTACGGTTGTGCGTCGACTGCGCTCGTCATGCTTGCAAGGACGATAATGCCGCCTACCAGAGGCAGGTAGGCATAGAGCGAGGAGGCGCGACGCATGAGTTAGTCTCCAGGTGTGGTGCAAGTTGTCCGGCTGTGCGTTGGGTTTAAGTCCGAACCCAGCAGGCGGAGGTCGTTAGACTTTCAGTCTCGGCGTCAGGGCCGCCAAGAACGCCAGCATGGTTCGTTGCATCCAGTCGCGACGCTCGTCGTCGCTCTTGAACTCGCTGTTAGGCTTGGTCACGCCGATGCCGAAGCGACCGGACTTCACCGTCGAACCCGGTGGGAGAGACGCCAGAAGGTCGGCTGCCGACGGCTGCAGGTGCCGCCAGAGTTCGTCGACCGCATTGGCTTTGCCGGACACGGCCACGCCGCACACGCCATCAGTTTCCGCGTTGCGCCACACCGTCAGCCACGTATCGGCCCATGGCAGGGGCACGCGGACGTTGTTCCGCCAAAAAAGTCGAGGCGGCTGGTCGCTGCCGGGCAGCTTGGTGTCGACAACAGGTTGCCACCATAGACGGTGTGTTTCCCGGTCAGGCGTGCTCGCGGGTGCTGACGGCTGAGCGGTTGTCGTTGTCGGTCGAGACCCATCCTGGTCCGGCGCTGACACCGCGGGGCGGCTGCGCGCCGTGGCGTCGTGCGTCGCCTGACCAAAAGCCGCGTTGATGATCTCTTCGTTGATCGACGCCCGCATGCGCTCGATGGCGTCGTCAGCCGCCGCACTGAGCAGGCTCGCGGTCTCATCGGCCTGCGCCCTCAGGCGCTCAGAGGCGTCAACGAGCTGATGCACCTCTTTCGTTCCAGCCTTGATCCGCTTGGTCGCGTAGACAGCGGCTCCAGCCGTCAACAAGAGCAAGAGGTATTCAAAGACCTTCGTGAACGGCTTCAATGCGTTCGCCAACTCCAGCAGCCACTGCAACATCGATTCGTCTCCCCCCGCCGGCTGTCGCCCAGCCGAAATGCGGCCGAACACCGATCATATGCCGGTTTTTTATTCAAAGCCGTACAACTCACGGTCTAACAGGAGGTGAGCGCAGAGTCATCCGTAGATGGCGCTTTATCCGGTCTGTCATCCGTAAAGCATGGATGATGTAGGAACAAAATTCGCCGCCGCCGTGAGGGCAGCACGGACACATCGTGGTTTGAGCCAGATGGCACTCGCCGAGCGGATTGGCGCATCGGTCGACGCCGTTTCCGCGATCGAGCGCGGCATCAACACGCCAAGCCTTGCCACGGCAGCGGCCCTGGTCCGCGAACTGGCCATCGATGCCAATGCTCTGTTCGGCAAAACAGATTACCGCACTGACATCGTGGCACAGCGGCTGGTCCAAGAAGCCGAGTTGGTGCTCTTGGCTGAAACCCTCGACGCCGATGGCATCAAGCTGCTTGTGGAGTTGGCTCGGGTGCTGGGAGTTGTGCACACGGCCCCGCCAAAAGGTGACGCGACGGCGGTTGCAACAGCGTCGAAATCGAAGTCTTAAGCCCTGACTTATGCCACTCAATTCGGCGCGGCCAGTCCGTGTTGAAACATGCTTGGGGCGACCGAAAACTGTCGAAAACTGTGGCCTTTGAATTTACGATAATGTACCTTTCTATAAATAAGATCAGAAGGTTACATGATGCCGTTCAACGTCGAAAAATTCGATCCCGCACCGGTGGCGAATGGCGACGTGCAGGTGCGCGCGGAGCGGCGGCTGCGCACATGGTTGGCCGCCCTATCGCCGAACACGCGCGACGCCTACGGCAACGACCTCGCGCTGTTCGCCGCCCATGTCGGGGCGCGAGACTCGTCGGGTGTGCCGTCGTCCGCCCGTGCTGTTTGCGAGCTGATCACGCTCGCGTCGCCGGCCGCCCTTGAGGTGGCCGAGAACTGGCAAGCGCACATGATCGCGACAGGCCTTTGTGCAGCGACGATCAATCGCCGGATGACCGCGCTCAACACCGCGCTCCGGCACCTCGCCAAAGTTGGGATCGGGCCGGGCAAATTGGATCTCGATCAAATGGCACACGAAGCCCGACGCGAAGTCGTCGCCGCGAGCACGGACAGCGTCGCGCGCGTGATCACAGGCCTGTCCGCCTCTCCGTCACCGGATGCGGTCCGCGACACGGCCATCCTGCTTCTCGCCGCCACCCGTGCGCTGCGCCGGAGCGAGATTGCCGCGCTGACACTTCAAGACATCGACGATGCCGCGTGCGCCGTTCGCGTGAAGCGCAAGGGGCACCGCGACAAGGTCTGGCTTGCGGTCGACGGCACATGTCGAGACGCG
>JANMGQ010000230.1:0-62907 GCA_031374735.1 Hyphomicrobiaceae bacterium | reverse complement strand
GCGGCGGCATTCGAAGTCATGGCGTCTCCGCGACGGTTGGCGCTGCGCGCGCTCTCAACCATGCCACAGTGCGGCCGTCGATGATCAGGAGCGCAAGCGCGATGATGAGGCCGCCACACGCTTCCCGCCAGAGCAGGCGTTCGCCGAACAGGATGGCCCCCAGCGCGATGGGTGCGACAGGGACCAGCAAGGTCACCAGCATGGCATAGGTGGCGCCAGCGCGCTTGAGCAGGTGGAAGTAGGCGATCGCCGACAGCGATGAAGCAATGATGCCGCTCGCAACCATGGCCATTACGGCGCTTGCTGGCGGCGTCGGCTGGGACCACGGCTGATCGATAGCGAGGCAAAACGGCAGCGCCACCAGCGTGCCGCACATCATCTGCATCGTGGCCATGGCAAGCGCGGGTATGCCAACGATCCTGCGTGAATAGATGGCGCCAACCGCATAGAGGAGAGCTGCAAACACCAGCGACATCTTGGCGGCAAGTCCACTCGACCAACCCGACAGTGCCTGGGGGCCGACCACGACAGCGACGCCAGCGATTCCGGCGGCCACACCCGCGATTTTGCGCGGCGACAGCCGTTCATCCGTCGTGAAGACATGCGCCAAGATGATCACAAAAACCGGCGTCGTCGCGCCGATGACGGCCGCCAATCCGCTCGCGGTTTCCTGCTGGCCGCGCAGCACGAACAGGAATGGCACCACGTTTGAGAACAATGTGAAGAAAAAGAACGGCCGCCACGTTTTCAAATCACGCGGCAGGCGCAGGCCCTGCAGAGTCGCAAGCATGAACAAAAACAGCGACGCGGTGATCATGCGCCCACTGGCGATCGAGAGCGCCGGGATTTCGCCGACCATCATCTTGTTGAAGGTGTAGGCGCTACCCCAACACAGAGCGCAAAACACCAGGATCGCCCAATCCCGCGCGGTCATCAGGAATGGCGGCGCAGCAGATGAAGGTCGGGCGTCAGCGGTCATGAACGGTCGGCGCGCCCCATGTTTAAGTCACTTCGCACGGGGAGCTACTGACATTGTCCGCTGTCGGCAATGCATGCGCACGCGGGCGAGCCATGCAGAACGAGGCTCGCCCAAACAACGCATAGCAGCTTCACTTCAGGAAGCTGGTGTCGATGATATCTTCGGTCTTGGGCAGCGCCTTGACGATGCCGAGTTCCATCAGCAATTCGCCCGCTTCCTTGGAGAATGCCTGGATCTCGCCCGCGAAGAACTTGGCGTTCGCTGCACGGTCCTGCCAACGCAGATATTTCGAAGAAGCCGCAAACTGCTCGCCGGTCTGCTTGACGTCGGCGCCCATGATCTCGTTCGACTTGGCCGGCTCCTTGGCGATCATCTCGATGGCCTCGAAATAGCTGTCGGCGATCGCCGTGGCCGCCTTGCCGTTTTCGGTCAGGAACTTCGGCGTGCAGCCAAAGGTGTCCATGACCATGGGATAGTCGAGCGTCGTCGCGATGATCTTGCCCTTGTCGGGTGCCGTGCGCACCTGGCTGAGGAACGGCTCATAGGTCATGGCGACGTCGTTACTGCCGGCGATGAACGCCTGCGCTGCCGGACCTGGCTCCATGTTGACGACGGTTACGTCTTTGATGCTCAGGCCGTTTTTCTTAAGGAACCAGGCGAGTGTGAAATAGGGTGCGGTGCCGGGCGCTGACGCCGCAACAGTCTTGCCCTTGATGTCCTTGATTGAGGCGATATCGTTGCGCACGACCATGCCGTCGGCGCCATAGCTCTTGTCGAGCTGGAAGATCTGCTTGGTCGCGACACCGTTGGCATTCCACACGATCCACGTCTCGACCGTCGTCGCCGCGCACTGGAGGTCGCCCGAGGCGATGGCGAGATGGCGATCCTTTTGCGGGATCTTCTTGATGGCGACGTCGAGGCCGTTCTTCTTGAAGATGCCGGCTTCCTTGGCGAGCGTCAGCGGCGCAAAGCCGGTCCAACCGGAGATACCGAGCGTGACCTTGGTTTCCTGGGCGGCGACCGGTGCGGCGAGCGCGACTGTCAGCGCGGCGGCAAGTGCAAAACGACGCATGGTCATAGTGGTCTCCCTCGTGAGTGGCGAGCTTCCTAGCAGAGCCCGTTTGTGACGGCTACTGGACGGCTAAGGCTGCGACTGCCCCTGCATAAGGCGGCACTCCCGCGGGTTGAGCATCTCTACCGCGCGGATGTTCGAACTCTAGATCCGCCGCGTCAGTCCCCCATCGACGGCGAGCGATTGGCCCGTCACGTAAGACGCCTGGTCAGACATCAGGAACGCGACGACATCGCCAATTTCTTGCGTGCCTGCATAGCGGCCGGCGGGGATCATGGCGCGGCGCTCGGCCTTCTCGGGCAGGCTGTTGACGAAACCCGGCTCCACCACGTTCGCGCGGATACCGGATTTGGCGTAGGTGTCGGCATAGAGCTTGATCCAGGCGGAGACGGCAGGGCGCAACGTGGTCATCGGAAAATCGCCGTGGGGCTCGAATGAAAACGCCGACGTGATGGCAACGATCGCACCGCTCTTTTGCCGCTCAAAATGCGGCGTCAGCAAACGCGCGACGCGGATGATCGGCAGCACGGCCATTTCCAGACCGGCATGGTAATCCGCGTCCGTGAGGTCGAGCAGCTTGCCCTTTGGCGGATGACCCATATTGATGACAGCGCCACCGATGGCGCCAAACTTCGCCTGCGTTTCGCCGATGATCCGTTCGAGATCCTTCGGCTCCGTCACGCTGCCGCGGATGGCGATGCCGCCGAGATCCTTGGCCAGCGCAACCACGCCTTCGCCGGGCGACAGCAGCCCGACTTTCCAGCCGTGGGCTGCGAGCGACTTGGCGATACCGGCCCCGATGCCGCGGCCAGCGGCAGTGACGATGGCGACCTTGGGATTGGACATGATCGAAGTTCCGGTTTGATAGCGTCGGCCAGTCACACTGCCTGATCCAACGGCGCGGATGTGCGGATGTCATGAAGACCCGTCGCGAGATTGCCGTCAAATCGACAGTCCATAGTGTAACAGCTGGCCGTAGTGTAACAGCTGGAGGCCCTGATGCGAACGGTCGGCGTTACACGCCCATTTCCATCTTGGCGGACGAGACGCGACTTGCGCAAAGCCGGTCATCCGAGACATGTTGCGCTGTCGCTGTGTGCCCGTGTGTTGGCGACGGATCGGGGAAGGCATGTCAATCACCGCGCTGCTCGCATCGTTTCTGGCTGGCTTTCTGGCCGTGCTGATTTTCCACCAGGGTGTGTGGGCGATTTTCGCCGCCGCAAAGAAGACGCCGCGTCCAGCCTGGGATACGGCGCGGGGCGGCCCGCTTGGTGTTCCAGCTGTCGTCAATGCCGCGTTCTGGGGCGGGGTCTGGGGTGTCGTGATGACACTCCTGGTGCTCCCCGCGTTTCAATCGACACTCGGATATTGGGTAACGTGCATCGTGCTTGGCGGGATACTGACGTCGTTGGTGGCATTGCTGGTCGTCTTCCCGATGAAGGGGATGAAGTTTGCGGCGGGCTGGAACCCGGCCATCTGGATCTTTGCTCTGCTGGTCAATGGCGCATGGGGGTTCGGCTTCGGACTGCTGCGGACCCCAATGGCAGACGTGTTGAAGCGGGTGTTCGGCTGATCGCGATCGCCCGGCTCTCAGCGCTGAACGGCTTCGAGACCGTTGGCTGGTTGATCTGATGTGGGGCCGCGCAATGCAGCACGCGCGGGTTGTGACAGTAGCCCGGCCGTGACCTCGTCGAACACGGCCAGAAACTCAACCGCGCCCGGCTTCTTGATGTTCACGTCCATGCGCTCATCGAGGGCACGCAGCAGTTCGGCGCCCGTCTTCTCGCGTGCGATCGCGTTGCGATAGTAGCCGCGGTTCTGGAAGAAATTCGCCGTCGGCATCTGGCTGCCCGCAGGCTCCATCATCTCAAGTCCGTTGCGCGGGCCGGCCAAGTTCATGATCTCAAGTTCCCCGCCCGTCAGGTTGATCTTGGCGGCCTCTTTGGCGGCATAGTCGACAATACCGCGCAGCTTGAGTGCCTGCATCCAGGGCCCCACGTCGGCATCCAAGTTCAGCGCATGAATGCCCTGCCCGAGCGGCGTCTGGGCAAACTTCTCGTGCTGGTTCCACTCGTTCGGGACGGTCTTTGAGGCAGCCCACATGCGTCGCACGATTTGTGCCTTGGCGGCCCACCCCTGGGCGTGCTGGGCGGGGATGCCGGGCGTCGCCGCAGCCGCTTCCAGCCGCTCGGCAAACTGACCGCCATATTTCACGAGTTCGCTGACGGAGTTTGCGCCCAGCAATTGCGCATACCCCAGCGCGGACGAGATCGGCTTTCCCTGCCGCGTCACGGGATGGAAACCTGCCTGCATATCGTACGTGCCATCGCCGCCTGTCTCCAGCGCATAAACGCGTACGACCTGCAACTTGGTCAGGCCGAGATGCAGGCTTTCGATGGCATAGCGGCGCTTGAAATCGCGCTCGGTGGTGAGCGTTGGGACAAAACCATAGTGGGTCCGAGCCGCGGCGACAAAATCTGCCACGGACGCCATCGTCTTTTCGGGCTCGACACTCGGCGTCGCCATGCTTTCGATGATCTTGAGCACGTCGGGCGGGATCGGTGGCCCCGCATACTTCGGCGGCTGCTCGGCGACATAGTCGGCGACTGTCATCGTTTGGGCTGCAGCGCGCTTGCGGCGGCGATGATCCTTGCGCTCTTCGATCATGGCCCAATACATTTCGAGCTGCCGCTCAAAAGAGGCGCGCGCGGTCAGATGCGCCTGAAAGGCGGCGAGCTGTTCTGGCGTGAGCCTTGCCGCGAGCTCAGCCGAGATGCGCGCTTGGGCGCCCACGGTCGGGCATAGGCTCAGCAGCATTGCTGCCGCCGTCCCCCGTATCGCCGTCCGACGTGTGACCTGCGCGCGCATGTGATCTCCCACCTCTCGACGCATCATCACTTCTTGGAAACAGTAAGGCAGAGGTTAACTTCTGCACGAATTCGCGGCGTTTCCCATCGAAACAATCCGGAATCCGGCCAAAACCGTAAACCCGGCGGAGCTTCGGAGAGCATTGAGTATGCGGATTATGGTAGCATCTGCGCTGTTGACGACCTTCTCTCTGCAGGCCGCAGCCGCCGAGCGCGTGCGCGTCGGCGCCTTTGAAATAGACACCACCGAGGTGACAATCGGCCGGTTCCGGGCTTTCGCAACTGCGAAAAGTGTCAGCACGATCGCCGAGCGTGAGGGCGGCGGCTATGAATATGCGGGTGGCTGGACGCGGCGGCCGGGCTGGACCTGGAAGGCGCCGTTTGGCGCGCCTGGGGCAGATGCGGAGCCGGCCGTTCACGTGACGTGGGACGAAGCCCGCGACTATTGTGTGGCGGCCGGTGGCCGCCTGCCAACCGCGGCCGAGTGGCGCCAAGCTGCCTACACAGAAAGCCGCGCCGTCCCGACCGACGGCTTCACGGCCGGCAGAACCTACCCCTACCCCGTCGGCGACACGCCCGATGGCATGAACAACAACCGGCGCAGCCAAGTGGCCGTCGGCACGACCAAGCGTGGTGTCAACGGCCTCTACGATATGGGTGCCAATGCTTGGGAGTGGCTCGCTGACCGACGCGGCGACGATGCGCTCACGGCCGGCGGCTCCTGGTGGTACGGCCCCGAGATGACCCGCGCCGAGGGCGCACAATGGAAATCCGCGACGTTCTTTGCAGTCTACATCGGCTTTCGCTGCGTTTACGCCCCGCGGTGAGGTGTGTTTGGGGCAAATCTGGACTGCGCTGTCCAGGACAGCCTTGATGTTCGTGTTCATCCCCGCCACTCTGGGCGCTACACTTTCCGCTGTTGGACACCGATCCCATGACCACGCGCCCCATCTTTGGCCTGTTCAAAAACGAGCGCGCGCTCGTTACGGGCTCTGCCTCCAGTATCGGTCGCGGCATCGCGATCGAACTCGCCCGCGAGGGGGCCGAGGTCGTGCTGTGCGATATCGATGCGGGGCGCAACGCCGAGACGCTGGTGGCAATCTCGGCCAACGGCGGCAAGGCCAACGCCATCACGGCTGACCTGTCGAAGCCCGCAGCTTACCACGACGTGCTCAAAGCGCTCGGCACGTCTCCCGTCCACATGTTCATCCACTCGGCCTGCCCGCCACGGCACGAGAAGGACCACGTGCTCAACGTCGATGAAGCCACGTTCGATGCCATGGCAACAACCAATGTCCGCTCGGGCTTCTTTCTCGGTCGCGACATTGGCCTCGCCATGAAGCGGCACGGCATTGCCGGACGCATGCTGTACCTCACCTCGTTGCACGCCTTTTCGCCGCGCAACCTGCCGCACTATTCGGCCTCCAAAGCCGGCATGACCATGCTGGTGCGCGAACTCGCGCGTGCCTTTGGCCCCGACGGCATCCGGGTCAATGCGATTGCGCCGGGCGCCGTGCCCGGCGGCGGTGCCGCCAGCATGACAAGCGCCATGTCGGAAAAGATCCCTATGCGCCGCGTCGGCACGCCGGCGGATATGGCGGCAAGCGCCATCGCGCTGCTGTCAAACCACTTCTCACCCTACGTGACCGGCACAACGCTTGATGTCGACGGCGGGCTCGACCTGTTCAACTGGATCCCGTTCGCGCAGAGCTGAGGATCCTGGGAGGCCGGCATGACATCGGATTTCGAAACGGTTTTGTATCAATCGCCCGCGCCAGGTGTCGCCCGGTTGGTCATGAACCGACCCGCCGCGCGCAATGCGCAGAACTTGCAGCTGACTTACGATCTCACAGCGGCACTCGATCGCGCAGTCGCCGACGACGCTGTGAAGGTCATCATTCTTGCTGGCGCCGATCCCGTGTTCTCAGCCGGCCACGATCTCCGCGCCGTTGAAAAAAATGCGGCCGGCACGGACTATCCGCCCATCGGCACCTGGGGCGGATTTGCCGAGCCCGGCGCGCATGGATTGATGGCGCGCGAGCAGGAAATTTATCTGCAGATGACCCGGCGCTGGCGCGATATCTCCAAGCCAACGATTGCTGCCGTGCAGGGCCGTTGCATCGCCGGTGGGCTGATGCTGGCGTGGGCGTGCGACCTCATTGTTGCCAGCGAGGAGACGCTGTTTGCCGATCCCGTCGTGGCGATGGGCGTGTGCGGCGTTGAATGGTTCGTACATCCCTATGAACTCGGCCATCGCAAGGCCAAGGAGTTTCTGTTCACGGCCGACACCTGGACCGCGGCCGAAGCGCACCGCCTCGGCATGGTCAACCACGTCGTCGCGCGAGCGGAGCTTGAGCCGTTCGTGCAGACGCTGGCTGAAAAGATCGCGGCCAAGCCTGCGTTCGCGCTCAAACTCACCAAGCAGGCCGTCAACGGCGCACTCGATGCCATGGGGCAGCCCGAGGCGCTTGCACATGCCTTCGCTTTGCATCAGCTTTGCCACGCGCACAATCGTGAGCGCTTCGGCAGTATCGTCGATCCCTCCGGTTTGCCAGCGACCGTCAAGAAGGCACCCTGAAGCGCAATGAACCTCACCTGGACCGACGAACAGAATGCGCTTCGCAGCAGCGCGGAGCGCTTTCTGGCGGAACGCTATATAGCGGCCATGCGGGCCGCACCCGGCAGTGCCTGGGAGGCGCTTGCTCAACTCGGCTGGCTCGGATTGCCGATCAGCAGTGCGTACGGCGGCGCCGACGGCAGCCTGCTCGATGTCACGTTGCTGACCGAAGCCATGGGCCGCCAACGCGTGACGGAGCCTTACGTGTCGGCCGTCGTGCTGACTGCGGGGCTGATTGAGGCGTGTGGCAGCGAGGCGCAGAAAACGGCGCTGTTGCCTGGGATCGTCGAAGGCTCGTGCCGGATCGCGTTTGCCCATGAGGAGGGCGTTGATCCACTTCTCGGATACCTCGGCGTGACGGCCAGCCCGGGACATCGCCTCTCCGGTCGCAAGTTGGTCGTTCTCGACGCCGCGACGGCAACACATGGGTTTCTCGTCACGGCGAACGCCGGTCGCGGCGCGGGCGTATTCCACGTCGCGCCGTCCGCCGCTGGGTTGCAGATCGAAACCTATCCCTCTGTCGACGGCCGATCAGCCGCAAATCTGATTTTGGACAACACGCCAGCCGAACGTCTCGGCGATGTACGCGACCGCGCTGAGGACATCGTCCGGGCCATCGATTGCGCCGTTGCCGCGCAGTGCGCTGACATGGTCGGTGCCATGCACGCAGCCCTCGATGCGACGGTCGCCTACGCCAAGGTACGCCAGCAGTTCGGCCGGCCCATCGGCGCCAACCAAGTGATCAAACATCGCCTGGTCGAGATGGCCATTCGTGGCGAGGAGGCACGCTCGTCCGCGCTGCTGGCGGCTATCCGTTGTAGTGATGGCTCCGATGCGGCGACGCGCTCGCGCGCTGTATCGAGCGCCAAGGTCAAGGTCGCTAAAGCCGCGCGAGCCGTCACCGAAGACGCGGTGCATATCCATGGTGCCATGGGCGTGACCGAAGAACTCGACGTCGGCGGCTATCTGCAGCGATCGATCGCCTTTGAGGCGGTGCTCGGCACGGTCAAACAGCATCGGGCACGCTACGCATCTCTGGCCTCCGTTTCAGTGTCATAAGCTCACATCCGCCGGGACAGATCATGCGCCTCGCCCTCACAGCCGACGAACGGACCTTTCGCGATGAGGTGCGCGCGTTCCTCGCCGACAACGTGACGCCGGATCTTGTACGCGCTCAGAACCTGACGCCATCGGTGTTTGCCGAACCCGAGATCACGCTGCCGTGGCAACGAAAACTGCACGCCAAGGGCTGGGTCGCACCGCTGTGGCCGAAGGAGCATGGCGGCCCCGGCTGGACACCGACGCAGGTCTACATCTTCGAGAGCGAGTGTGCGCGCGCCGAGGCCCCCCGCCTCTCGCCGCTCGGCGTACGCATGGTTGGTCCTGTCATTATCGGCTTTGGCTCGCCCGCGCAGAAAGCCCATTACTTGCCGCGTATTCTCTCGGGCGAAGATTATTGGTGCCAGGGCTACTCCGAACCGGGCGCCGGCTCTGATCTGGCGTCCCTGTCAACACGCGCCGGGCGCGATGGCGACCACTACATCGTCAACGGATCAAAAATCTGGACCACGCACGCCCATCACGCCAACCGCATGTTCGCGCTGCTGCGCACGAGTGAGGGCGCACGCAAACAGGACGGCATTTCATTCTTCCTCATCGATATGACATCGCCGGGCATCACGGTGCGACCGATCAAGACCATCGGCGGCGATCATGAGGTCAATCAGGTGTTCTTTGACGACGTGCGCGTGCCGGCCGCAAACCTCGTGGGTTCAGAAGGCTCAGGCTGGAGCTACGGCAAGTATCTGCTGGAGTTTGAGCGTGGCAGCGGCATCTCGGCGCTGCGCCTGCGCGCGTCTCTCGATCGCGCTCGTCAGGCTGCGCTCAAGTTTTCAGCTGACGATGACGATATCGCGCGGCGCCTGGCGGACATCTCGATCGACATCGACAGCCTCGAAATGACCGAGCTGCGCGTGCTCTCGAACCTCGAAAGCGGCCAGAACCCTGGCCACATCTCCTCCCTTGTGAAGCTGCGCATGAGCGAGATCACGCAAGCCATCACCGTGGTCGCGATGGAGGCCCTCGGTCCACATGCGCTCGCGATGGAGCCTGCGCGTCCGCTCTATGGGCTCAACCATGCACCGGCCGTGGACGAAGAGGCGCTGCCCGTCGTCGCGCGCTATCTCGACAGCCGCGCCTTCACCATCTTCGGCGGCACTTCCGAAGTGCAACGCGAGATCCTGGCGAAGGCGATGCTGGGTTTATAGCAAGTGCGATACGGCACATGTGCCCACAGGTGTTGCAGTTCGTGCCCGCATGTCTCATCGCATATCGGCCATCGCGCGGGCCAGCACATCGGCTGGCGTCAGGCCCGAGGCGCGCAAAGCCCGCAACGACGTATCGGCCGCGCTCTTGGACAGCTTGCGCCCGTTGGCGTCCGTGATCAGCGTGTGATGGTGATAGATCGGCTCTGGCAGGTCGAGCAGCGTCTGCAACAGCCGATGCAGATCCGTTGCCGCATAGAGATCGCGACCTCGCACCACGTGCGTCACGCCCTGTAGCGCGTCATCGACCACCACGGATAGATGATACGACGTTGGCGATTCCTTGCGCACGATCACCGGATCGCCCCATCGCTCGGGCTGCGCCGAAATGATGTCCGTTCGCCCGCTGGGCCGCCCATCCCACTCGCGAAACGTGAGCGTTCCGTTGCCAATTCGAGCAAGTGCTTTGGCCATATCAAGCCGCATCGCATAGGGCTCGCCGGTTGCCATGCGTGCTGCCACCTCGGTGTGGTCGCAATAGCGCCAGAGGCCCGGATAGATGGGAGCGCCGTCGGGATCGCGCTGGTCGGGATCGGCGGCGGCTTCGATCTCCGTCCGGGTGGCAAAACACGGATAGAGCAGGCCCACAGTATTCAGCTGCCGTACCGCTGCGCGGTAGACATCGAAATGCTGCGATTGCCGGCGCGGCGGCTCTGGCCACCTGAAGCCCAGCCAAGCGAGATCTTCAGCGATGGCGGACACATACTCAGGTCGAATGCGCGTTGGATCGACATCTTCGATGCGCAGCAAAAAGCGGCCGTCGAGTTCATCCGCAATCCGTCGCCCGATTGCCGCTGATCGCGCATGTCCCAAGTGCATGTAGCCGGTCGGCGATGGCGCGAAGCGCAGCGTCGGTATCGCCTGGGTGTCCTTTATCACCGACACCCAGCCCCATCTGTTGGCCGGAACGTGCGCGCCACCTCTTCAACGATGCGGTCGTAGAGTGCTCCTTCCGTGCGCGGGTAGGTCATGGTCCACACGTTTACCACGCGGCCGCCACACGAGAAGGTGACGCGCTCATAAAAAACGTCCTTGCCGCGTGATCCGGACAACACGAAGAAGTTTGCCGCCGTGCGCTCGTACTCGACCTTGGCGTCCTTGTAGGCGGTGCTGGCGATGCGCTGCTTGTAGGCAACCAGATCCAGCCGCGCGGTGTTTTCAAACGCAGCGGTCAACAGAAAAGCCTTGCCGTCCTCCGAGCGGAACACCTGCCCCGACTTGCGCTTGCTGTCGCCCAGAGTGGCGGTTGGATCGCCATCAGTCGGCTTGAAGATAACGGTTGGATAGTCAAAGCCATAGCCGAAGGCTTTGTCGCGGTAGGCGATCCAGCCGAGATCTCGCCGCGCCGCAAGCGCGGGCAAAGCCGCAACGATCGTTGCGACGGCCAACACCGCGACTGCGTTCAACACTGTCGGTCGACGATCCGCCAACCCAATCCGTACGTGTGCCATGGTACTGGGCCCCAGAGCGTGCGATGCTCAGCCTCCCGAGTTGAGGATAGCCGAGGCGCCGTTAACCGTGAAGTCCAAGTCTCGCCCCAGAAACGTGCCGACGACTGAAAAGTTTCAGCCTGTGGCCCAGCGAACGCGGACGAAAGTCGCAATTGCGCGTGGCAAGGCAGAGGCGTCTGTCCCACGACTGATCGAGGGCGACGCGGATGTGCGCGAGGGGATCGCCGCGCTACGGCATGCGTGCCCCGCCATGCGCAAGATGCACGATTTCGCAGGCGACCCGCCGCTGCGGCGCAATGCGGGGGGATTTCCAGGCCTGGCGCGCATTATCGTCGGCCAACAAGTTTCCGTTGCAAGTGCAAACGCCATCTGGACGCGCTTTGCGGCCGTCGCACAGCCCATGTCGGCCGAAACGGTTGCGGCCTTGTCGGATGACCAGTTTCGCGAGGGCGGTCTGTCGCGCCCGAAGATCAAAACCTTGCGCGCCATCTCAGCGGCCGTGACGACCGGGCTGGATCTCGATGCGTTCGTCGCCATGGACGAGGGGGCCGCAAGAGACGCCCTGACGGCCATCAGCGGCATCGGTCCCTGGACTGCCGACATCTACTTGATGTTCTGCCTCGGGCGCGCCGACGTCTTCGCGCCGGGTGATCTCGCCCTGCAGGAGGCCGCCCGCATGGGGCTCGGCCTGGACGAGCGCCCGGCCGCAGACGCGCTGGCCGTCATCGCCGAACAACGCTGGCGCCCCTGGCGCGGCATCGCAGCCCGCCTGCTGTGGCACTACTATGCGGCCACCAAAGCACCCAAGAGCGGGCAGCCGGTTTAGCGGGGTGTCTGACCCGAGGCCAGACACCTATGTTCAAGAGCCCCGGCTCAACCCTTGAACTCGCTGGCGAGCACCGGCACGCCGCAATAGAAGCCTTGCATGTAATCGATACCAGCCCCACGCAGAAGCTCGACCGTGCGCTCGTCCTGCACCCATTCAGCAACGGTCTGAATGCCAAACGTCGTTGCCAGATCGCGCAGTGCACGGATAAACACCATGTCGTGCGGATCTGTGGCCAGGTTCTTGATGAAGGCGCCGTCGATCTTGACCATGTCGACGTTGAGCAGCTTCAGGTTCTTGAAGCTCGTATAGCCCGCGCCGAAATCATCGATGGCGACCTTGCAGCCAAGCTCCTTCAGAGTGTCGACATAGGCGATGGTCTGGTCGATATCGCTGATGGCGGCCGTCTCGGTGATCTCGATGATCAGCCGGTTGGTCATAGCTTTGCGGCCCCCGGTCAAGCGATGCAGCTGCACCAGCCAATCGTGGTTGGTCGCAGTGAGGCCCGAAACGTTGAGCGCCAGCGATAGCTTTGGATAGCGCTTCAGCAGATCGCAAGCGAGATCGAGCGTGCGCTGATCGATCAGGCGGGCGAGGCCCAACTGCTCGGCCACAGGAATGAATTCGCCGGCCGACGTCACCGACCCATCCGCGCGCTCGATGCGCAACAGGCACTCGTAGTGCTTGGTCTCGCCCGTCGTCAGCGACACGATCGGCTGCAGCGCGAGCAACATGCGATGCTCGTCGAGCGCCGACGTCACTTCATCGGCGACGCGGATGTTGCGCTTGCGCGTCGTGTCCTGGTTCGGGCTCGGCTCAAAAGCGGTGAAGCAGTCGCTGCGCCCGCGCTTTGATTTGTCCAGTGCCTGCAGAGCGTGACTGATGGCGTTCGACGCGGTCGACGCCTGATCCGGCACGAGCACGCCGCCGATCGAGACGGTCGCCGACAAGGGGCAGGCAGCGGTCTGGATCTGCGTATCGCGCACGGCCTTCATGAAGCGTTCGGCGGCCGTGCGCATGGCGCCTGGGCCGCAGTCGTTCAGGATGATGCCGAATTTATTGGACGAATAGCGTCCGAGCGTATCGCCGCCGCGCAGCTTGTTCTTGATCGTGCGGGCAACGGCCGACAGGACTTCGTCGCCGATGTCGAAGCCGAAGGTCTCATTGATCAGCGCGAGGTTGTTCACGGCCACCACGAGGAAGGCGCACGATTGCCGCGACCGTGCCGAACGTTCGACGATGGCGTCGAGCGCTTCTGTCAGGCGGATGCGGTTGAGTTGGCCCGTGAGTTCGTCGTGGTCCGATCGGTAGAGAAGACGCTGCTCCTCCTGATACCGATCATTGATCACGCGAATGACGCCGCGCGCACGCACCGGCTTGCCGTCCGGGCCAGGCCACCAGCGGCCGTGATCCTCGAGCCAGAGTGAGAGTTCGCTGCGCCGTCCACCCGGCATGAAACGATATTGCACGCGATAGGGCGTGCCGCTCGTTGTACTGTCGGCAGTTGCGCCTGCAATCTCGCTATGCCGGCGGCCGATGTGTTCCGGCGCGATCAAGAACTGGAAGGCCTGGCCAGTCGCGATCTCTTCGCCATGGCGCACGCCGAGAACCGCGCCGGCATTGTGCTCCCACGAGATTGCGTCAGACGTGATGTCCCACAGGTACGCGGTTTCCTGCACGGCCGACAGAATGCCAACCAGATCGAGTGCTTCGCCCTCGACAGGCACCGACAGCGATGTTCCCTCGGCGATTGCGTCGCCCGGCCCATCACTAGACCAAGTGAGCCAATCGGACTCTGCCGCACGCGAAGCCGATGCCGTATCCTGTGGACCCGTCACGTGGGGCGTTCCATCTTGAAAAAGCACAAAAAGGTGCGGCCCAGGCGACGTCGCCCATTCCACGCTCGTCGCAAGGTTAAGAGCAATTCGCTAAGAAGTGTTAAAGCCGACGCATCTTTCATTCAGCGGCCTGCGCGTGTCAGTGGCTCGAGGATGAACGACACATCGACGCGTCGGGACCGTGGCCGCCCGTCGTCCGCTGGTATGCTCGCAACAATGATGCGGGCCGGATCCACGCCGTTATCGCCGAGAAATGCCGCGACCTTCCCCGCGCGCCGCCGCGACAACGTGCGGTTTGCCGCTTCATCCCCGCGCGGATCGGCAAAGCCCTCGACCAACAGCTTTGTCCTGGCACAGCGACGCAGGACGTCGAGTAACGCACCGATGCCGGAGACGTTTCTGAAGTCGACCGAAGATTGATCCCGCCCGAATGTAACCGTGCCAGACATTTGGTTCAGTTCAGAAGCCTGGCATGGGCCTGGCGTCGAGGGGCTTGGCGTCGCGGCGGTCGACAGCGGCGTTGGCTCAAACGGCGCGGCCAATGCGGTCGATGCGACAGGTGTTGACGTGGTCAACGCTCGGTCTGCCAATGCGTGCTCGATAGAGGCCAGTCGCGCCCCTATCGCGCTCAACTGTTGGCGGCTGCTTTCATTCTCCCTGGTGAGGGCCACGAGTGCCGCAATCACCCGGTCTTCGCGCGCGGCCGCGGATTTCAATTCGGCCTCCAGCAGACGGACCGTATCCAGCAATGCATCGGGCTTTAGTGCGCGCTGTCGTGGTTCCAGTGCGACTGGAGCCGCTTGGCCTTGAGCCGCCAGGCTCTGGCGCATTGACGGCATTAGATTGGTGACGCGCAGTTGCAGTGCGGAGACCTCCTCTGACGGCGCGAGGTGGACGCCTGCAAGCAGGAGCAACGGAAGTGCGGCCGCGTATCCCATGCGGTGCCAAAGCCGTTTCGGGCTCGATGTGGGCGCCGCCAGATACCAAAACACCGCCAGCAGCTTCATTATCGCGCAGATCAACAGCGCGGGTGCAAATGCGCTTGGGGCGTAGTGGCCCTGGGCGTCCCTGCCCCCGAGAGCGATGATAACGCCGAAGCCGCTCTGAATTGCGAAGGCGAGGCCGAAGTTCAAAGTGTTCATCAGGCCGTTGGCGCGGCCGACCAGAGCAACGTCGAACAGGCCCCGCAACGCCGTGAACGACACCACTGTTGCAGCGCTGACAAATCCCAGGATCGCTGCCGGAATGGCCACCGGAAGCGCCGGATCAATCGCCATCGCCAACTCGACTGACACGACCAACAAGGCCGCGACCACCATCACAGGTGCCGGGCCAATTCCAAAGCGCCGCAAAACGTCGAGCAATGCCCCGAACCCAAGCGCGCCGGCGCCAAACGTGACGGCGGTCAGGAGCAGCAGCTGCACAACCTCTGCCGCCGGTCGATGGGCTGCGTCCGCAAGCCAAACGGCGAGCCATAATCCGTGGTAGGCCCACGAGGTTCCAATGACCAACGCCGCCATCGGGGCAATGCGCCAGAAGCGCCGGTCACGCATCACTGCTCCGAACCCGCCCGCGTTCGCCGCTGCCGATGCGCTTGGAGCGTCCCGTGGCACGATGAAGACATTGACCAGCCAAAGCATGCCCATGACTGCCGCGAGCCAGAGGTACAGGTCGCGCCATGTCATCTGCGACAGCAGCATTTCTGACGGCGAGGATGCAGCAATGGCTCCAACGGCGCCAGAGGCGATGATCAAGCCATTGAGGAGGCCAGCACGTTCGAGCGGAAATCGCAGGGCGGCAACCTTCATCGCTGATACCATGGCGCTTGCGATGCCGACACCGATCAGGGCGCGTCCGGCGAGCAGGGGCCAGAACGACTCGGCCAGGCCGAAAAGCAATGCACCGAAACCACCAATTGCAAGCGAGGCAATCTGCACCCGGCGTGGGCCAAATCGATCGAGCGCGAAGCCCACAGGCAATTGCATCACGGCGGCTGTGAAAAAGTAGGCGGCCGTCAGCAGCCCCAGTTCGGCCGCCCCGATATTCAACTCGGCTGCCAAGGGAACCGCAATCAGCGCATTCACGGTGCGGAAATAGAACGACATGAAGTAGCCGACGCAGAACGGCAGCAACGCCGTGATGAGCAGCGCCGGGCTAAATCGACTGATCGATGGCTGAGACGACCGGGATGCGGGCACAACGGCAGACATTCGTACTTTCCTTCAGCAATCGACGCTTCGGCGCACGGCGACACTCGCCCATCATCGAGTGTGTGCAGTACTCGTGTCGTCATTCGAACAGATGAGAACGTGACAGAACATTTGAAATTCAGACCGACAAAGGACGAATCCAGAGCGCTGGACGCACTATGATCAGTTCGGATGATGTGCGCAGCGCTGTATCAATTCACCGTCAGTGCACAGAGAGGCAGCCGGATGCCTCGAAAGGCGACATGCGCGCCAGTCACAGGTGTGTGCCTGTCGCGTCCTTGCCATCGCCCGATGTCTGCCGCATGACACGCCGGTCCGGCATGTTAACGATGTCGGTTGCGGAGCCGACCATGCAGACGAACTTCACCCCGGCACAACTCGCCGAACCGCGCCTTGCCGAGATCGACAAGATCCTGCGCAAATGTGTGCACTGCGGCCTCTGCACGGCGACGTGTTCCACCTATGTGCTGCTCGGCGACGAACGCGACAGCCCGCGCGGCCGCATCTACCTGATGAAGGACATGTTCGAGGGCGGCAAAGCTGCCACGGCCGAGGTCCAGCATCATGTCGACCGATGCCTGTCGTGCCTGTCCTGCATGACCACCTGTCCTGGCGGCGTCGACTATATGCACTTGGTGGACCACGCCCGCATCCACATCGAGGAAACCGGCAAACGCTCCTGGCGCGACAAGGCCATGCGCGACCTGCTCGCCTACATCGTGCCGTATCCGGAGCGCTTCAGCCGCGCGGTGCGCCTGGCCGGCATCGGCATGGTGTTCAAGCCGCTGTTGAAGCGGCTTGGATTGAAAGAACTCGTCGCGATGCTGGATCTGGCGCCCAAAAACCCAATTCGCCGTGGCGCAAAGTTCGCAGGCCCCGGCAAGGCCGCCACCAAAGGCGAGCGCAAGAAGCGCGTCATCCTGCTTGCCGGCTGTGCACAGCAGGTGCTGCGCCCCGATATCAACGATGCAACAATCCGCTTGCTGGCCCGGGCTGGCGTCGATGTCGAAGTGGCGCCAGGCGCGGGATGCTGCGGCGCGCTGGTACATCATATGGGACGCGAACAGGCAGCACTCACGATGGCGAAAGCCAATATCGATGCGTGGTTCAAAGTCATGTCGACTGGCCCCGTCGACGCCGTCATCATCAACGCCTCCGGGTGCGGCACGACGGTCAAGGATTACGGCCACATGTTTGCGCGCGAAGGCGGCGAGTATGCCGCCAAAGCGCAGCAGATCTCCGACATGACACGTGACGTAACGGAGTTCGTCTCGAATTTTGATCTTGGGCCCCCACGCCGCTGGTCATCGCTACGCGTGGCCTATCACTCGGCCTGCTCCATGCAGCACGGTCAGCGCATCACCGAGGAGCCCAAGGCGCTGCTCAAGAAGGCCGGCTTCTCCGTTGTCGATGTGCCCGAGGGCCATATCTGCTGCGGCTCGGCTGGCGTCTACAACATCCTGCAATCCGACATTGCCAACGAGCTGCGCCAACGCAAAGTCGAGAACATCCGCAAAGTGCGGCCCGACATTGTCGCGGCTGGAAATATCGGCTGCATCACCCAGATCGGTATCGGCACCGACATCCCCATCGTACACACGGTCGAGATGCTGGACTGGGCCTTTGGTGGACCTGTTCCGCGTGGGCTCGAGAGCTTGGCGAAGCACGTCACCGACGTGCCCGGCGGCGACACCATCGACGACGCCATCGAGGCCTACATTCAGGCTGCGCCTCCAAAACCGGTCGTCGTCAAAGCGGAGTAATCGGCGACGGCCGCCGCGTGGCAAGTGAACACTCTCGAGCCTCTGGTCTTATGCATGCCGCGCCAAGACCTCGCGCACGGCCTCGATCAGCTTGTCCACCGACACCGATAGCTGCGCCGGCCGCGCTTCCTTCCATTCCTTGTTGTCCTTGATGGCGAGTGCCGCCTTGGCGCCCTCGATCAGGTCCTTGATCTGCGCTTCGCCTCGGGCGCGTTCGTCCGAGCCCTGAATGATCACACACGGCGCGCCGCGCTTGTCGGCGTATTTCATCTGCGCCTTCATGCCTGATGTGCCCAGGTACATTTCCGAGCGGATGCCAGCCTTGCGCAAGCTCGCGGCCATGGCCTGATAGCGCGGCAGTTCGGCCTTATCCATGACGAGCACGACCACGGGGCCGAGCGTCTCGCGTTTGCCTGACTTGATGCTGGCAAGCGCCGTCTGCAGGCGCGAGAGGCCGAGCGAGAAGCCTGTCGCCGGCACCTTCTGGCCCGTAAAGCGCGCCACGAGGTCGTCATAGCGCCCGCCGCCGCCTACCGAGCCGAAGCGTACGGTTTCGCCCGCGTCGTTCTTGACGTCGAAGGTCAGCTCCGCCTCGAACACGGGGCCGGTGTAATAGTCGAGGCCGCGCACGACGGAGGGGTCAAAGCCCATGCGCGCCGACGGATAGCCCGCTGCACGGATCAATGCCTCCATATCGGCGAGTTCCTTGAGGCCCTCGGCGGCGCGCGCGCTCGACGCCAACAGCGGCGCGACAGCCGCGATCATATCACCTGTGCCTTGTGAGGCTGCGAGATAAGCGAGGATCTTGTCTGTCGCAGGCGTATCGAGCCCGACACCCGGCGTGAACGCGCCGCTCTCGTCCTTGCGGCCTTTGCCGAGCAGGTACTTAACGCCGTCGAGCCCGAACTTGTCGAACTTGTCCATGGAGCGCAGAACGCCGAGACGGCGCTGGGCATCGGCCTCGCTCGCCGGATCGATACCGGTCGTTTCGAGCAAGCCATCGAGAATCTTGCGATTGTTGAGCTTGATCCGAAACTGATCCGACGGCAGCCCGAGCGCCTCGATCACGTCCGCCATCAGCATGCACGCCTCAGCGTCCGCTGCGACGTTCTCTGTGCCGACCGTATCGGCGTCGCACTGCATGAATTGGCGGAAGCGGCCCGGTCCCGGCTTCTCGTTGCGCCAGACGGGACCCATCGTATAGCGGCGATAGGGCGTCGGGATGGTCTGCTTGTTCTCGGCGACGTAGCGGGCGAGCGGCGCCGTCATGTCGTAGCGCAGGCTCATCCACTGTTCGTCCTCGTCCTGTATCGAGAACACGCCCGCATTCGGCCGATCCTGGTCGGGCAGCGATTTGCCGAGCGCATCGGTGTACTCGAACGCAGGCGTTTCCAGCGGCTCATAGCCATAGCGCTCATACACCTCTCGGATGATCGCCAGCATGCGCGTGGTGGTGCGCAGGGCATCGCCGCTCGTGTCCTCGAAGCCCTTCGGCAGGCGTGCCTCGGGGCGTCTCACTTTGTCTTGTTTCGACATGGGTCTCACCCGCCGGATGCGGGGCTTTCGCTGCTGGGCTGTTCGGAAGCGCGCTTATAGCGAAGGGTAGCGCCGAGGGCCATCGGGTCATTGGGGGGACATCGGGTCATTGGGGGGCGGGGCAATCGTATGAACGAAAACTTCGCCATCCCGCACAAATGCGGCCTCTTCAGGCCGCGCGCAGATGCGGGATCCAGCAGATGAGCGCGCGTCGCGCACAAAATAGACCAGTCAAGGCGGCCCGCTTCGCGGACGATTACCCCGAAGCTCATACCGACAGAGGGCACTGCAGACGCGCAGGCCCGGACACGCGTCAGAGGAATCGAGAATGGCCAATCCGGATCGACCGAATTGATCAGATCGTGAACTTGTGTGTATCTCTCAACCGGGCCGCGTGATGCGCTGCCCGAGCATGACAAAATCATAACCCTCATTCCGGGAGAGACACAGATGTCGGATGAATCGGGACACAAGGGCTTGCGCCTCACGCGGCGCGACGCCTTGCTCGGCAGCACAGGCCTCGTGGCAACGGGTGCGCTTGGCTTCAGCGTCACGGGTGCCCTGGCCCGCGCGCCGATGGCGAAATCGCAGACTTCATATTTCTATCGGTTTCCCGTCGGCAAGTTCCAGGCGACCGTGATTTCCGACGGGCCTTTGCCGCTTGGCAAGCCGACCGACACCATGAAAGGCATGCCCGAGGCCGAGGTCTCAAAGCTGCTCGCCGACAACTTCCTGCCGCTGGACAGCATTGTGCTGGAGCAGAACATTCTCGTGCTCAACACGGGCAGCCGTCTCGTCATGTTCGACAGTGGCATGGGCTTTTCCAAGGCATTCGGTACGACCACTGGGCGCCTGCTCACGAGCTTGCGTGAGGCCGGAATCCAGCCCGGTCAGATTGACGATATCGTCTGTACGCATGCGCACATCGACCACATCGGCGGTCTTGCGACGGCCAAGGGCAAGAAGCTGTTCCCGAACGCGACCATCCACCTCTCCAAGGCGGATTATGATTTCTGGACGGACGAGACCAAGCTGACCAACAAAGACCTGGGCATGTTCGTCAAACATGCGCGCGACAACCTGCTGCCCTACAAGGGCAAGATCAACTTCGTCGCCGACGGCAAGGAGGTTCTTCCGGGCATCCAGGCCATGAGTGCGCCAGGCCATACGGTTGGCCACACAATCTATCTCATCGAGTCTGATAAGCAGCGTCTCGCGTTCACGGGCGACATCTCGCACCACCAGATCCTGCTGACCGAACGGCCCAAGACGGAGTTCGCCTACGACAGCGACCCGAAACAAGCCGTGCAGTCGCGCCTGCGCGTGTTCGACATGCTGTCGAAAGACAAGATCCCGATGCTTGGTTTCCACTTCCCCTGGCCGGGCTACGGCAATCTCGCCAAGCAGGGCGACGGCTATCGCTTCTTCGCGACGCCGATGACCATCGTTCCGATCCCGCCGAAGAAGGCGTGATATCAGGGGATACCCGGTAGATTGAGCCCCTTCTCGCGCGCGCAGGCTATGGCACTGTCGTAGCCGGCGTCGGCGTGGCGCATGACGCCCGACGCCGGCTCGTTCCAGAGCACGCGCTCTAGGCGGCGCGCCGCGTCGGGCGTCCCATCGGCGACGAT
Organism: Hyphomicrobiaceae bacterium; assembly: GCA_031374735.1. Lineage (GTDB taxonomy): Bacteria > Pseudomonadota > Alphaproteobacteria > Rhizobiales > Hyphomicrobiaceae > JABFRJ01. Next base: position 41,793 of record JANMGQ010000230.1, on the reverse strand, counting down.
CACCATGCCGGCGTGCTGCGAATAGCCAATACCAACGCCGCCGCCGTGGTGAATCGAAACCCTGGTGGCGCCGGACGCGCAGTTGAGCAGCGCATTCAACAGCGGCCAATCCGATACGGCGTCGGAGCCGTCGCGCATCGCCTCGGTCTCGCGGTTGGGAGACGCGACCGAGCCTGAACCCAGGTGATCGCGGCCGATCACGATGGGCGCCTTCACCTCGCCGAGGCCGAGCCCGACTGTCCCGTGTGCCAACGTCGCGAGGCGTGCGTTGGTCAGCAGCAGATCGATGGGCGCCGTAATTGACGTGTGGGACATGGACATGGCCTCTACCGGCTTTGCGGATTATGTATAGACGTAATAAATGTGCGGCGGCAGGCCGTGAGTAGTGGGCCGTGAGTACAGGGCGCGAGTACTGGGAGTTAGACGATGCCATCGATCCATGCCCGCACTGCCTTGCTGGCCGACGGCTGGGCAGCCGACGTGCGGATTGAAACAGCCAATGGCAGCGTTGCCCGCATCGAGTTGGGCGTCGCGCCACAGCCGCATGACGACCGCCAGCACGCGCTCGTCGCTGGCCTGCCGAACCTGCACAGTCATGCTTTTCAGCGCGGCATGGCCGGGTTGGCTGAGGTGCGTGGCACGTCTGCCGATAGTTTTTGGACATGGCGCGAGATCATGTACCGTTTCGCCCTGACGCTCACGCCGGATCAGATGCAGGCCATTGCCGCGCAGGCTTACGTCGAGATGCTGGAGTCCGGTTTTACGCGCGTCGGCGAGTTTCACTATCTGCATCACGACAGGGACGGCCAGCCCTATGTCGACATTGCAGAGATGGCTGCGCGCATCTGTGCCGTGGCGTCGGCGACAGGTATCGGCCTCACTCTGTTGCCCGTGTTCTACGCCCATGGGAATTTCGGCGGCGCCGCGCCGCACGACGGCCAGCGCCGGTTTGTTTGTGATCTCGATCAGTTCGGTCGATTGCTCGCTGAGACGCGGCGCCATGCCAGTTCCGTTGCTGGGGCGATCGTCGGCGTCGCGCCGCATAGCCTGCGTGCCGTCACCCCGTCAGAGCTGGCCGAATTGCAAGTGCTTGCGCCGCAAGCTCCCTTCCACATCCATGTGGCCGAGCAGATGCGCGAGGTCGAAGATTGTGTGGCTTGGTCGGGCAAACGCCCGGTGGAATGGCTGCTTGAAAACGCCGCCGTTGACCCGCGTTGGTGCCTCATCCACGCGACGCATATGACCGCCAACGAAACCTCCGCGCTGGCGCGCTTGGGCGCAGTTGCCGGCCTGTGTCCCATCACTGAGGCCAATCTTGGCGACGGCACGTTTGCTGCAGCGGAATTTCGCTCCGAGAACGGACGCTTTGGCATCGGCAGCGACAGCAATGTGCTGATCGATGCGGCCGGCGAACTGCGACAGTTGGAGTATTCGCAGCGCTTGCTGCATCGCGCGCGCAATGTGCTGGCTGTTGCCGGAGGGTCGACAGGGCGCGCCCTATACGACGGTGCTGCTGCTGGCGGTGCGCAAGCCCTGGGAGACCCTACACCGGCCTTGGCCGTCGGCGCACCAGCCGATATGGTTTCGCTCGATCTCGAAGCCGATGCACTGGGGTCTCTAGAAGGCGACCAGATCCTGGACGCTTGGATCTTCGCCGGCCGTCGCATGATCGACAGTGTCTGGGTCCGCGGCATCAAGCGCGTCAGCGGCGGTCAGCATCATGAGCGCACGTTGATCCGGGAGCGCTTCAAATCGGTCCTGCGTGAGGTTCTGGCCGCATGACGACGCCCCTCGGTCGCGAACGCAAGCATCTGCAGCGTGCGCTCACCGCGACGGATGCATCGTTGCACACGCGCATTCTCTCCGACATCAAGCGACACATCTTGAGTGGTCATTGGCCGCCGGGGCATCGCATTCCCTTCGAGCACGAACTCGCCACGGTGTATGAGTGTTCTCGCATGACCGTGAACAAGGCGCTGAGCGAACTCGCGCGCGCCGGCCTGATCGAGCGACGTCGCAAGGCTGGCAGTTTTGTATGTCGCCCCCGCTCGCAGGCGGCGGTGCTGGAGATCAGCGATCTCAAGACCGAGGTGGAGGACCTTGGCCGCGTGTATCGGTTCACGCGTCTCGCGCTGCGGCGCCACACGGCGACGGAGGCGGATCGCCGTCGTCTCGGCCTCTCAAAGGCAGTACCGATCTTGGCCGTCACGTGTCTGCATCTCGGATCAGAGACGCCCTATTGCTTCGAAGATCGTGTGATCAATCTCGCGGCCGTGCCCGCCGCCGACGATGAGGCATTTCTGTGGATCGCGCCTGGGCCCTGGTTGATCGCACACGTGCCCTGGACAGAAGCGGAGCATCGTATCACTGCAACGACGCCGGATCTGGCCAGCGCACAGCATCTTGCCATTATGCCATCGACGCCCTGCCTCGTCGTCGACCGTCTGACATGGCGCGAGCGCCAGCCGGTGACGCACGTGCGCTTCACATACCCTGGCAGCGCGCGCGAGTTGATCGCGCGGTTCGAGCCATCCAGTGGATGACGTCTGGCATCAGCGCTGTTCCACGGCGCGGATTTGAAAATACGGCTCGACGACCGGCGGTGGGGCGCTCTCGCTCGGCGGCACGCCAGCTCGGCGGCTTGCGGCGCGGACAAGGCTTTGCCGGCGGCGCGGCACGTCTGCCGCAGCCGTCGTCGAGGCGCTGGTCGGCTTGTCCGTCACAGCTGACGTCAGTGGCGGCACCGCTATGCCGCGCACATGACTGTCGAACAGGCGTGCCGCCAGCACGGTGGTGACATTGACATGATAGAGGCGCGCATCCTCGCGCAGCTCGGCGTTGGCCTTTGCCTTCAGGAACTGCGCCACGGCCTGGTCAAGCACATCAGCCATGGCCAAGGTCTGATGCGGCTGCATGTCAAGCAGGCGCTCGACATACGCCTCGACGATCTCGTTGTTGATCACCTGCCGCCCCGTCGATTTGGTGGTGACGAAGGGCACGTAGCCGTAGGTGCCGATCATCTCGCGCACGGACGCATCCCCGCCGCATGCCCCAACAATCACAAGCGCGACCTCGCGGGCACGCTCGCCGAGCATACGACGGGAGTCTTTCTGCAGTGGCGTTATGATCCCCGTGTGGCCGCGGCCAACGATGGTGTGCACGCGCGCGCCGCCAAGAGCGACCGCAATATCCGTGATGCCGCCCTTTACGCCTGATGTGCTCGGCTTGTTGACATAGATCTCGACCGTGCGATTGCGCTCCGACACGCGATAAACCGCGTGGTTGCGCTCGTCACGTACCGATGCCCGAAGTTGGCGCATGAGCGTGCGGATGCTGCCATAGGTATTGACGGCGTCGACGTCCTGGTCCAGCCGCATGAACATCCGATGGATGAGGCCGCGCTTGCCGTCGGCATCAAACAGTCGCGCAAAGGGTATCCGCTGCAACGATGTATCGAGTGGGAAATCGCGATCGATTTGAGCGCTCCGCCGGTCTCCCGTGACGGTCTGATAGGCCGAGAGCATGCTGCCAAAAACACTGCGTTCGGAGGGGACAGTTGCCGCCGCGTGGCTTGCGTAAAGCCGGTCAAGCAAAATGCGCTTGAAGGCCTGCGCTTGCGGCGACGTCGAGCGACCCGTCAGCAGATCGACCACGATGGTGCTGCTGCTTTCAAAGCTGCGGGGATCACCGAGTGAGCCGATGGCTTCGGCGATAAAGGTATCGCGATCGCGGACGGTTTCGAGCACGGAGTCGAGCAACCCGAACGATGAGGCGATGCGCACAAAAACGAGACCGCGCCTCGCGGCAAGGCCACTGGACGGTGTGCTGATGCTCCGCGCTGCCGTCTGCAGAAACGCCTCCAGCGATCCACTCTCTTTGATGCCGCGCAGGATCACAGGATGCAAAAAGCCGCGATATCCTGACGTGCCGAGGCGATAAAGTTCCTGCTCGCCGCCGACGGCCGCGTTGAACACCTCGATGGGGCTGAGGCCCTTGAGCATTTGTTCGCGATACCACCCTTCAAGGCCGTGTAGGCTGTTGAACATGGTGATGAACATTTCACCCGTGGCATCCAGCACGTCGAGCGGCTGGGCCGTGCGCGTGGTTGACCCACTGAGCCGCGTTGTCCGCCAGCGCATCATGCCGTCGAACGCCACCTTCTCCCATTTCGCGGGGTGGCCGCGTTCGCGTTCGCGCTCCATCAGTCGCGCGACCGCACCCGGGTTGCGCTCCAGCATGTGGGCAAGGCTGGCGTCGAAGTCTGCGCCAAAAATGCGGGTGTGGAGCATCAATTGCGCCATCTCGTCGCCGCCGCCTTCGGTTTCGCGCGTGACGGAAAGGATCGGCAAGAGCTCGCCTCTGTGGCGCTCGAACATGCCGACCAGGGCGCGGTCCTGGGCGGGGGCTGCTACGAGCGTCTTGGCTTTGGCGCCCAATTCGCTCCACATGGCCTCCCGGCTCCGCGGGGCATCCGTGGCGATAACCAGCGCTTTCAACATGGCGAGCGCGGGCATGGACGCGGCGTCCGAGGATGCGAACACGTCCCACAAGGCCGCGACGTCTTCGGTTGATCGGGCGGGATCGCCAACGGCGGCTACGAAATCCTGCTCGGTGATGATGCTGTCCGGTGACGGCGTGCCGGCGCCGCGAGCCAGGATCGTGCGGCCGGCCTCGTCCGTGATCTTGAAGGTCCCCGAGGTGAAAATCCGAGCAAGCTTTGAGGCCGATAAGGGTGGTGTGGCTGGCGACGCCGTTGCGGGCTGGTTGGTCGCGCCTGGTGCAGGCGTCTCGGCCGCGGCTTGCGCAAGCACGGACGCGAGCAAGCCGACAAAAATTGCCGCAACGCACAACCGTGATTGGCCCAAAAGCGATCGGTTCCGGCTAGGCTTATACAACATCGGCGCAGTCCCACCGCTTACCCAGTTTACACATCGGCTCTGCACGAGCCCTTTGAGTATACGATGTATGGGGCACCTCAAAGTCAGCTTGCCGTGTAGACCACCTGCGGAGCCTTCCCCTGTGGCCTGTTTGCCCCAATCGTCGGTCATTTGTACCTGTTTCACGTCGTGGCCGTCCACAAGATGACCGCCTATCCGGAAGCAAAGCGTTAGCTATGCTGCGTTAGAGTGGCTTGGTCTTAATGCGCGCGGGACTGAGCCATGGGCCGGATTATTGCCATTGTCGTGATCGCCATCGTTGGCGTTGTCGGTGGACTTTGGGCCTTTGCCTTCAACCGCTATCAGGCCGTCCTTGATATCCGCGCGCCTTGGGTCCACTTGGGCGAAACCACACAGAATCTCGATTATATCTTCCGCCAGGAAACCGGCGTGATGATGCTCGGCGCGTGGGCGTGTCCTGCGCCGCGGTGCCCGACGGACGCGCGCCTTTTGGTGGGCCTGGACAAGACCCGGAGCAGCCCGGAGCCATCAGGCAAAATCGAGAAGGCCATGCGCACGATGGTCTGGCAGCCAGCGTTCAGCGTGCCGGATAGCTATCAGCAACTCCACGCGAACCATAACCCGAATGCGCCGACGGTGATTGTGCAAACGCGGTCTGGCATCAAGTTCGCCGATGTCGTTGTCCGCGTGCGCAATACACCCGGTGGCGTTGCCTACTACATTTTACAGACCCGCGAGGACAATCGCGTCCAAGCCGAGCGCATGCTCGACAGCGTGATACCTGGCAAGCGGTAGGTTGCCCTAGCGGGGTTGCGTCTGCCGCGTGCATCCACAGGTCCGAAAAGCTCTGCTAAAGAGGCTGCATCTGCCTCCTCAGAGCCCCTTGGAACGCGAGCGCCGCCATGACTGAGACACCCCAAAAGCCGAACCGCGCCAACCGCCGCGCAGAAGCCTCCGACATGCGCCGCGAAGGCAAGCTCGGTACGGCGGCGTTCCTCAAAGTGTCGGGCAAGTTCATCGACGTCGCCAACCGCGAAAACCAGACCGTTGCGGCAACGGAACTGCACATGGCGTTCCTCTACGCGGCTGCGCGCTACAACGCCTACGTCGGCAACATCGTGATCGGCGTCGAAGATCACGAAGCCTTCGTCAACGACATGACGAAGGCGTATCAGGAGATGCTGCGCCAGCACCTCGCAGACCCGGGGCTGCGGCGGGAATAGCCTTACTCCTTCGGCTGGAAGGCCTTTGCCGCCACGCCCGACAGTGCGCCTCCGATCACACAGGGCACGCCGATCTGGGCCTGGCCGAGCGCACTTGCCGTGACGCACCCGAGCGCCAGCACGGTCTGGCCGGCCTGGCTCCACCAGTTGTAGTCCTGCAGGGTCTTGGAGCCCTTGACCTTCATGGTCTCGATCGCGGCGATGGCATCCTTGCGGATCTTGGCGATCTCGCCGATTTCGGCGGCCTCGACAATCTCGCGCAGTGCGCCGGACGTCGCCTTTGGTTCGGCGGCAAGCGCGCGCTTCAGGAGGCCGAGCAACTCCATGTCGCGGCTGGCGTTCTGCGCGAGGGTCCAGCGGGCCATGGAGCCGATGGTGAGGCGGTCGACATTGGCCGCCGTTTTGGACCAGGGCAGGATCGAGATGATGCGCAGGATCGGCTCATAGCTGCCGGTCGCATAGTAGACGCCCCACAGCACATCGAGCGGGCCAGCACCGGCGTCGAGCGGCAGCGCGGCGAGTGTTGGAAGTTTATCGGTCAAATACCGGTCGACCACGTTGGCTCGCGCCGGCATGCGCTCGGCAATACTCTTCAGCGAAGTCTTCCAGTTCGGTAATCCTGAGTAGGCGACAGCCTTGATGACGGCGATGTGGTCTTCGGGCGGCAGGGGAAACAGGCGCGCCAGCATGGCGTCGGCTTTGGCACCTTCGCCGGCGAGTACGCCCGCCATGAAGCCGATGTAGAGGCCTGATGTCTCGGTGTCCTTGAACAGACTGTAGACGCTCATGGCCTTGACGGCCGCCGGCAGTTTGTCTGGCTCTGGCTTGGCGCGATAGCCGTTGATCCAGCGCGCAATCATCTCAGGCGAGGCAAAGACACTCTGCGCCGCGGGTTCCGCCTTGATTGTCCGCGGCGGCGCGGCTGCGGCCGGCACAACGCCTGTCGCGATGCACATGCCGGCAAGACAGACGACAGCATGAGTGCCGAAAACGCGCATAAGCAACCGGACAGCGTTGAGTGGTACTCACGCGATGCGGGCGGGGCAGGCCAAACCGGGGAGTGACCGGCGTATCGACCTTCGCTGCCACCGCCACACATCGCAGGAGTTCACTTGAGCTTGCCCTGATGGCGGGAATGGGGCGACTGCACTTAGACTTTGCGCGCTGAGCTGGACCTTAGCCGCTGAACTCACATGAGTCCTTTGGCCTTGGCGAGGTCGACAAGTTTGGTTTCGGGGCGGGCGCCGACGTGCGAGATGATTTCGGCGGCCGCGAGCGAGCCGAGGCGGCCGCTCACCTCATGTGATTTGCCATGCGTGTGGCCATAGAGAAAGCCGGCCGCGTAGAGATCGCCAGCGCCGGTGGTGTCGACGACCTTGGCGACCGGCTCGACGGCAACCGTGACCACACCACCGGCTGAGGCAATGACCGAGCCTTTTGACGAACGTGTGAGTGCCGCCAGCTTCGCGTCCTTCGTCACATGCGCGACAGCGGCGTCGAACGATGTGGTCTCATAGAGCGACAGGATTTCGCTCTCATTGGCGAATAGGATGTCGACGTTGGACTTTACGAACGCGCGGAAGTCGGCTCGGTGGCGGTCGACGCAGAAGCTGTCTGACAGCGTCAGTGCGACCTCGCGGCCGGCCGCGCGCGCGATGGCCGCTGCGCTGCGAAACGCGGCTTTGCCGGCATCGCTGTCGAACAGGTAGCCTTCGAGGTAGGTGACCTTGGCCGCTTCTATCTTGGCCTTGTCGAGGTCGGCGGCGGCGAAGTGTGTCGAGATACCGAGCAGCGTGTTCATGGTGCGCTCGCCGTCCGGCGTGACCAGGATGAGCGATCGCGAGGTGCCGGGAATTCCGGTGCCTTTGGGCACCGCAGAGTTGTCGAAGGCGACGCCCGCGGCCTTGATATCGTGCGCGAAGATGCGGCCGAAGTCGTCGGCGGCGATCTTGCCGATGAAGGCCGCCTTGCCACCGAACGAGGCGACACCGACAACCGTGTTGGCCGCCGAGCCGCCCGACATCTCAACGCCCGGGCCCATGCCGGCATAGAGCGCCTCGATGCGCTTTTCATCGACCAGGCTCATGCCGCCCTTGGGGCAGCCGTGTTTGGCCAGATAGGCATCGTCGCAACGACCGATGATATCGACGATGGCATTGCCGAGGGCGACAACGTCTGTTGTGGGAGCGGACAAGAAAACCTCCAGAACCTGAACTCAAGGGCAGCTTTGTGCTGCCCGTCCCATGCAACCGCAGAGGGGTCAAGGTTCTCGTTTGTTCTCAGCCAACAGCTGGCTTCGGCGCCAGTCTGCGCGCGAGATCACGCAGGTGGAACGGCACGCCCGACAGCAGCACGTCGACATATCGCGCATGCTGATAGTCACCGTTGAGCGACAAGCGCGGCAAGGCGTGGAGCGCGTCCTTGTGTTCAGGGCGGACCACGCCTTTGCGGGTCGTCACGGCTGTCGCCAGCCCGAGATCGCGCACCATGGCAAAGTCACGAGGGCCCGCGCTGCGCTCGTCTCCGAAAGGGAAACTGAAATGGCGGATCGGGCGCTGCAACTCGGCCTCGAGGCGCGACAAGCCCTCGACGATATCGGACCGGGCCGCACCCGCACCCAGACGACTGACGGCATAGTGGCGACGTGTGTGCCCGCCGATCGTGACGAGCGGATCAGCCGCGAGATGGCGCAACTCGTCCCAGTCCATAATCAGCTCACGACACAAAGCATTGAGACAGATCCCTGCGTTGGCACAGAGTTCGCGCACCTTTTGGCGCGCGACCGTCTCGTCGATCGACCGAAGCCACCAGTAGATCCTGTCGTAGGCGAGGTTCTTCTCGCGGGCGGTGGTGAGTGGGAAGGTTTGCTGTTCGCCATCCATGATGATGTCAGCGGTTGCCAAGGCGCCGAGCGCGCGCTCAAGACCGAGCCACCACAATTCGCCCTTGCCATCAATGTAATCTGTTGGTGCGTACACAGTGAAGGGCAACCCGTATTTCTTGAACACGGGATAGGCGTAGACGAGATTGTCCTTGTAGGCGTCATCGAGGGTAAACGCGACGAAGCGGCGCCCGGATTGTCCCGATTTGAGGCGGGCTGACACTTCATCCAGGGACAGAACCTCGAAACCGGATTCAAGAACCTGGCGAATGGTCTGGTCCAGAAAATCCGGGGTTACGCGCAGAATGCGGTTCGGTTCGAAGTCTGCGGGCTCGCCCGGCGACACCTGATGCAGCATCAAGATGGCGCCGGCGCCCCGTGTCAGCGGCGAGAACAGCCCCGCGAGGCCCGTCGCGTGCAAGAGCGATAAGGTCGTTTTCAGCAATGTCGTCGACGTTGTGTGCATACACGGTCGGCCAATATTTGGCGCCTGCCCGAAGAGCGCCCAGGGTTCACGCCGATGTGAAGCAAGAAGCGTGCAACATCTCCCTACGGCACTTCGGCACATCTCGGGCATGCGGATTTGGAGCTTGCCAACGGGGGCGGCGGCAACCTACCGAACGCTGCTCTGACAGGCGCCAAGCGCCAGCCACCCGACAGGAGACTGTATATGAAACTCGTCCGCTTCGGCGCCCCTGGCGCCGAAAAACCCGGCCTCGTCGACACGTCCGGCGCCATCCGCGATTTGTCGGGCCACGTCAAAGACATCACCGGCGAGACGCTGTCACCGGCCAGCCTCGCCAAGCTGCGCGCCATCGATCCGAAGTCGCTGCCGGAAGCGCCCAAGGGCGTGCGCATGGGGGCGCCTGTGGGAGGCGTGCACAACTTCATCGCCGTCGGTCTCAACTACGCCGACCACGCTGCCGAAACCGGCGCGCCGATCCCGAAAGAGCCCATCCTGTTCAACAAGCTTGCCAATTGCATCGTTGGACCGAACGATGACGTCATGATCCCCAAGGGCTCCAAGAAGCTCGACTGGGAAGTCGAGATCGCCTTCGTCATCGGCACCCGCTGCCGCTACGTCGAAGAAGAGGACGCGCTCAAGCACATCGCCGGCTACACCATCTGCAACGACATGTCCGAGCGCCACTTCCAGATGGAAATCGGCGGCCAGTGGATGAAGGGCAAGAGCTTCGAAACATCCGGCCCGCTCGGTCCCTGGCTTGTCACCACCGATGAGATCAAGGACGTGCAGGCGCTGTCGATGTGGCTCGATGTCAACGGTAAGCGGATGCAAACCGGGACGACCAAGACGATGATCTTCTCGATCGCCCACTGCCTGCACTACATCAGCCAGTTCATGGTCCTCGAACCTGGTGACGTCGTCACCACGGGCACGCCTCCTGGCGTCGGCCTTGGTATGAAACCGCCCGTGTACCTCAACGCCGGCGACAGCATGACCCTCGGCATCGAGGGCCTGGGCGACCAGAAGCAAAAGGTCGTGCCGTTCAAGCTGTGAGGGAAAAGCGCCTGACGGCGCGCGTCTCGTGTGCAGGCGGCCGTGGGCTTATCCCCACGGCTCGCCCTTGATCAGCAGGTCAGCGATGCTCTGGGCGGCAATGTCCAAGAGTTTCTCGCCCTTCTCGGCGGTCGCCTTGCGGCCATCGCCGACGACGCCTGTCGGCGTCATGTCTTTGAACGACTTCCAGATATGGAGCGGGCGGGCGAGCGCGGTCTCGCGTGTTACGTCCGGGCCGTGCGCTTCCTTGAGCTTGTCCTTGCGCACACAGTCCGGCGCGACCACCAGCATCATGGACGTCTCAGCTTCGCAGGCGTGCATGACGACCTTCTGGTTCTCGAGAATTTTTGCGTAAGCGCCGCTCTCGTGCGCAATGGCGTACAGCGTCGTGGTGGCGATCTTCGCATCGAGCTCCATCGATAGATCAACGGTGAGCGCGTTCAGTGCCGACACATTGCCGCCGTGGCTGTTGACCAGCAGGATCTTCTTGAAACCCGCACGCAATATCGAGCGACACAGTTCGCGCAGCACCGCGTGCCAGACCGAGAGCGGCAGCGTGAATGTGCCGCCGAATGCGACATGATGCTCGGCAAGCCCCATCCACACGGACGGGGCAACGATGCAGGGCCGATGTTTCGACACCTTTTCGGCGATGCGCCTGCAGCCGTCCATGCCGAGGAACATGTCGACGCCTGTTGCGAGGTGAGGCCCGTGCTGTTCCGTGGAGGCGACGGGCAGCAGGACGATTGCGTCACGCGCCGCAAGCGCGGTCAATTCGGCGGCGGTGAGCCGGTTCCACTGCACGTCGCTCATTGGTTATCCCCACTTGAAACACACTCATCGTGCGCCCCCAGCAAGCGTGCTGGCAAGCGCTGGAGTGTTTCAGATTATGTCGCGTGCAACGGAATCAATTTATCCCGCCGTCGATGACCATATGGTGCAGATTGCCGCTTTCAGCGCCATGCCGGTGTCACCCAGCGCGACGGGCGAACCTTGTCCGAACGGTGCAACCGCCTTATGACGAAGCTCGGTCTTGTCCCCGGGGATCCATGTCCAACCTGCAACCCTCGACTACAGCATCACGACTGCCCAAGCGTTCACGCGGCGATGTCGTTGTGTCCATTCGCCGTGTGTCGAAGAAGTTCTCCAACGGCACTTTGGCCGTGCGGGACGTCGATCTCGATCTCTATGCGGGTGAATTTCTGTCCCTGCTCGGGCCGTCGGGGTGCGGGAAATCCACGCTCCTGCGTATGGTCGCAGGTCTTGGCGAGACGAGCGCCGGCGCCATCACATGGCCACGGTCGGCTAACCCGTCTGCTTTGGACCATGGCGGGGAGCTTGGTTTTGTCTTCCAGGAACCGACGCTGATGCCGTGGGCGACGGCGCTCGCCAATGTGATGATGCCGCTCAAACTCAAGGGCGTTTCGAAGACCGAAGCGGAGCATCGTGCGCGAGACATGCTCGACAGCGTCGGGCTTGGCGGCTTTCTGAAATCATATCCGCGCGAACTGTCGGGCGGCATGAAAATGCGAGTGTCGATCGCGCGCGCCCTGGTTACACAGCCGCGCCTGCTGCTGATGGACGAGCCGTTTGCGGCCTTGGACGAGATCACGCGCCACAAGTTGAATGATGACCTGCTGCGGCTGTGGGAAGCGCAGAAATTCACGGCTGTGTTCGTCACGCACTCCGTGTTCGAGAGCGTTTACCTGTCGGAGCGCATTGTTGTGATGGCGGCGCGCCCCGGTCGCATCATGGCCGATTTGACGGTCGATGCCCCCTACCCGCGTGACGAAATCTTCCGCACCTCGGCCGAATATGGCGCGTTCTGCCGCGTCGCGTCGGAGACGCTCAAGCAAGCCATTGCCGCCTAGCTAGACCTTGATCGTAAGGAACTTGCATCCTCTACTTCTCCACCAGTCTCCCGGCGCACGGCGCGCCCTGCGAGAATGGCACTGGCGTGGTGACAAATCCCCCGTCTGCGTGTTCTTAGACGCAACCATCCTCAGTTCGCCTGGACGAACACGTGACACAGACCGCAAAACCTCTCCGCTACGGCATCATCGGCGCTGGCCTGATGGCGCGCGAGCATGTGCGCAATCTGGCGCTTATCCCGGGCTCACAGGTGACCGCCATCTCGGATCCGGCCAAGGCTTCGCAAGAAGGCTGCGCCCAGGAGGTCGCGGCGTTCCTCAAGGGCGATCCTCGGCTGTTCGACGATCACCAGGCGTTGCTCGCCTCTGGCCTTGTCGATGCGCTCATCATCGCCAGCCCGAACGACACGCACAAAGCCATTCTCGACGACATCTTTGCAACCCCCAAGGCCTACCCGGTCTTGTGCGAGAAACCGATCGTGACGCGGGCCGAGGATATCCTGCCGCTCGCCGCCGCCGCCAAGGCACACCGGGCGCCGGTTTGGACGGCGATGGAGTATCGCTACATGCCGCCGCTGCAGGAGTTGGTGCGCGAAGTGCGCGCCGGCACCATCGGTCGCTTGCAGATGCTGTCGATCCGGGAGCACCGGTTTCCGTTTCTGCCGAAAGTCGGCGACTGGAACCGGTTCAATGCGCGTACCGGCGGCACACTGGTTGAAAAGTGCTGCCACTTCTTCGATCTGATGCGCTTCATCATCGAGAGCGAACCTGTGCGCGTGTTTGCCTCGGGTGCCGCCGACGTGAACCACAGCGACGAGAGCTACAACGGTCGCCGTCCCGACATCATCGACAATGCCTTCGTCATCGTCGAGTTCGCCAATGGTGTGAGAGCGTCTCTTGATCTGTGCATGTTTGCCGAGGGCGCCTACTTCCAGGAGGAAATCACCGCGACCGGTGATGCGGCACGCGTGCAAGCCTACATCCCCGTTGCCGGCTTTCACTGGCCCGATGATGGCCGCGAACGGCATGCCGAGATCGAGATTTCGCCGCGTCATCCGCAAAAGCCGGTCCGGCGTCCGGTCGAGGTGGATGCCGCCGTCCTAAAGGCTGGCAACCATCACGGCTCGACATACTACGAGCATATCGGCTTCCGCCGCGCCGTGCTCGAAGGCGGCCGGGTCGAGGTGACGGTCGAGGATGGCTTGAAGTCGGTTGCCATCGGCATCGCCGGTGAGCGTTCCATCGTCGAGGGCCGCGCCGTCTCGATTTCTGGCTATGAGATCCAGTAGCCGGCGCGGTTGGCTGTGCCCGAGAACGAAACTGGCACGAACCGCATGTGGCGTGAAATAGTTTCGTCGCCGACTTCACTGGTCTCGCAGGCGCCGCGCCCCCAATCTATCGGCACATAGTCCGGCACCTGCCGTGGCTTGGGAGACGTGCCATGAAGGGCAACACAGCAGCCTTCAACGAAGTGGTGACGCTTCGCCAGGCCAAGAAGCTCATCCAATGCATGGCGCACGAGCAATCGTTCCTGCTGCTGTCAGCGCCCGGCATCGGCAAGTCCGAGATGGTCTATGAGGCAGCCCAAGAGGTGGGCTTGCCCTGCCGCTCGCTGCTCGGCACCCAGATTGCGCCCGAGGATGTTTCCGGTGTGCCGCGCATTGTCGGCGAGCGGTCAGTGTTCTGCCCGCCGCGCATTCTGCTGCCGGAGCGGCCAGAGCCGTTTTGCCTGTTTCTCGACGAGTTGCCGGCCTGTGCACCGGATGTGCAGAAAGCCTTCTATTCCCTGCTGCTCGAACGGCGCCTCGGCGAGCACGCGCTGCCGAAGGGAACGTGGGTTGTCTCGGCCGGCAATCGCCTGCAGGATCGGGCTCTGGTCCGCGCCATGAGTTCGGCGCTGGTCAACCGCGTGACCATTCTGCAGATCCGCCACGACGTCGACGAGTGGCTCGCCTGGGCGCAGCGCGCCGGCGTGCGCAAGGATGTGCGCAGCTTTATCACCACCGTGCCCGATGCGCTGATGCGCGCTGTGCCGGCCGATCCCGTGCCGTTCTCGACGCCGCGTTCGTGGTCGCTGCTCTCGCGTGCGCTTGATCTCGCTGAGAAAGCTGGTCTGCTCGATAACCAGACGCGGCGTGCGCTGGCTTTCGGTCGGCTGTCGCCGGAAGATGCCGCGGTGTTCTGCGCGCTCGCCGAAGAGAGCGGCACCGTTCAGCCGCTGGAAGCATACATACGCGATCCCGGCTTGTTGCCGTCGGGCGAGTCTGCGCGCTGGTTCATCCTCGATTGCATCCGGCAGTTTGTGCGCGATGGCCGTGCCGATGATCTGCCGCCCAAGATCGTCAATCGCTTCTTGAAGAGCCTGTCACAGGAACATCAGCTGATCCTGCTCACCGGCATGGTCGACACGTGGGGCCGCATCGGCGCCGAGCGCGCCATGATGGACCTGCTGCGCAAGGTGACGGCCAAGTAAGTTGCACACGAGACTGGCGCCCTACGTTGTAGCCGTGTCGACACGTCTGATCAGCCGCGCTTTGTGTTTTCCCGCCAACCCAGTATAGGACCACCGGATCCTAACCCCCGATCAACGGAGCCTCCCCATGACCATCAAAATCGGCGACAAACTGCCAGACGTCACCTTCATGACAATGACGGCGGAGGGCCCGAAGCCAGCGACAACAGCCGAAGTGTTCGGTGGCAAGAAAGTGGCTCTGTTTGCAGTCCCGGGCGCCTACACGCCGACCTGCCACAAGACGCACGCTCCAGGCTTCGTCACGCGCGCCGCTGAACTCAAGGCCAAGGGCTACACGACCGTCGCCTGCACCTCGACCAACGACATCTTCGTGCTCGATGCCTGGTCGAAGGACATCGGCGCCACCAGCGCGTTCACGATGCTCGCTGACGGCTCGGGCGAGTTCGCCAAGAAGATCGGCCTTGAGTTCGATCTCTCGGCGCGTGGCCTCGGTGTACGCTCGCGCCGCTACGCCATGGCGGTCGACAATGGCGTTGTGAAGGTGCTGAGCGTCGAAGACGGCCCGGCCGTCGACAAGTCGAGCGCCGAGACGCTCTGCTCGCTGATTGATCGCGCGCTCTGAGCCGGGCTGCGTCGCTGATCTGCAATCGGGGTGTCGCGACCAGGACTGTCCGCCGCACCCCGCATTATTTCAATCGATCGATAAGCGATTTCAGTTCGTCAGGTCCGAGATCAGAAACGGCCAGATAGGCGAAGTCGCCGGCGCGCCAAGCGGCAAGCGCGAAGCCGTTGCGCGTCGCCTCCAGCTCCGGCGGAATGCTGGTCGCATCGACGGGCTGGATGAACAGCGTCACGTGGTGTTTGCGTCGGCCATAGACAGCCACAGCCGCAGGTCTGCCTTGCAGACGATCGACGCGCCCGCCGAGGAGCGGGAACTCCGCAGGGGCGACGTTCTTTACGGGTGGGGCAAAGGGCAGGCGCTCGGTCAGCCACGGGCGGACGGCGTGGGTATCGCTCGAGGCCACCTGGATCAGCCTATTGGCCATGATGGCCTGCGTATGAACCTCAATGCCATCACGCACGAGGCGGTCGGCCGTCCCGACATATGTCATCGCGCCATACAGAACGAACGCACCGATCGCGGCGGCGGCAAGATGCGACACAGCCAATAAGATCCGTGGACGGCGGACCTGGGACGTTTGCGCGCTTGTCGCGAGCTGCGCCACGACACGTGCTTCAAAGCCGGTCAGCGGCGCGAACGTACCGGCGGCCCGCAGCCGGGCGCGCAGAGACTTCAATTCGCTGAGGGCTGCGAAACAGGTGCCGCACTGCGTGATGTGGCTCGATACAGCGCGCTGCTCGCTCACGCTGAGTTCGTCGTCAACATAGGCGTTCAACAGGTCTCGAACTTCGCTGCAATCGATGCGTGTCATTGTTTCTGCCCCGTCTCTGTCATGTCGACCGATCCGCTCAAGTCCGATCCGCTCAGGGCGGCTTTCAGTTTCTCGCGGGCGCGTGCAAGGCGCGACATGACGGTGCCAACCGGTGTTCCGACGATCTCGGCAATGTCGCGATAGTTGAGTTCGTGAAACTCGCGCAACACCAGCACCTCACGAAACTGCGTCGGCAATGTTGCGATGGCCGCGTGCACACGGCGCTGATCTTCAGCCGCGAGCATCTGCGCATCTTGCAGCGGCGCTGGATCCGGCTGCGCCTCGACGCGTTGCTGCTCGCGCTCGTGCACAATGTCGCCCAGAATGATGACTTTGTTTTCTGAGCGCCGTCGTTCGATCGCCGTCAGACAGATGTTGCGGACAATCGCCAGCAGCCACGCCCGCGCGTTGCCGCCATCGTAGGTCTCGTAGCGCCTGAACGCGCGCAAGATCGCTTCTTGCACAGCGTCCTCAGCATCTTGCGGATGGCGCAGAAGCCAGCGCGCAAGACTGTAGGCGGCCCCAAGATGGGGCAGGAACAGCAGCTCGAACTCATGTTTCGATGCTTTGGGCACAGGGTCCAGTGGCGTAACGGCTGCAGCGTAGCGTCCATCCGTTCAGACAGCCGATCGGGTCGATTTATTCCCGGCCTTCCGTCAGGCCGCGCAAAAAAAGTTCGATGGCGGGAATTTCCAGACGGCATGACCGGTCTTCACCTTATCCGGGTCGCTCCACTGGCCACCCCCTCTGGTCACCCAGGCTGCGCGACGCCGGATACGTTTCACACTGTACCTGAGGCATGCTCCATGTGCGATCTCTCACGCCGTGACGCCCTTCTTTCCGCGGCGGTCACCGCCGCAACTTTCGGACTGAATGGCCCCCTGTCGTTCGTCGGCTCGGCCAAAGCCCAGACGACCGGAGCAGGTTTCAAGCACTTCAAAGTCGGCGATATCCAGATGACCATTCTGCGCGATGGCATCGTCGAGCGGAAAAACGAAACGGGTTTCGTCAAGAATGCATCGGTCGAGGATGTCAAAGGGGCGCTGCGGGCCGCCAAATTGGCCGAAGAGAGCGTGCCGAATCCGTTCAACGTGCCACTCGCCCGGATCGGCGGACGCACCATCCTGTTCGACGCGGGAACCGGCGGCCAGATCGCACCGACAGCCGGTCAAATGGGCGAGAACATGAAGGCGGCTGGCATCGATCCTGCGAGTGTCGACTTGGTGTTGATTTCCCACTTCCACCCCGATCACATCTCCGGGCTGATGACCAAAGACACCAACGCACCGGTCTATGCCAAAGCGCAGGTCGTCATGCCCGAAGCCGAGTACAACTGGTGGACCGACGCTGGTGTCTTCAGCAAGCTTCCCGAGGCGCGTCACGGCTTGGCCAGGCGCATCCAAGCGGTGTTCCCGGACTGGAAAGACAAGGGCCAGATCCGCCTCGTCGGCAACGATGTCGAAGTGGCGCCAGGTGTTCGCACCATCAGCGCACCCGGACACACCCCCGGCCATATGGCGTTCCACGTCTCATCGGGCCGCGACCAATTGCTCGTGCTTGCGGACGTGGTCACATATGATCCCGTGTTTCTGTGCAATCCATCGTGGCACGGATCGTTTGATGCCGACGGGGCGATGGCCGAAGCCAACCGCCGCAAACTTCTGGAGCGCGCCATCGCCGACAAGATGATGGTCACGGCTTATCACTTCGTGTTCCCGGCCGCCGGCACACTCTCCAAGGATGGCACAGGCTATGCTTGCACGGCCGTGGCATGAACGAGCGCGCACCTAACAATCAAAATCTGAGACCCAACATGCACACCACATTCAAGCGGACATCCGTCACGCGACTGGCGGTTATGGTCCTGGCAGCATCGTTTGCCACCGCAGCGCTCGCCGTTGATACGCCAACGCAAGGCGCGCCTCCGGACCTGACTGCCGTTCGGTCCAAGATTAAAGCCAAACAGTTCGCATCCGCCCGTGACGATCTGTTCAAACTCGTCGATACCCACACGCATGCCGACGTGTTCAATCTGCTCGGCTTCACGCTGCGCAAGACCGGCGACCATCGCAATGCGCTGACCTACTACCAGAAGGCGCTCGAGTTGGACGAGTTTCATCTCGGTGCACACGAATACATCGGCGAACTGTTCGTCGAGACGAAGCAACTTGCCAAGGCGAGGCATCATCTGGCGATCCTCGAACGCCTGTGCCCGAACGGCTGCGAGGAGCGGGAGGATCTGGAAAAGGCGATCGCTGCTGCCAGCAAGCCGTGACGCTGAGGCAAGTCAGCCCATCAAAGTGCCCCTGTTGCATCGGCTCTGCGACCGGTGCACTTTGATTGCCGTAAACGTCAACCATCCTTGGCAGGAGCGCCCCTATGAGCCAGCCCGTCATGAGCCAGACCGTCACACACAGTGCGGGCACCGATATCGACATTCGCGAAGCGGGTGGTGTGCAGGTCGTGCGCTTCAACCGGGTCGATAAGAAGAACGCCTTCACGCGTCCCATGTATGGCGCCATGGTTGCAGCGCTTGACCATGCCGACGCCAGCGACGATATCGCGGTTACCGTCTTCTTCGGCGCGCCGGGCGCGTTCTCGGCCGGCAACGATATGTCCGATTTCGCGGCGCGTGCACAGGGCAAGATCGTCGAAGATAAGGCGGGTTCGGTGTCGGCGGCGGTGCTGGTTCGCAAGTTGCCGAAAACCACCAAGCCAATCATCGCCGCCGTGGATGGCCTAGCTGTCGGCGTGGGCGTGACAATCCTGTTGCATTGCGATCTCGTCTACGCCTCGCCGAACGCCTCGTTCTCGACGCCGTTCGTCAATCTCGGCCTGACGCCGGAAGCCGCGTCCAGCCTGATCGGGCCGCAGCGCCTGAGCTATGTGCGCGCCTTCGAACTGCTGGTCATGGGCGAGAAGTGGTCGGCAGAGCAGGCGTTTCACGCGGGCCTCGTCAACGCCGTGGTGCCGTCGGCAGACCTTGAGACGAAGGCCATGAAAGCGGCCAGGACGCTAGCCGCCAAGCCGCGCGCGGCGCTGATCGAGAGCCGTCGCCTCGTGAAGGGTGATCAGGCTCCCATCATCGCCATGATGGAGAAGGAGACCGAAGCCTACGGTCGCCTGCTGCCCACGCCCGAGGCCAAAGAAGCGTTCGCTTCGTTTCTCGAAAAGCGCGCACCGGATTTCGCCAAAGCGCGCGCAGCCGCAAAGAAGGGGTAATTCCACCACCGAAAAATTCTGACCCATCACAACAAGGAGCGTCATCCCGGAATTCGATCACGCGGGACGCATGATCGAATATCCGGGATCTATACCGTTGTCCGCAAAGCACGAGTGTCAATGCGCGAGAGGTAAGGATTCCGGAGATGCTTGCCGCGCGAAGCGCGACCGGCATTCCGGAATGACGATAATGGTTGGTCAGGCGCCGCTTTTGATCGGTGTTGTAAGTCGTAGGACTATTGGTGTTGCGGCGCGCGACGGCGGCGGGGCGGCGCGGCGCCCTCCAGCACGCGAACATGTCCAGCGAGTGAAACGTCGATTTCCGGCCCGCCACCGGGCCGCTGTGTCAGCCAGCCGCGCGCCTCGACCTGTCGTCCCGTCAGCTGCTTCAGGTCGCCGCCGAACAATCCGGCCGTGTCACGATCCGTGGAGCGGATTGTGAGCGAAACATCGCGGCGCCGGTCATCGCCAAGCATCAAGCGCACCACCCCGCGGCCGCTCTCGACCTTGGCAACCGTGCCTGTGATGACTTGCAACGTGCCAACGTACGCCGCGATGTCGCGGGCAGGTTCAGCTGCACGGACACGATAGGCTGGCTCGCTCCAAAGGCCACGACCGCCGGCACGGGCGATGTTCTCAGCAGCCAGCAACGTCTCGATACACGCGCGCTGCCCGTCGACGGCGTCGACCCGCGCGTGTCCGGCGGCGAGCAGATGCTCCTGCACGCTTGGTCCTTCGGCATCGTCGACGCGGATCAGATGGGCCAGCGTGTTGCCGTGCCGATCGCGGCGCGTCTTATCGAACTGCAAGCGGACAGCTTTTGCCGTCACCAAGGCATCAAGAGCTGTCATCGCCTCCGTCTCAGGGCCCCAGCGCCCGTCCGGCACACCAGCATCGCGGGCGCGGGGGGCGACAATGCCGCTGAGGCGGACGCGTGTGGCATCATCGAGTTCTACGGTTTCAGCATCGATCACGCGGGCAACCGTGCGTTCCGGCCCTTTGTCGAGGCGGCATTCAGCTCCGGCACCTTGCGCGGCAAGACACAGCATCAGGGCTGCCGCGAACACACGGCTCATTTGCCGCTCGCGCGCGCGGACAAGCCACTCGGCCGCTTCACTGCCATGACGGGCAGCGCCTCCTGGCGTTGAATGCGCACGGCTGCATCGATTACCGGTTCGACCACGGTCGACATGTGATGGCCGTTGGCATGCAGAAGCATGTGGCTGTCCGTCATGATGCCGACGTGCCCCTGCCAGAAGATCACATCGCCGCGGTGCAGACCCTCAACGTCGACATGCTCAGACTTTGGCGCAGCCAATGGGGCGGGGACGGGCACATCCGTACCGACCTCGTTACGCTGCATGTCCGTATCACGTGGGCAGTCGAGGCCGGCTGCATCCATCGCGAGCTGAACCAGACCCGAGCAATCGAGCCCGATGCGCGTACGCCCGCCCCACAGATATGGCGTGCCCTCGAAGCGCTCAGCCAGCGCCACGAAATCACGCGCGGGTTGGTCGAGCGCGGCGATGTGATGGGTGATGACAAAGCCACCCGTCGCAAGGGCGGCAAATCGCTCGCGCGTCTCCAGGACCGCCAAGCGCGCGTTCAGCGCAAGATGCATCGCCGGAGGTGTTTTGATGTTTGGCTCGGGATAGACGAACGTGCCGGTGGCGCTGACGCGATGGGTCGGCGGCGTCACTGTGGTTCCAAGTGCTGATGCCGGCAGGTATCCGACATAGCGGTCGCCCTCTGCTTGCACCCACGCCCAGCCATCGGCCACGTCGTAGACGGTGACCACCTCGCCAAACAGCACTTCCGTTTCGAGGCCGAGGCTCACATCCGGACTTTTGCGCAGCGGCATGTTGGCCACGATCACCTGTCGGCGTTCACCGGCCACATAGCGTGGCGCTTCGACCGTGCCACGCAGGCTCTCGGCGGCGAGATCGTCGCGATAGGCGTTTCGGCGCGGGTCGGGGCGGCTGGCGGTCATCGGTTCGGTCCATCAGTGTCGCGCTGCGGCGAACCGACCGACTTATGCCTGCATCCGCCAGCAGGACAAGCTTGCCAGCTTCCGCTGCCCACGTCGAATTTTTTGTCCGCATGGATGCAGGGTCCATCGACTTGACCAACGCTCGGGCCCCGTGCCGACATGTCCGCAAAAGGTGGAAAGCTGCCGCGCCAAGGACACAACTGGTCCATCGAGAGTGACCCTTATCAGAAGTAGCCCGCGCAGAGTCCACCCCACCAGTGTCATGGCCGGCCCTTCGTGCCGGCCACCCATCAGGCAGCAGTTTCATGAGGTGCAGAAGTCCTCATTGTTGCAGCGATTACGGGCTCAATTTAGCATGGCGTGTGCGGAGGAATGGGTGGCCGGCAGGAAGGGCCGGCCATGACAGTGTTAAAGTGTGTGGGCGCGCTCTCGGCGTCAGCACCTGACCCATCACGCAGCCCCCGGCTTGCTTGCACACAAGCGGCCTACAGTCGGACGCGGACTGCATGCCGCCTTGAAGCGTCGGTCAGATCGAACGACGCTGCTTATGGCGACAGTGCGATATCGGTGGGCGGCGCAGCGTGATGCCGCGCCGCCTGAGGTGTGTCAGGTCACGTCCGCGCGCTGGCGTCGATGTGCTCGACCAGTTTGCCATCGAGACCCAGCGCGGTGGCGAGCGCCACGAGGAAGTCGTGCTCGGCTTGGTCGTGCAGGTCGACCGCGAGGCGAGCGGCAGTAAACAGCTGCACGGCCTCTTCCTGTGATTGGCACTGGGCGGCCAATTGCTCGGGCGTGGCTGGATTGTTCAGCTCGTTGGCCAGGAATTCCTCGGCCTGCGCGTTGATACCGACCTGCTGCAGCGAGCCCATCAACTTGGCCTGTTCGGCCTGGTCGATGCGCCCGTCGGCAGCTGCTGCGGCGATCATGCCGCGGATGTACAACAGCGCCGAGTGCTGCGTAACCGCTTGGGGCTCAAAGCCCGAGCCTGCCGGCGCTGTCGTCACATCAGCTGCGCCTGAGATCAGCGGCTTACCGGATTGATAGTTCTGCAACGCCTTGTACGCGAGACCGCCGATGAGGGCCAATCCGCCGAGCTTCGCCACTTGACCGGCCATGGAGCGGCCCGTTTTGGTGCCGAGCACGACAGCGCCGAGGCCGCCTGCGGCAGCGGCAGCGCCGACCTGGTTCTGGCGCACGAGTTCCTTCAGCTGCTCCATCACGTCGCCCGGGGCATGCCCAGTCGCCTGCTTCATGCGCGCGGACGCACCGGTCGCATCATCGACGCGTTGAGCGCCTTCTTTCACGCCCGCCGTCGCCTGCCCAAGGATTGAGCCGAGAATGTCCATCAGGCCGCCGCCCGGGGCTCCACCTTGAGCGCCACCCTGTGGCGCGGCTCCACCGCCGCCCATTTGACCGTGCAGCTTGCGCAGCATGTCTTCGAGACCGCCGCCCAAACCTGCGCCAGGCCCCGCTCCTTGTCCGCCCGGCTGCCCGCCACCGCCGCCAAGCTGCTTCAAGAGATCGCCGAGGCCGCCGCCAGCGGGTGCCGCATGAGATTGCGTCGGCGCGGCATTGCGCTGCTGCGCACCCTGCGCCGCGCCCGTGAGCTGTCCGAGGATATCCGCGAGCCCGCCGCCCTGGCCGCCGCCCTGTGCGCCGCCGCCGAGCTTGCCCAGCAGATCGCCGAGACCGCCCAGCCCGCCTGCACCCTGCTGTTGCGGCGCCTGAGGCGCTTGTCCGGCCGCCCCCTTCATCATCATCTCGATCAGACTTTTGGCGTCGAACATCGGGGGCACTCCTGTGGCTCGTCCGCGACCTGCGGACGGATTGTCGCGTAGGTAGGGGTTCGCGTGCCAGCATGCAACCCATCCGTGGCCTGCCGGATCGGGTTGGCTGAAGAAACTCTATCGCGGGGAGCGGAACGTGAGGCCCGCGAAAACGAAACAGGGCGGTGCATGCCTGCAACATGCGCCGCCCTGAAGCCTGATCTCTTGTAAGCCGACACGGACAAAAACATCCGTCGAGCCGCGATGCAATAAACGCGACCAGCGAACCAGGCTGTCGCCCGAGCACGAAGACCCAGACAACGCTGGCACGTTAGTCGACGTTTAGCGTGCGGGCGACGACGTAAATTTGCGTACATTGACACTTTGAATTTGCTCGCAAGAAGCCGATTCCTCTGCCGGCGATGCCGTCCGGCGACAGTGCATTGCCGCCCGCTGGGGTAAAGATGATCAGTTTTGCCGATCAGTGAACGTGCAGACGCCACCACAGCGCGGCGCAAAAGGATAATCACCAATGCTTGGTCCTGGTGTGAATTGGGCCCACGAAATCAAGGCGTTTCGGATCCGCAACAGTATGAAGCAGGGCACGCTCGCCGATCTCGTCGGCGTCCAGACGGCCACGATAAGCCGTTGGGAGCGCGGCCGTGACAAGCCGTCGCTCGGCTATCAGAAGGTGCTGGCTAAGCTCATCATGACGGCACCAAGCATCGGGGCCCTGGGCTTGCTCGATGTTATCGAGACGACCAGCGACATTGCCGTCCTCATGGACCGGGAGTTCCGTATCGTTGGAGCATCGCCCGGGCATCGCAAGCTGCTGCGCTACGACCTGTCCGACATTGCAGGCATTCGCTTCCCCATGTGGACGGACGCGATGTTCCAGACCATGGGGCCGATTGGCGGGCCTCAGGGGTGGTGGGCCAACGGCATCCGCCGCAACGATTTCTCCATCGTGCGCCAGCCAGGGGAGCGCGCCAAAAATCCGCTGCCGATCTATCAGCAGGTATCGACGATCACTGTTCAGGACGGCGCAGACAAGTATCGCTACGCGATCACCAAAACGATCCAGAAAGCCCGGTTTGTCTTGGGGACGCCTCGCATCCTCACGTTTTGAAGCACGCCGACTGATGTCGCGTCTTCAGGTTGACAGAGGCTGGCAACCTCGATCACCGCGCCGGCTTGCCCTCGGGCTCAAGCGTCACCTTGGCGAGCGGGTACTTCCATTCGTTCTTGGTGTTGTCCGCCATGGCATCAACTGCCGCCACCGCGAGTACGCCAATCAGCCCGCCGTTGGCGCCTGAGCCGAGGCGCTGATTGCGGGTCTCATCGATCGCCGCAATTGTCATCATCCGCTTCTTGTAGCCGGGCATCTCGCAGGCAACGGCGAGCTGGCTCGACTGGGCGCGATAGAGCGGCACACGCACCTTCGCCGGTGTCGTGGCGGTCGCGCTGAAGTCGGCCGCAGATACCGTGCAGGATGCGCCAGACATCTCTTTGTGGCCCTCGCTGTCTGTCTGCACATAGGTGCGGACTTCCAGCAGTTGATCGCCGGCAAAATCCGGCACGCCTTGCGCGCCGGAAAGGCGGCGCGGCTCGTGCACGTCGATGCCTTTTGAGCCGGTCTTGGACTTGACGTCGGTGATGCTGGCGACTTCGAGCGGCTTGGCGCAGGCCGCCATCAACGCGGCCGTGACCGCGCACGCGACAGCGGCCTTGATCGACAGATATGACATGAGTTCCCCCCGGACGATCAGTGGTCAACACCACAAGCGGTAGCGTTCCCAATCGTCCGAGACAACGGGGCACCGCGACGAAAGTGTTGAAATGACGGCGCGCCTGCGAGCGAAGCCCCGCGTGCGCCGTGAACGTTGCTTATCGGGTCGCCGCCAGCGCGGTGGCGCAATCGCGGGCGAGATCGTCATAGCCCTCGAGGCCAACCGACAGGCGGACGACCCCATCGGAAATGCCAAGCTCGGCTCGCTGCTCGGGCTTCAGGCGCTGGTGCGTCGTCGTCGCGGGATGCGTGATCAGGCTCTTGGCGTCACCGAGATTGTTCGACAGCTTGATGATCTTGAGCGCGTTCAGGAATTTGAACGCCGCAGCTTTGCCACCCGCCAGTTCGAACGCGATCATCTGCCCGCCGCCGCTCATCTGCCGCTTGGCGAGTGCGCGCTGCGGATGGTCATCGCGGCCCGGATAGAGCACGCGTGACAAGCCTTTTTGAGCGGCCAGGAAATCGGCCAGCTTTGCCGCCGTCTCACAGGCCGCACGCACGCGCAGCGGCAGCGTTTCCATGGACTTCAACATCACCCAGGCATTGAACGGACTCATGCTCGGGCCGGTATGCTTCAGATACGTATGCAGCGTTTCGGTGATGTATTTCTTAGGCCCCAGCACCACCCCGCCAAGGCAGCGGCCCTGGCCATCGATATGTTTGGTGGTCGAGTAGACGACGACATCGGCGCCGAGCTGCAATGGTCGCTGCAACATGGGTGTTGCAAACACATTGTCGACGATCACGAGCGCGCCGACGGCATGCGCGAGATCGGCAACGGCCTTCACATCGACGAGTTCGAGGGTCGGATTGGTCGGGCTTTCGAAAAACACAGCTTTGGTGCCGGGCTTGATGGCGGCCTTCCACTGGTCGAGGTTGGCGCCGTCGACCAAGGTCGAGGTGATGCCAAAGCGACCGCAGATGTCTTCAACCACATAGCGGCACGACCCAAACAGCGCCTTGGCCGCAACAACGTGATCGCCTGTCTTGAGGAAACACAACATCGAGGCGGCAACAGCCGCCATGCCGCTCGCCGTCGCACGCGCGGCCTCGGCGCCCTCCAATAGGCGCACGCGTTCCTCGAACATGGCCACCGTCGGGTTGGCGTAGCGCGAGTAGATAAAGCCGCCCTGCTCGCTCTTGAAGCGCTCCTCGGCCTGCTCGGCGGAAGCGTAGACATAACCCTGCGTCAGGAACAGCGCTTCCGACGTTTCGGCAAACTGCGAGCGCAGCGTGCCGCCATGGACCAGCAGCGTTTCGAGCGAAAGGGTATCGGTTGTATCGGTCATCTGCGCAGCCCCCGGGTTTGCCCGAAACGGACAATCAAAACCCGGCCTGGTTTGCCCGTGCTGGTGCGCACTGGCTTGAAGCCGCGCTCGGCCGGGCGGGGCCCTGCGTGCGCGCGGCCCTTTAGCGATTTATTTAACGTGGCTGCAAGCCGGCCGGCCAAATCACCACGACGATGAAAGTCTGCTATCCATTCGTGCGCGGTGCGTCAAGGCGGTGTCGCGCAGGTCCAGGGCAATCTGGTGAACGCGGCGCTGCACCCTCTCCCCGTTCTTTACGCGTGAAGTACGGGGAGAGGGAACTTCACCCGATCGCCCTGGTGTGGACTATGCGACGCGCAGTTCTTGTTGCACGACCGACACCCAATAGGCCGCGCCCAGTGGAATAACCGCGTCGTTGAAGTCATACTTCGGCGTGTGCAGCGCGTGCCACGTGCCATCGGGCAGCACGCCGTTGCCGATGCCGATGATGGCACCGGGGCGCTGCTCCAGCATGTAGGCGAAATCTTCGCCGCCTGTGCTCCGATTGCCATTGGCATTGACGGCGTCCGCGCCAACGACGGCGGCGGCTGCCGCCACGGCCACGTCAGTTTCGTTGTCATGATTGACAACCGGCACCGCGCCCCAGCGCAGATACACCTCGGCCGTCGCGTCGTGCATATCGGCGAGCGTCATCGCCAGTTCGCGGATGCGACGCTCCAACGTGTCGCGGACCTCCTTGGCATAATAGCGTGCCGTGCCCGCGACCACGAGTTCCGACGGCATGACGTTGGTCGCGTTCAGATCGCCGCCGCCGATGTAGCCGACGCTGATCACTTTCGGCTCCAGTGGCGCGATATTGCGGCCGATGATGGTCTGCAGACCAAGCACGAAGTGCGCCTGCACGACAGACAGATCCTGCGTCAGATGTGGGGTGCTGCCGCCGTGGCCACCTTTGCCGCGGAAGGTGACTTTCCACCCCGCGCCGCCAGCCGCGCACGGCCCCTTGCGGATGCGGAACTTGCCGACGGGAACGCCGGGCGCATTGTGCATGCCGTAGACCGTGTCGACCGGAAAGCGCTCGAACAGGCCATCATTCAGCATCGCGAGCGCGCCGCCGCGACCCTCTTCGGCCGGCTGGAAGATCAGCTGCACCGTGCCGGCGAAGTCGCGGTTTTCGGCGAGGTAGCGGGCGGCGCCGAGCAGCATGGTGGTGTGGCCGTCATGGCCGCAGGCGTGCATCTTTCCCGGAGTTTTCGAGGCATAGGGCAGATCGGTTTGCTCTATCAAGGCAAGCGCATCCATATCCGCGCGCAGGCCTACCGCGCGCTGCCCGGGCAGCCGGCCCTTGATGGTGCCAACCACGCCTGTCCCGCCCACACCCTCTGTGGTCTCGATCCCCCACGCACGCAGCCTTTCAGCGACCAGCTTTGCGGTGCGATGTTCTTCCAGGCCGAGTTCCGGGTGGGCGTGGATGTCGTGCCGAATGGCGGTCAGTTCGGGGACGTAGGCCTCAAGCCGCGCGAGCGTTTCGTTCATGGCAGTTCCCCCGGGGGCAAATTGGCCAGTGCATCATGGCGCGTCTGCCCATCGTCGTGCAACCCGTCCTCATGCAACCCGCCGTCACGCAACTGCCGCAATTGGTGCGCGCCCGGCACAGGCGCTTCGCCGCTGGGGCACAAGCCCCAACGCAATTCCGTTCTGCTTGTGCGTGCAGCATCCTGCCGAGACTCCGATCGAAAGCTGCACGCGTTTGTTCGTTGACAGGAGCTATGCGCCCAGGCTTCATCAGGTGAGCTTCAGGCGCATCGATGCGTGAGTTTGGTTGCGCGAGTACCCGGGAGGTCGAAATGGACGAGAAGAACATCCGTAAACTGGTCGGCAAAGTGAAAGACGGCTGTCTTTCGCGACGTGGTTTCATCCAAAAAATAGTTGCAGCCGGCCTGACCGCGCCTATGGCGTCGATGATCCTGATGCATGAGGGCGTTGCCCAGGCGCAAACGACGCCTGCCAGCTACAAGCCAACCAAGCGCGGCGGCGGTGGACCGTTGAAAGTGCTGTGGTGGCAGGGGCCGACGTTGCTCAACCCGCACTTTGCGACAGGCTCGAAAGATCAGGACGCCTCGCGCATCTTCTATGAACCTCTCGCCACCTGGGATCCCGACGGCAACCTCATCCCGATCCTGGCGGCCGAAATCCCCACGCGTGACAATGGCGGCCTCTCGGCTGACGGTCTCTCCGTCACCTGGAAGTTGAAGCGCAGCGTAAAGTGGCATGACGGCAAGGACTTCACGGCCGACGACGTTGTCTTCAATTGGGAATACGCCAAGGATCCGGCCACGGCTGCGGTCACCAGCGGCTCCTACAAGGACATTAAAGTCGAGAAGGTCGACAGCCACACCGTCAAGGTGATTTTCGACAAGCCGACGCCATTCTGGGCCAACGCTTTTGTCGGCCTCGCCGGCATGCTGCTGCCAAAGCACATGTTCGCGGAGTTTTCGGGCGCCAAGTCGCGCGATGCGCCGGCCAACCTCAAGCCGATCGGCACGGGTCCGTTCAAATTTGCTGATTTCAAACCGGGCGACATGGTCCGCGGCGAAATCAACACCGATTACCACATCGCCAACATGCCCCATTTCGATTCCATCGAGATGAAGGGTGGCGGTGACGCCGTCTCGGCTGCCCGCGCCGTCATTCAGACGGGTGAGTTCGACATGGCCTGGAACCTCCAGGTCGAGGACGAGATCCTCAAGAAGATGGAAGAAGGCGGCAAGGGCAAAGCCTACATCATCGAAGGCGGCAACATCGAGCACATCGGCGTCAACTTCACCGACCCCAACAAGGAGATCGATGGCGAGCGCTCAAGCCTGAAAACCAAGCATCCGGCGTTCCAGGACAAAGCCGTGCGCGAGGCGTTGAGCTACCTCGTCGACAAGGACTCGGTCGAGAAGTTCATCTACGGCCGCACCGGCAAGGCGACGGCGAATTTCGTCAACAATCCGGAGCGTCACCGCTCCAAGAGCACGAAGTTCGAGTTCAACGTCGACAAGGCCAACGCGATCCTTGACAAGGCCGGCTGGGCCAAGGGTGCCGATGGCATTCGGGCCAAGGACGGCACGAAGTTGAAGTGGGTTTACCAGACCTCCATCAACACGCCGCGCCAGAAGACGCAGGCGATCGTCAAGCAGGCTTGCTCCAAGGTCGGCATCGACATCGAGATCAAATCGGTGGTCGCCTCGGTGTTTTTCTCGTCTGACGTGGCGAACCCGGATACCTATCCGAAGTTCTACACCGATATCCAGATGTTCACGACCACGATGGGCCAGCCCGACGCCGGTCTGTTCATGCAACAGTTCCTGACGCGTGAGCAGGCGACCAAGGACAACAAGTGGCAGGGTCGCAACTACACCCGCTACTCCAACCCCGACTACGATAAGGTCCTGATCGCATCGGATGGCGAACTTGATCCGGTGAAGCGGGCGGCGTTGCTGATCCAGTGCAACGACATCGTCATCAACGACTTCGTTGTCATCCCCGTCGTCTATCGCCCCTCGGTCGTCGCACGCAAAGAGAAGGTGTCCGCGCCGATCTCCGGTTGGGATAGCCAGCTCGCGCTGCTGAACCAGTGGTTCCGCGACGCGTGATGCGCTGGGGCTGGCCCCGTCATGGGGCCGGCTCCGCGACGGCTTGGTCTGGTGCTTGAGGGAGCCCCGACCTAAGCCTGGGTTACGGCATTGGCCTGACTTCGCTACCGTGGAGCAGGAGTGGGCCAGAATGGCTGCCCAGTGTGGCTGCATCGCAGTCTGCGGTGCAGCAGTGGTGGAACTGACGTGTGAACCGGTTTGTGAGCCGATTCTGCTGAAGTAAGCGTCGCGGGGAGACGATGGGGCAGTATCTGCTCAGGCGATTGCTGATCGCCATACCGAGCTTGCTCGGGATCAGCTTGGTGCTGTTTACCGTTCTTGCGCTTGCGCCAGGCGATCCATTCGGCGAGTTGGCGACGAACCCGAACGTGCCGCCAGAGGTACGTCAGCAGCTGCGCGAGAAGTTCGGGCTCGATGACCCCGTGCTCATGCGCTACTGGCGTTGGCTTCTTGCCATGGTGCAGGGCGATTGGGGCTTTTCGTTCACCAGCCGCATCAACGTCGATACGCTCATCCTGCAGCGTGTTCCGGCCACGCTTTACGTGATTGGTGCGTCGCAGATCCTGGCCCTCGCCATCGCGCTGCCCGTCGGCGTTCTGGCAGCCCGCAAGCCCTATTCGCTGTTCGATCAGGTGGCCAACACCCTGGCGTTCGTCGGCTTCTCGCTGCCGACGTTCTTCTCCGGCCTGCTGCTGATCCTGGTCTTCTCGATCTGGCTCGACTGGCTGCCGTTCGTCTATCGCTCGGACTTGTCTGAAACCGGACTGAAGTGGTTCTGGGCACAATTCAAGCAGACCATCATGCCGATCACGGTACTGGCGCTATTCCAGGCCGGCGTCATGACGCGCTATGTGCGCGCCTCCGTGCTCGACGTGATCCGTCTCGATTACGTCACGACCGCACGTGCCAAAGGCGTTGGCGAGAAGGCCGTGATCCTGAAGCACGTGGTGCGCAATGCTCTGATCCCGGTCGTTACGCTGATCGCACTGCAGATGCCGGCGGTGTTCGGCGGCGCCATCGTGACCGAGCAGATCTTCCGCGTGCCGGGCATCGGTTCGCTGCTGATCTCCTCGATCCTCTCTAACGATACCCCCGTGGTGATGGCGGTCACATTTGTGTTCGCCTGCCTCGTCGTCCTCTTCAATGTCATCGCGGATGTCCTCTATGGCTGGCTCGACCCCCGCATCAAGTTCAGCTGAGTCCGTCACGGCGGCAGCCCGTAAGGTTGTTTCGCCGCGGGCGGACGCTTGGCGTCGGTTCCGAAAGCACAAGCTGGCTGTTGTCAGCCTTTGGGTGCTTGGCGTTATCGTTTTCGGCGTCCTGTTCGGGCCCTTCCTCTGGCGCGTGCCCATCAACGATATCGACTTCTCGGTCATGCTGCAGGGGCCGTCCCTCAAGCATCCGCTTGGGGTCGACGATCTCGGCCAGGACATGCTCGCACGCATGATTTATGGCGGGCGCATCTCGCTGGCGGTCGGTATTACGGCGATGCTCGTGTCGATGTTCGTTGGCATCATCGTTGGCGCCATTTCAGGCATGTCGCGCGGCTGGCTCGGCAATGCCCTGGTCTGGTTGACCGACCTATTCTTGTCACTGCCGCAACTGCCGCTGCTGCTCGTCGTCGTCTACCTCTTCCGGGATGCGCTCAAGGGTGTCTTCGGCCTTGAACTCGGTATCTTCATCATGGTCGTCGGCGTGATCGGTTGCACGCGCTGGATGCCAGTCGCCCGGCTCGTGCGCGCCCAGTTCTTGAGCCTGCGCGAAAAGGAGTTCGTGGAAGCCGCCCGTGCGCTTGGCGCCTCACGCAGTCGCCTCGTGATGCGTCATATTCTGCCCAATGCTCTTGGACCCGTGATCGTCGCGGCGACCATCGATGTCGCTGGCGCAATCATTCTTGAATCAACGCTTTCCTTCCTTGGCGTCGGCTTCCCGCCGGATGTGCCGACATGGGGCCGCATGCTGTTTGACGCCAAGGACCGGCTCGACACGGCCCTGCATTATCCGCTTTTCCCGGCACTGTTCATCTTCCTCACCGTGCTGTCGATCAACTTCATCGGCGACGGCCTGCGTGACGCGCTCGACCCGCGGCGGGTGCTGTGATGATCAGTCACCTGTCTCTCGGCGTGTCGGATCTGGGTGCGGCTGTCCGCTTTTATGACGCCGTGCTGGCAACCATCGGCTACGTGCGCCTGACAACCAGCGACACGTCCGTCGGCTATGGACGTGTCGGCAGTGACGGCACGCTGGTGCTGCTGTCGCGGTCGATCATGCCAGAAACGCAACACGGGGCCGGCAAAGTCTCGTTGTCAGCGCTCCATCAGTCGGCCGTTGGTGCATTTTATCTGGCAGGCTTGGCTTATGGCGGTCGAGACGCGGGCGCACCGGCCGCACGCGGTCGCGGCGTCTTCGGCGCTGTCGTGACAGACCCGGACGGACATCACGTAGAGGCCGTGTACATGACAAACTCCGCCGCCGCCGCACGCGGGGCACCGCTACTCGACATTCAAGGATTGAAGACGCACTTCAAGACCGACGACGGCTGGGTGAAATCCGTCGATGGCGTCGATATCTCCATCCATAAGGGCGAGACGGTCGGCATCGTCGGCGAGTCTGGTTGCGGCAAGACCGTCACGGCCATGTCTGTGTTGAAGCTGATCCCCATGCCGCCTGGCCGGATCGTTGCCGGCAAGATCTTGTGGCAGGGTCGCGATCTCGTGCCGCTGACCACCCAGCAAATGGATGAGATCCGCGCCAAGGAAATCGCCATCATCTTCCAGGAGCCGATGACGTCGCTCAACCCCGTGTACACGGTCGGCGATCAGATCATGGAAGTGCTCCGCCGCCACGAGGGCATGAACGGCAAACAGGCGCTCGACCGCACTGTCGAACTGCTGAGCCTGGTGCAGATCCCGAACCCCGTCCGCCGCGTGCACGACTATCCGCACCAGTTCTCAGGCGGCATGCGCCAGCGCGTCATGATCGCCATGGCGCTCGCGTGTAACCCGAAACTGCTCATTGCCGACGAGCCGACAACCGCACTCGACGTGACGATCCAGGCGCAGATCCTCGAACTCATGCAGGATCTGAAGGATCGGCTGGGCATGTCGATCATGCTCATCACGCACGCCATGGGCGTCGTTGCCGAAGTCACCCAGCGCGTGGTCGTCATGTACGCGGGACGTGTGGTCGAAGAGGCGACAGTCGAAGAGCTGTTTGCCAATCCGCGCCACCCCTATACCCAAGGCCTGATCCGCTCGATCCCGCGGCTTGATCTGGCGCGCACCGAGAAGGTGCGCCTGGAAGCCATCCCCGGCACGGTGCCAAGCTTGCTGCATCCGCCGGCCGGCTGTCGGTTCGCCGCGCGCTGCAAGTTCGCCAAGGCGGAATGCACACAGGCGCAGCCGGAACTGAAACAGGTTTCGCCGACCCACAAGGTGGCCTGCATTCTATGAGCACCACCATGACCACGCCAACTCATATCGCTTCCACCGAACCTCTGTTGCAGGTGAAGGACCTCGTGAAGAACTTCCCGATCAAGGGCGGTCTGCTGCAGCGCGTGGTCGACAATGTGCACGCCATCGATCACGTCAGCTTTGAGGTCGCGCAGGGCGAGACGCTCGGCCTCGTTGGTGAATCGGGTTGCGGCAAATCCACGACTGGGCGCTGCATCCTACGTCTGATTGAGCCGACAGGCGGCCAGATCTGGTTCGAGGGCAAGGACGTCACCACGCTCGATCGCGAGGAATTCCCGCAGCTGTGCCGCGATATGCAGATCATCTTTCAGGATCCGTTCGCCTCGCTCAATCCGCGCATGACCGTCGGCAACATCATTGGCGAAGCGCTGATCATCCACAAACTGTTCAAGACCAAGCAGGAGCAGCTCGATCGCGTGGTGCAACTGCTGGAAACGGTTGGCCTGCAGCCCGATCATCACCGCCGCTATCCGCACGAGTTCTCCGGCGGCCAGCGCCAGCGCATCGGCATCGCGCGCGCGCTCGCCGTCGAGCCGAAGCTGATCGTGTGCGACGAGCCGGTATCGGCGCTGGACGTGTCGATCCAAGCCCAGGTGATCAACCTGCTTGAGGATCTGCAGGAGAAGTTCAACCTCACCTATCTCTTCATCGCGCACGATCTGTCGGTGGTCGAGCACATCTCGGATCGCGTGGCCGTGATGTATCTTGGCCGCATCGTTGAGATTGCCAAGTCTCACGACCTCTATTCGAACCCGCAGCACCCCTACACCGAAGCCCTACTGTCGGCCGTGCCGATCCCCGATCCGACTATCAAGCGCAAGCGCATCATGCTGCAAGGCGACGTGCCAAACCCGATCAACCCACCATCGGGCTGCCACTTTCACACCCGCTGCCCGCTGAAGCAGGACATCTGCACCAAGGAGCGCCCGCCGGTCAAAAAGATCGCCGAAGGCCACTTCGCGGCGTGCCATCTCAGGGGGTAGGCGGCGGAGTCCTTCTCCCCGTTCTTCTATGGGGCGAGGGTTAGGGTGAGGGGCGGCCACGTACTCAACTCGTGATCGCACCGCTGAAAAATGGGCTGGTTCCCTGGCCTTGTATCGCTCAGTGACGGAGCAGCGGCCGGCCCTCACCCCGGCCCTCTCCCCTGAGAAGTGAGGGGAGAGGGCGCTGCGATCGTTCTGCAAGCAGCGTGTTCCGCAACGGGTCTTTATCGTGCAACCTGTGACCAGGCCGGGCGCGGAACAACCGGCGGCCCTTACCCTAACC
Organism: Hyphomicrobiaceae bacterium; assembly: GCA_031374735.1. Classification (GTDB taxonomy): domain Bacteria; phylum Pseudomonadota; class Alphaproteobacteria; order Rhizobiales; family Hyphomicrobiaceae; genus JABFRJ01. The sequence goes on along the minus strand of JANMGQ010000230.1, from coordinate 7,080 downwards.
CGTGCAGAACTAGGCTAAGGAACTCCGCCCGATTAGCCTGCCGTCGGGAGCGCGCAAAGCCATCACACCACATCAAACCCCTGTGATTTTTCGCTTGCATCGGTCGTTCCCATTTGCTACTTGATGCTTGCTCATGATCATCTTAACTTCGGGAGTGGATCCAAAAGATCCGCTCTTTTTCCGTTGGGGTAACGCATTTCGGTGCGCCGCCGCGGTGATCGGGGCGGCCTCAGCACGCAAAATGATCATCGGCTCTCACTCAGGTTTACGCACGACGATGTCCACGGTCAGTGGCCAAGTGCTTATGGATGCGCGGTTCATCCGCGAGACGGGGGTCGCCGCGCGCATCGCGGAGGCGATCGAACCGGTGCTCGTGGATCTCGGCTATCGCCTTGTGCGCGTCGCCGTGTCGGGCCGACAGGGACAGACCGTTCAAATCATGGCCGAGCGGTCGGACGGGACCATGTCGGCTGGTGATTGTGAGCGTGTGTCGCACGCGGTGTCACCGGTCATCGATGTCTTGGACCCGATCGAAAATGCCTTCGCGCTTGAGGTGTCGTCGCCCGGCATTGACCGCCCGCTGGTGCGCCCGTCGGACTTTGAGGATTGGGCCGGACACGAGGCGCGCGTCGAGCTGCGGGAGATGGTGTCAGGTCGCAAACGCTATAAAGGCACGCTCGAAGGCGTGACCGATGGCGAAGTGCGGATGCTGACAGAGGTGACGCCGGAGGGCGGTGGCAAGCCGGAGGATGTGGTGGTGGGCTTTGCGCTCGCGCTTATTTCGGAAGCCCGCCTCGTCATGACCGACGAGTTGATCCGCGCCTCGCTGACACGGGCCAAGAAAGCTCGCGAAGCACGCGGTGAGAGCGAGACAGATGACGCAGCCATGGACGGGGCCGACATGCCCGCTGACCTGGAAGACGTGAAGCAGGTGCCAAAACGGCACTGAATCAATTTTGGATGAACTGGGGTTCATCCACGTATACCGCTACTACCCGCAGATGAACCCCAGTTCATCTGCATACAGACAAGGTTTCTTACGATGGCTCAGGCAGGGATTGCCGCCAACCGGTTGGAGCTGATGCAGATCGCGGATGCGGTCGCACGGGAAAAGATGATCGATCGCAAGATCGTCATCTCGGCGATGGAAGACGCCATCCAAAAGGCCGCCAAGGCCAAGTATGGCGCTGAAAACGACATCCGCTGCGTGATCGACCCCAAGTCTGGCGAAACACGCCTGACCCGCGTCACAACCGTTGTCGAGATGGTCGAGAACGAAGCAACGCAGGTTTCGCTGCAAGACGCGCAGCGCAAGAACAAGGCGGCAGCTCTTGGCGAAGAAGTCGTCGAAGTGCTGCCAGCTTTCGACTATGGCCGCGTCGCCGCGCAGAACGCCAAACAGGTGATCGTCCAGAAGGTGCGTGACGCCGAACGTGATCGCCAGTTCGGCGAATACAAGGATCGCGTCGGCGAGATCGTCAACGGCACGGTCAAGCGCACCGAATATGGCAACGTCATTGTCGACCTCGGCAAGGCCGAGGGCATTATCCGTCGCGATGAAATGATCCCGCGCGAGAACGTCCGCCTCAACGAGCGCATCCGCGCCTTCATGTACGAAGTGCGCCGCGAGCAGCGCGGGCCGCAGATCTTCCTCTCGCGCGCCCGCCCCGAGTTCATGATGAAGCTGTTCGCGCAGGAAGTGCCCGAGATCTACGACAACATCGTACAGATCAAGTCGTGCGCTCGTGACCCCGGCAGCCGCGCCAAGATCGCTGTCATCTCGCGAGATCAGTCGATCGATCCGGTCGGCGCGTGTGTCGGCATGCGCGGCCAGCGCGTGCAGGCCGTCGTCGCCGAGCTACAGGGCGAGAAAGTCGATATCATCCAGTGGAAGCCGGATGCCGCCGAGTTCATCGTCAACGCGCTCGCACCAGCCGAAGTGACCAAGGTTGTGCTCGACGAAGATTCGAACCGCATTGAAGTCGTTGTGCCCGAGAGCCAGCTGTCGCTGGCCATCGGCCGCAAGGGCCAGAACGTGCGGCTTGCTTCGCAGCTGACCGGCTGGGATATCGATATCGTCACCGAGCAGGAAGAGAGCGAGCGCCGCCAGAAGGAGTTCTCGTCTCGCTCGGCTCTGTTCATGGAAGCGCTCGACGTTGACGAGGTCATTGCCCAGCTGCTGGCGTCTGAAGGTTTTGAGACCGTGGAAGAGGTCGCCTTCGTCGACCCCAACGATATCGCCCACATCGAAGGCTTCGACGAGGACACGGCAACCGAGATCCAGACGCGCGCCCGAGATTTCCTCGAGGCTCAAGAGGCCAAACGCGACGCCCGCCGCAAGGAGCTCGGCGTCGCCGACGACTTGAAGCCTGTGCCGGGCATGACCACGTCCATGCTGGTCGCGCTGGGCGAGAACGAGATCAAGTCGCTTGAGGACTTCGCGGGTTGCACTCCCGATGACCTGACGGGCTGGGTCGAGCGGCCCAAGACGAAGGACGCCGAAGCCGTTAAGCACAAGGGCATTCTCGCGGCTTTCGACACCTCGAAGAAAGACGCCGAAGAAATGATCATGCAGGCGCGTATTCTCGCCGGCTGGATCACGCAGGCCGATCTCGATGAGATGAAGGCCAAGGCGGAAGCAACAGCGGCCGCAGCGGCAGCGGCGGCGGAAGCGGCCGCAGCAGCAGCGCCTCTGTCGGTCAAGGCTTGAGCCGTGACACCCGGCAGCACGTCAGGATCAGGCTCGAACACGGGACGGCGGCCCTAGGCTCCACGTCGCGTGTGTCGGGCCGGTCCAGGGATGGCCAGACTCACATGCGACAGGAGCACGCGTGACCGACCCGGTCGCACCAGCAGTTGAGACGAACAAGCCTCGCCGGGCTGCGCCCCCGCTGCGACAGTGCGCCCTCACGCGGGCTGAAAAGCCGGCTGAGGACATGCTGCGTTTCGTCGCCGGCCCGGATGGGGCCATCGCGCCCGATGTCACGGGCAAGCTCGGAGGGCGCGGTGTCTGGTTGACCGCGAATCGTGCCGTTGTGGAACAGGCGGTGAAGCGCAATGTGTTCGCCAAGTCTCTCAAAATGCAGACAAAAGCGCCCGTTGATCTGGCTGACATGATCGAGCGGCAGCTGCTGGATCGCATCCGCCAGGCGCTATCGTTCGCGAACAAGGCGGGGTTGGTGACAACCGGATTCACCAAGGTTGAAAAGGCCATCGAGGCAGGCAAGGTGGTGCTGCTGATCGTGGCCGTCGATGGGGCCGAAGATGGCGCCGACAAGCTCCGGCGCAAATTTATCGCCATTGCCACTGCCGCAAACCGTCCAGCCATGCTATCGAAAGCCCTGCGTATTGCAGATTTGAGCTTGGCAATTGGTCGTCCGAATGTGGTACATGCTGCTCTGGCAGAGGGCGGACAGTGCCGTGCGTTCCATAGGGAATGTCTGCGGTACGAACGCTACCAGGCGAGCGACCAGCCTCTTGGCGATGACGTGACAGGCGACACTCCGAGTGTATCCGGACACGGGGCGTGAAACGACACCGGCAGGCCCCTCGGCGAGGGCGAGCTGGTGCATAAGCGTTTTCGCCGGACAGTCGCTGCAAGGCGACGGGACTTGTAACGAATATCGATTGGCCACACGGCGTGTGACACGCGGTGGGCCAAGTTTACAGCGGGAAGACGACGTTCAAGCACGCCAGAGATAAGACAAGAGACGATCCAGACGCATTCAGTGAAATTTCCCGCCGACACGGGAAAAACGCTTCGGACATACACCCGGGCGCCGCGTGTTGGTTGACCACGGACCAGGTATGAGCGAGACGAAAGACACGACTGGCAACGCCACCCCACCGGCAACCCCGGGGGCCGCTCCCGCACGTAAACCGATGACATTGTCTCGGAAGGTCGACGCCGGCCACATCCGCCAGAGCTTCAGCCATGGCAAGTCCAAAACGGTCGCCGTTGAACGCAAAAAGTCGTTCAAGCTGCCTGTCCCGGGCACAGAAGGTGGCGGCGCCGCGCCCCAGCGCGTCGGCAATTTGTCGTCGTCCGAGAACGAAAGTCGCATGCGCGCGCTCGAGGCGAATAAGCAGCGTGAAGCCGTTGACGCAGCCAAGCGCGCCGACGAGGAGTCCGCCCGTCAGGCGGAGGCTGCAGCCGCGCGTCAGGCAGCCGAACAGGAAGCCCGCGCAGAAGCTGTGACCGTTGAGGCCACCGCGGCCGCACCGGCGGAGCCGGCAGCTGTGCTGTCAGCATCCCCACCCGTGGTGGGCGCCCCGACCGTATCGGTCGCCGCGGCACCCGCGTCGACATCGCCAGTCGATCGTGCGGCCGGCGGTTCTGGCACGATGACGGCGTCCGCGCCGATGGCAACGGCTCGCGCGGCTCAGAGCACCGTGCCCGGTCCGCGCCCGTCGCAATCGGCAGGCCCAGCGCCGACCCAAGCCTATCAGCGCCCGCCGCCACGGCCGGGCAGTGACCGCGGCGGTGCTGGTGACCGCGGCCCACCGCGTACGGGCGGCGATCGCCCGGGCGGTGATCGTGGACCGTATCGTCCAGCTGGTGACCGCAACGGCCCGCCGTCGCGCGGCCCAGGCGGCCCCGGCCGTCCCGGTGATAGTCGTGGCCCCGCAAGTGGTCCGCCACCCGCGCTCGCCGGTCGCGTCCAAAACGAAGTCGGCCCCAATCGTCGCACCGCGGCTCCGTCACGCGCACCAACGCGTGATCGCGACGCTGGAGGCACGGCTGAGGACGAAGTCCGCGTCGTCAAAAAGGGCGGCATCAAGATCTTCGTGAAGGCCCCTGAAAAGGCGCCGGAAGAGAAGAAAGAACGCGGCCGCCTGACGATCAACAACGCGCTGAACGAAAACCAACGCGAACGTTCGCTCGCCTCGCTGCGTCGTCGTAACGAGAAGATCAAGCTCAAGGCCATGGGCGTGCCGCAGGCGCGCGACAAGGTCATGCGCGAAGTGGTCGTGCCTGAAGCGATCACTATCCAGGAACTCGCCAACCGCATGACGGAACGCGCCGTCGACATCATCAAGTATTTGATGAAGCAAGGCGGTATGCACAAGATCAATGACGTGATCGACGCCGATACGGCCGAACTCATCGTCACGGACTTCGGCCACACCGTGAAACGTGTGTCTGAATCGGACGTGCTCGACGGCTTTATCAAGGCCGAAGTTGTCGACGAGGAACAGGAGCCACGCGCACCGGTCGTCACCATCATGGGCCACGTCGACCACGGCAAGACGTCGCTGCTCGACGCCATACGCAAGACGTCCGTCGTTGATGGCGAAGCCGGTGGCATCACACAACACATCGGCGCCTATCAGGTCATGACCGACTCGGGCGCGATGATCACCTTCATTGACACACCCGGCCACGAGGCGTTCACCGCCATGCGCGCCCGCGGCGCCAAGGTGACGGACATCGTCATTCTCGTTGTCGCGGCCGACGACGGCGTCATGCCGCAGACGGTTGAGGCCATCAATCACGCCAAGGCGGCCAAGGTGCCGATCATTGTTGCCATCAACAAGATCGACAAGCCCGGCGCCGACCCCAAGCGCGTGCGCACCGAATTGCTCCAGCACGAGATCGTGGTAGAAAGCATGGGTGGTGAAACCCTTGAAGTGCCGGTCTCGGCACTGAAGGGCACCAACCTCGACAAGCTCCTGGAAACCATCGCGCTGCAGGCTGAAGTCCTGCAGCTGAAGGCCAACCCGGATCGCTCGGCAGAAGGTTACGTCATCGAGGCCAAGCTGGAACGCGGCCGCGGCCCGGTCGGCACCGTGCTCGTGCAGCGCGGCACGCTCGAAATCGGCAACATCGTCGTGGCCGGCATGGCCTGGGGTCGCGTCCGCGCCCTCATTGACGATCTCGGCGATCAGGTTCCGGAGGCTGGTCCCTCGGTGCCGGTCGAGATCCTTGGCTTCGACAGTGCGCCTGAGGCAGGCGACCAGTTCGCCGTCGTCGAGAGCGAAGCGCGCGCCCGTGAGATCACGGATTACCGCATCAGAAAGCGCCGCGACACGCTCGGCGTCTCGACGTCGACGCGCACGCTCGAAGGCATGATGCAGCAGCTGAAAGATGCTGGCCGCAAAGAGTTCCCCATGGTCGTCAAGGGCGACGTGCAGGGCTCCGTCGAGGCCATCGGTGGCGCACTTGCCAAGTCTGGCAACGACGAAGTTTCGGCTCGCATCGTGCACTCGGCTGTCGGCCAGATCACCGAATCGGACGTCGCACTTGCCGCGGCTTCAAAGGCGATCATCGTCGGCTTCAACGTGCGCGCCAACATGCAGGCCAAGCAATTGGCCGATCAGCAGGGCATCGAAATTCGCTACTACAACATCATTTACGACTTGGTGGATGACGTGAAGGGCGCGATGTCGGGCTTGCTTGCGCCAACCAAGAAGGAAACCTTCCTGGGCTATGCGAACATCAAAAAGGTGTTCGACATCTCCAAGCAGGGCAAGGTGGCCGGTTGCGTCATCTCGTCGGGCAAGGTCGAGCGCGGCGCCAAGGTCCGCCTGTTGCGCGAGCGCGTGGTCATTCACGAAGGCACGCTCTCGATCCTTAAGCGCTTCAAGGACGACGTCAAAGAAGTGCCCGCCGGCCAAGAGTGCGGCATGGCCTTCGCCAACTACCAGGACATCCGCGAAGGCGACGAAATCGAGTGCTTCACCGTCGAGATTATCGCGCGCAAGCTGTGAGTGTTGGTGTCTGACCTCCGGTCCAACACCAGGATACCCGACGAAATTTAGGGGCGGCTCGCAAGGGTCGCCTCTTTTGTTGCGACAGGTCACAGACGCTTTTGACCCTTAGGAGACATTCACTCCCAACGTCGGTGTCCCGGAATTTGGCGTGCCCTTCGCACGACAAACATCCGGGATCTACCCCGGTCGAAATGGTGTGCTACGCTCACGCGATGACAGACTTTATCGGCAAACAGTTTCATGTCTACCTGACTGCGAGCGCGCCACGCGGCGTCATCTCTATCGGCATGTCGAGTGACCTCGTCGTGCGTGCCGGGCAACATCGCGATCGCTTGATCGAGGGCTTTACAAAAACCTACTGGGTTG
>JANMGQ010000178.1:0-11981 GCA_031374735.1 Hyphomicrobiaceae bacterium | reverse complement strand
AGAGCACGGCGGTATCCGGAGTGTTGAGCCGTCTCAACGTAATGGCAACCAGCTCCGTGCGTTGCAGAATGGGTGGCCGGCACAAGGCCGGCCATGACAGTTGGGGGAAGCGCATCCGTCACTAATTTTGGCCGCAGGTATTAGCGCGTATGGGACAAGCCCGGCCATGCCAGTGGGGGGACAAGTCGACAGTCAGACGTTTTGGTCGCCGGTGTCAGGCATCAACGACTTGGAACCCCTTCCAATAGGGGTCGCGGTCATCGACGAAGATGGTGTTGTAGCCGGTCAGCCGCGCCCAGCCCTCGATGCTCGGGAAGATCGCGTCGATGCCGCCAACCTGTGTGCGGCCTTCGATGCGGCCGACGAACTCCGAGCCGATGATGCTCTCATGGATAAAGCGGTCGCCTTCCTTGAGTTTGCCCGTTGCCGCCCACTGCGCCATGCGCGCGCTGGTGCCGGTGCCACACGGCGAGCGGTCGATGGCCTTGTCACCGTAAAAGACGGCGTTGCGCGCCGTTGAGCCCTGTTTGGTCGGCTTGCCGGTGAACATCACGTGCGAAAGCCCCCTGATTTCGGGCTTTTCCGGATGCTGGAAGTTGAACGCCGCGCTGAAGGCTTTGCGGATCTTCGGGCTCCAATTGAGCACCTCGCTCGGCTGGAAGTGCTCGAGCCCTCTGAACAGCTCCTGCGGGTCGACGATGGCGTAGAAGTTGCCGCCATAGGCGACGTCGACCTTCAAGCGGCCAATCCCGGGGACGTCCGTCTCAATGCCTTTCGAGTGCAGAAACGAGGCGACGTTGGTGATGCGCACACTTTCAACGAATGGTCCGTTTTGCACATAGGTCGCGGTGACCACGCCCGCGGGCGCATCGAGCTTCAGCACGCCGGGCGTCTTGGGATGCACAAGGCCGCGCTCGATCGCCATGGTCACGGTGCCAATGGTGCCGTGTCCGCACATCGGCAGACATCCCGACGTCTCGATGAAGAGGATGCCCACGTCGCAATCGTCGCGCGTCGGCGGCATCAAGATCGATCCGGACATCATGTCATGGCCGCGCGGCTCGAACATGAGCGCGGTGCGGATCCAGTCGAATTCGGCAAGGAAGTGCGCGCGCTTCTCGATCATCGTCTTGCCTGACAGTGCCGGCGCGCCACCCGCAACGATGCGCACGGGATTGCCGCACGTGTGGCCGTCGATGCAGAAGAAGGTGTGCGTGGTCATGGATGGGCTCGCGAAGCGTGCAGCGGGTCGCAGTCAGATAGGCTGCGTCGCGGCTTGCGGGCAAGATCGGGTTGCTGTTCCCGTGAAGGACGGAGAGAGGGAATTGCGCCCGATTTCGCCAAACTACGTCCGCTTCAAATCCCGCTCTAGAATGATCGGCTTGGGCGCGTCGCAGCGCGAGGCGGGGCCGTTCCAGTATTTGCCTTCGGCAAGGCAGGCCTCGATTTGGGCGAGGCGATAGTATTGCCACCCCATCAGGCCGACCAGCGCGGCGGCGACAGTGCCCATGACAATAAGCCGTGTGCGGCTCATGACGGCCACCTCATGACTGGTAACCTCATGACTGGCCACCTCATAACCGGCAACCTCATGACTGGCCGCCGAAGCGGTCGCGCCAACTCGGCAATGCGTTCGGAAATGGCAATGCCGTCGCCTCATAGACGCCGCGGGCAATGGCGCGGGAGAGGCAATCACCAGCAGCCATGCCGATTTCAGTCAGGTGGGCTGGGTGCGTCATGGGCTTAGTAAGGGTTGCGACTGAAATGACGGTATCGCCGTCCATCGGCGCATGAGCGGGGCGGATAGCACGGGCGAGGCCATCGTCGGCCATGTGGGCGATGCGCTTGGCCTCCGCTTTGGTCATGATCGCGTCTGTCGCAATCATGGCAATGGTGGTCGAGGGCGGCCCGCCGCCTTTCATGCGCAAGCGCAAGTCTTCGGCCGTGATCTTCGCCGGCAGACCGCGGCCGCCGAACTCGCGGCCGATCTCGTAGGGCGCAGCCCAAAAGTGTGGCCCATCACCGATTGTGGCCGTGCCAACGGCATTGACCAGCACGATGGCGCCGACGCGAAATCCCGATGGTGTGATGACGCTGGCCGAGCCGACACCGCCTTTGACTGTCGCCGTCGTGACGCCATAGCCACCGCCAACTGTACCAAGTGCGAATGTCCCGTCGCGCGCTTGCTCCGTTGCCTGCCAGCCCAGGTCCCAATAGGGCGGCTTGCGCCCCCAGGCTTTGTCGCCGCCATTGATCAGATCAAACGTGATGGCCTGCACGGCGATCGGGATGTTGACCGGGCCGATCCTGAAGCCGACCCCGCGCTCGCGCAGGAGATTGACGACACCACCTGCTGCATCGAGCCCGAACAGCGAGCCGCCTGAGAGCACCACGGCATCGATCGCTTGTCGTGTCATCTCGGGCTCAAGCAGAGCCGTGTCGCGCGATCCGGGCGCACCGCCGCGTGTCACGCCAGACGCGACATTGTCGGTTTCAATCAGCACGACTGTCACGCCCGTGGCCGCCTTTGCATCGTGCGCGTGGCCGATCTTGATGCCGGGGATGTCTGTGATCAGGTTGAGCGACATACGTGGGATCAGCCGATCTGCAAGTCTGCAAGGCGGAGTGAGATGTCTGGGGCGAGACGGTCTTCGAGAGGCGCGTAAACAATACGATCTGCAGGATCACCTCGACGACCACAGACTGTCGCCTTCGACAGTTTGTGTGGGGTGAACGTGTCCATGCTGGACACTAACCGAGGCGACCGGAGCGTGCAACGTGAGGCGCCTGATGGAACGTGAGGCGCCTCATGGTCCCCGAAGCAGCGGTACGCTGGCGACAAACGATCAGCGCACCGGCTTGACTTGGGTCCGCCGCCCCTCCCTGATGGACCGACCTCGCAAACGGGAACATCGACACCATGGGTGCCATCGCGATCGGAATTCATGGCGGCTGCGGCACGCTTGATCGCGCGCTGATGAGCGAGGCCGAGTGGGCGGAGTCGCGTGAGCATCTCGCGGCTGCTCTGCGGGCTGGCCACACTGTGCTGCGCGCGGGCCGATCCGCCGTGGCAGCCGTCGAGGCGGCCGTCGCCGTCCTGGAGGACAGCATACACTTCAACGCCGGCTATGGCGCGGCCCTCAATGCCGACGCTTTCCATGAGCTCGATGCCTCCATCATGGATGGCGCGACGTTGCGAGCTGGCGCGGTTGCAGCTGTCCGGCGCATTCGCAATCCCATCAAGGCGGCGCGCGCGGTGATGGAGAAATCGCCGTCCGTCTTGCTGGTCGCGGAGGCCGCCGATGCCTTCGCCGCAGCCAGCGGTGTGAGTATGGTCGAGAACAGCTACTTTACGACGCCGCGTCGGGTCGAAGCTTTGAAAACGCTGAAGGCCAAGGCGAAAGCCGGGACGTCTGCCTCCGCGAGCGAAGCCGAGAAGCACGGCACCGTCGGCGCCGTCGCGCTCGACCGCGCGGGCAATCTGGCCGCTGCCACCTCGACTGGCGGCTTCAACAACAAGCCTGTCGGCCGCGTCGGCGATAGCCCAATCATTGGCGCCGGCACCTATGCGCGCAATGGCCTGGCCGCCGTGTCAGGCACCGGCCAGGGCGAGATCTTCATCCGCTGTGCCGCGGCCTACGACATTGTCGCGCGCATGGCCTATGCGGGACAGGATTTAACCACAGCTGCAAACACGGTCGTGCACGAGACACTATCTCGTCACAGTATCGGGGCAGGATTCATAACTGTTGACGCCGATGGCCGGGTGCACGCGCCATTCAACACGCTTGGCATGTACCGTGGGTGGATCATGGATGACGGCCGGGTGGTCGTTGGGACGCACAAGGAACTGCATCAAATGGGGCGGCCGTAATGGTAGCCGATCAACGGTGTCATGTGACGTGTGGGACTCGGTTTCGTAGCAGTCGAAGACAGCCATTGGGGAACTCAAACGGATGATAGGACGCTGGCACGCAGCCTACCGGCTACGTGGCCTCTCGGCCGCAACGCTTCTGTGTGTCTCGCTGGCGTCTGCAGCTCTGGCGCAGACACGCCTCAAGATTGAGACTCTGTCGCTGTTCGTGGCGGAGCCCGGCACGACGGCAGACCTGGAGGTGCGCGTCGGGCCGCTGGAAGCGTTACCGAAAAACGCCTACATCCGGATTCGCGGGCTACCGGTGGCAGCGACCGTATCGGACAGTTTCGTCGTGACGCCGGGTGTGTGGTCGGTGCCGCTTGCGGCGCTTGGGACATTGCGGGTCACACTACCGAAGGGCGTTTCGGGGCGCTCTGAGCTGACCATTTCCGTGCATGACGTGGATGGCAAAGTGCTGGCTGAAGTGCGCAGCGCGCTTGTCGTTGCCCAGGTCAACTTGCGCACAAGTCTTGCGCCAGAGCCCAAGCCGGAAGCCAAACCGGAGCCGAAAACTGAAGCGGCACCGCCAGCAAAGCTCGAGCCCAAACCTGACCCGCTGAAAGCCGAGCTGCCAAAGATCGACGTTCCACGGCCCACGCCGAAATCGGCGCCCATTGTCGAAGCGCCGCCGCCACCTCTGCCGGAACCACGTACCGAGCGTACAGCGAAAGTGGATCCGCCGCCGCCTGTTGTCCTGCCGCCACCTCAAGCCGCGCCAGCCCCAAGTCTCACGCCTGAGGCGCGTCAGCGCAATGCGCGCATGGTCGAGCAAGGCGACAAGGCACTTGGCCTCGGCAACATCGCGACAGCGCGGCAGTTTTTCCTGCGCGCAGCCGAAGCTGGAGATGGCGCCGCTGCATTGAAACTTGCCGAGACCTATGATCCCGCCGAACTCGCGCGCCTGAAAGCCCAGGGCATCACGGGCGATGTCACTGAAGCGAAGCGTTGGTATGAACGCGCGCGCGACCTCGGCGCCGTTGGGGCTGCGGACAAGCTCTCCAAGCTTGCGGGCCGGTGAGAGGTGCCAGCAGCGATCATGCCCGGCGTATCGTGTGAGCGTCCTTGAAGACCGTGACTTCGGTCGGTGTGCCGTCGGCCAGCATGGCGTGCTCGTGGAACGTATTGAACCCCGCCGGGATCATCGTGCCGTCCTGTGCGGCTTCAAGGAAGATATACTTGGTGTTGGCCGGAGTTCTGTCGAACCAGTCCGGGTTGTCGAAGGTGCCGGCATAGACGCCGACGACATCTGGAAAGCGGTCGAAGTCGAGGTAGAGCTTGGTGCCGCAGGTGGCGCAAAAGTGCACGCCGATGCGCTTGCCGCTGCCGCCGGAGGGCATATCGAATTTTGTTGGTTTGCCAAACGTGATCCGGAATGCCGGCTTGTCGAAGATCGGTTCGACCATTCCAGTGCTGCCTGTGGCGCGCTGACAGAAACGGCAAAAGCAGATGGTGACACGCATCGGCGGTGCCGATGTCGCATAACGGACATTGCCACACAGACATCCGCCTTCGTGATCAGGCATGGGCGCATCTCCCAATGTTCAGCGGATGAATAAGCAGGCCTCGTTCCAGTGTCCACCGCAATACCTGCAGTAACCGCACGTGAGCACTGCGTTGCCCGCAATTGCGCTCGTGCAACGGCCGTGCGAGTGCGCCCCAATCGCACTGGGGAACACCATGGCCAAATCCACTAAAACTGTTGGCGCAAAAGCACCTGCCGCCAAGACGACCTCTGGTAAAGACATCCGTGTCTCGACCTACGCGGGCCCCGGCGCGAAGCCGGTCATGAACACCGTGCCCTGGCCCAAGGTTCCAAAGAAGGGCGCGCTCATCAAGATCGCGGCCTGTGGGGTCTGCGGAACAGATCAGCACATCCTCAAGGGCCATTGGCCGAAGCCCTTGCCGTGGCCATTCACGCTTGGCCACGAATTGGCCGGCGAGATTGTCGAGATCGGGCCGGAGTTGACGACCGATCACATGGGCAAGCCCATCAAGGTCGGCTCAAAGCTGATGTTGCCGCCCTTCATGCCGTGCGGATTTTGCGCGTGGTGCACGCGGTACCCGGAACAGCAGAACCGCTGCCCGAACCCAGTCTACTACGGCCGCTATCTCGGTTTTGATAAGCCGCCGCATCTGTGGGGCGGGTGGGCTGAATATGTGTTCGTCGACTATGATGAGTTGCCCGGCACCAAGATCTACAAGCTGCCCGACGACATGAGTTATCTCTTGGGCTCGCTCTCGGAGCCGCTGACCTCGTGCATCCGCGGCTTCAATCGCGCCGCCAAGGCCGGTGGTTTCAAATGGGGTGACACCGTCGTCATCCAAGGCACGGGGCCGATCGGCATTCTCGCGATTGCGGCGGCGCAGGAGATGGGTGCGGGCCGCGTCATTGCCGTCGGCGCGCCGGAAAATCCCCGCCTCAAACTCGCGCGCGAATTCGGCGCCGAGGCCACCGTCGACATCGAGACGCACACATCATCCGAGAGCCGCATCAAAGCCGTGCGCGACATTGTCGGCGGCTATGGCGCAGATGTCGTCATGGATTGCTCCGGCCATCCGACCGCAGGTCCCGAAGGGATCGAGTTTCTGCGCGATGGCGGCACCTACGTCGAGATGGGCCAGTTCACAGATGCCGGCGCGATCATGACCAACTGGCACCGCTTCGTTGCCAAGGACATTTCGATCCTCGGCTCGTGGGCGTTCTCGGCCAACGATCTCGCGCTGGGCGTCGACATGCTGGACAAGGCCCGCAACAAATACCCCTGGCGCAAGATGCAGACGCTCTACCCGTTCACGCTCGACGGCGTCGAACGCGCTGTTGCCGACGCCATGGCCATGAAGACGGTCAAGAGCACCATCGTGCCGTTTCCAGATATGGTAGGCGAGGCGGTTGGGTGAGGTGGCGCTGCGGGTATGAACCGGGGAACAGGCCTAGCCGAGCAGCACGTCTTTGGCCTCGTTGACTTTGCTCGCCAGCACATGCGAGCCGCCGCGATCGGGATGCAGCTTGAGCATCAGGTCGCGATGGGCACGGCGGATCTGGTCTTCGCTCGCACCCGGTTTCAAACCAAGAATATCGAGCGCTTCGTCTCGCGTCATGCGGCCGTCGTCCTGCTCGGAGAGCGGCCGTTCGCGTCCGGATTGATCGCCGCCCGGGCTCGCTGTGTGCGCCCCCGCTGTGCGCGCCATGTCATCACGCCACGTGGGATGCACGCGGTCGAGATAGGCCTCCAGAATCTGCGCCGATTGCGGGTCGGCGAACTGGCAGTCGGCCCACAGGTGCGCGAGTTCGACGGGCCGCAGTGTCTCAAGGTCGCGGTTGGCGAAGAAGCCTTTCAGCACGCGACCGCGCATGACGCCGGTCTCGAGTTCCAATTCGACATCAAGATGCTCTGTGGTGACGCGCGAGACATTGCGGGGGGCAGCCGTCTGGCCCGCCCACCACCCGGCAAACGGCGATGTCCCGCGCAGCAGCAGATAGGCGCCGAACCCGGCCAGCCCAAGGCCACCCACCGTCCAGCCGCGAAACATCATGGCGCTGCCGATCGCGAGCGAACCGATGCCGGCGCCCAACGACAGACCACGCGCGAGCGACGCAGCATTTGCCACGGTAAAGCGCTGCATCAGCAGCAACGTGCCAGCGAGTGCGACCATCCCGAACAGAAAGTACTGCATGGTGCCTTATACACTCAATCGTCGTCAGCGCGCGTTGATGCCGGTCAGCAGGCGGCGCGCCTGGCTGTTTGCGCCATGATCGACCAAGGCCGCCAACGCCTTGCGGCCGCCGGCGGCATAGACCGCAACGGCCGAGAGCAGGTCCCGCAGCTGGGCTGCAGCGCCCGCATCAAACCGGCACCAGGCGCCGCGCGTCAACCGTGCGATCTCCTTGAAGGCGGTTTCGGCACGCGCATCGTGCCCCTCCTGAAACATGAATGTGGGCACGCCGAGCAGGCCCAGTTCGCCCGCGCGATTACAGAGATCATCGACGCTCTCCTCCATGCAGTCGCCGACGTAGACGAGGGCCGAAATGCGCCGTTCGGCGGCTTGCGCGCGCGCATGCGAGAGCACTTTGCCGATCTGCGTCTGGCCGCCAGCGACACTGACGCGGGTCATGAGCCGCGCGAGCTCTTCCGGGTCGGACACCCATTTCGACGCGCGGCATTCGCCAAAACCTCGGAAGTAGACCAGCTGCACATCGAGCCCGCCGATGGCTTTGACGGCTGAAAACATCTCGCCCTGGAGTGTCAGCGCCATATCCCAGGTCGGCTGGCGGCTCATGGTGGCGTCCATGGCAAACACCAGACGCCCGCGGCCGGCCGCCGTCTGGGGTGCCATGGCCCGCATCTTCTTCACAAAGTCGGCAACGTCAGCTGATGTCGCCTGAGCCTGTGCGGGGGGAGCTTGGGTGCCGCTGCGCGCCTGAACGTGACCGGCTGAGTGTGGTGACGCTGTTGGGTCGTCGCGTTTGTCGGCGATCTCGTCGCGTGATTTGCGGTCGTTGTGGTCGGACATGACGGCACTCCTTGACCAGTCTCGCCCCATCACACGGCACTATGGCAGATGAGCGTCGGTTTTTCACGTCTTGTCTCAGCCACCGTAGCCACCGGCTTGACCACTTGCGTTGGCCGAGGCAAGCGCGGCTGATGACCGATACGACCGCAAGCCGCCTGTCAGCCGTGCGCGACCAGATCGCGGCCGCCGCGCGTGAGGCCGGGCGCGAGCCTGCGGCCGTCACGCTCATTGCCGTGTCGAAGACCTTTGACGCGCCAGACATTCAACCCGTTATCGATGCCGGCCAACGTGTGTTCGGCGAGAACCGCGTGCAGGAAGCGCAAAAGAAGTGGCCTCAGCTGAAAGCCGCACACCCCGACATTGCGCTGCACCTGATCGGCCCCTTGCAATCCAACAAGGCCAAAGAGGCCGTGGCGCTGTTCGACTGCATTCACACCATCGACCGGGCGAAGATTGCTGACGCCGTTGCGACGGAGATAGCGAAGCAGCAGCGACGGTTGCAGCTGTTCGTGCAGGTGAACACGGGCGAGGAAGAGCAGAAGGCGGGCATTCTGCCAGCAGATGCGAGCGCCTTCATCACCGCCTGCCGCGAAACCTGGAAGCTCGACATCGCCGGCTTGATGTGCATTCCGCCCGTCGACGACATGGCGGCGGTGCACTTCGCGTTCCTCGCCAAACTCGCCAAGGAGCATGGCCTGACTGGCCTCAGCATGGGCATGAGCGCAGACTATGAGGCGGCTGTTAATCTTGGCGCCACGCATGTGCGCGTCGGCAGCGCGATTTTCGGGTCTCGTTGAGCCCGCGCAGCAGCGCTCTGAGACTGACGCCCCATGGCGTCACCCCACGCGGCCGCTGGCTTGATCGCGGCAGTAGGCGTCGCGGGCGGCAGCGCCACGATCCGATCGCAGAAATTCAAGCCAGGCGCGTTGCTCGTGCGCGACGGCAGGGATCACCCACACACAGTAGGTGGCGGTCTTGGTGTCTCTCGGTGCAACGCTGAACGTTCCGCCATGAGGTTTGTAATACAGGGTTTCCCACAGCTCGTTGTTGTCGCGCCAGCTGCAGACGTAGAAGATGTCGATCGCCGCGCACCGGTGCTGCACCGTAAAACCCACTTCATGGCGCAGAGCCAAGCGCTCGCCATCGATCTCCGACTTTAAAAACGCCTGTGCCACAGCGACATCTTCGTCCCTGAATGGCGAGTCATGAGGGTGCACAAGATACCATTTTTGATAGACGGCGGGCGCAATCAGTGCAGGCGCGGGGCGCATCAGCTTTTGCACGTGGGTGTAGCCCGCGGCCACTTGGTCGAAAAGATCCGCAGTCGGAGGAGTAACGCTCTTCTTCATGACGACGCTCATGTTTGTGCCATCGGGCAGCACGGGAGTGTGCCCCAACCGACGCAGCAGATCATCCGTGTTTGTGCACACCATTGTCAGTGTGGCGCAATTGCGGAAACGTCAGACACTGATTCGTCATCTGTTGGTCGTGGGCGTTTGATGGGTGCGTACCACTTGCGCTGCCACAAAAAGCTGCTAGCCCGGCAGACCGTCCAAAGCAGCCACTGCGGCCGCGAGGACTGAAACGAACGATGCGCAGAACAAGAGACGAGTGCATGACACGCCGAGACTGACCGCATCGACTGACCACATCGACTGACCACATCGACTGACGCGCACAGACGCAAGACTGCCACGCAAGGATAGCCACCATGCCGAGGCGTGCGGCCATAGCCAAAAAAGTCATCGCGCCGCGAGCGGCGAAGAGCGAACTCGCGGTCAAGGGCCTCGATGCGCCTGTCGAAGTGCGCCGGCATCCGTCAGCGCGTCGCCTGACCTTGCGCGTCAGCCAGACACGGCGCGCGGTCATCGTCACGGTGCCAACGCGCTGCCGCATTGATGAGGCGAGCCTGTTCGTGCATCGCAATCTGGATTGGGTGCGCAAGCGTCTCGACGCTTTGCCAGATGTTGTTCCGTTTGCAGATGGTATGATCCTGCCGCTGCGGGGCGTGCTGCATCGCGTGCGCTTTGTCGTGGCCGGTGGTGCTGGTGCGGTCGTGCGCCGCGAGATCGCAGCCGACGGACATCCCGAGATCGTCGTTCGTGGCCGGCTTGAGCATTGCCCGCGCCGCCTCAAGGATTGGCTTTATGCGCAAGCCAAGGCTGACCTTGATCGCTGCGTGATGTTTCATGCGGGACGTCTTGGGCTGCGCCCGCGTCGGCTCGCGCTGCGCGATCAGGCGAGCCGGTGGGGGTCGTGCTCGACGACGGGCATGCTGTCGTTTTCCTGGCGCCTGGTGCTCGCGCCGCCGCTGGTGCTCGACTATGTCGCCGCGCACGAAGTGGCGCATCTGGCCGAAATGAATCACGGGCCGCGCTTCTGGAGCCTCGTGCGCCAGACCATGCCGGACATGGATAAAGCCAAGACCTGGCTCGCAGCTCACGGCCTCGCGCTGCATCGCTACGGCGCCAGCCCCGATGACGCTGGCAAGGGCGTCGACGGTATCGAGGCGAAGTGCTGAGGCGGCGTCAGCCTGAGCGTGGCCGCAGTCCAGCGGCCACATTCCACCTGTCGCCGAGCGCGCGTCGTGCTACAGCGCGGCCATGTCCGACATCCCCGTAAGCAAAATCTCGAAATCCGCGATGGCCGCGGGCGAAGCGTTGTTCCGCCGTCCGTTCGAGTTCTGGAAGAGTGTGCCGACACTCGACTGGTTGCCACCGGCCGATCGGCCGGAGATCGCGTTTGCCGGGCGCTCGAATGTGGGCAAGTCGAGCCTGATCAATGCGCTGTGCCGCCACAAGGGCCTCGCGCGGACATCCAACACGCCCGGCCGCACGCAGGAGTTGAACTATTTCCGCCCGCCCGAGTTCCAGCTGTATCTGGTCGACATGCCCGGGTATGGCTTTGCCGAGGCGCCGAAGGACAAGGTCGATGCCTGGAACGGGGTGGTGCGGGATTATCTGCGCGGCCGCCCGACGTTGCGGCGCGTGATCCTGCTCATTGACGCACGCCACGGCGTGAAGCCGCCGGATCGCGAGATCTTCGCGCTGTTCAAGGACGCGGCGGTCACGTTTGAAGTGGTGCTGACCAAGATCGACAAGCTCAACGCGCACGAGGCGGCTAAAATCACGGCCGAAGTGGCAGCGGACGTGGCGCGCGAACCGACGTCGTTCCCGCGCGTCGTCTCAACGTCGTCTGAAACGGGCGCCGGAATCGACATGCTGCGCGCTGAAATCGCCGAGGCCGCGGGCTTTGAGGGGTAGTGGGGCTGCAGGCAGGCCGCAACTAGGTACTTACCCAGTCGACGGATCGTATTGTTCTCGCCATTGTCGCGCCCATACAAGACCCGAGCCCCGGGTTGGGAGATTTTCTCCTCGCTGGCGGGGCACATGAGGTGGCGGCGACGTCATCTCTCGGAGGGGAGCGCGTCCGGAGTAGCTAACCGGGCTTCCCAGGGTCTGTTGTCAGTGAAGCGTGTGGCGGAGTCAGCTCGGCCATAGCCCGGACCCGTGAAGAAAATGACAGGACGCTATCGGGTCGTGCCTGCGGTGGA
>JANMGQ010000271.1:0-13774 GCA_031374735.1 Hyphomicrobiaceae bacterium | reverse complement strand
TCACCGGCCTCGACCTGGTCGAGTGGCAGTTCCGTGTTGCGGCGGGTGAAAAACTGCCGCTGGCGCAGTCAGCGATCAAGATGAGCGGGCACGCCATCGAGGTGCGCCTGTGCGCGGAGGACCCGGCCAAGGGGTTCATGCCGAGTGTGGGGCGGATTCACAAATTCGAGCTTCCGGAGGAATTCGAAGGGCTACGCGTCGAGGCTGGTATTTGGGACGGTTCGGTCATCTCGCCGTTCTACGATTCGATGATCGCAAAACTCATCGTAAAAGCCGACACGCGTGCGCGCGCCTTGCGACAGCTAGGTAGTGCGGTTCGGAAAACTGCTGTGGCAGGGCTGATAACCAATCAGTCATTCCTCGCAAACTTGCTTGAAGCGGAGGAGGTGCGTGAAGCACGGATGGAAACGGGAACCATCGGGCGGCATATTGATGAGCTTGCCCGCGGTCCTGATCGAGTGCCAATGTTGCACGCCGCCATCCCGTCATGGCTCAAACAATTGCAATTTGAAGCCGAACAAGCAGCGTGGGCACATGAGGGGCCGTGGGGCGTTGCAGACGCATTTCAGCTAGGCCCGAAGCGGCACTTGGCAGTTGCGGTCGCTGTCGACGACAAGCCGATGACAGTGACTGTCGCTTGGTCGGAGGACGAAGTGCACGTCGTGGATGCCAAGGCATTGAGAATTCAATCCCGGCACTCGGGATATGAGATCGAGCCGGGCGTCTTCATCGCCGTGGTGGATGGGGCGCAGATCCGGCTTGAGAAGCCCACCTACGACCCCACCGCCATCGAAGACACCGGCGACGGCAGCACCATCCGCGCGCCGATCAACGGTCGCGTCGCCAAGCTGTTCGTCACATCAGGCGACACGGTCGAGAAGGGCCAGCGCATCGCCGTCGTCGAGGCCATGAAGATGGAGCACATCCTCTCGGCCACCGCTGCGGGAACGATCGACAAGGTGCCGGTGTCCGAGGGCGCGCAAGTGGTACAGGGGGCGCTGATCGCGTCGCTGACCGTCACAACCTGATCGCAGCCGAGGATAAAAAGAGACGCGACGGCTATCCGGCATATCCGAGGGCGTTGGCATCGGTTTGCTGCAGGGCCTGTGCAACGGTTGGCCAGGCGCAGTTGGCGATCACCTCGGCGAGGGCGTGTGGCGTCAAGCCGAGCGTATCAATCGCCTGCCGGCGCGCAAGATCGAGCCGGTCGGGTTCGTCCACTGACACTTCCAGCGCACGTCGCACGAGATCGATGTTCACGCGACCGATCGTATTGCCGCCGACCTTCATGCTCAATGGCCAGCGATGACGGCTGGCGACCGCATCCCAACTGGGGGCGGACACCTCGACGATATCGGCGCCGGCCTCCCGGAAAGCCGTTGCGGCAATCGAGAGAGCTTGTGTTGCGATGGTTGCCACTTCGGCCCAACCATCGAGGCTTGCTTCTGCTTCTGCGGCCTGGCGAGGCTTGTTCCATGCAGCATACTCTGCGGCTGGCCGAATGGTCTTCGACAGGCCGTCGAGAAATGCCCGCATGGTGGCACCTTCGGCCCGGACTGCAGAGGTGGCGTTCAACAGTGCCTGTTCCACCGCATGGGACCTCGTCCTGAAGACGAGCTGGCCGGTGTTGGTGAGTTCGCTGCGCAGCCACGCGATGCTGCGGCCATTCAGCAGGACACGTCGGAAGGCGCCATAGCCGCGGTTCTTGAAACTCCAACCACTCTCTCCGGCGGGCCCGATCTGCAGCTCGACACCAGCCAGCACGCCGTTCACTTCCGTGACGGCATTGTCGAGTTCAACGGCGACGGCCAGCCAACGCTTCTCGACATTCGGCCATCGCTGACCTTCGCTGCCAGCATGCCCGTCATCTGTCGCCGTTTCAGAACCGATGGCTTCGATCGCCGACTGCAAGAGATCGAACGCTGGGCTCTCGCCGGGCACGATCGATGTCGGCCGAGGCACCGTCTCGATGCCCGTTCGAAGGGACCGCGCAGGCGGCGGCGCCGTGCGATGTACAATCGTCACGGCAGCATCGCTCGCATCATCGACGGATGCATTGCCGTCGCTGCGGGTTGTGAGGGCGCGCGTTGTCACCAGACGGCCTGAGGTAGGTCGTCCTGTATTTACGATGCCCGTGCGATCGGCGGATGCGTCGGGGGCGTCCTCCATAGACCTCACGGTTGTTGGGTGACGCGCGGGCGACGTCGCTGAGTCTACGGTTGCCGCGGGCTTGGGCCTGAGCGGTTCGAACACCTGGGGCTTCGGCGACTTGCTGCGCCACATATCGCGCAGCACCAAGCCAAGACCGATGGCGATCAGGACCGCACTCACGGCACCAAGTGTAAGTGGCGTCAGCATCGCGCGCCCCCCGGTCGCCAGTTCCCTGGTTCATAACTGTTCGGGCGAAGGGCCCGTTGCCCTTGCTCTCGTGCTTGACCTCGAGGCATTTGATCCCGATGTAATCGTTGATGTCGTTGACCACGGCGCGTTGCAGGGCGCTGATCGCGTTGTTCTATAGTTACAGGCTCTAATACCCCCGGCCAGGTGGACGCTGCGATCTTGCCCCAGTTCAGCTCTGTCCCGGCTGCCTTTCTTTGCTTGAATTGCGCCATCGGCGCAATTTCCATTTTGACACGAGAGCTGTCCGTTTCGCGGCGGTATAAGGCAGGTCCGGGATGCACCATTTATCGGCTGGAAATAGGGCATGCAGACCTGTGTCCGGCCCCGCAGGTGGCACAAAGAAGGCAGCCGGGGGCTGTCACAGGGCTCGACAGGTCGCGCTCCTTGGGCGTAGCTTCACTTTATGGGGGAGGCGTATCCGACCGGAGACCGGGCCTCATGGGTAAAATTTCGAAGCGCCGCCTGCTTGCTGCGGGAGCCGCGGCTGGCGCCAGTACGGCGATATCGGGCATCTGGCGAACAGCCCGAGCCGACGAACTCGTCGATGTCACGCTGGTGCTTTCAGCGGATGTGTCGCGCAGCCTGGATGACGAAAAGTTCCGCCTCCAGCGCGAAGGCTACGCGGCAGCCATCACCGATCCCGTCATTCTACGGCTGATCAAGGGCGGCAAGCACGGGCGCATTGCCCTGCAGCTTGTCGAGTGGTCCAATGCACTCGAAGCCGCCGTCATGGTCGAGTGGTCGCCGATCGGCAGCGAACAACAAGCGGCAGCCTTCGCCGATCAGGTTCGTACGGTCGAGCGACGCTTTCGTGGACGTACGTCGATCTCAACCGGCATCGACGAAGCGGTGAAACAATTGACACGGTCGCCATACATCGGCGATCGCAAAGTCATCGACGTTTCGGGCGATGGCACGCACAATCATGGACGTGACGTGACGGCTGCACGCGATGAGGCCCTTACAAAAGGTATCACCATCAACGGCATCGTGATCCTGTCAGCCGTGCCGCTGCCGTTTAATCCAACGCATACGCATCCTCCCGGCGGCCTGCAGAAGTATTACGAGGACCACGTGATTGGCGGGCCAGGTTCGTTTGCAACGGCTGCCGAGAGCTTCCAGGATTTCGGCCCGGCCGTGCGCCAAAAATTGCTCCGCGAGATTGCCTGGGGCACAGGCCAGACGTGGCGGGCGTAAGTATTCAAGCGCTCCAAGCAAGCCCGTCGTGTTCAAAACAGTGAACCCTGAGAGCCGCTGCCATCGCCCGGGTTGCGCTTGGCGGGTTGGCGCGGCTTCTGCGGAGCGGATGTACTGGCGGCCGCATCCCGGCGGGGCGCAGTGCTCTCGCTTGACGTAACGTCGGCGCCCACTTGGCCATCACCGAACTCAATAGCGATATGGTTGCCAGCCACCAGGGCCGCGGCTGAACGCACCGCTTTGCCTTCAGCATCGCGAACCAGGGCAAAGCCGCGCCGCAGGACGCTCTGATAGCTCAACGCCGAGAGCATTTTGGTATCGCCGTCGAGCGCCTGGCGCAGACGCGCAATGCGGTTGATCAGCAGTTGCGGTGTCAGGCGCGCAGACACGCGCTCGATACGCGTGCGACGGCTCTGCGCGATGCGACCGAGTGCCCCCGCGCCACGCTGCTGCGCCTGATCGAGGCGCTGGCGCGCGCGCTCTAGGCGCAGCGTTAGCAACCGCGTCTGCAGGCGCGGGGCGAGCCGGCCGAAACGTTGACTGTGCGCGTTCGTGTTGGCGGCGAGCGCGCGCGGCAGACGCTGCGCGGTCGCGTCGAAACGCTGGCGCGGCATGGCCAGCAGATCTTCCGGTCGCGGCAGGCCACGGGCGGCTGCCTTCAAGTGCGTGCGATGTCCCTCAAGCGAGCGACGGACGCTGACGACCAGGCGGTCCGAGAACTTCGCGATTTGATCGATCAGTTCGGAATACTTCGGCACAGCCCATTCGGCGGCCTTGGTCGGCGTCGGCGCGCGCGCGTCCGAGACGAAATCGATCAGCGTCGTATCGGTCTCGTGGCCAACGGCTGAGATGAGCGGGATCTGCGACTCGGCAGCCGCGCGCGCGACGATCTCCTCGTTGAAACCCCACAGATCCTCAAGGCTGCCGCCACCACGCGCGATGATCAGCACATCTGGACGCGGGATGCGGCCACCCGGCTCAATGGCGTTGAAGCCGCGAATGGCAGCCGCCACTTCGGCCGCACACGTCTCACCTTGCACGCGCACCGGCCACAGCACCACGTGGGTCGGGAAGCGCTCGTTGAAGCCATGCAGCATGTCGCGGATGACAGCGCCCGTAGGCGAGGTGACGATACCGACGACGCGCGGCAGAAAGGGGAGCTTGCGCTTGCGCTCAGGCGCGAACAGGCCTTCGGCTGCCAGCTTGCGTTTGCGCTCTTCGAGCAGCGCCATCAGCGCGCCAGCGCCGGCCGGCTCCAGCTGCTCGATCATGATCTGGTATTTGGACGAGCCGGGGAATGTGGTGATCTTGCCCGTGGCGATCACCTCCATGCCCTCTTCCGGCTTGAAACGCAGCGATCCGAACACGCCGCGCCAGATGACCGCCTCGATCTTGGCTTTGTCATCCTTGAGAGAGAAATACGCGTGGCCCGACGAATGCGGCCCACGATAGCCCGAGATCTCGCCGCGCAGGCGCACATAGCCGTACGTCGTCTCCAGCGTCTTCTTGACGGCGCCCGCAAGCTCCGAGACGCTGAACTCAGCGACGTTCGCACCAGCGGCAGTGGCGCCGGTCTTTAGCAATCGAGCAGGTTCGGCCACGATCTGTTCTCCTGTGTCCCTCTTCTACAGGATCAGGGCAGGGAAAGGGCAAGAGCCAACAGGGTTTTCCACGGGAGTTGGGCACATGGACGCTTACACGTGCGCGATCCTGGTCTGCGACGGCCGCATATTGCTTGGTCGCCGGGCCCCGCACCGCCGCGCATATCCGAATTGCTGGGACGTGATCGGCGGTAAAGTCGAAGTGGGCGAAACGATCGAGGCCGCACTTGCGCGCGAACTCAGTGAGGAACTTGGCATTGTACCGCTGGCGTTCGCGCCGATTGGCGTGGTCGAGGATCGCAGCCCACATGCGCGTGGCCATGCGGGCTACCACATGTTCGCTGTCACGCGTTGGCAGGGGGAGCCCGCCATGTGCAACCATGAGCACACGAACCTCAGCTGGTTCACCATCGATGCGGCTTGCGCTTTGCCCGATCTCGCGATGGCCGAGTATCGCGCCTTGTTTTTGCGCGTCGCCGCTCTCACCAGGCCAGTTGGGCGATGATCATGTGGTGATCGGATCCACAAGCTGGTCCCACATCGACGGAGACCGTGCGAACGTCGCGCGTTGAAAAGATGTGGTCGATTGGGAATGCACGCACCGGAATGTTCATCAGGCCGTTCGACGGCCAGCTGCGATGCCACGTATGACGGACGAGACCGGTCTGGAGCGCGAAACGTGTCAACAGGTACGACCAGGGCGTCAGGTTGAAGTCGCCAGCGATGATCAGCGGTAACCCTGAAGCGGTCTCACGGCTGAGGTCTCCGATCACCTGCTCCATGTGGGCTGCCTGATCGGCGGCGTGGAAGGGATACTGCAGATGTAGGCTTGAAAATCGGATGGGCGTGTTCTGGTACGTCAGCGTAGCGGCAAAGCGCCAGTGATAGCCTGACGTGCCGGGCGTGCGGCTTGGATCAGTCAGAGGCCACTTCGAGAAGATGCCGCCGGTGCAGTCCCGGGCGCCATCGCATAACACGCGGTGCGGATAGCGAGAGCCTAATGCTGCAACGACACTGGCCACATGTTTGTTGGTTAGTTCTTGGAACGCGATGGCGTCGGGATCGATCTGTCGGAGGACGTTGATGCCGGCGGTCATGTCCGGATTGTCCCAGTTGACGTTCCAGCTGACCAGCTTGAACCCGGACTGCACATTTACAAGTGGCGCACTGTCCACACCGTTCGCGGCGCCCAACATGGGTGCAGCCGTAAGCATGGCGTTCACAGCCAAGCCGCCGATGGCTGCAAGCTTCAAGCGCCGGTCTGATAGCAGCAGCGCCAGAGCAGCAACGACTCCGAAACCGACGAGCGTTGCGGGCCGGATGTGGTTGAACAGGTCGATCTTGGGCACCAAGGGCGCCAGCACGCCAACGACTGTCGCCACCAGGCCAACGCCGAGCGCGAAGCGGAGGGCGTGCGTCGCAAAAGCGAGGACAGTGGTCATGTGACGCTTCAAGCGACGCGGAGGAGAACAGTCGATAGCGCGCAGGCGTTAACAGTTTCGCACCCAGAGTGGTTAATCGGAAGCGACGCCCACCTCAACACTTTCAACGGTGGCGCGCCTCTCCCTCCGCCTGCGGTTGCATGCTAAGCGCACGCTGGGAACTGGGGGTAATGAGTGACAGCAGCAGGCGCGAACAGGACGACCGGTACGCCGCTGCTCGACGCGCGCGGACTTTCGCGTGCGTTTCCGGGCGTGAAGGCCGTCGACGACGTGTCGCTGGCGCTCCAGCCGGGCGAGATCCATGCGCTGCTCGGCGAAAACGGCGCGGGCAAATCGACCTTCGTCAAAATGCTCTATGGCGTGCTGCGGCCGGATACCGGCACCATGCACGTCAACGGCTCACCCTATGCGCCGGCCGATCCGAAGGCGGCACGCGCGCGCGGGGTCGCTATGGTGTTCCAGCACTTTTCCCTCTTCGAGGGACTGACCGTTGGCGAAAACATCGCCCTCGGGTTATCCAACGCGACGGCGGACCGCGCGCTGATCGAGCGTATCGTCACGGTGTCCAAGACCTATGGTCTCGGTCTCGATCCCGGCCGGCGCGTCGGGACGCTGTCAGCGGGCGAGCGTCAGCGCATCGAGATTGCACGCTGTCTGCTGCAGGAGCCACGCCTGTTGATCATGGACGAGCCAACGTCTGTGCTCACCCCGCAAGAGGCCAACCAGCTGTTCGAGACGCTACGCCGGTTGGCAGCGCAAGGGCGCAGCATCTTGTACATCTCGCATAAGCTCGACGAGATCCGGGCCCTGTGTTCAGCCGCGACCATCTTGCGCGGCGGCAAGCAGGTCGCCACCTGCGACCCGCGCCAGGAAACGGCCAAGAGTCTGGCTGAGATGATGATTGGGACCACCCTTGTGCCGCCGCAACGTCCCATCGTCTCCGGTCGGGATGTGCGCTTGTCAGTGGACGTAGTGGCAATCCCGGCGACGGCGGCCTTTGGCGTCTCACTCAGCGATGTCCGCTTTGATGTTCGCGCTGGCGAGATCGTCGGCATCGCAGGTGTCGCCGGTAACGGCCAGAGCGAGCTGATGGAGGCTCTCATCGGCGAGCGCCTTGCGCCCGAGGCAACATCAATTGTGCTCAACGGCGCGGCGGTCGGGCGGCTCGGGCCCATCGAGCGACGCCGCCATGGAGCGGCGTTCCTGCCCGAGGAACGCTTGGGGCATGGCGCGGTGCCAACGATGTCGCTCACGGAGACGATGGCGCTCGCCAGCACCGAGCGGGGCTTCCTCGACTGGGCAACGTTCGCAGCGCGGGCACGCGACGTGATCGCGCGCTTCGATGTGCGCACAACGGGCGCCGACAAGCTTGCCCGCAGCTTGTCCGGCGGCAACCTGCAGAAGTTTATCGTTGGCCGCGAGATTGCAACGGCGCCAACGGTGTTCATCGCCAACCAGCCGACCTGGGGTGTCGATGCCGGCGCTGCCGCAATGATCCACAAGGAGATCACGACCCTTGCCGCCGCGGGCACCGCCATCGTGCTGATCAGCCAGGATCTCGACGAGTTGTTTGCGCTGGCCCACCGCATCGCCGTCATCGCGGGCGGTCGTTTGTCAGCCCCGCGCCCTGTTGAAGACGTGACCGCAGAGAGCATCGGGCTCGAAATGGCCGGCCATAAGGCAGCCGACCTCAAGACCGCTGGCCTTGGCGGGGGACGCGACCATGCTTGAACTCGTCCCGCGGCGCGAGCCGTCGCGCGCCATGCAGATCGCCACGCCGCTGATCGCGCTTGGCCTCACGATCATCGCCGGGTTTGTCATGTTCACGGCTCTCGGCAAGGATCCAGTTCGCGCGCTGGGGCTTATCTTCGTGGCGCCGCTTGGCTCATGGCGCGGCATTTCCGAGTTGACGGTCAAGGCGACGCCATTGATCTTGATCGCAAGTGGGCTTGCCATCGGCTTTCGCGCGGGCGTTTGGAACATCGGCGCAGAAGGCCAGTTCATCGCTGGCGCGCTGGCGGGCGGTGCCGTCGCCCTTGCTGTACACCCGAGCGAGGGCGCTTGGCTGCTGCCATTGATGTGCGTGGCTGGAATGCTCGGTGGCATGGCATGGGGTGCCATACCGGCCCTGCTCAGAACCCGCTTCAACGCCAATGAAATCCTCGTGTCGCTGATGCTTGTCTACGTCGCAGACGCGCTGCTGAAGCTCATGGTGCACGGCCCCTTGCGCGATCCGCAGAGCTTCGGCTTCCCGGAAAGCAAATTGTTTCAGGCAACAGCGATCCTGCCGCGCCTTTGGCAGGGCGGGCGGGCGCATATCGGCTTTCTGGTCGCGATTGCAGTCGCTGTCATCGCCTACGTCCTCTTGCGACGGCACAGCTTCGGGTTTGCCGTACGCGTGCTGGGCGAGGCGCCACGGGCCGCCCGCTTCGCCGGCTTTTCCGAAACGCGCATGGTTTGGGCCTCGTTCCTGATTTCGGGCGGGCTTGCGGGCTTGGCTGGGCTGTTCGAAGCGGCGGGGCCAGTCGGCCAACTCGTGCCCGCGCTACCCGCCGGTTATGGGTTCTCAGCTATTATTGTCGCCTTCCTCGGCCGCCTCCACCCACTCGGGATCATTGCTGCGGGCCTGCTGATGGCGCTGACCTACATCGGTGGCGAGACGGCACAGACGGTCATGAGCCTGCCGAGTGCCACCACTTCGGTGTTTCAAGGCCTGTTGTTGTTCTTCCTGCTCGCGACCGACGTGCTGGTCGGCTATCGCGTGGCATGGCGGCGATAGTACTGTCTGGCACCTAAATACGAGGCAACGCCTTGCATCACAGTCTCGTGAGAGTTAATGGACACGCACCATACGCCGTGTCGCAAATTGGCCCTCTGGACGGCCCAGGGTAGTAATGCCATGAACATGGTTCGTGAGAATTCATGACCTGTTCATAGAGAGTGGACGATGACCAGCCGTAGACGATGAGCAGATTGCAAGGGACTAGAACGGCGACATCATGACGAGCGCGGCTAAGCCGTCGAACGCAACACGCGCGGGCCACTCGTTGGCTAGCGCGCAGCCGAGCTATGACGCGCCGCAGAACGCCGGCCTTCCAGCGCCCGGTTCGACTGTGGTCGTCGCCATGTCGGGCGGAGTCGACAGCTCGGTCGCCGCCGCCGTCCTTCATCGCCTCGATTATCGGGTTATCGGCGTCACATTACAGCTTTATGACCATGGCGCCGCAACAGCGAAAAAGGGCAGCTGCTGCGCCGGCCAGGACATCCATGATGCACGCCGCGTTGCCGATCACATTGGCATTCCGCACTACGTGCTGGATTACGAGCAGCGCTTTCGTGCAGCCGTTATCGATAGTTTCGCCGACAGCTATCTGAAGGGCGAGACGCCAATCCCGTGTGTCACCTGCAACAGCCAGATCAAATTCTCTGAGCTGCTTGACACGGCCCGCGACCTCGGCGCGGCCGTGCTGGCAACTGGCCATTACATCCGCCGTGAGGACACCGCAGACGTTCCGGGGCTTTACCGCGCGGCCGACGCGGATCGCGATCAGAGCTACTTTCTGTTCAACACGACACGCGATCAGCTGTCACGTCTGGTGTTCCCGCTCGGGCACTTGACCAAGCCGCAGGTGCGCGCGCTGGCGCGCGAGCTTGATCTTCCCGTTGCCGACAAATCCGACAGCCAAGACATCTGCTTTGTGCCCTCCGGCCACTATGCGCAGGTCATCGAAAAACTACGCCCAGGTGCCGGCGAGCCGGGCGATATCGTGCATGTCGACGGGCGCGTGCTCGGTCGCCACAAGGGCACCTTCCACTATACCGTCGGCCAGCGGAAAGGCCTTGGGATCGCCGCCGCCGATCCGCTGTATGTCGTGCGGATCGAGGCGGCAAACAAGCGCGTGATCGTTGGGCCGCGCTCGAGCCTGGATGTCCATCATATCTCGTTGCGGGCCGTGAACTGGCTGGGCGCTACGGCCATCGAGCAGGCCGTCGGTGATGGCCTCGATCTGCATGTTCGTGTTCGCTCGAGCCAGAAGCCGCTGTCGGCCACTTTGACCCTGGTGGATGGTGAGCCCAAAGTCCTGCTGCACGCGCCGGAGCCGGGCATCGCTGCCGGCCAGGCGTGTGTGTTTTATTCGTCTGCCGACGCGACGGCGCGCGTCCTCGGCGGCGGCTGGATCGTGCGAGCGCTAGCTCGCAGCCTGCCATCGATACGCCAACAGATCTCGCAACCGGCGATCACCGTAAACGGTATCGCCGTTCGCACGCCGACACACTCCTGACCAACCCCGAGGGAAGACGACCCATGGTTTCGCCGTTGCGTTCGCCTGGCTCTGGCGACAAACCGACATTGAAGGTGCTCAAGGACAAGTTCAAGGACAAGACCTTGTTCAAGGACGGCAACCTTCTGAAGGAAGCGACCATTCTGCGGGACAAATTCAAGGACGCGAAACTGTTCAAGGACGGCTCGCTGCGCAAGGAAGCCATTATTCTACGGGCGAAGTTCAAGGACAAAAAGCTGTTCAAGGATCGCGGGCCTAAGGACAAGGCGGCGGTGAAACACGCGGTGATCGATGAAGAGGCCGTGCGTGGTGCTTACAAGCGCTGGGCGCCGGTTTACGATCACACGTTCGGCAAGGTTTCAGCCGAGGGCCGCAAGCACGCCGTCGAGGTCCTCAACCACGGCAGCGGCCGCATTCTTGAAGTGGGTGTCGGCACCGGCCTGTCTCTGACGGGTTACAAGAAGAGCCTCGACATCGTCGGCATCGATCTGTCGTCAGAGATGCTTGAGAAGGCGCGCGAGCGCGTTATCGAAGAGCGCCTGACGAACGTGTCGGGCCTGCACGAAATGGACGCGAGCAACCTGCAGTTCGCCGACAACAGCTTCGACACGGTCGCGGCCATGTATCTGATCACAGTCGTGCCGGAGCCGGAAAAAGTCATGCACGAGCTGTCTCGTGTGTGCCGCCCCGGCGGCGAAGTCATGTTGGTCAACCATTTTACGACCGAGGATGGCGTGCTGAGTTGGGTTGAGCGTCGCATGGCGCCGTTCGGCGATAAGCTCGGCTGGCGCCCCGTGTTCGACGTCGATCGCGTGATGGTATGCCCGGAGCTGAAGTTGTTCGAAAAGCGCGCGCTGCGCCCGTGGGGCATCTTCACCATGATGCGTTTCCGCAAGGCGGGCTGACGCCCAATCCGCGCGCACGCCGCGCACAAGAGTATGCCGCGGCGGATCACGCGCCGCGGCGATCGGCTTGAAAGCCCCATTGAACGCCATTGAACGCGGCAAGCCATTTACACTTATTTCACCAAGACATAATCCAATTCTGACAAAATATTAACAGATCGTCTTCCATTAACACCTCATTCAATATCATGAGGTACCTTTCGGCCATACCAGTGTAGGCGTGGAAGGTCCAAGTATGCGTTACCATTGCTCCAACGCGGCAGCATCGCCGCGTTCGCTTATGTCCATGATCCAGCGTTTCGGTCGCGATGAGCGCGGCACTACGGCTGTTGAGTTTGGCATCATTGCACTCCCATTCACGGCCCTCCTGGTCGGCATGATGATGGTGTGCGTGTATTACTTCAAGGTTCTGGAAGTCGAGAACGCCGTCTATCAGAGCGCCCGCGATCTGCGCGTCGGCAATCTGCAGCAGGGCCTCGGCGCCTACGCCGGCCTCAGCGGTGACGCACTGAAGAACGCCTTCAAGCAGGCCATGTGCAACCGGATGTCCGACTCTTCCACCTGCTACACCAACATGCGCGTGTTGGTGCAGTCACGCTCGGACTTCGCTTCGGTCTCGGAGCCGAGCTGCAAAGACGGCAGCGGCAATATGGTCTCTGACGCGGCAGCCAACGCCAGCTTCGCCGCCGGTGGCGCAAGTTCAGTCGTCGTGGTTACGGGCTGCTATCAGTGGAATTACGGTGGCCCAATGCCATTCCTGGCGGGCGGTTCGCTGGCCAACGGGGCGTATCTGATCGAGGCCACGTACGCCGCGCGGACCGAGCCCTACAACTGAGCCACGCCCACCACCTGATCCCCAATTGCCGGAGAGTCGTACACCATGTCCGCCGCAGTCTTGTCTGCCATCAAGCTGAACCGCCTCGGGCGACGCCTCGTGGTTCGTGCTCGCGCCAATACAAACCGCACACTGCGTGAGTTCCGTGACCGCACCGAAGGCGTCGCCGCCGTCGAGTTCGCGCTGATCTTGCCGATCATGGCGCTGATGTTCATCGGCTCCGTCGAGATGAGCCAAGCCGTGAGCATCGACCGCCGCACGAGCCAAGTGGCCGCGTCCACGAGTGACCTCGTCGCACGCATCGAGGGTGGCATTACCGAAGGCGAAATGCTCGACATCGCCAAGATCGGCAGCTGGCTGATCAAGCCCTACAATACGACCAAACTCAAAATCAACTTGAGCCTCATCTCGATCCCGCTTTGCCCGGGTGGCGGCACGTGCCCGACGGGCGATCCGTCGGCGAGTGACCCGAACATCAAGACCCGCTGGACCTGCGCCTACGACAGCGCCAGTGCGAACGCCATCAACTGCACCTGCCAGAACACGCAGTACACCATGCCGTCCTCGGGCCTGATCAAATATGGCGACGCCGTGATCGTGTCCGATGTCGAGTACAAGTACACGCCGCTCGTGTTCGACTTCTTCATGAAGAATGCCCAACCCGGCGCAGGCGGAATCTACACATTGACAGAAAAGAACACGGTCAAGACGCGCGGCACCGTCATGGACCTGCAAAACAACGACAAGACCGTGAAATGCACGAGCCTGCCGACCAACTAAGCTAAGCAAGGAAACGGAACAATTGAACGGGCGCGATCGAGCGTACGTTCCTGAGAGCAAGATGGGGCTGAACCGGATGGACCACCGGTTTGGCCCCATTTTGTGTTTTATACCGGCGGCCAAAGTTTGTGACTGACCAACTATCATCGTCATCCCGGAATGCCCGTCGCGCCGAGGCCCGACCGGCATATCCGGGATGACGTCGTTGGATGTGATAGCAACGGCCAAAATTATTGACGGATGCGCCTCCCCCAAACTGTCATGGCCGGCCTTGTGCCGGCCACCCATTCCGCAACGCACGGAGCGGTTGCCATCACGTTGAGACGGCTCA
>JANMGQ010000088.1:0-5601 GCA_031374735.1 Hyphomicrobiaceae bacterium | reverse complement strand
GATCGAATGCAGCACCTGGCCGATGCGTCCCGCGAAGCGTGGCGCGACAAGCGTTATGCGTCGTTCGATGGCGGGGCCTACGCCGAGAGCTGAGAGTTCACTCTCATCGGAGCGCCCATAGGTGTAGATGAACAGATGTTCAATCAGACCGTGGCGCAGGCCGTGCAGGTAGACCTCCATTTCACGGGTGAGAATGCCGTCCTTTTGCCAGCGCGCGAGTGAACCCTTGAACGACAGGCACAACAGCATCTTCATCAGGATTCCCCGCTTTGCGCCGGTTCGCTCTTGGATTGGTCAGCCGAAAGGCGCGCTTCGCGCGTCAGTATCATGACAGCCCGTATCGTGATGTGTCCTGCAGGACTGAAAAATGGCACGTGTCAACCTACGACGCCAATACGCGCTTGATCAGCGCTTCGCTTGGTCAAAGCCTTGATTGTTCAGGGGCTGACCGAAAACCGTGAAACCGATGAGTTTCTGCTGGACGAGATGCTCGACACGCTGCCGACCGAAAACGAAAACCGAGTGGATGTGTTCGAACCGCCGGAAACCGCGCCGCCCTGCCCCTGGTTGCCGACGCTCAGCGTGGTGAGGTTGCCAAGCGGGCCACCCCCACCGCCTGCCGGCGCAGCGCCAAAGCCGCCGGCGCCTGTGGCGCCGACAGCGCGATCACCGGTGATGCTGGCGAAGGTCCGCTCGACCAATGGATCGGAAAGCGTGATGATCGCCCGCTGGATCGCCTGGGTCACCGCCGGAGCGACCACCTCGCAGGCGTTTGCCGCCTGTGCCAGGCCTGCGGCGATCGCGGTACGCTGCTGTTCGCTGGAGCCTGCCACAACCTGCCCGATGACAGACAGGAAGGCGGGGTCCGACACCACGAGTGTCCGAATTTCAGAGGATAGGGCACCGCCGCCGAGCGGATGCTTCGCAATGAGTTGGCTCGGCGACACCATTGCGGCCTGAACCTGCTCCGGGCTCGCTGGTGCGATGCCCGAATAGCATCGCCCGGTATCTGCCTGGGCCTGTACGACCGTGCTGGGCAGCCGGAATGCCGGCGTGACCGAACCGAACGCTGCAGCAAGCCGGACATCACCGAGTTGTGCAACGCTGTCGCGGATCCGGCGTGCGCCCTCTCGCTGGAACTGATCGCAATCCAATGCCGCCTGCGCCAATCCGCGTGTGAGACCAATCCGCTGCGCCTGGTTTGCGCTGCCCAGAAGCGCGAGCACGGCTTCCGCGTGTGGCAGATTGGCGGTTACTGTTGCGCGGGTCGCGTTGGAGAGGCCGAGGCCGCCAAACGGATGGTCCCCAAGCAGCTTCTCAACGGGGGGCGCTGGCACCGAAAGAGCGGCGGAACCAGAAACAGGATCAAGACAATGTGGAGCAGCCTTCGCGGGAGCGGCCGCCAACGCGCTCAAAAGAACGGCAGCACCCGCACACAGGCAAGCCACGCGAAATCGATTGGTCAGCATTTTCCCAGCACCACGCAATCATACAATCAACAATCTTTTGACTAAATATCATGGAACACCTCGTCCGACAATCCCGGAGCGTGCGCGTGTTCCAAGCACATAACCGACCAAGAGCCCGATCGGAATGGCATATCCGGGGATCTGCGCCGGATAGTCCACCAGGCTGTGCAGGGCGGGCTGGAGCACGACCGCTACGCCAAACGCGGCCGCAATTCTGCCGTCACCGGTCGCAAGGCTGCGCCTGATCAACGCTGCAAGCGCAACACCGACCGTGCAGAGCACAGCCGCGAGGACGGGAAACCCGGCTTCCGCCGCAATCTGCAGATAGGTGTTGTGTGCCCGCTCCCAGACACCGGAGCCGGGAACGGTGGCGTCCCTGTAGGCCGTGAAGATGCTGGCGAATTGACCAAGGCCCGCACCGTAAAGCCAGTGATCAAGCGCGATGCGCCAGGTGATGGCGTAAACGGCGAACCTGTTCTGGTCGACCGCTGTGGAACTGTCGAAGCGCCGGGCGACGACCGCATAGGACAAGGTGAGAGCGCACAGCATGGCGGCTGCGGCAAACCACAGTGTGCGCCGCCGCCAGCGACTGTTCAGTGTGCGCCAGGCTGGCAGCATGGCCAGGAAGACGGCGACTGTCGCCGCGCCGATGCTCAGGATCAGACCCGCCCGCGACTCCGTCAGCATCAGCACCAGAAAGATCACGCCCAGCGCCAAAGCGATGACCGCAGCACCCGACGTTGCCCGCAGCCGTCCGCCACGTCGGCGCATCAGTTCCGTGCCGCCTGATGCACGCACCAGAGCATCGGCGAGCAGAAGCGCACCAGCCGCGAGCGCCGGCGAGAGGTAAGCGGCTGCCACATTCCGGTTGAGGAAGGTACCGGTCAGGGACCCTTGATGATGGGTCTTCATGCGCCACATCACCGCGCCCGGGTCAGACAGATGCAGAAGCAGCCAGATGAGGGCCATGCCGGTGCCGACCGCCAACACGACCTTCAGAAGCTTTCGCGAGCCGGCGAACCAACGCGACAAGGCCATGCCCGCGAACAGGGCGAGAAGCGCCAGAATGGCGGGGATCATGTCCATGTATGCCGGACGCGCGCTGACGCCAGCGCGTGTCGGCAACGCCTCACCAAGCACCGCGCCGGCCTCCGTCCAGATCCAGTGGCCGGCTCCATCAGGCCGCCCGATCATCTGAGCAAGCCCGGCTACCGTCGCGAGAACGGCGCTCAGCAGCGCGAGCAGCAGCACAAGACGCGCCTCGCGCGGAAGGCGGGCCGGATCACACATGAGTGCGGCCAGCGCCAAAGGCGCGAGCCAGAGCGCGGACCAGTAAAGGTCCTGCGAGCCGAAGAAGACCGGCGCGAAAAGCGCGGGCCCCAGAGCGCCCAGAACGAGCACGACACGTGCAGCGCCGCCCGCGAACCTGCCGGGCGACATGTCACCCGGATCAGTTGATGTTATTAGGATTGACCGCCGCCCCCTCGCGCACAAGGTTCACGCCGATCCGCAGGAACTGCAGGAACTTCGTGAGTTCCACTGTCGGCGAATTCGCCGCGAAGATCACATCCTTGTCACGCAGCGACAAGCTCTGCGCGATGAAAACGCCTGAAGGATCGCGCAGATTGATCTGGTAGATCACCGGGATCACCTTGTCCGTATGCTGACCCAGATCGACGCCGAACTTCTCAAGCTGGGCGCGAGCCTCAATGCGGTAGACGAACACGAAAGCCGGATCGGCGCGCTCATCCAGAAGGCCGCCGGCCTTGCCCATCGCATACGAAAGCGTCACGCGCTCTGAGTCGAAGAAGAAGAGGCCGTTCTGACCCTGCGCGCCGAGAGCCACGTAGTGCCGCTGCTCACGAGAGACGAAAATAGAGTCGCCTGGCTGCACAAAGATGTTGTTGCTCGGATCCCTCAGGAGGGCACCAAGGCCGACCTGCGCGCGCCTGCTGCCGCGCTGCACGATGACAATGCTTTCATAGGCCGGAAACTTCGAACCTCCGGCTCTCGCGATCACGTCGAGAACCCGCTCGCCTTGGGGATTGATCGTGAACTTCGACGGCGCATTGACCTCGCCAAGCACACTGGCCTGAGCCGATCGCTGCTCGCGGATTGTCAACACGACCTGCGGCTCGATCGCGCGGTTACGCAGCCTGTTTTCGACAAGCCGCTCGATCTCGGCGGGCGAGCGGCCAGCCACCGGAACCGACCCGGCATAGGGAACGTTCAGCGAGCCGTCACGCCCGACCGTCTGTGGCGGGAGTTCGACGAAGTTCCCGGGGCGCGCGCCAGCGGTGACCGGTGGTGTGAACAGGCCTCCGGGCGCGGCCTCGAAGATCGATAAAGAGACCACATCGCCCGCGCCGATCCGAAGGCCGCTCGGGCCGCTCCGGTCCGTCAGTTGGCCGCCAAAGCGGGAATCGCCGGGATCACGCATGTTGGTGAGAATGCGGTTGTTTACCGAAACGAGCACATAAGGCTGCGCGAGCCCGCCCTGCTGGCCCGTCGCGCCACCGGTATCGGTGACATTGATTTCCGCCGAACGCATAACCGCATCTGCAGTGGGGCCCTGTGTCGGCATCATGGCACAACCCGCGAGAGCAAAAGCAGAAGTGGCCAAAAGGCAAATGGAACTGACTTTTTTCAAACCGGGCACCCTGATGCTTACACTACGACATGCACAGCCACATTATGACAGAAATCCTTTACAGCGCCACATCGTCGCCTTCCACGCGTCAAAATGGTTAACAAATAGTTTTCAGGCGTATGTGGCTGCAATGACACATATGTTTGAACATTTTTCAACCACGCGACGCCCTTGGCACTGCGGCGATTGGTGTGGTCAGGTGACCAGATAACGCGGGTGCAGCGCCACTTAGGGCCGACAGACCTGGATTATTGGTAACCCTGATACCGTCGCCGCCACCAGCCGAAATCGGACAGCGCAGGCGTGGCTGGACTTTTCTTCTTGTAGGGCCTCCAAAGCTCACGAGGCCTACGGCAGACCATCGGCCCGCCCTTCGGATCGCGTCCAGCCTCGTTCAGCAGGCCTCGCTGTCTCCAACCGCTTTCCGATGCCTGCATATCCAGGCTGCAAACCCGCGCAGCTCGTCGGCCGTGCGCAGCACACCTCCGCTCGCAGGTATATCGAGCGCGCGGCGGCTTGCAGCGATTGTCGGCCAGCCGCCAACCGATGCCTCGTTGTCAGGGATGCGCCCCGTGCCGTTCCGAAGCGACGCCACGATGCGAGAGTCGATCGGATTGCGCTGCGCCGGCCTCGCGCCTGCCTGCTCCAGGATCGAGGGCCAGAGCGACGCGGCCGGCTTCACCGTCCAACCCGTCAGGCGGTTGCCTGGGGCAGCCGACAGCCTCGCCAAGACTTCCTCCGGAAGCTGCCGAAGTTTGCAATTTCGGCTTGTGGGCAGCATCATGTTGTCGGCCAGATGCACGCTCGTCGCCGGTTCGACGGCGAAGAACCGGTCATGTACCGCCACGATCGGCCGTTTGCAGTTGCTGTCGGCGGTCGGGAGGTACACATTGCCGAGCACGTCGATCGCACCGGCGTTGAAAACCTCCGAGGTGGGATCGATCTGCGTCGCGGCGGCACCGTAGCCCACAATCGCGTTGTTGGTCATTGATGCGAGATTGCCCGGCGTCATGCGCGCGCTTCGCCAGTCGCTCGACGCGAACACATTTCCCACGATCTCGATCCGGCGCACGCGGTTTCCAATGAGAAGGTTCATCGAATGGGTGATCTTGGGGTGGCCGGCGCGGCGTAGCCCCTCAGCAATGAGCGAGCGCTCGATGCGCAGACCGTCGACCAGCCCTTGTACACCGAGATTCTCATCCACAGCCCATCCTGCCGTGACATGCCTGAGCGTGACGTTGCGGATCCAGTTCTCGCGCGAGATGGAACCGAAAATGGAGATCGAATCCTGATCGGTGGCTTTCTCAGGGTCAGAGACCGAACCCGCAAACACAGCGATATGGCTGAGCAGCACATTGGACGCGCGCACTTTCAGCGTCGCGCCCCGCAGGACCACACCCGCGCCCGGCGCGGTTTCTCCGAGGACAGCAATCCCTTCCGTCGCGATGATCAGTGGTGCCGCCAACTCGATATAGCCGCCGA
>JANMGQ010000007.1:0-2107 GCA_031374735.1 Hyphomicrobiaceae bacterium | reverse complement strand
CGTCGTGCGGCCACCGCGCAGCCGCGTTCGGATGGGCAGTTCGAGCCGCAGTCGGGAAGGGTCGGCAGAATCTGCGGCAGCGATCTCGGCAGGGCCGAGGCGCGACCGGATTCCTGGCAGCAGCGCAATGAGCAGCAGGATATGGAGGCTGGCGGGGTAGACTTCTACCCGCAGGATACTGACCAAGGGGTCCGTATCGGCGCGGGGGAGCAGCCGCCGCATTGTGTCGGCCAGTTTGGCCTCGAGCGCGACTGCGGGAACCCGTCGGATCGCATCGGTGCTTGCCGAAGCGTTGTAGGCCGCCGCGCGCTGCCCTTGTTGAAGTGGTGCCGAGACATAATAGCGATAAACCTGTCCCCGCGCGCCGTGACTGAGCGTCGGGCTCATCGGGTTGCGGTTTGCGTCGAACAGCCGGCGCGCCAACGGTGCGGTGGCGACGCGGTTGGGTCGGGCACTGTGGCGGCGCGCGGCGCCATCAAGGGCAGCCTGCACAGCATCGAACAGGGCCGGTTCGACGATGGCCGGATGGGCTCCGGAGTGGCTTGCGGTCTTGTGGACGATCATGCCGAGGTAGAGCCGATTGCGCAGCAGGTGGAACAAGGCACCGCGGCTGAACGGCAGGCCGCCCATCATGCGCCCGCTGACAGTAGTCCGGGCCTTCGAGACGATGCCGCAATCCGCAAGCCAGCGCTGCAGTTCGTGGACCGACCCAAGCTCCAGATAGGTCGTAAAGATCAGCCTTACGGTGTCGGCCTCAGCATCGTTGACGACGAGCGCCCGTATCGCGGGATCGGTCGGCGGATCATAGCCGAGCGGCACCGTCCCGCCCATCCACATGCCCTTGGCCTTCGAGGCAGCGATCTTGTCGCGGATGCGTTCGCCGGTGACCTCACGCTCGAACTGGGCAAACGACAGCAGGACATTGAGAGTCAGTCGGCCCACGCTGGTCGTCGTGTTGAACGCCTGGGTCAACCGGGTCGCCGCGGTGCCGACTGCGGAAGCACTGACTGCATTGTCGGCGGAGCGCGACGAATTGAATGCGCGCGAGGCAACGATGCAAACCGACCAAAAGGCTGAAGGCGAACAGCTCGATCGGCTGCGCCGGGATCTCGAGCGCGCACAAACCGAGATTTCGCGGTTCACGGCGGACGACAAGGAGGCACGGCTCGCGCAGGATGATCGTACCCGCGTACTCCTGCACATAAGCAAGGTGCGCGATACGCTCGATAAGTTCCGCGATGCGGTGATCCGGCGCCATCTGGTGCGGATTGAAGCGTTAGTGCTCGACAGCTTCCAGCAACTGCTGCGCAAGAAGACGCTGGTCGTCGATTTGCGGATCGACCCGGAAAGCTTTCAACTCGCGTTGACGGGGCGCGACGGCAAGCGCGCATCTGTCGGGCCCCTGCACGCGCATGCGCGAAGCCGGGCGGGCGTGAAATCTATCCGGCTGCCAGTAAACGCGACCGTCCAAGCTCCATTTCGCGTGCATCGACATTTGAAACTTTGGGCCAGCATTGGCGGCGATTTTGGGGCCTGCTGAGCCGTTGCGTGGGGAACGGTGTGGGGAACGAATATTTTACCGGTGATTTACCGTGGTAACTTGGACGGACTGGCCCGATGCGACCGCTATTTCAGCCCCGACCGGCAGGGTTTTGGTGACGCCCGATGAATCCGTTGGACCTGCGACAGTCATACTTCAATGGCAAAGCCTAGACACGGAGCCGTTTTTTGTCCTAACCAGAGCATTATTAAATTTCTGGTAACGCCGCGTTCATGAGGGGGAGGCTGCAATGCCGCAAGTGACAGTTGAAATGCAGCCGGGATCTGAGGGTTTTGGCGAGGATGTGGTGTTCACTGTCCGGCTGTCGCAGCCGTCATTCGAGAGGGTGCAAATTTCCTATCTGTTCCGGACGGGCAACGGCTTTGGCAGCCTGGACATCGATGACGCTGACAATTCAAATTATACTATCCGTACCCTGATCTTTGAGCCCGGCCAAACCGTTCGTCAGATATTGTTTGATCCGTTCTCTGACAGTGCAGATGAACTCGACGAGAGCTTCACGTTGGAATTGTTCAATCCCGTCAATGCCGATTTTGCCGACAGCGT
>JANMGQ010000004.1:0-87110 GCA_031374735.1 Hyphomicrobiaceae bacterium | reverse complement strand
ATGAGGGCGGCGATCAGGCCGTACTCGATGGCGGTTGCGCCGGACTCGTCAGACACGAAGCGTGCGAAAAGGTTCGTCATGGATACTCTCCCAACAGGTCACACAGACTAGCGCGGTATTGCGCGGTTCGTTTCGTCTCGGCACCCGCCGTGACCACCGAACTGATGTGAATGTACCGGTAGCCCTTTAAAGGGAGGTTAATTTGCGCACGGCGCCAGCAATGAATACACATCGCACAGAAAGCTGGTCAAGAAAGACTGACGCGATTTGTATACAGCGGGCGGGGTCCATGAAATGGCTGGTTAACCCACGCAGAGTTCTGGCCGTCACCCGCGTGTCAGCCGCCGCCCAATCTGACGCTGACAAGCCGCCAGGTCAGCCCGTCCCGCGCCAGCGTGCCGATGAAGCGCCGGTCCTTGGTATCACGCACCTCGACGTCCAGGGTTGCGTGGTCGCGCAGGCCAACGCGCGACAGGCTCGACCACAGCAGCATGGCTCTCGTAAGCGATGGTGCAACTGCTGACATGACATCTTTCGGCGCTTGAGAGCGGGCCAACTGCACGATGCCTGATGGCGTGAGCACGCGGTCGATCATGTTCTCCCCGTAGCGCGACGACGTGACGGCCATCTTGACGCGCATCCAGAGCGACGGGCGCGGTGCGCCCCTATCGGCGTTGCGCATGCCGCGATCGTGCTCTGCGAGAGATGTTTTGAGGCTTTCCCTGACGCCGGCCCAGTCGACCCGCCGCTCGAGGGTGACAACATCGCCTGTGGCGACGGCACGGCCGGCATCGAGGGCTGCATAAAGTGGCGCGACGACGAACAGCATCACGATCGAGATCGCTGCCATGAGGACGGCTAAACCGAATATGCGCGCCATGTGCCCCCCGAAATCGGAACCGTGCCATGACAGACGATCGCGGCGGCGCCGTGACCTTAAAATGGCGAAAGGCTGCCGACGCCGAAGCGTCGAGCAGCCTTGACCCCAACAGTCACGTCACCGGGTGCATATCATGTGACACACCAGTGACGCCGCATGCGTTCCGTTCAACCAGTCTTGGCCGCTACCTTGTTGAAGGTGAGGGCGATGTTCGAGCCAAGCGACGTCGCCGCCGCAATGATCGCGACCGAGATGAGCGAGGCGATCAGGCCATACTCGATGGCGGTGGCGCCGGAGTCATCAGACAGGAAGCGGGCCGTAAGGTTCGTCATAGGTACTCTCCACACAGTTACGCGCTGACTTGCGCAGTCCGGGTGGGTGGCAACACCACGTTGCAACGCCCGAACTGATGCAATCTTATCGAGCGGTCTGTTAAGAGAGGTTAATTTCGGCGCGTTTCGGCCGTGCACATTAATTTCTGGTCAAGAATTGATAACATGCAACTGTTAATACCAGAGGGGCTTACGCAAGCTTAAGCTAACCATGTGCGTGGGGCCAGGCTGGCTCACCCGAAATCAAGCTCAGCCGAAATCGAGCGGTGACCACAGCACGCAGCGGCGATGGTAGGACGAGTACCGCTGACCGAACTTGCAGCCTTTGCGCGCGACGGTCGCTGGGCTGGCATCGGTCTCGGGCGCCGACGACTGTACCATCGCGGCGAGCGACAACTGGCCTCTCGGACGTGGCGCGGCAACCAGCGCCACGGCGAGGACCGTGGCCAGCATCAGCAGGGGGCCGACGTTGCGGGGCGGCTTCATAGGCTTGCACTCTCAGGTACGACAAACAAATCCTTACGCCGGAACGGTAAACGGGACGTAGAGCAAGCATGCCACAGGTCAAAAGTTATTTCGGCTTTCTTGGCTGCCTGCTTAACCTGGTCAAGCCGCCGCTGGAGGAGCCAGTGATAGCCGGGAATCTCGTAAGGCGTACCTCGAACGGCACAGATCTCGGTAACCAACGTCTCGCGCTCGCCTTTGCTCGCATCGCCCCGGTCCAGCTTTTGCCTAGCGAGTGACCTGTCCAGATTAATAGCACATTCGGAAGAAGGTACATCGCAATGATGAGTGGGTCGAGGTCGCAAAATGCCTTCTGAAGCATTGTAATCTCTTTGTATCTTGGGTCGAAATCAGAAAGCGTTTTCGGTCGAAGCTGGGCCATCGAGGATAAGCTACTTGATGAAAGAACGAGGCAGAGCAGTATCGCGCCGAGGGCACACCTCTGGGCACTTGTTTTGTCTCTGGTCAGGATTCTACGATCGGTCATGGCGCTCACGCAGACTACAGTGCAGGAGGCTGCATTTGCGCCGCGTAGCTTCAAATTTCTAGTCGAGTGGCAGTTTCAGCGTGCCAACATATTCAAGAATGTCGAGCATGTCAGTGGCGTGGTCAACGTCGTGAATCTGATCAACCTGAAACCAAGGGCTCACACAACTGATATTCAGAAGCGCATCAAAGACGCGCTCAAGCGACACGCGGATGTGGAGGCGACCAAGGTCACGATCGCCGTCAGCAATGGCACCGTGACGCTGACAGGTTCGGTTGAATCGTTCGACGAGATGGACCGCATCGAGGGCGCCGTCTGGGCGGCACCGGGTGTCACGAAGGTCGTCGATAACCTGCGCATCACCAGTTGATTCGCGCGGCGATCGAACGCGCAATGGGCGGGCGGGGCAACACACCCCGCCCGTTCGCCGTGTATCGTGAGCAGTGCATTTGGCGTCGCCCGGCTTCATTCTGTTTGCTATGCTGGCGCGACAACACTGTGGTGAAGCCGTGCCCAAGGACGATCAATCAGAGCAGCGAGATCTTCTCCGTCAGGCGCTGGCCGCGGGCAACATTGGCTGTTGGGAGTGGGATGCGGCCACGGACGGCTTTACTGACGATGCGCGCACAATTGCAAGCACAGGGGTTTGGCCTGGCCGGCGCACGGCCCAGTCCTTCGCGGCTCATGTGCATCCAGACGATCGCGAAACGTGGGCTCTTCTGTGGGTCGCAGCGATGTCGCCCACAGGTGCAGGTGTGTTTTGCAACGAGTATCGGCTCGTGCGGCCGGAAGACGGCGCACTCAGATTGCTTTCAGACGCCGGTCGCGTTGAGTTCCGTGATGGTGCTGCCGTTCGCATGCTGGGCGTGATGCGTGATGTCACCGATCGGCGCGAGGCTGCGGCGGCACTTGAAGCGTCGTCCACCCGCCTTGCCGGCATCGTCTCCATTGCCGCCGACGCCATCATTTCGATGGACGAACGGCAGACCATCACAATGTTCAATGACGGCGCCGAAGTTATCTTTGGCTACGCGCGTGACGAACTCATCGGCAAACCGCTCACGATGCTGCTGCCAGAGCGCTTGCGCGCAGGGCACGCTGATCACGTCCGCACGTTCGGGGCATCACATGTTCAAGCGCGCCGCATGGGCCAGCGCAGCGAAATCACAGCGCAACGCAAGAACGGCGAAGTGTTTCCAGCCGAGGCATCAATCTCCAGGCTCGACGTCGTCGGCAAGCTTATCTTTACGGCCGTCTTGCGCGACATCACCGAGCGCAAGCACGCCCAGCAACTGCTTGAACAACGCGTTGAGGAGAGCACGCGCGAGCTGCGCATTGAAATGCGTCGGCGAGAGGAGTCACAGGCTCAATTGGTGCGCACGCAGCGCA
This sequence comes from Hyphomicrobiaceae bacterium, assembly GCA_031374735.1. Taxonomy (GTDB): domain Bacteria; phylum Pseudomonadota; class Alphaproteobacteria; order Rhizobiales; family Hyphomicrobiaceae; genus JABFRJ01. Next base: position 83,518 of record JANMGQ010000004.1, on the reverse strand, counting down.
TGGAAGCCTTCGGTCAGCTCACCGGTGGCATCGCGCACGACTTCAACAATCTGCTGACCGTCATAACAGGCAATCTCGAACTGGCGCAGATGCGATTGCAAGATGACAAGGCGAAAGCCTTCGTGCAGCGCGCGCACGATGCGGCGGAAATGGGTGCAAGGCTGACGAACCGTTTGCTCACATTCGCGCGGCGCCGGCGGTTCGAGGCCACGCCGCACAATCCGAACGATCTCGTCAACGGCATGGCTGAGTTGCTTGAGCGCACACTCGGTGAGCAGATCACGCTGACCACGAGTCTCGAAGTAGCGCCTTGGACCATCCTCGCCGACCCGAGCGAAGTTGAGAATGCGATCCTCAACCTCGCCATCAATGCGCGCGATGCGATGCCGAAAGGCGGTAAGCTGATCATCGAGACGGCCAACGTCGCCTTCGACGGCGCTGATTCCGAGTTCGGTTTCAAGATCAACGCCGGTGACTATGTGCGCCTGTCCGTTTCCGACACAGGCACAGGCATGCCGGTCAATGTGCTTCGCCACGCTTTCGAGCCGTTCTTCACCACCAAAGAACCGGGCAAGGGAACGGGCCTCGGTCTCAGCACGATTTACGGCTTTGTTCAGCAAGTCAACGGAACTGTGACGATCTACAGCGAAGTCGGGCAAGGAACGACGGTCAACTTGTACCTGCCGCGCGCCGTCGGCGACAGCGAGGCAGCCGCTAAGCCGAAAACCGCGTCAAATGTGCCCATGGCTTCGGGTGAACGCATCCTTTTGGTGGAGGACAATCCCGACGTGCGCGCCGTCGCAACCGAACAGCTGCACGCCCTCGGCTACACAGTGACGGCTGCCGCCAGCGGCCCGGAAGCGCTGCAAAATCTGACAGCGGAGCGTTTCGACCTCGTCTTCAGCGACGTCGTCATGGCCGGCGGGATGTCTGGCTTCGACGTGGCCCGTTGGGTTGCAGCGCATGCACCTGGGCTTCCCGTGGTGCTCACGTCTGGCTATCCGGACGGCGTTCTCGGCGCCGCCGTGCAGGACAACACACGTCCTTTTTTGCTGCGAAAGCCGTTCAGCCGAGATGAACTCGCGCGCTCCATTCGGCATGCGATAGACGGCACGAAAGTCTAAAGTTTGCGTGTGTCTGCCGTAAACACATAGCCAACGCCACGCACCGTCTTGATCAGCTTTGGCGTTTCCGGATCGCGCTCAATCTTCCGCCGCACCCGGACCACCAGCGCGTCGATCGAGCGATCGAACGGTGACCAGTCATGCCCCTTGAGCAAGTCCATGATGTTGTCGCGTGACAGCACCCGGCTGGGGCGGCGCACGAACATATCCAACATATTGAACTCGGCCGTCGTCAGCTCCAGAACCGTGCCGGCTGCCGATTTTAGGTCGCGGCGCTGCATGTCGAGCACCCAGTCTTCAAAGGCATAACGCTCGCCCGTGACACTCGGAGCGGCGCTTGCATCCGCAGCAGGCGACAGGGCCTGATAGCGACGCAAGACGGCGCGCACCCGCGCCAGCACTTCGCGCACGTGAAAAGGTTTGCCGATGTAGTCGTCGGCGCCAAGTTCGAGACCCACAACGCGGTCAATCGTATCGCTGCGCCCGGTTATCATCACGATAGGTACATTCCGGTCAGCGCGGACTTGACGCGCAAGCTCCAGGCCGTTCTCGCCGCCAAGCTTCAAATCTAGCGTAATCAGATCCGGTGGATCGGACGCCAACAAGGCCATCAGCTCGCGGCCGTTCTGTGCCTCAGTGACCCGAAAGCCGTCCATCTCGAGGCATTCACGCAGCAGCGTCCGCACCGGTTCTTCATCATCGACGACAAGAATGTGCTTGGCTTGCTCGGGCATGATCTCGCTCCTGCGCCAGAGCATCTTACACACTCTTACAATCGATTACCAACTCGTCGCACGCAGGGAACGTGCACCTGTTTTTCTGTGGTCACTGGCAGACGAGACACCGAAATCCGCAGGAGATCGAACATGCTGGCCACCGCGTACCCAACAGCCGACACCGCACTCCCAGGCACGACCGGGCGGCACATGGCCGGCGAGGTCAGCTCAAGCCGCTCCGATGCCTTCGCGTGCAGCCTGCCGCGCGGTTCAGCCCGCACGGTCAACGCCAAGGACCACGTGTTCTGCGAGGGTGATGCGGCCACGCATGTCTACCGGGTCGAGTTCGGCCACGTCTGCATCTACCGCATGCTCGCCGACGGACGCCGTCAGGTGATTGACTTCGCCTACCCGGGAGACCTCATCGGCCTCGGTGATCTCGGTGAACATGCGGCGGGCGCGCAAGCCACTCAGTGTACCAGCCTGAGCTGCTACGCGCTCACGTCCGTCTGGGAGCATGCACGCAATGACATCGCACTTGGTCTCAAGCTGTATCAGGCCATGGCCTATGAATTGGCGGCGGCGCGCGATTTGCTGATGACAGTCAGCCAACGGTCTGCCTGCGAGCGCGTTGCCGGGTTCCTTCTAGCACTCTCACGCCGCAATATGCGTCGCGGTCAGAATGCAGACGACATCGTCCTGCCAATGACGCGTACGGACATAGCGGATTTTCTTGGTCTCACGATCGAAACCGTCAGCCGCACGTTCACAAGATTCCGCGTTGAGGGCCTGATTGACCTGGAACAATGCATCCTCGTCACGATCCGCGATCATGCTGGCCTGCGACACGTAGCGTCGGGGGCGCGCGCAAGAGACATCAAGTTGGCGTCCTGAATCCTCCCCCGGCAGGACACCGTCCCGGCAAACACAGGAGGATCTGTCCATGTTGATCGAGATGACACTTGAGAGGCAGCAGAACCTCCCAGTGCAGACCGGTGCCCGCCCACAGGGAGAACGCGCGATGGAGATTGTGCCCGATAGAGTCCGTTTGACCATGGCCCCGTTCAATCGCGGAGCGGATCTATGCCCGGCGCTGCAGGATCTTGAACGCGCGATGTTCAAGATGACACAGTTCGGCATCGCGGCACGAGATTCGGTCTTCTCGAAGCTCAAGCAGCAGTATGTCGCCGGTACGCTCAAGGCTGCCAGCGTCGCAGAGCTCGTGTGCGGATCTGCGCCGCTTGACGTCTCCATCGCACATGAACCAGTGCGGATCTCGGCCGGCTCGATGTGGCCCTCACTTGCATGCTTCGGCAGCAGCCAGGGCGAGCCGCTGGTCGCGGCATCCTGGATGGCCCCTCATTTGCGCGATGAGCTGACGCGGCATCTCGCCAAGGGCGCCATTCTGCTCGGCGTGACCGCCGCAACGGCCGAGCAGCAGAAGATGGCCACCCAAATCCTCCTGAACCACAGCTCGCATCGCGTGCACACCCACGACTTCAGAGTGTGAAACGTCACGTTCCTCGACAGGAGTTTCTTCGTCATGTCCTGTAAAACAATCCTGCTGCATCTCCACGATATCAGCCGCGCTGAGCGCCTGCTGCGCGCGGCAGTGCCTCTGGCGCGGGCGCACGAGGCGCATTTGATTGCGCTCGCCGTGATCCCGCCGTACGTGGTGATCCCCGCATCCGAGGCCGCGGGAATGACTGTCACGATCGACGAGCATCGGCTTGCCTATCGCCAGGATATCACCGAGCTCAAGGCGCGCTTCGAGGATGCGGGCAAAGCCCAGCAACTCAGCATCGAATGGCGCGAGATCGACGCAGGCTTCGGCACCACGGCGGCACAGGTGATGGAGCACGGCCGCAGTGCAGATCTCGTTGTCGTCGCCCAGAAAGACCCAGATTGGAGCTATACGGCGTATCTCGAAGAACCCGAGCGCATCGCGATCGAATGCGGCCGACCCGTGCTGATTGTGCCGAACAAGGGCAATATCGACCTTCCGCCGAAACGCGTTCTGATCGCCTGGAACGGCACGCGCGAAGCTGCCCGCGCCGTCGCCGACGTCATCCCCTATCTGCCACGCGGAACCGACGTGACGGTGTTGTGGGTTGACCCGGACGATGACCGCCGTGCCGCTGGCGACGTGCCCGGCGCTGATCTGTGCACCTCGCTTGCCCGCCATGGCCTATCCTGTGACGCCATGTTCATTCGCTCGACGGATGGCGACGCCGGTGGAGCGATCCTGCGCGAGGCCGCCATTCGCAGCGCGGATCTGATCGTGATGGGCGCCTACGGACATTCGCGCCTACGCGAGTTCCTGCTCGGTGGCGCATCGCGCGACATGTTCGCGCGCATGGATCGTCCAGTCCTGATGTCCCACTGAAACAGGAGCTGCCGTCATGACACTCAAACGCATCCGGCTCGAATTGGCGCGGGATCACGATTTCCCGAACGGCAGCACGCGGCATGGCTACGACTTTGCCGCGCCGCTCGATCTGCACGGTCATCTCATTGCGGCCGAATGGTCCAAGGCCCGCGACCGCTGCCGTGCCCGTCGCTTCTGGGCGGGCCAGCCCGACGAGATCGGCAAGCTTGTCCATAAGCGCGGCGGAACATGGGCTTTCGACTACAATCCCACGACCGACGCCGACGACGAACCCGGCTTCAAGTTCGACAAACACAGCTTCATTCCGGGCGAGTACGTCTCAATCACCGAGCACGACGGCCACATGCGCACGTTCCGCGTCGCGTCCGTGCAGGACCTGGATTGACCAAGATGTGTCTGACCTCGGTCAGACACCCAAACACCCACGCGAGGGTCCACCATGACAGATGATCCGAAATACGCAGAAGCCAAGCGTCACGTCGAAGCGATGAAGGCGTTCTACATTCACGCCCTGATCTTCGCCTGCGCCATGTCCCCCATGTTCGGGCTCAACGCGCTCGCCAAGGGTGGCGTGTGGTGGGCGCAATGGCCCTTGCTCGGCTGGGGCGCGGGACTGCTCGTCCACGCGCTACTGGTGTTCTCGCCGCCGCGGCTCTTCAGCGCCGATTGGGAAGCGCGCAAGATCAAAGAGCGGATGGAACGTCAGCCATGACCGCACTCAGGTCTGAGAGGCACAACCAACGAATACCGCAAATCTGGCAGTGCGGCTGCCGCCATCGTCGTGATCCATGCCAGCTCCTGGTCTGAGCGAGAATCTCGACCATGAGCTGAGCCGCAGGAACGGCCGCTGCGGCGCGGTGACTCAGTAGGATTATGAGCAACACGAAAAATGCGAGGCATCGCACATGGGCATGGCCATCCGCCAGGCGAGCCGTCGCTCAGGCTGCACGCCACCGACAATCCGATACTATGAGAGGATCGGTCTGCTGGCGCCGGCCGACAGGACAGCTTCGGGGCGACGCACCTACGGGGGACTGGACGTTACGCGGCTGAGCTTCATCCGACGGTGTCGAGATTTCGGACTTTCCATCGCCCAGGTCCGCACTCTGTTGTCGGCGTCGGAAGCGGCCGGACCTGGATGCGCCACGGCCAAGGACGTCGTCATCGGGCATTTGCTGGCGATGAGGGCTCGACACGCCGAGCTGCAGGCCCTCGAGGAAGCACTGCGAGCTATCAAGGCGCGCTGCGAGACGGGCTGCTCCGATACGATGACACGATGCTCAATCTTTGCCGACATTGGGCTGCACGGACAGTGAAGACCCGCTGAGGCGCATTGGCCCGTTGTAGCGTGACGCTTGCCGATGGCTCGGCTAGCTAGTTTCCAAACAGAAGCTCGAAAATAGATTTCTGCTTCTGCGGTCGCGAGGCCTGTTTGGATGGTGGTGGCCCAGACGATTGCGCCCACGGCGCCCAGCCCGGCGTGCCACCGCCGGAGTTTGAAGCGGCGGGACGCGGCGCGCCCTCGGCTCGTCCATCGCGCCTTTGCGTGCCGTGTTTATCCGCCGCCGTGGCGGCCGCAGAAGCGCCAGTCCTGACACCGCGCAAGGCGTAGTCCTCGGACAAGCCATCAGCGCTGGTGATCGACAGCTTGCCGTCGTCCCAGACCCAGGTGGCGGACTTCGCACCGGATTTAGCTAGAATAAGGCCCAGCACATCGGCACCTGCGATGTCGACGATGGCGGCGCTTTCAAGCTCGTCAGGAGCTCCGCCGGACGCGCCATCGACCTTGCCTGAGCTAAAGGTCAACACGCCGAACCCAGCATAGGGGGCTTTCTGGCGTTCCCACTTGATGATTTTCGGTGCGCCTGCCCCCAGCATTTCGAGGGGCACTCGGAGGTTTGGCACGGCATTGCCAGCCGCTGCATACTGGTCTCCGCTCTGCAACACTTTCCACCCATCGCCACCCGCGCCGGGCATCTCTATCTCTTCGCGTGCCGCCACCAGCCCGAGGCGACCGAGCGCTTCGAGGGTGGGCTTGTGGCGCGCGTTGATGGTCAGGGCTTTCGTATAGGCCTGCACGGCCGCATCGAGCCGTTGTCGCGCTTCTTCTATTTCGCCCTGTGCCCAGTGGGCATCGACTGAAACGGGCTCAAGCTTCAGGGCTCGCTCAAGATCCTTCAGGGCGAGATCAAGTTGCTGTGTCTGCTTGTACAGCCATGACCTGACGGCGTAGGCCCGTGACAGTTTTGGATCGAGTTCTATGGCCTTGGCGACGTCGGCGAGAGCTTCTTCATTGGCCTCGGCTTTGGCATAGGCGAGGGCGCGGCCAACGTACGCGGCGGCGTTGCGCGGCGTCATCTCGATGGCCTTGTTGAAATCCTTCAGCGCTGAGGCCGCATTGCCCGAGGTCAGATAGGCCTCGGCGCGAAGCTGATAATTTTCGACAGACTTCGGATCGAAGGCGATCGCGCGAGAGAGATCTTCAATGACGTCATCAATGCGGTCAATGACCGCCTTGGCATTGGCGCGATTGCGGTATCCGGCGGCAAAGCGCGTATCGAGCGAGACAGCGCGCGTAAAATCGCGAATAGCGGCATGCGGACGATCAGCGGCGACATGAACCAGACCGCGCCCATTGAGGGCGGAGACCGATTGCGGCGACAGCTCGATGGCGCGTGAATAGTCTGCCTGCGCCCGCTCCAACACGTTCAGCCTAAACTGCGCGCTCGCCCTGTTCGCATAGGCCGCTGAATACGACGGTGCGAGAACGATTGCGCGATCGAAGTCTTTGATCGCCTCGCGCGGCACGCCGAGCGCCAGAAGCGCGTTGCCCCGATTGTTGTAAAGCGGCGCATACTCCGGCGACAGCTGGACCGCGCGATTGAAGTCCTCGATGGCAAGCTTGAACTGTTGGCGCCGCATCTGTGCAACGCCGCGATCGTTGAAGACCACCGCGCGCTTGTCGTTCGACAAGCCCTTGTCGGCGAGCGCATCGGTGTAAAACTGCACGGCTTGGTCAATCTGGCCCCGTTGCAAGGCAATGGCGGCGTCCCTGAGAGGCGCTTGCGGCGCCTCCTGCGCCTGTGACGGAGACGCGACGGCAGGGACGAGACAAGCCAGCAGCATCCCGACCCTGGCGAGTGCCCGGGAAGTGCGAATGTACGAGCGTTTGGCGGGGCGCACCATACCCATCCTCGAATGTTCTTCCGTTGTCGATTCGACCGAACCGGACAATACCCGCTTCGCTTTTAAAAGTCCCTGGTCTGCAGAGCACAATTAGGGCGCGATCCCCTGGTGCGAACGGCTGCGCCGTCTTGGAATAGCGACCATGATCGCCGTTGCAGCACGCCTGACGCGTGCAGAAGTCATTGTCGACGCTATCGCAATTGACGAGGATAACTTGGCGCTGGAATGGACGCGGCGAGCTGCAGAAAAATGCAACCAGAAAGCGCGCGAACAAAGTAAGATTTCCATGTGGCTTCGGGCATGTCCAGTCGCTGTTGGAAGCAGCCCGTTGAGCTCCGTATTAAATAATTGATTTCGTGCGCTTTTTCGCAATGGAAAACTCTCGGGTTTTCGACCCATTGCGCGTGCATTTTCCGTGGTCTTGTCGTATCACTCCGGCACACGAGAACGATACCCGGAAGTCCCGCACCATGAGCATTGACCCGACGCCCTCCTCCGAGGCCGAAAAAGTTGCGGCCAACACCCCCTCCAACGGCGGTGATTACGGCGAAGACAGCATCAAAATGCTCAAGGGGCTCGACGCCGTGCGCAAGCGGCCTGGCATGTACATCGGCGACACGGATGATGGCTCTGGCCTCCACCACATGGTCTACGAGGTCGTCGACAACGGCATCGACGAGATCCTCGCCGGCCACGCCACCGCCTGCTCCGTCACGCTCAACGCCGATAGCTCGGTTACGGTGCGCGACAACGGCCGCGGCATACCCACGGGCATCAAGAAGGATGACGACCACGATCCCAAGCGCTCGGCGGCCGAGATCGTGTTTACGGAGCTGCATGCTGGCGGCAAGTTTGACCAGAACTCCTACAAAGTCTCCGGCGGTCTGCACGGCGTCGGGGTGTCCGTCGTCAATGCGCTCTCCAGCATGCTGCGCTGCCGCATCTGGCGCGAGGGCAAGGAGCACGTCATCGAGTTTGCCGACGGCGTTGCAACGGCACCGCTGAAAGTTGTCGGCCCTGCGCCCGGCGAGAAGGGTACCGAGGTCACGTTCTTGCGCTCGACCAACAGCTTCTCCAACGTCACCGAATACAAGTTCGAGACGCTGGAACGGCGCCTGCGCGAACTCGCGTTCCTGAACTCCGGCGCCAAGATCGTGCTGACAGATCTGCGTCACGCCGATCCGAAGGTCGAGGAACTCTACTACGACGGCGGCGTCGCTGCGTTCGTCAAATACATCGACAAATCGCGCCAGGCCTTGATCCCTGAGCCGATCATGATCCGTGGCGAGACAAATGGCATCACCGTCGAAGTCGGCATGTGGTGGAACAACAGTTACGATGAGCACACCCTGTGCTTCACCAACAACATTCCCCAGCGCGACGGCGGCACGCACATGGCCGGTTTCCGCGGGGCGCTGACGCGAATCGTCAACAAGTATGTGGCCGATGGCGGGGCGGCCAAGAAGGAGAAGATCGCCGTCACCGGTGATGACGCGCGCGAGGGCTTGACCTGCGTTCTGTCAGTGAAGGTGCCTGACCCGAAGTTCTCCTCGCAGACCAAGGACAAGCTTGTGTCGTCCGAGGTGAAGCCCGTGGTCGAAACCATCGTCGGTGAGCTGCTGATGCGCTGGTTTGAGGAGCATCCGAAGGAAGCCAAGATCATCGTCAACAAGGTGATCGAGGCGGCCACGGCGCGTGAAGCTGCCCGCAAGGCACGCGAGATCACGCGCAAGGGCGCGCTGAACATGAATTCGCTGCCGGGCAAGCTGGCGGAGTGCCAGGACCGCACGGCCGAGAATACCGAACTGTTCATCGTCGAAGGAGACTCAGCCGGCGGTTCCGCCAAGCAGGGCCGCAATCGCGAGTTCCAGGCCGTGTTGCCGATCCGCGGCAAGATCCTCAACGTCGAGCGCGCACGTCGCGACAAGATGCTCGGCAGCCAGGAAATCGGCACACTCGTGATGGCGCTTGGCACCGGCATCGGCCGCACGGAGGAAGGCGGCAGCGCCGTCGATATCTCCAAGTTGCGCTACCACAAGATCATCATCATGACCGACGCCGACGTCGACGGCGCCCACATCCGCACGCTGCTGTTGACGTTCTTTTATCGTCAGATGCCGGAGCTTGTCGAAAAAGGCCACCTCTACATCGCTCAACCGCCGCTCTACAAAGTCTCGAAGGGCAAGAGCGAGGCGTACCTGAAGGACCAGCGCGCGCTGGAGGACTATCTGATCAACGGCGGCCTCGACGATGCCGTTCTGACGGCCGGCAGCGAACAGCGCGCGGGCAAGGACCTGCGCGACGTGGTCGAGCAGGCACGCACGTTCTCAGCTATCGTGAACGGTCTGCACACGCGCTATAATCGCAAAGTCGTCGAGCAAACGGCGATCCACGGCGGCTTCGATGCTGGGTTGGTTGCGACACCCGACAAGGCCGAGGCGCTGGCGAAGAAAATTGCAGACGCCCTCAACGCCATCTCGGAGGAAACCGAGCGCGGCTGGGATGCGAGCTACACGTCTGAAGGCTACATGTTCAAACGCGTGGTGCGTGGCGTCACCGAAGTGCACGCACTCGACCGCCAGCTGCTCGCCTCGCAGGAAGCGCGGCGCATGCACGACCGCCAGCCGCATCTGTTCAGCGTTTATGGCACGCCAGCGGTGCTGCGCCGCAAGGGTGATGACCGCGAGGTCCACGGCCCACGCACGCTGCTCGACACCGTGTTCGAGGTCGGCCGCAAAGGCATCTCGATGCAGCGCTACAAAGGTCTCGGCGAAATGAATGCCGAGCAGCTGTGGGAGACGACTCTGGATCGCGACGCGCGCACGCTGCTGCAGGTGAAGCTCGGCGATCTCGCGGAAGCCGACGAGATCTTCTCCAAGCTGATGGGCGACGTGGTCGAACCGCGCCGCGAGTTCATCCAGGAAAATGCGCTGAACGCGCAGGTGGATGTGTGAGGGAGCGGACGGTGTCGGGTGAACGCGGTGCTGCTCCCTCTCCCGGTCTTTCACGGGGAGAGGGCCAGGGTGAGAGGCACCGCTTGCTCTGCTGGAGATCGATCCGCTCGCAGGCAATCAACGTTTTGCCAGTTGTTCGAACCCGTCCGCGCGGATACCGCCCCTCACCCTAACTCTCTCCCCATTAAAGTACGGGGAGAGGGAATCTATATGCCCTTGCCGCTTGCTGGTCGCTAAACAATCACCCCACTTACAAGTATCGGCCTCGATATGGCGATGGCCGATATTTGTTGGGGCACGCATATTGCGGCGCGCGCGAGTTGAGCGCTTCCTATTGTGCTCTCAACCTTACTTCGCCCGTTGCCACACCAGCACGGGGATCATCGGTCCCTTCGCTGACGGCAACGGCGTGATCGCCTTGAACGAGAACTGATCGCCGATAGCGATGATCTGGCGCTTTTGCTCAGTGCCATCGAAGTTCGGGTAAGCGGAACGCGTGATCTTCATGACAAGCGTCTTGTCGGCGTCGTTGGCGGTCATGGTGCCGAAGTAGGCGATGTAGCGGCCGGTCGGATTGGCGGCCGGTTCGCCCGCGACCTTAGGTCGATTGGGATCGCCCCATTGCAGCGAGAAATTTCCTAACTTGTCGATCATCAGTTGCCCAAGCTTACCGGGCGCACTCGGCTCCTTTGTACCGTCGACGTACTCGAGCGTGTCGGACACGAGTGTCCACGTGCCGACCATCTGCTCTTGGAGAGATTGTGCGTGGGCCGACGCGGAGCCGACAAGCACGGCCACCGAAGCCGACGCGAGGATTTTGCGGAGCGAATGAGTCATGGCGATCTCCATCAGCGGGGCACATCCATCCGCTAGAAGATGTCAATCGAGCATCAATGCGGACGACCAGAGCTTTGCACATGGCGGCAGGCGCCGCGTCATCACGTTTGATGTCTCGATACGTCCCCTCAAATCGCCGACAGTCGCCAGCAGTGCGGAAACTCCGCGTAGTCCGAGGACGTCACGCCATGGCTGACGGTGCCCGGATACTTCTGCTGTGGCGGCACGACAGTCATGCGCAGCACTTTTGTCTCGCCAGGCTTCAGCAGCCCGGCGTGCACAGCGGCGGCACCCAGCACGCTATCGCGCGTGTAGGGACCACTGCCCCAGACCTGCCCCTCGGTGACGCCGGTGATGCGGAAATAGTAGACGGCGCCGAGCACGTCGCACAGGCCATTCATGTTCGACGGCGCGTCCGCCGCCACCTGGTCGTGGTCGAGCAACTTGCGCAGCTGCGCGCGTGACAGCTTCCCTTTGGCGTCAAAGTAGGTGACCAGCTCCTGCACGACTTTCATGGCGCACTCCCGCGGCTCACGGTGACGTTTTCATCGGTACGACGCGCCCATAAGGCGGCGCGAAGGACGTGGTCTCGCCCGGCACAGCCCAGAGCACCGCATAGGGCATGGGCTCCGGTGGATACATGATGTCGCCGTCGGTGATGACGATGGCGGCCGTCACGCGTGGATCGTCTGCCAGCGCGAGCAGCGCTGCCGTGAGATCGCTGCCGCCGTAGCCGCGCACCTCGTACTCCGCCAGTTCGACCGGCGAGAGCACCTCATCCGACGTGACGTCCGTGTCGCACTGAATGACGCGAACATCGTCGATGCCAGTTGCCTCGCAGAAGTCTGCGATGGCACCGAGCGCGCCCGGGATCTCGCCGCTCATCGAGCCGCTGGTGTCGAGGATGATGTTCAGCGTCGTTGAATGCCGCTGCCGGCCGGGCAGCACGAGATCCGTCCGCTCAGCGCCGCGACGCGACGCGCGCATGTAGGTGCGCTCGCCCGGCGAGACACCCTCAAGCCAGCGCTGAACGGCGACATGCCAGGGTGTGCGATAGATGCCCCGCAGCGCGCGCACGTTCTGCTGCGCGTTGCCCCCGTCTGCGCCGCGACCGCGCATCAGCCCGATGGCTTTCGCCATGGCCATACCCTTGGCCGCGAGATCCTTCATGGCTTGTGTGCGCTGAGCTTGCTCCTTACCGTCATGCGGAAACATCTCGCGCTCGAGCTTTGCGTCCAGCACGTCGCCCGGCGCCGCCGACGACGACGGCTGCCCTTTGCCGCCGAGCGCCTGTTCCACCGTCACGGAAACGCCGTCCCAAACTTGGGTGCGCGAGGGTGTGTTCTTGCCGTTGCGGCGCATCTCCAACACGATGTCTTCCGCCGAGCGATCGCGAGCACCGGGCATGTCAAGGCCGCCGGCGGGTATCGCGTTTGTGCCGAGCGCATGCCGCAGCATGTCGTTGATGATGTAGTCGTGCGCATAGTTGAACTCGAGCCGCCCCGAGCCGACGGCGCGATCGTGCGTGCGCAACGCGAGATGCAGCAACTCGTGCGCCAGCACGAACTGCAGGTCGTTCGACGAGAGCTTCGCCGTAAAGGCGGGATTGGCCACCAGCCGCCCCGAAGCAAAAATGCCCATGGTCGGCACGCTCTCGTCGATGTCGACGCGAACGGCGGCTGCAAGTCCCGACAAATGCGGGAACGGGACGGTCAGCAAGCGCAGCCCGCGCGTGATCCGATCCAGCGTCGCCTGATGGGCGGCGGTCTTGTCCTGATTGCCAGAGGGTGTGAGCGCGCGCGTGTTCATGGCCGCAAACATAGGCGTTCGCTCGGTGTTTTGCGCCCCCGCCTCTTGGCGGATGTGTGGGTGTTCACTCATCACACGGGGCGCGAAATCCGCCCTGCGGTTGCCGCAATTGATGCGGGTCTGCCTGAGACCGCGGCACTCCGACCAATTTCTGATGGTGCCGGCCCTGGACAGCGCACCTGTTTTCCCCGAACGTCTCTTTGCTCTCGTAGGCACAGGGACCGGCATGAACATCCTCGATATCCGCAACCTCACCGTCTCGATCCGCGGTGGGGGCGATCGTGCGAACGCCATCGAGGACATCTCGTTCACGGTCGGGCCCAATGAAATCGTCTGCGTGGTCGGTGAGTCGGGTTCGGGCAAGTCTGTCACGGCCCAGGCCGTCATGCAGCTGCTGGCCAAGGGCCAGCTTGGCATCACCGGCGGATCGATCAAACTCGAAGGCGACGAACTGACCACCAAATCTCCACCCGAGATGCGCGCCGTACGCGGCATGCGCGCCTCGATGGTGTTCCAAGAGCCCATGACGGCGCTGAACCCCGTCGAGACCGTCGGCGATCAGATTGGCGAAGTGTTGGAAATTCACACCAAACTTGACGCGGCCGGACGGCGCAAGCGCGTGCTCGAGGTGATGAACGCAGTGCGCTTGCCCGACCCAGAGCAGATGATCGACGCCTACCCGCATCAGCTCTCAGGCGGCCAGCGTCAGCGCGTGATGATTGCGCAAGCCCTCGTGCTCGATCCAGCTTTGCTGATTGCCGACGAGCCGACAACGGCGCTCGACGTCACCACGCAGGCGCAGATCCTCAAGCTGATCAAGGAACTGCAAGGGCGGCGCAACACCGGCGTGCTGTTCATTACGCATGATTTTGGCGTTGTGTCGGAGATCGCCAATCGCGTCGTGGTCATGCAGAACGGTCGCATCGTCGAACAGGGCACGCGCGACGAGGTGCTGATGAACCCGAAGCAGCCCTACACGCAGATGCTCATCAAGGCTGTGCCTAGCCTGACGCCACCGCCGCGCCAACCGGTGCAGGGGGCCGTCACACTCGCAACACGCGGGCTGTCGAAGACCTACGGCGGCAGTGGATGGATTGCCGGCGGCGGGCGTATCGTCAAAGCGGCCGAGAACGTCTCGATCGAAGTGCGACGCGGCGAGACGCTCGGCATCGTCGGTGAAAGCGGCTCGGGCAAGTCGACGGTTGCACGTTGTATCGCGCGGCTGATCGATCCGACCTCCGGCGAGGTGTCGATCGACAACGTCGACATCGCCAGGATGCGCGAGGGCAAGTTCCGACCTTATCGCCGCCGCGTGCAGGTGGTGTTCCAGGACCCCTATCGCTCGCTCAATCCGCGCCGCACCGTCGGCCAATCGATCACCGAAGGCCCCGTCAATTTCGGCCTGTCACGGGCCGACGCCGAGACCCGCGCACGCGGCCTGATGAGCCTTGTCGGGCTGTCGCCGGATGCGCTGGATCGCTATCCGCACCAGTTCTCCGGCGGTCAGCGCCAGCGTATTGCGATCGCCCGCGCGCTTGCCATGGAGCCCGTGTTGTTGATCGGCGATGAGCCGGTATCCGCCTTGGACGTGTCGGTGCAGGCGCAGGTGCTGCGCCTGCTGGATGACGTGCGCAAGAAGTTCGACCTCGCGGTGTTGTTCATCACGCACGACCTGCGCGTGGCTGCGCAGATCTGTGATCGGATCGCGGTCATGCAGAAGGGCATCGTGGTCGAGACCGGCCCGACGGCTGAGATCTTTGCCAATCCGAAGCATGAGTACACGCGCGCACTGTTTACAGCCGCACCAGGGCAGGGCTTCGGATCACGCGTCGGCTCGGGCGTGGCGGCGTAGGGCTGTCCGCGTCACACTTTCCACTTCGGTGCAGCCAGTCGGCGGCGTGTGTCATCCGATTTGGCAACGCCCGGCTCGTCCAGCGCCTCGCGATCCCACAGCTGACACGCGCGCGACTGCGGCGACCTGCCAGGCCAGCTACGCTTGCTCGCAGCGCAAGAGTGCGTTCTAACAGCGGCGCATGATGGATCACATCGACTTTACGCCGGACCGTTTCCGGGCGCACGCTGTCGGGCGCTTGCTTGAGGCGCCGACGGACAGCCTGTTCGATCCCCGTTCGGCACGGGCACTCGGACGCAGCGACTGGGATCTCAATCCGGAGCTCGCGGCGGATCTGGCTGTGATGGAGGCGCCGACGCCAGCGGCCGTCCTGGTGCCTATCGTGCTGCGCGAAACGCTGACGGTGTTGCTGACGCAACGCACGGATACGCTGGCCAAACACGCCGGCCAGATCAGCTTCCCTGGCGGCCGTGTCGACCCCGGGGATACGGGTCCATTTGATACGGCCTGCCGGGAGGCTGAGGAGGAGATCGGCCTCGACCGACGGCATCTGGAGGCGATCGGTTATCTGGACGGCTATCGCACCGGCACGGGCTACCACATCACGCCCGTCGTCGCCCTCGTGCGGCCGCCCTTTGAACTGACGTTGCAACCCGACGAGGTCGCCAACGTTTTCGAAGTTCCGCTGACGTTCCTGATGAACCCCGCCAACCACCAGCAACACAGCCGCGAGTGGCGCGGACGTGTCCGCACGTATTGGGCGATGCCGTACCACGACCATTACATCTGGGGCGCGACAGCCGGGATGCTCAAGAATCTAGCAGGACGACTATCCGGCTAGCGAGGCACGCGATCCGCCGCTCGCACAATTCCTGGACGTGTGCTAGGGCATTCACGAAGTTAACTCCTGTGATTAGACATGGCCTCGCGTGCAGCGACGACAGAACCGGTGATCGCCTCGCCGGCCAACGACGAGATGGCGGATGCGCCTGATCGTCTGTTCACCATCGGCGAACTCGCCTCCGTGCACGGCATCACAACCCGCACCATTCGCTTCTACGAATCCAAGGGCTTGATCCGTCCAGCCCGCAAGGGCGTTGCGCGCGCCTATTCGCGCCGCGATCGTGCACGGCTCATTCTTATCCTGCGCGGCAAGAATCTCGGGTTTTCCCTCGAAGAGATCGAAAAGTTCCTGTCCCTTTATGACGCCGACCCCAGTCACGTGGCGCAGGCGCAATTGTTAATGGACATGGTCGACCGGCAGATGACCGACCTGCAGGCCAAGCGGGCCGACATCGATCGCATTCTACGCGACCTCAAACAAATCCGCGGCCAGTGTGCCGAGCATCTGGCGCAGATCACCAAGCGAACCTGATGCGCGCGGGCGCGCGAGCGTCAATTGTCGCCTCAATTTTGATCAATCCCTGCACGGCTGTTGTGCCGCGATCGGCTTTCCCGCCTGCTTGCCGCCTGCTAAGTCGTGGCTAAATTACAGGCTCCCGGGAGATGGGCAATCGGGGCCATTCGGAGGATCGCAACCCATGACACATACCATTCGGCGTCGCACGGCTCTCGGTCTCCTTGGTGGCGTCGGTGCTGGCGTCGCCATGCCAGCCTACCTCAAGCAGGTGACGGCGCAGGGCCTCGACAAGTTTTCCTACAACACCAACTGGCGTGCCCAGGCCGAGCACGGCGGCTTCTACTTCGCCCAGGCCAACGGCCTTTATAAAGCGGCCGGCATCGAGGCCGACATCCGCATGGGCGGTCCGCAGCTCAACATGAGCCAGATCCTGGTCGGCGGCGTCGTCGACATGGTCATGTCGAATGGCTTCGAAGCCATCAACTACGCACGTGAAAACCTGCCGTTCCTGGTCATCGGCTCGATCTTCCAGAAAGATCCGCAGGTGATCATTTCGCATCCCGGCGTCGGCCACGACAAACTCGACAACCTGAAGGGCAAGACGATCCTGGTCGGTGGCACGGGGCGGACGTCCTATTGGCTCTGGATGAAGGCGAAGTTCGGCTTCACCGACGAGCAGGTGCGCCCATACACGTTCAACGTTCAGCCATTCGTCGCCGACAAACAAATCTCTCAGCAGGGCTTCCTGTCATCAGAACCGTACGCCATCGAGAAGGAGGCCGGCATCAAGCCGGTTGTGCATTTGATCGCCGACTACGGCTTCGACAACTACAACACGACGCTGACCACCTCGCGCAAGCTGGTCACCGAGAAGAAAGACGTCGTGCAGCGCTTCACCGATGCGACGCTCAAAGGCTGGGCCGAGTACATGAAGGCGACACCAGCCAACGCGGCCGCCAACGACCTGATCAAGAAGGCCAACCCCGACATGACCCAGGACAAGATCGACTACGCGATCAAGGTCATGAACGAGAACGGCATCGTCAAGTCAGGTGACGCCGACAAGCTCGGCATCGGCGCCATGACCGACGCGCGCTGGAAGAACTTCTACGACACCATGGCCGCGGCGGGCGCGTTCCCGGCCGGTATCGACTATAAGAAAGCCTATAGCCTCGAATTCGTGAACAAGGGCATCGGGGCGTAGCGAGCTGGCTGGGCTGCATGTGATGAGGCCACAACCCCCTGTCATGGCCGGCCGTTCGTGCCGGCCACCCATCGCGCGGCGCACGCAGCTGGTGGCAGGCCGTTGAGACGTCTCAACACTACGGAACACCGCCGCGCGTGTTGCGTGATAGGTGGCCGGGACAAGCCCGGCCATGACAGTTGAGGGTGTCGAGTGAGGGTGTCGAGACCGCTACGGGCGACGCCGCCGCGCCCACGACTTCTACAAAAATAGCCGAGCAATAAAGCCGACGCGACGTCTGAGCGCGTCAGCCCAACGTCACAGGCAACTCGAGAAATCCGCGGAAGCGCGCACGGCCGCCGCGGACCGGGGCGCGCGATAGCCGATAGTTCGGAAAGCGCTGCAGAAACCGCTGCACGGTCACGCGCCCCTCCATCCGCGCAATGGCAAGCCCGACGCACACGTGGACGCCTGAGGCAAAGGCGAGATGGCGATTGCCAGCGCGTGCGACGTCCAGTCGGTCCGGATCGGCGAACACGTCGGGATCGCGATTGGCCGCCCCGATGCAGATCGTGATGAAGTGACCAGCTGGAATAATCTGGCCGGCAACGGTGACGTCGGCTGTGGTCTGACGGTTGCCGAGCTGAACGGGGCTGTCGAAGCGCAGGAACTCCTCCACCGCTGAATGTATGAGCTGCGGATTGGCAATCAACCGCGCCCGCTCCTCGGGCCATTCGAGCAAGGCGTAGAGGCCGTTGCCGATCAGGTTTGTCGTCGTCTCATGGCCGGCGTTGAGAATGAAAATGCAGTTCTGTAGCAGCTCTGCCTCGGACAGCTTTTCGCCGCCTTGCTCGCCCTGGATGAGACGGGTCAGCACATCGCGCTCGGGATTGCCAGGCGTCTTGCGCCGGTCGGCGACCAGAATGCGCAGGTACGCCAGGAATTCCTCAACCGCTTTTTCGCCCGCTGCCAGCAGACCTGCGTCCGGCGCCGGTTCCAGCGCCCCGAGAATGGCCAGTGACCAATCCCGCAGCGGCCCGCGCGCCTCATGCGGGATCGCCAGCAGATTGCCGATCACTTCGATCGGCACGGCGGCGGCCAGATCACTTATAACATCGGCATCGCCCTTCTGTTCCATGGCGTCCAGCAGGCCGTCGACCATGGCGGCCATGGGCGCTTCGAGATCAGCCACAGCGCGAGGATTGAGCGCACCGGCAATGATCTTGCGCACGCGCGTGTGGAGCGGTGGGTCGTTGAAGATCAGGCTCGTGGTGTGGTGCTCGTACAGCAGGCCATCGCCAAATTTTGGCTTGAACTCAGCTTTCTTGTCAGACGAAAACGTTTTCGCATCCTTGTAGACCGTGACGATGTCGGCATAGCGCGTCAGCAGCCAAGTGTCCGGCCCGATGCGGCGGATCGGGCTATGGTCGCGCAGGGCATGATAGGTCGGATACGGATTGTCATAGAAGGTCGCAGGCAAATGACGGATATCAAAATCCGCCGCCGTGGCTGAAGCCGACGCAGCGGTGTCAAAGCGGGCTGCCGGACGCTGCATGAGCCATAGCCTCGGATTTGGTGAGCATACTACCTATTTCACCACCAGCCGTCGCGCTGTCAACACCGCATCTGAAACGCTTGCGTGTTATTTCTTTTTAGCTGGTGCCGGGTTTTCCGGGGCCGCCTTGCTCAAGCCCGCGCCCATCTCGGCGAAGCTGGTGCGTGAAGCGGTCAGAAAGTCGAGGGTGATGCCCCCCACCACAAGCAGCGCCAGGGCTGCTACCAGCAAACGCAGATTGCGCGTGTGCGAGGTGTTGATGGCGGCGATCTCGGCCTCGGGCAAAGCCGTGTTTTCGCTTGCCGTCGAGGCCACGCCGAGAACGCGGCTTTGGACAGAACGGCGCACCACGCCGTGATCCTTGACGGGTACACCAGCGCGCTTGGCGATCTCGGCTCCGATGGCGGGAAACGGGATCTGGTCCTCCTGATCGTTGGCGTTCGTGTAGCCAAGCACGACGTGCGTGCCGTCCTTGGTGGTCAGACGCGTCGACTTTAGCAGCACAGGGGCAAGCGAGCCGCCGTAGACCTCGCTGCGGGTTTCGACTGCAGCGACGTCCGCATGGGGGATCTCTTTCGACTGATAGTTGAACATGAAAAACGGCCCGCGCTGGCCTGCCTGCGGCACGGTAAGCCGCGTTGCCCGCCCATCGACAACGACGCGCGTGCGCACGGCGTGAATGAGCTGCTGCAGCAAGAGAGCCATCAGAGCCGTGAAGACCAAGCCGAGCAGAGCCAACGCGATGGTGTCTCCGACCAGGCCGCGCGAGATGCGCTGAAACAACATCGGCCCGAGGCTCGCATAGAACGGCAGCAGCAAGAGAAACGCGAAGGCCAACACGATGCGCCGCACCCCGCCGCTGCTCCAGACCTGCCGTTCGCTCGCCTCAGCCATCATCGCCTCCGCAAAATCGTGATCGCCCATTGGCGTCTCGTGATCCGCCCGCTGATGGCAGCAGCCACGAAACGTCCTATATCAGGACCACCGCCAACTGCGCTTGGCAAGGTGTTAACGCGTTCGATAGGGATCACCCGTGTTCATGTTCCGCAAGAAAGCCGAGATGCCCGCAGCCACAGCCGCGCTGCCCGGCCGCCCGCAGGCCATTGCCACTGCGGCCAGCCATGACGTGTTCAAGCGTCCGCTCAAGGGGCCGCTGCCTGCGGGCACCGAAACGATCTACGTCGGCATGGGCTGCTTCTGGGGCGCCGAGCGCAAATTCTGGGAAATGCCGAAGGGTATCGTCATGACAGCCGTCGGCTATCAGGCCGGCTTCACCCCGAACCCGACCTATGACGAAGTCTGCTCCGGTCGCACCGGCCACAACGAAACCGTGCTGATTGCCTACGATCCGAAAGCCGCGTCGCTTGGCGCCGTGCTGAAAACCTTCTGGGAAAGCCACGACCCCACACAGGGCATGCGCCAGGGCAACGACGTCGGTACGCAGTATCGCTCAGGCATCTACACCACAACGGCCGCGCAGAAGGCCGAGGCCATTGCGTCGAAAGAGATGTTCCAGGCTCGCCTGTCGGCCGCCGGATTCGGCCCGATCACTACCGAGATCCTTGATGCGCCCGAGTTCTACTACGCCGAAGACTATCACCAGCAATACCTGGCGAAGGTGCCGCACGGCTATTGCGGGCTCGGCGGCACCGGCGTGTCCTGTCCGATCGGCGTCAAGGCCTGAGGCCAGGCGGCGCACGGGCAATCAGGAGAACGCGGAATTGCACCCTCTCCCCGTGAAGGCTACCGGATTCACACATTTCACGTCCTTCCCCGGCGTGCTGTTATTGTGTTGAGCGAGTTTCTGCGATGAGAGGCTGCGGCGGCGAAGCCTTCGAGGCGGTCGGCGAGGCGGCGCCAGCCGTCGGCCATCGTCTTGGGCCGGGCGGGCGATAGGAGCAGTTCCAGCCGCCGAGCCGCGCCACGACCCAAGCGAGCCACGCCAGCGAGTCACGCCAGCGAGCCGGGCACCCAAGGGTTCTGCTGTCGCTTGGTTCCGCCTTCGAGGCCCGCCCCGATCGCGGCCACAGCGTCGGCCGCGTCGGCCGCGATCACGTCCGTCGCCGGCCGCGTCGAGCCATCACGTGCATCGACCAACTGCAGGATGCGCACGCTGGCTGCAAGCCCGCCGGCTGCCAGATTGGCCGGGCGGTTCACGGCTGCATGTGGTCGACATGATCGCAACCCGCGCGTTTGGGTCTCCCCAGGGCGAAACGCTTGCGCTACCTGTGGGACATGGTCCCAACATCCAAACCCGCCCTGACCGTCGACGCCGCGCTTGAGGCCGTTCTCGATGGTGTGACGCCAATCGCCGACGTCGAACATGCTGATCTGTTCGCGGCAGCCGGTCGCGTGCTCGCGGCGCCTGTTGCAGCGCTCCTGACGCAGCCGCCGTTCAATGCATCCGCCATGGACGGTTACGCGGTGCGGACCGCCGATGTATCGGCTTTGCCGTCGGTTTTGCGGGTCCTCGGTGAGGCCGCGGCTGGTCACGCGTTCCAAGGACACGTGCACGCGGGTGAAGCCGTGCGCATCTTCACGGGCGCACCGATCCCAAAGGGGGCGGACGCCATTGTCATCCAGGAAAACACGCGGCGCGAGGGCGATGTTGTTCACATCCTCGATGGCCGTCCGGATGCGGAGCATGTGCGTTTGCGCGGGGGCGATTTTGCGTTCGGTGACAGGCTGCTCGTAGCGAACCACAAACTCAGCGTGCGCGATGTCACGCTGGCCGCTGCGATGGGGCATCCGGCATTGCCCGTGCGCCGGCCGCCGCGCGTCGCGATCCTTGCGACAGGTGACGAGCTGGTGCTGCCGGGAGAAGCGTCGCGAGCGGATCAGATCGTCTGCTCGAACCCCTATGGGATCGCAGCCATGGTGGCGGCTGCGGGCGGCGCACCGGTGTTTCTCGGCATTGCCAGGGATACGCGTGCCAGTCTGACCGCGCACCTCTCACGGGCCAGTGCAGCCGACATTATCGTCACGCTCGGTGGCGCGTCGGTTGGCGATCACGATCTTGTCGGGCCTGTGCTGCGCGACATGGGGATGTCGCTCGGCTTCTGGAAGATTGCCATGCGGCCCGGCAAGCCGCTGATGTTTGGGCGGCTCGGCGCGCAGCGCGTGCTTGGTCTGCCGGGCAATCCCGTGTCCTCTTTGGTTACGGCGCGCCTGTTCCTGGTGCCTTTGATTCGTGCCCTGCTCGGTCTCGATCCCGAGCCGCGCGGCACCGAAACCGCCCGGACGACAGTTGCTCTCGCGGCCAATGGTCCGCGCGCGCACTATATGCGTGCGATACGGCGCATCGGCGCCGACGGCCAAAGCGAAATCACGCCGGTGCGCTCACAGGATTCATCACTGCTCGCGCCATTGGCCGAGGCCGATGTGCTCGTTGTCAGACCGATCGGCGCTCCCGCTTTGCCTGCTGGCGCACAGGTGTCGATCCTGCCGCTCGACATGTGACACCGCACAAGTTGCACGCGCGAGTGTTAAAAAACACTTGCGGAACATCGGCGGAACTGGTTAGGTGTTCTTGGTAGGTCCCCAGAACAACGCGGCGTGTATCGCAGAACACGTAGAACGCCCGGCATGTAGACCCGAACTTGGGACCCGAACTTGGGACGAGACGCGTTCAACGGCTTGAAACGCCCGCAAGTGGGCAGACATCTGGCAGAAGCACGAAGGCACACCATGCTGACGCAGAAACAAAAAGATCTCCTGATGCTGATCCACAGCCGACTGCAGGAGACCGGCGTCCCGCCCTCATTTGACGAGATGAAAGACGCGCTCGAACTGAAGTCAAAATCCGGCATTCACCGCCTGATCACGGCTCTGGAAGAGCGCGGCTTCATTCGCCGCCTGCCGCATCGGGCCCGTGCCCTCGAAATCATCAAGATGCCGGAGGCCTCGGCCGGACCCGCGTCGATCCATTCCGCCGCCTATGCCGCACAGCAGAACGGCTCAAACGGCATGTCTGAGCCGCAACGCGGCTTCCAACCCGCCGTGATCGACGGTGGACAACGTCGCATGGCGCCTCTGCCGGGCGCACATGCCATCGAGGCTCTCTCCTCGATAAGTATTCCGCTGATGGGCCGCATCGCAGCAGGTGTGCCGATCGAGGCGATCCAAACGCACACAGCCGATATTGGCTGCCCACCCGACCTGCTGGGGCCGGGCGAGCACTTTGCGCTCGAAGTCAAAGGCGACTCGATGATCGACGCCGGCATCCACGAGGGCGACATCGTCATCATCAAGCGTCAGGCGACTGCCAACAATGGTGAGATCGTTGTGGCCTTGGTCAAGAACGAGGAGGCGACCTTGAAGCGCCTGCGCCGCAAGGGTGCCTCGGTTGCACTTGAGGCGGCCAATCCGAAGTACGAGACCCGCATCTTCGGGCCTGATCAGGTTGATATCCAAGGTAAACTCGTCGGATTGATCCGCAAGTACTGAGGCTGATTCTGGGCTCGCGCCATTAGCACCTCTGGGCGAGTTGTCCCTCGCCAGTTGCGCGCATTCGTATGTTTGCTCCAAGGGGCTGCCCTGTGGCGAGAACGAAGGACTTCGCACCTCCCGTCTTGCTACGGACTTCCTCGTTGGGGATTACACTCTAAGGGGCGGGTGAACGTGGTTCGGCCGAAGTTTATTGGCCGCACGGAGTCACAGAAACGTGCAGCATCCGCAGTCAGGCCGGTATCCGGCGCTGACGCTGGCGGCGTCTGCGTACACGCTGACGTGATCCCTCAAGCAGGCAGCGTCAGATGGCCGCCGCTTCGAAGACGCGGCCGCGCTGTATCGTACCCCAGACGCGGACGTCCTTCAGGCGCGTTTCGCCTACGGTCTCCGGGTCGTCATGCAACACCGCGAAATCAGCCTGCTTGCCGACTTCGATGGAGCCGATCTCGCCATCGAGTTTCAGCGTGTAGGCGGCACCCAATGTGATGGTGCGCAAGGCCTCGGCCAAAGAGATGCGCTCCTGCGCGCCGAGAATGCGGCCACTGGCTGTCTTGCGGTTGATCGCGCACCAAGCCGTGAACAGCGGCCCAAGAGGTGTGACGGGGGCATCGGAGTGGATGGCAATGGGCACGCCCGAGGCGAGGGCCGTCGCGCAGGCGTTCATCCGTTCGGCGCGCTCCGGGCCGACGGTCAATGCATAGTGCTGATCACCCCAATAGTAATGGTGGTTTGGGAACAAGTTCACGCACATGCCCAGTGTCTTCATGCGCCGAAATTGCGCCGCGTTGGCGAGCTGGCAATGCTGCAGGGTGAAACGGTGATCTGCCGACGGATATGTTTTCAAGGCAGCTTCGAGGGTGTCGAGCACCAATTCCGTGGCTTCGTCGCCGTTGGTGTGGGTGTGCACCTGTATGCCCATCTTCAGCGCCGTTTCTAGCGCTTCACGCAGATGCTCTGGCGTGACGTACCACAGGCCTGGTCCGGCACCGTTGAAGTAGCCCGGCCACCGCAGGCGTGCGGAGAAGCCCTGGATCGAGCCGTCGACGACGATCTTGACGATACCAAAGCGCATGAGGTCGTTGCTTTTGGCGCGCAAGGCCGCTGCATGTTCGATGGTTGCCTTCGGCCCGAGATCGCGGAGCACGCGCAACGACACGATGCGGGTCGGGAAATTCGCTTCCGCACCTAGCGCGGCCATGATGGCGACGGCCGGGTCTGGCAGCAGGTTGGCGAGGTCGGTGGCTGTGGTCACCCCCTTACGCACGCAAAGCCGCGCAAAGTCGCGCACACCTTGCTCGTCTGCCGCCAGCAGTCCGCGGTCCAGGCCCACATGGCGGCCAAGCGGCGTCATGGCATCGGGGCCTTTCATCTCGCCGGTCGGCAGTCCGTCGTCGCCGAGTGGGACGCCCGGATGATTGACGCCGGCGCGCAGCATCCCCGCCAGCTCAAGCGCTTTGGAGTTGACGTTCATGATGTGGCCGCTGGCGTGCATGATGCCGATCGGCCGATCCTTGGAGACGCGGTCGAGATCGGCGCGCGCCATGCGGCGGCCGTCGGCGAAATAGATGGGATCGAGCGCCCACCCCGTCAGCGGTCCCTCGGCGGAGGCGGCATGCGCCTCAGCGAGCCGCGCAACCACGGCCTCGACGTCGGGCACACCAATCCAGGTCTTGCCGTTGGGGTCGGTGCGATCGAAGTAACCGCAATAGACGAAGCGCCACATGGTGCCTTCGGAGGCGTGGCTGTGGCCTTCGACCAGGCCTGGCATCAGCACCTTTTCGGCGAACAGATCATTAACGGTGTGCGTGCCCCATCCCTTCAATTCGTTGATCGTGCCAACACCCAGGATGCGCCCGTCCCGCACGGCCACATGCGTCGCATAGGGACGCGCGGGGTTCATGGTGATGATCTTGCGGGCGGCAAAGATGGTTATGGTCATGTCGATCCTGATCCGTCCTGAGATTGCAATCGAGGTCGCCAGCTCTCTCAGTCGGTGTGGTCAAACTATCCCGATACGGGTTGCACGATAGGGGTGGCACTTGCCGATTCGCGTGCTCAGCGCTTCGCTGCTGCCAGCCGCTGCCAATCCCCGATCGGCACCCGGGCGATCAGCGAATAGGTGCCGTTGTCGACACGGAAAATGCTGGTTTCGCCCTCCCGCACATCAAACCACTCCTTGCCGTACGCCTGCAAAATGTTGACGCGATGCGTGACCAACAGGCGGTTGGTGCCAGCTGGCAAAGGCGCGGCAGCCAACTGCTTGAGTGCACTTGCGCGGCGTCGCTGTTCGTTGGGCGATGTAACGAGACTGCCCTCGGTCAATTCCGTGACCGGTTTGGCATCCTTGAAACCGGCCAACACGGCCGTTTGATACGCTCTGTTGAAGCGGCTCGTCAGAACTTCGCCTATTGGAACGCCTATGACACGCACGCTGTCGCCAAAGGCGCGCGCGCTGGTCTGGCCAGCCTCCGTCAACGGCTGCTGAGAACGGACATTCTTGAAGTTGCGCGGATCAGCGTCGAACTTGTCGGGGTCGGCGAGCGCGTGCCGCATAACGAGGGCAAGACCACCAGCGCGGAGCGCCTTGATCAGGTCGAGATCTGCCTGTGATGCCGCGGGTGTTGCAGGTGCCGCTGCTGCCGGCGGGGGCGGCGGGGCCTGTGACGCAGCGGGGGGCGGCGTTGGTGGCGGCGATTGCGCGACGGATGGCGCATAGGCCGAACAGATCAGCGCAAGAGCCCACGCTATTCGACGAGCCGCTGCTGTCCTTGGGATCGAACGTCTATGGTCGTCCATGTATCGATAATCCGCCCGCGTGTCGCACTGTCGTTGTTCTGCGTCAGTGCTGTCCTGGTACCCAGTGCTGTCCTGGTGTTCAGTCCTAGTCTTGCCGAAATCAGCGCCATAGTGTGTTGCGTCCACTTCATCGGATGGATGACAGCTCTTTTGCAAGAGGGATTGCAATGTTGAAGGCCGCTTTGAGAGCCGCGACTTTCGCCCTGGTCGCCTGTGCGGCTAATGTCGCATCGGCCAGCGAATTCTTAATCGGTCCACGCCTGGAGGAAGAGCTCGGCGGGCAGACCATCAAAGGCTACTACTTGGCCGACAAGGTCAACTTCGTCGAAGTCTATGTTACGGGCGGACGCATCGCCTATAAGGACGACCTCAAGGCCGACGCGGGCAAGTGGAGCGTGCGGGGCAAGCTGTTCTGCACCTTCTATGACAAGATCAGCGGGGGCTGCTGGTACGTCGTCAAGCACAGCCCCAATTGTTTCGAGTTCCATCGCGAGAGCGACCACGAAGAGGGCAGTGTGACGCTCCAAGGCTTGATTGGCGTGACGGCCCATGCCCGCGCCGCCCGCGATAGCGATAAAGTGACATGTGACGCGTGGTACGGCTCTTGATCGGCTGGCGCCCAGTGGCATGTTACGCCGCTGGAGGATCCGATGCCCATCACGCGCCGACATGCCGTTCTTGCTATGCTTGCCTTGAGCGGCGCTGTGCATGCCGTATCAGCCCAGCAATCGCGCGCCCCGAAACCGCAGGCCATGACCCCACTTGAGGCGCACACCCGGGCGGCATCGGGAGAGATCGTCCTGCTCGACATCCGCACGCCCGAAGAATGGCGCGAGACAGGTGTTCCCGCATCAGCCCAAGCCATCACGATGCACCAGGACGCTGCCAAATTTTTCGCCGCGCTGGAGGCTGTGACCAAGGGTGACCGCACCAAGCCCCTCGCCCTCATCTGCCGGACTGGCAACCGCAGCGCCGCGTTACAGGTCGAGCTTGCCAAGGCTGGCTACACGAACGTGACCGACGTCGCCGAAGGCGTCGTCGGGGGGCGCCATGGTGCCGGCTGGTTGAAGGCCGGACTGCCAGTGAAATGAACCAGTGAAATGAACCATTGTAATGGCGGGCGCGGGTCCGGATCGTCTGAGAACCGGGCGGGACCGAAGGGCGCATGCATCGCAGCAGCTGACGCCGTGACGCATCCTGCAAATTTGCAGAACAGTCTTGCACCCCAATGCCTTGTTCGTGACGCGATCAAAGGGCTTGGTGGCGTATCGATTCGAGACAAGGAAGCAGACTTTGAAAGCGACACAGGTGCCATCGTCGGAGTTCCCGCGCGACGTTCGACCGGCAGCAACGCTTCGCTCTGGCCGTTGGTTGCTGAAGCGCGCCCTGATTGGCATTGTCTTGATCACCCTGTTCGCAGGAGGCGGGGCGGCGCTGCTTTACGCCACCATCGAGCCTGATCAGCCCACGGCGGCGGCCGAATAGATCGAAGCGAACAGCTCAAGCTAGATGTCGCGCGTCAGCGACGAAGGTGGGCTGCATCAAGCGAGGGCGCGCGCCCACTGGCTCAAGACCCTGTTGCATCGCGAGCCGGCGCAGCGCAGGGCTGAGCGCCATTGCGTGCAGACCGATACCGCGGGCCGCATCGAACGGCAGAGCTGTGGACAGCAGCGAGCGGTTCAGCAGATCGATGGCAAACGTGCGCGCGGAAACGTCGGCGCTACGGCGGCGCGCATAGGTCGCCAAGACGTCAGCGCCGCCAATGTCGGCCTTGAGGCGGGCCGCGTCATCGACGCATTCGGCCAAAGTGGCAGCGTCCCGTAGGCCGAGATTCAGCCCCTGGGCACCGATCGGGGGCAGCACATGGCCAGCCTCGCCCACCAGTGCGATCCGATTGCGCGCCATGGTTTGTGCTTCGAGGCCCGACAGCGGAAACAGCGCCCGGGCGCCAAGATGGTTCAAGGTGCCAAGCAAGCCTTGCAACCGCGTTGTCAAAGCACCGACAAACGTCGCGTCGTCCATTGCTTTCAGCTCAGTAGCCCGCTCTGGCGTCTCGACCCACACGAGGCTTGATCGGTGGGCGTGCGCCTCGCCTTGGCCAGACACATCTGGCAGAGGCACATCTGGCATCGGCACTGTCGTCAGCGGCCCTGTGCTGCGGTGAAATTCGGTCGAGATGGCGCCGTGGGGTCGGCTGTGCCCAAACACGCAAGCAATAGCTGCCTGCGGATAGCTCCATGCCTTGGTGTCGATGCTGGCGGCAGCGCGTCCGAGCGAGGCGCGGCCGTCGGCGGCCGCGACCAATCCAAACTGGTGTTGCGTGCCATCGCCGAGTGTCAGCATGACATGTTCGTCAGCCGGCGTCATGCGTGTGGCGGTGGCATCAAGCCAACGGATTGTGGGGGTTCGGTCCACCGCCGCAGCCAGCACAGCGCCAAGAACCGCCTGTGGAATATTGGCGCCGAACTGCTTGAGCCCGACGTCGGTGGCTCGAAACATGACCTCGGGTGCGCGCAACAGACCGCCGCGGTCGTCGATCAATCGTATGCCTTCGAGCGGCGCTGTTTGCGGCGCAAGAACATTCCAGACATCGAGTGCACGAAACAAGTCGAGACTGCCACCGAGAGCGGCGAATGTCCGTGTGTCCGCCGCACGCATCGCCACCGTCAGGCGGGGCGCAACGACGGTGACGGACACCTGAGTTCGCGCCAGCGCGAGAGCGGCAACCAGCCCGGCCGGCCCGCCGCCGACAACAGCAACAGTTGCATCGGCAGCCATATGTGCCTCACCCGCCCCCGAACAGTTTCGCAATCACCTTACCGATCACGTCTCCGAACGTGATGAGCACCGCTGACCACAGGAACGCCGAGGTCCAGTTGGCGATCTGAAACACATGCCAGTTCATCTGGAGTGCGCCGGCGATGATCGGCACAGCCGCGCGCAAAGGCCCAGAAAAGCGGGCGATCACTATGGCCCAGGCGCCATAGTCGTGAAAGATCTTCTCGCCCTTCTCCATCATGCCGGGATAGTTACGGATCGGCCACATGGCGCGGATCTCTTTGTCATAGTGCTTGCCGAGCCAATAGGAGACCCAGTCCCCAAGCGCGGCTCCGACGGCGGCACACACAAGGATTGTCCAATACTGGTAACCACCGGCCGCGCCGAGCACTGCGCCAAGGGTGACCAAAATCCCCCAGAACGGCAGCACGAGCGATACGAACGCGATGCTTTCGCCGAAGGCCAGGAGGAACACGATCGGCCCGATCCAGGCCTGATAGGTGTTGGCGAAGTTCAGAATTTTCTGCGACAGCTCGGCTTCGTTGAACATACCACCCCCAGATCGATGCTAGACAGGGCTTAGCATGCCAGCGTCGCTCGGCTCCAGTCTTGGTGTTCCGATTGGCAATTCGCGAATTCGCACCCATATCGCGCGGCATGACGCACACAACACACCTTCTCGATCGTCGCTGTTTCACTCTCGCGGCGCTGGCGGCGACGGTCGCGCCCGCCACTGCTTGGGCCATCGAGCCGGTCCGGATAGCGGCAGCATCAGACTTGCAGGTGGTGCTGCCCGAACTGGTTGCGGCCTTCGAACGCAGCGGTGGAGCGCCGGCTAAGGTCACCTACGGCTCAACCGGCAATCTTGCGCGCCAGATCCGCCAGGGCGCCCCGTTTGAGGTGTTTCTGGCGGCTGACGAACGCTTCGTTCTTGATCTTGTGCGTGACGGGGTCATGCCCACCGCGGGTCCCATCTATGCGCGTGGCCGTCTCGCCATCATCGCGCGCCGGGACCAGGCCTTTCATCAAGCTCTGTTGGCCGCAGATCCGTTGGGTGAGATCACGACCATTTTGCGCAGCGGCACAGCCTTTCGCATCGCCCTCGCCAACCCGGAACACGCGCCGTACGGCCAACGGGCCATAGAAGTGTTGAAGGCCCGCAATCTGCTCGAGCTGTATCGGCCGCGGCTGGTCTACGGCGAAAATGTCGCTCAAGCCACGCAGTATGTGGCGACGGGGGCGGCGGCGATCGGTTTTGTCAGCCACAGCATGGCGCGGGCTCCCGCTTTGGCCGACATCCTGGTCGCCGCGGCTATCCCGCCGTCACTGCACAGCCCATTGGACCAGCGGCTGGCCGTGTCAGCCAAGGCGTCGTCGGCAGCCCTTGCGTTTGCGGCGTACCTGATGACGCCTGAGGCGCAAAAGCTGTTCAGCTCGTACGATTTCGATCCACCCGCGACGCCCAGGTGACATTCAACGTATTGTGACCATGTTGTGCGGTGGACGTGAACCGGTGGCGGTCCTGGTTGGCTTTACAGACCGCAGCCGGTGCGCCATTCGATAGCAACCACCACGCAAACGAGAGGTATCGACGTGCCGAGCTGCGAAACGAGGAGCTGGCACGCGAACAGGAGCGATCGTGGGTCATTGTCGTGCTTCAGTCCATATCAACGCTACGGCGCACTTTGACCGTCTCCCGGTGACCAACCGGGAGCGGACGTAGCAAGGACCAAACGTGGATCGCGACACCAGACGGTCACAGTTTCCCGCCGGCGGCCTCTTGGCCGACGCTCGCGCGAGCCTGCGTAAACGCCTCGCACGGGTCAGTGGCCGGTTCGGACTGTCGGGCAAGTTGCTGGCCTTGACAGTCATGTTCGTGCTCCTCGCCGAGGTCGTAATCTTCGTACCCTCGATCGCCAACTTCCGCTCGACATGGCTGAACGAGCGCCTGAGTGCTGCCCGCCTGGCAGCGCTCGCCGCCGATGCGACACCCGATGGCACCGTGCCCGAAAAGCTGCGTGAGGAACTGTTGCGGACGGCCCGGGTTAAAATGGTCACGGTGAAGCGGGACGATCAACGGCGGCTGTTCCTGTCGGAGGATATGGAGGGGGAACCCATCGATGCGGAGTATGATCTGCGCCCCATGACCGCCGAAGGCATGGGCATTCTCGACAACATCGCGTTCCGCCTGCGCCTCGTGAAGGACGCGCTCATGGTGTTCTTCTTGCCCGACAAGCGTCTGATCCGCGTCATCGGCATACCCAGCATGACCGAGGGCCAGGTCGTTGACGTGGTTATGCCGCAAGGCCCGTTGCGTATGGCCATGGTCAAGTACGGCCTCAACATTCTGTGGCTCTCGATCCTCATTTCGGCATTGGCCGGCGGCTTGGTGTTCCTGACGCTCCGATCGCTGTTGATTGATCCGCTGGCGCGCCTCACCGCAAACATGTTGCGGTTCTCGGCCAAGCCTGAAGACACGAGCCGCATCATCATACCCAGCAATCGCGTGGATGAACTCGGCACCGCGGAGCGCGAGCTCGCCCATATGCAGAGCGAACTCAATCAGATCCTGGCGCAAAAAAGTCGTCTTGCGGCGCTCGGTCTGGCCGTCAGCAAGATCAACCACGATCTGCGCAACATGCTGTCGACGGCGCAGCTGCTGTCCGACAGCGTGACCAGTATTCCCGATCCGCGCGTGCAGCGCTTTGCGCCAAAGCTGATCGCGACCCTCGATCGCGCCATTGCCTTTTGCAACGACACGCTCAAGTTCGGGCGCGCGGCCGAAGCCCCGCCCCGTCGCGAACTGATGCCTTTGCGGCCACTGATCGACGAAGTCGGCGAAGGTCTCGGGCTCCCGCGGAAGGATGGGATGATCGCCTGGAACATTGAGATCGGCCCAAACTTGCGCGTCGATGCCGACCGCGATCAGCTCTATCGCGTGCTCTCGAATATGGTGCGCAATGCCTGCCAGGCCATCGAAGCATCAGGCGAGCACGCGGAAGTCCGGATATCTGCGCGGCGCGCCGACCGCTCGGTGACGATCACGGTTGCCGACACTGGCCCTGGATTGCCCGAGGTCGCACGCGCGCACTTGTTCGAGGCCTTTCAGGGCTCCACGCGGCGCGGCGGCTCGGGTCTCGGGCTTGCGATTGCAAACGAACTGGTCGCGGCCCACGGAGGCACGCTGACACTCGCCGACCCCGATCCGAACCGCGGCACCGTGTTCACCATGGTGATCCCCGATCGCGCCCCGCCGCCGGCATGAACCTCAGGCGGTCACGAATTCGCGGTCCGAGTAGCCCTGCAGATAGAGCAGCGCTGTCAAGTCGCCGTGGGTGACAGCGGCAGCGGCTTCGGCGGCAACCTTCGGCTTGGCGCGGTAGGCCACGCCAAGTCCTGCGGCACGGACCATATCGAGATCGTTCGCCCCATCGCCGACGGCCAACGTCGCGCTCATCGGCAGGCCGCGAAGGGCTGCGAATTCCTGCAACGCCGCGAGCTTCGCCTCGCGCCCCAGGACCGGCCCAACCACGCGCCCCGTGAGGCGCCCGTCTGAAAACTCGAGCTGGTTCGCCCGATTTGTGTCAAAGCCCACGGCGCGCGCCACCTTGGCCGTGAAGAACGTGAAGCCGCCCGAGACGAGCGCGGTGTAGGCCCCATTTGCGCGCATCGTCGCGATCAGCGTTTTCGCGCCAGGCATCAGGGCGATCCGCTCCGCCCACACCTTTTCGAGACCCGCTTCCTCAAGGCCGGCCAATAGCCCTAAACGTTCCTTCAGCGCCGCCTCAAAGTCGAGTTCGCCCCGCATGGCACGCTCGGTGATGGCCGAAATGCGTTCCTTGAGGCCGAACAGGTCGGCCATCTCGTCGATGCACTCCTGCTGAATGATGGTGGAATCCATGTCCGCAACGAGGAGCCGTTTACGCCGATCGCGCAGCGCCACGACATTCACGTCGACCCTGCGGTCGAGGCCTAACCCGTCGATCACAGACCGAACCCGGGTCAAAATCTCGCGCGGGTCTTGTGCAGTGAAGGCTACGTCCGCAGCCGTCTCGTGACAGAGCCAACGGGCCTCATCGGCGTCGCCGAGCGCCGCTGAGGCCGTTGCCAATAGCTCCACGCTGAGCGCGCCGGCTGGCGCAATCAAGACAAGGGCATGTGTGCGAGGCATGAGTGCGAACCTTGTCACGCCGCAACCGAGGGCTTTTTCTTTGGCCGCAACAGCAAGCCGAGCACCACAACCAGCAGCGCGCCAGCCCCAGCCACCGCGTATTCGATCGCATGCGGCAGCGACAACGGGCTCGGAGCACCAGGGTCAGACTTGACCAACGGAATCGAGGTAAAGTCTTTGATAAAGGCAATCACGCCCGGATCAGAAACGGCAAGCTCCGCCGCCACCCAACCAAGCAGCGCCGCGCCGGCCCAGACCAGGATCGGCATGCGGTGCAAGACCCACATGACGAACGTTGCGCCAAAGATGATCAACGGCATGGAGGTCACCAACCCGATCAGGATCAGCCCCCAATCGCCCTTCGCGGCGGCGGCAATCGCGACGACGTTGTCGAGGCTCATGACCAGGTCCGCGATCGCGATCGTGCGCACGGCCCCCCAGATGCTGGTCGACTGCGTGATGTCCTTTTCCTCGCCGTCTTCGAGCAGCAGTTTCACAGCGATCCAAAACAGCATGAGGCTACCAACGAACATCAGCCACTTGTATTGCAGCAGTTCGGCCGCGACGACCGTAAAGCCAATGCGCATCACGATGGCGACCAGGGCCCCGAGAATAATGCCCCACTTGCGCTGATGAGCGGGCAACCCGCGACAGGCGAGCGCGATCACGACCGCGTTGTCGCCTGACAGCAGCAGGTTGATCCACATGATCTTGGCGAGTTGACCCCACCACGCCGCCGATAGGGCTGCAAACTCGCCGCCCGAACTCAGCCACTGCATCAGAGATTCAATCATCACGTACCGGCCTCAAGCCGCCCCACAAGGGCCCCCCAAGGGCCAATGCGGCGTCTTACTGTGTCCCACCGGCTGGTGCAAACCGCCGTCATGCAACACTCGGCCGCAAGCCCGCCAGCCGATCACGCAGCCTTAGCGGTTTCTTACAGCTTTTCCCCGACAATGCAGGGAACTCTCGTGTCGGGTCCCGCCGGCGCAGTCCCGCTTGTCCAGCTCATCCCGTGTCACGCCCATGGCCGACGCTATGCCGACGACCGACCTGCCCGCAACGTCGCCCCGCCGCGATGGTCCAGGCCCAAAGAAGAGCGTCCTCATTGTCGAGGACAACGAGTTGAACATGAAACTATTCCACGATCTGCTCGTGGCGCACGGCTATACAACGCTGCAGACCCGCAATGGCATGGAAGCGCTCGATATCGCCCGCGCCGACCATCCCGATCTGATCCTGATGGACATCCAGTTGCCGGAAGTCTCGGGCCTGGAAGTCATCAAGTGGCTGAAAGACGACGACGATTTGTGCGAAATCCCCGTCGTCGCCGTCACGGCGTTCGCCATGAAGGGCGATGAGCAGCGCATTCGGCAAAGCGGCTGCGAGGCCTACATCTCAAAGCCCATCTCGCTGAAACTCTTCATTGAGACCGTGCGCCGCTTCACCGAGCCGCGCACGCCTCACACCGCCGATCGAGCCTGAGCAAGACTGCGTAAGAGTTCCATCCTCATGACTGCCCGTGTCCTTGTCGTCGACGACATCCTTGCCAATGTGAAGCTGCTCGAGGCCCGCTTGTCGGCCGAGTACTTCGAGGTGCTGACCGCGTGTAACGGTCGCGAAGCCCTCGACATTCTCGCGCGCGAGCGCGTCGATGTCGTTCTGCTCGACGTCATGATGCCGGGCATGGACGGGTTCGAAGTCTGCCGCCGCATCAAGTCCGATCAGCGCATGCAGCATATGCCTGTCATCATGGTGACCGCGCTTGATCAAGCGAGTGACCGGGTGCAGGGCCTCGAAGCCGGGGCCGATGACTTTCTATCGAAGCCCGTTGATGATGTTGCCCTCGTCACCCGGGTCAAGAACCTGGCGCGCTTGAAAGTTCTGGGCGATGAGATGCTGATGCGGGCTAAGACCTCGCAACAGATGACGGTCGAAGATGCCACCAAACTGAATTGGATCGAGGCCGGCAGCAACGGCACGCTGCTTGTGGTCGACGACGTGAGCCGGTCTTCCGCGCGCTTGTCCGACGCGCTCAGCAAGTTGCACACAGTCCATGTCGAAACGGATGGTCATGCAGCTTTGGCACGCCTTGCCAAAGGCGGCTTCGACTGTGTCATCGTCAGCCTATCGATGGAGAAGACAGACGGCTTGCGCCTGTGCTCACAGATGCGGTCCATCGACGCCACACGCCATTTGCCGATCATCATCGTCGTCGAGCCTGGCGAAGATGCGCGCCTGCTGCGCGCCCTTGATATGGGCGTGAACGATTATCTGACCCGCCCGCTCGACCGCAACGAAGTCGTTGCACGCGTGCGCACGCAGGTTGCGCGCAAGCGCCACACCGACGTGCTGCGCAACAGCATCGAACAAAGCGTCGAAATGGCGATCACAGACAGTCTGACCGGCCTGCACAATCGCCGTTATATGGAAACGCACCTGCGCCAACTCGTCCAAAAGGCGCGCGATGGAGGTCGTCCCCTGTCGGTGCTCGTCGCTGACATCGACTTCTTCAAGCGCGTCAATGACACCTACGGCCACGATGCGGGCGATGCCGTGCTGCGCGAGTTTGCAGCGCGCTTCCGCCGCAACACCCGCGGCATCGACCTCGCCTGCCGCATGGGCGGGGAAGAGTTCGTGATCATCATGCCGGACACGGAGATCGGGCGGGCCTTCCAGGTTGGTGAGCGCCTGCGCGCGTGCGTGGCCGCCGAGCCGTTCCACGTCAACTCAGAAACGCGCCTGCGCGTGACCGCCAGCGTCGGCCTCGCCACGCACGAGCGCCGCGAGGATACGCCCGAAACGCTGTTCCGCCGCGCCGACCAGGCTCTCTATGCCGCCAAGCGCGACGGCCGCAATCGTGTCGTCGCCGACGCGGCGTGATCTCTGCCAGAAATCGCTGATGCCGGTATCGCGCGCACGTTCCTGGGCTGCCCTGGCCAGAACTGCCCTGGCCGCGTCTTTGCTCAACGTCTGCGCTGCGGATAGACGATCGCTACGTCGATCTCGGCGCCGCCCACGACATCGACGTCCACGCTATTGACGAAGCGTTACGGCGTTACGAGACCCTTGCTCGCGCGCGGGAAGCGGCTTAAGCGGACCGTGTCAGTCGGCTGGACGGCCGCTGCGGGGGCAACCTTGCGGAGGAAAGTCCGGGCTCCATGGACGAACGGTGACGGCTAACGGCCGCCGAGGGTAACCTCAGGGACAGTGCAACAGAGAAGAGACCGCCTGGACACCTCAGACGATCGGGGTTGGCCAGGTAAGGGTGAAACGGTGGAGTAAGAGCCCACCGCGCATGCGGCAACGCAGACGGCACGGCAAACCCCACCGGGAGCAAAACCATATAGGGATGGCACAGAGGCGCGGGCAACTGTGACCTCGGGGCGATCGGTCAAGCCCGCCATCCGGGTTGGTTGCTTGAGGGCCCGCGCAAGCGGCGCCCCAGATGAATGGTCGTCACGGCGGCGCGGCAACGCGTGGCCGTACAAAACCCGGCTTATAGGCCGACTGACATTTACACCGTGCGATGTGAGCACGCTCGGCGTCGGTGTCTGACCGAGGTCAGACACCGTTGCTATGCGTTGGTCACTTCTTCGCCAGAGTTTCCATGCGGCTGAGGATCAAATCCAGCACCGGCTTGGCAACCGTCGCGACGGCCGAGTTGCCGAGCACCTGCGCGATCATCTTACGAACTTCGGGCAGGTAGTTGGCGATCAAGGCCGCTAGATCAGAGCGCGTGCCTGGCGCCATGCTATTGGACTGCGTCACGAGCCCCTCGAGGAACTTCGCGCCGTCTTGCAGCTTGGGCAAAGCGGCTTGTGCGGAGTTCTGATCCTTCACGTTCGCGAGCAGATCACGCAAGCCGTTGTACATGGTGTTGACCTGCGGCACGAGGTCGACGTTGTTGTGCACCACGCGTGCCGGCGGCGCTGCAACGCGCTGTCCGCCGCTCGGGCCGAACATGTACCAACCGAGCAAAAGGGCGGCCAGCAGTGCGCCCCAGGTCAGCCAGCTTGGCAGACCTGATGGGGTCGCGGCCGTGGCATGACGCACCGTATCGCTCGCCGCACTCGCGGTCTTGGATGCGGCGGACGTCGCGCTTGAAACCGTTGCGCCGGCAGAACGCGCCATGTCCTTGACGGCGTCCGTTGGGGCCGCGGGCTTTGGCAGGCTATCGAGTAGGCCTGATCCCTTCAGCAAGTCACCGAAGCCGGCTGGCAGCGCCTTGGCGATGTTTTCGCCCTGGCCTGACAGCATCTTGGCAAGCCCGGCTGCATCGAGCCCGCCAGCCTTCTGCTGTTGCGCCAGTGTGCCCATGGCGACAGGTGCGAGCATGCCGAGCACGCTCTTGGTCGGGCCTTCGCCCATGCCGGCAAACTTGCCGACCGCGCCCGCGAGCGACCCCAGCGCCGAGTTGCCGAGCAGCTGCGTCAGCACGTTGGTACCGCCGGTCACGAGCTTTGACTGATCCGAGCCGCCGATCATGCTGCCGAGGTTGGAAAGCAAGCCACTGTCGGTCTTGCCGAGCAGACCGGTCAGCATGCTGAGACCATCCGGCTTCGAGGCTTTACCGGCGATGCCCGCAAAAATGCTCGGCAGTGCGGCACTGATGGCCATCTGAGCGATCTTGCTGTCGACGCCAAGTGCAGACGCAATCCGGCCGACGATCGCCGGCGTGATAAAGTTCATCGCCAGAGAGACGAGATTCATAGGGGCACTCCTCACAATTGAGATGACCCTCTTTTCGGGGCCGTCTGTGGCGTTTTTGCATCGGCTCACGAAAACGTCAACGCATTCCGATGCATCCGGAGTTTCGGTCAAAGGCTCGCAGATGGGCCTCTCACCGTAACAAGACCCGGGCTTGCGCAGGCGCGCTTAACGCATTTTTCACCCTGTCGTGGGACACCTGTTCCCCGCATGTTCGCTTTTCAAGAGCCAGCCCAGGGCTTTCGAACCATGGCCTTCGAACTCGCCGCCGCACAGCTGACCTCGCATCGCAACGATGTCGTCAACGACACCGGGCGCGTCGCATTTTGCGGCCCCTATGTGATCTCGGCGATTACCGGCTATCCCGTGTCGAAGGTCGAGGATGAGATCCGCCATCTCCGCGACGTACCAGACGGCGAGAGGCCGATCGTGCGCGGCACCTACACGGAGGAGGTCGCAGGCGCGCTCGGCCACTTCGGCTATGAGATGCGTCTCGTCAAAAGCCATATGCATCTGCCGCGCAAGGAGCGGCCGAGCGTGTGGGGTTGGATGCAGATCCCGCGCAACGCCTGGGCGCACTACATCCTCGCGATCAGTAAGGGCAAGGAAGGCCACTGGATTTTGATCAAGGGCGTCAAACTCTGCGACACCTATAGTCAGGGCAAGTGGCAGTTCGTCTGCGACGGCCCGCACAAAGGCGCGAAAATCATGGAGATCTTCGAGGTCAAGCGGTCGCTTGGCGTGTGAGATATCAGGCCCGTCGTCCGGCAACCAGCCAGTACACTAGTCCACCCGCAAAGCCGGCCGTGGCGAAGATCGGCCAGATGGCCGTCAGGCTGCCGATGCCATCCTCGGCGCCGAGCTTTGCCATGACGGGCACGAGTGCGAATGCGGCGCCCATGCCGGCGACATAGAAGGCGACATGCCGGATACGGGCAACCTCACCGGCGATGACCAGCAGCAGCGGCAGCAGCACGGTCTGTACCGAGAACAGCGACACCGCGAGCTTGAGCAGCGGCTCCAGGAACCCGAGCACTTGCTCGCCGCCGACATCGCGGGCCGCGACCGCAAGCTTCTCCTGCGCGATGCCGACGAGCACCACGGCCGACGTGATACCGGCCAGGATGAAGCCGAGCGGCACCAAGATCAGACGTCCGAAAAGTCTGCCGAGCATATGCGGCCTGATGGTTGGTGGGGCGACGATCTCTATTCGAGATACGTGCCCTTATAGGCGGCCTTCAGTGGCAGCACGAGGTCGATCGGCTCGAAATTCAGGCTGTCGTCCGGGCCGATGTCAACTGGTTCGCCCGGCCAATGGCCGTCCGCATTGCGGCGCAACACCTGGGCGGCAACGCGCAGTGTCGAGATCAGATGGATTTCTTTGACACTTGGCAGCGTCATGTAGTTGCGCACGTTGTCCCACGTCTCGGCCATATTGGACGGCGACAGCAACTCGATAATGACGCTTGGCGATGGCGCGTCGCGCTCCCCTCGTTCGTTGCGCACGAAGGTGACCAGCAGATCCGGCACGCGGAAGTTCCAATCGGCGCGTAGGGCGGGGCGCACTCCGGCACCGGTCAGGGCTCGGCAGTTTGGCTTAGTAGCGTCTAGGTGGTTGGTTAGGATCGTAGCCATGCGTGTGTGCATCGTCGCGTGAGTCCCGCTTGGGGCTGCATGCGCGCGGGGCTGGCAATCCTGTTCCATCGCCGTCCCAGTCGAGGAACTCGTCGACGGTCATCAGCGGTTCGAACTTGCGTGCAGCGGACGACATGAGGGCCTCGTCGGCTCAATCAACAGTGGATGTTCATAACACCGTCAACGGCGGGGCACATCTGTTCACGCCTCCGGCACGTCCACGGACTTGCCCCGCTCGCTCGCACGGATCTTGACGCTTTCCGACTTGAGCTGCCCGCAGGCGGCCAGAATATCGCGCCCGCGCGGTGTGCGAACCGGGCTGGCGTAGCCGGCCGAATTCACCACCTCGGCAAACTGCTCGATCTGCTTCCACGGCGAGCATTCGTGCGTGGAGCCGGGCCACGGATTGAACGGGATCAAGTTGATCTTAGCGGGAATGCCGGCCAGCAAGCGCACCAGCGCCTTGGCGTCCGCGAGACTATCGTTAACGCCCTTCAACATGACGTATTCGAAGGTGATGCGCTTGGCATTCGACACGCCGGGATAGGTGCGGCACGCGGCCAGCAGGTCCTTGATCGGATACTTCTTGTTGATCGGCACCAATTCGTCGCGCAGCGCGTCGTTGGTCGCATGCAGCGAGATGGCCAGCGCTGTGCCCGCTTCGGTGCCCCAGCGGGGAATTTCGGGCACCACGCCCGACGTCGACAGCGTGATGCGGCGCTTGGACACCGACAGGCCATTGCCATCCGACGCAACCGCCATGGCGCGCTTGACGTTGTCGAAATTGTACAACGGCTCGCCCATGCCCATCAGCACGATGTTGGTGATCTTGCGATCGCCCTCGGGCAGCATGCGGCCATCGCCCGGCGGCGTGGCACCCGGCCAATCGCCGATGCGATCGCGCGCGAGCAGGATCTGCCCGACGATCTCGGCGACCTCCAGATTGCGCACCAGCTTCTGCGTGCCCGTGTGGCAGAACGAACAGGTCAGCGTGCAGCCGACCTGGCTCGAGATGCACAGCGTGCCGCGATCATGCTCGGGGATGTACACGCACTCGACCTCCGGAGCGGCGCGCTCATGTCCGCGCACGGGCAGCCGCATCAGCCACTTGCGGGTGCCGTCGACCGAGACCTGCTCGGTGACGATGGTCGGGCGGTCCAGCGAGTAGGCCGCCTCCAGCTTGGCGCGCAGATCCTTTGACACATCCGACATCTGATCGAAGGCGGTGACGCCGCGCACGTAAAGCCAGCCCCACAACTGTTCGACACGCATCCGCACCTGTTTCTGGGGCACGCCAACGGCCAAAAGCGCCGATGCCAGATCCGCGCGACCGAGGCCGGCGAGAGACGATTTCTCCAGCTTTAGTAAACGTTGCGGCGAGCTTGCTGCGCCCCGCGTGTCGAGTACGACGGTCATGTCATGGGTCCGAAGGGGTGCAAATCCCCGTATTTGGGGGCTTCTAGCCGATTTCGGCCTTGCCCGCTAGGCGCCGACGTCGTCGCACAGATCACCGGAGGCTGCGGAAATCGGATCGAAATCAGTTCAAATTGAAGCATCTGCCGAAACATTTCCTCAAAACCTCACAGGCAAATCTTGCACCTGTGTGAACGGCACCGCGCGCTTTCGCACTGAAATGTCGGCATCTTGGCGAAGGACTGGCAGGGCTTCGGCCCGTGTCTGCCACCGTGGGATCGACCGGCTGGAACGACCTTTGGAGGCATGGGATGCAGGTTTTACATGGAACGGTGAATGCCGACGTGCTTCGCGGGAAGCTCGACGGCGAGAATGAGATCTGGGGACACTCGGGCGATGACACACTCGTTGGCGGCAAGGGCGACGACGTCCTGATCGGCGGCAAGGGTGGCGACGACCTGTGGGGCGACCGCGGCGACGATCGTCTGATCGGCGACACCGGCAACGACACGCTCAAGGGCAGCGTCGGCGACGACAAGCTCTACGGCGGCGCCGGTGACGACTTTTCGTCCGGCGGCAACAACGACGACAGCGTGTTCGGCGGCAAAGGCGATGACGTTGTCTATGGCAACTCCGGCAACGACGCACTCGCCGGCGGCACCGGCGATGACACGCTTTACGGCGGCAAGGGCGACGACGTCCTGTTTGGTGGATGGGGCACGGACAGCCTCAGCGGCAACTCCGGCGATGATTTCATCATGGCCTCGAAGGGCATCGATACGCTGGCCGGCAACGCGGGCTTCGACACCGTCGACTTCTCGCGCATGACGGGCTTCCTCGACCTCAACCTCGCGAAGCACAGCTACACAGTCGGCACGGGTGGCAACGAGGGGACAGTGTCCGGCTTTGAGCAGGTGGTCGCGGGCAACGGCGGCAGCCGCATGATGGGCGACGACGCGCATGACACGATGTTCGGCGGCGGCGCGGGCGATGACTGGATGCGCGGCAAGATGGGCTCCGACACGCTGACGGGTGGCGATGGCGCCGACACCTTCGCGTATCTCAAGAAGGACACCAGAGGCGGCGGCGTTGACGTGATCACCGACTTCGAAGTCGGCAAGGATCACCTCGACATGGCCGACTTCCTCAAGGGCCGCAGCGACGCAGCCTCAGCCGTCCGCTTCGCGGCAACGGACGACGGCAGCACGATGGTGCAGGGCTTTGTCAACAAGCAGTGGGTCGATGTGGTCAAGCTTGCCGGCGTCGACGTGCACGATGCGGGTTACGCGCTGCTGGCCTGAGCTGATGAGCTTGGCCCGAACGATTGCGCGGGGCCGTGCAGGACCCGCGCTCTTCGACACCGCCTGGGGCATGCCTGCCCTGGGCGGTGTCGTTTGCGTTTAAGCCGATGCCGATTGACGTCAGCCGCCAGGCTTCTCGCCACGGCGCACCTTCACGCGCGCAATGAGATCTTCGACTTTGGGCAAGATGTCCGCGACGATCAGTGCCACGCCTTCCGCCGTCGGATGGATACCATCGGGCAGATTGAGCTTTGGCTGTAGTGCGATCTTTTCGAGGAAAAACGGATACAAGAGAGCGCCGTGCTTGGTGGCGAGTTCGGGGAACACGCGATCAAAGACCTCGCGATAGGCGGGCGGCATGTTCAGCGGCGCGCGCATGCCCGCGACGAGGAGATCGCGTTTGTCGGCTGCGAGTGCCGTCAGGATCTTGTCCAGATTGCGCCGCGCTTCGGCGGGATCGAGCCCGCGCAACGCATCGTTGGCGCCAAGCTCGACAATCACAGCGTCAGCCTCGGGCGGTACCGCCCAGGCGAGCCGATCCAACCCGGCCGCTGTCGTGTCGCCGGAGACACCCGCGTTGATGACAGTTACGGCATGCCCACGTGCTTTCAGCGCCGCCTCGAGCTGAACCGGGAACGCCTTCGCGACCGGCAGCTGATAGCCCGCCGATAGACTGTCGCCGAGGGCGACGATGGTGATCGGTTTGGACTGAGCCATAGCTGCCGCAAGGCCCAACGGGGCTGTAACCGCTGCCAGCGCAAGCACGCGCGTGACATGAACCAGAACATTGCGTCGACGCAGCGCCATACTCGGCCTCATTGCAGTAGGTGGCTACCGTGGCCCGCAACATTGGTCGAATATGGGCGCGGATGATACCGGGGCAAGACCTGAGTTCAAAACTTCAACCGGCTGACCCGCTTCACCTGTGGCAGTGCCTTGATCTCGCCGAACACCTTTTCACTGACCGGCTCATCCGTCGCGACGATGCAGATGGCCTCGCCGCCTGGGCCGTCGCGGCCGAGATTCATGGTCGCGATATTGACGCCCGACTCGCCCATGACAGATCCGAAGCGGCCAATAAAACCGGGTTTGTCAGCGTTGCGCACGAACAGCATGTGGGGCGCAACTTCGAATTCCATGTTGATGTCGCGCACCTGGATGATGCGCGGGCGGCCGTCCGAAAACACGGTGCCAGCAATCGCTCGATCATGGTCGTCGGTCACAACTGTCAGCTTGATGTAACTCTCGTAGATGCCGTCCTGGCCGCGCTTGGTTTCCTCGATCTTGATGCCGCGCTCTTGCGCGACGGAAACGGCTGAGACCATGTTGATGCTGTCGGCGAGCATGGGTTTCAGCACCGACGCCACGGCGACAGCCGTCATCGGCTTCACGTTCAGCTCGGCGACAGCGCCGGAGTAGGTGAGCTTGATGCCTTTGATGCGCACATCCGTTAGCTGTCCAGCAAACAGGCCGAGCTGTTCGGCGAGCTTGATGAAGGGCGTCAGGCGCGGCGCCTCCTCAGCTGTAATGGAGGGGAAATTGACCGCGTTCGAGATGGCGCCCTTCAACAGATAGTCCGACATTTGCTCGGCAATTTGCAGCGCCACGTTCTCCTGTGCTTCGCCGGTGGCGGCGCCAAGATGCGGCGTACAAATCAGGTTCGGCACGCCGAACAGCGGGTTTTCTTTCGCCGGTTCTTCGAGAAAGACATCCAGCGCGGCACCAGCCACGTGGCCGGACTTGAGCGCGTCCAACAGGGCCTTCTCGTCGATCAGCCCGCCACGCGCGCAGTTGATGAGGCGCACGCCTTTCTTGCACAGCGCCAGCGCGCGCGCATCGACGATGTTGCGTGTCTTCTCGATCAGCGGTGTGTGCAGCGTGATGAAATCCGCGCGCTTGAACAGGTCATCCAGCTCGACCTTCTCGACGCCGAGTTCTTGCGCGCGCTCCGGCGACAGGAACGGGTCAAAGGCGATGACACGCATTTTCAAGCCCACCGCGCGGTCCGCGACGATGGCGCCGATGTTGCCGCAACCGATGACGCCGAGCGTCTTGTTGTAGAGTTCGACGCCGAGAAAGCGGTTCTTCTCCCACTTGCCGGCTTGCGTGGAGCGATCGGCCTCGGGGATCTGGCGGGCCAGC
Organism: Hyphomicrobiaceae bacterium; assembly: GCA_031374735.1. GTDB lineage: Bacteria > Pseudomonadota > Alphaproteobacteria > Rhizobiales > Hyphomicrobiaceae > JABFRJ01. Next base: position 39,158 of record JANMGQ010000004.1, on the reverse strand, counting down.
GCCATCATCATGGAGATCGCGTGTTCTGCTGTTGTAATGGAGTTACCAAAGGGCGTGTTCATGACGATCACGCCCTTGGCCGTCGCGGCCTTGATGTCGACGTTGTCGACACCGATGCCGGCCCGGCCGATGACGCGCAATCTCGTTGCCGCCTTCAGCAACTTCTCGGTCGCCTTGGTGGCCGAACGGACCGCGAGACCGTCGTAGTCGCCGATGATTTTTTCGAGTTCGTCTTTCGACAAGCCGACCTTCATGTCGACCTCGATGCCGCGCTCCTTGAAGATGGCGACGGCAGCGGGGGAGAGGGCGTCAGCGATGAGGACTTTGGGCATGGTCGTATCCTTTTCCCTCTCCCCCTTCTTCAGGGGGCGAGGGTGCCCGATAGGGCGGGTGAGGGGCAGCATCTGCGAGAATCGTTCTGCAGGCAGACGCTGAAATGTGTGCCCTGCGTGTCGGAGCAAGTGGCTGCCCCTCATCCGCCCTTCGGGCACCTTCTCCCCTCTGAAGGGAGGGGCGAAGGAGGTTCATGCCAATTTCGTGCACTCAGCGGCGAACGCCCATTCGAGCCACGGCACGAGAGCTGCGACATCGCTTGTTTCGACCGTGGAGCCGCACCAGATGCGCAGGCCGGGAGGGGCGTCGCGGTAGTAGGCGATGTCGTTGGCGGCGCCTTCCTTATCGAGCAACGCCACGAAGCTCTTCACGAACGCGGCCTGCGCGTCGGCCGACAGCGCCGCGATCTTCGGATCGGTGAAACGCACGCACACGCTCGTGTTCGAGCGTGTCGCTGGATCAAAGGCGAGATTCTCGATCCACGGCGTCTTGGAGATCCAGTCGAACAACACTTTTGCGTTGGCGTCGGCACGCTCGCGCAAGCCCGTCGCGCCGCCGATGGTTTCGGCCCAGGCCAGCGCATCGAGATAATCCTCGACGCACAGCATGGACGGCGTGTTGATGGTCTCGCCCTCGAACACCTCTTTGGTGAACTTGCCACCCTTGGTCAGGCGGAAGATCTTCGGCAGGGGCCAAGTTGGCGTGTAGCTTTCGAGCCGCTGTACAGCGCGCGGCGACAGGATCAGCATGCCGTGGGCGGCTTCGCCACCGAGCACCTTTTGCCAGCTGAACGTGAACACATCGACCTTCGACCAGTCGACCGCCTGCGCGAATGCCGCCGAGGTGGCATCAACGAAGGTCAGACCTTCGCGATCGGCCGGGATCCAGTCGTAGTTCGGGATCTTGACGCCCGATGTCGTGCCATTGGCGGTGAACAGCACATCGCGCGAAAAATCGACCTGCTTCAAATCCGGCAGGTGGCCGTAGTCGGCCTTGAGAATGCGCGCGTCTTTGAGCTTCAGTTGCTTGACGACGTCGGTCACCCAGCCTTCGCCGAAACTTTCCCAGGCGAGGGCATCGACCGGGCGCTGGCCCAGCATCGTCCACATGGCCATTTCATAGGCGCCTGTGTCGGAGGCCGGCACGATGGCGCAATGGAAATCGGCGGGCAGGCCGAGCAGCGCCTTGGTCTTGTCGATGGCGAGTTTCAGGCGCTCCTTGCCCTCTTTCGCGCGATGCGAGCGGGCGAGAAAGGCATTGTCCAGGGCTTGAAGGGACCAGCCGGGGCGCTTGGCGCAGGGGCCGGACGAAAAATGTGGAACGCGCGGCTTGAGCGCCGGTTTGGCAGCGACGGTCATGGCTATCCTTCCAGATAGATGCCTCTCGGTGGGGAGAGGTGGCCCGCACCGCGCATACGTCCGCCGCCGCCGCGCGTCAATCAGCTTCGCAAGTTTGGCTTTGTCAGCTCTGCGTCGCAGCCTGAGCCGTCACATCCCGGAGGCGTCTCTGTTCACCGCCAGAACTGAAACAGCCGCAAGCCCGCGCCAGCCTGCCGGAAATCGAGGCCGATGGGATCGCCTATCATGAAGGCGATGCGCCACACGAAACTGAAGAATCCGGGCATCGCGAAAGCCAGCAACAGCACCAGGATCATGGCGATAGGTGCGAACTTATAGCCGAACTCGCGCACGTTCTGCGGCAGCCACGGCTCGATCACGCCCCACCCGTCAAAGCCGGGGACGGGCAACAGATTAAAGACAAAAGAGGTGATCTGCAGCAGCGCGATAAACGACAGCGCTGCAAACAACACCGGGGGCACACTGACGAGGTGCAGAAACGCCATGGCGATGAACAAGAACACGAGGTTCATGAACGGCCCAGCCGCAGACATGGCGGCCCTCTGCCAACTTTCGCGAAACAGCTGCGTCTTCACGTAAACCGAGCCGCCCGGCAGGCCGATGCCGCCCATGGCGACGATCAGGATCGGGAACAGTATCGAGGTCAGCGGGTCGGCGTATTTCAGCGGATCCAGGGTCAGATAGCCCTGATCCTTCACGGTCACGTCGCCATACTTGTAAGCGGTGAAGGCATGGCCGAACTCATGCAGGCACAGCGAGATCACCCAGCCGGCCACCACGAACGGAAACACGGCACCGCGCGCGAACTGGGGCATGAACATCATGATGCCGCCCATGATCAGAAATGCGGCGCAAAGGCCGAGGAACGAGGAACTCACCGGCCACTCGCCCTTTGGGCGCCGGCGCGGTTCGAACTTATAGACATTGTCCGGCCGGTTGCCCGAGCCGTTGCTGCCCGTCCCGTTCGGCTTGTTCGGCTGCCAACCCATGCTCTCGCCCTGCGTCTTGCTGCCGTTAGTGATTCGGCGCTGATGTGTCTGTGCGTCGAACATAACCGATTGCGGCGGGTATCAGTGCAAAAATGATCCCGGCGGCGAAAATTCCCGCAGCCGCACGCCCGGGTGTGGCCAGTGCGCCGATGCGCAGCAACGTTCCAAGCCACAGCGCAACAGCTCCGGCAAGCGCACCGGCAAACGCGGCAATGAGGATCTTCGCCCACTGATCGGCCTTGCGACCGAGCGCGTAAGCGACCGCAATGGTGATGGGATTGAAAGCCGCAAACAGAAGCACTGTCGCAAGCGGCACATCTGGCAACAGAACAGGCGCGACGCCCCCAGGGCCGCCTGCCAAAGGCAGCAACATTGCGATAGGTGGAAGCGCCACGGGCGGCTCTCTATGTAGACACTCAGGTGCGGCGGGTCTTGCAGCAAATGGCTGACATGGTCAAAGGTGCTTGAAGGCCGACGACAGCAGAGACGCAAAATGGGCAAGCAATTCAAGTTGATCGAGCCGGCGCACCGGGATTTCATCGCCCGGCAGCGTATCTTCTTCACTGCCTCTGCCGCGGGCGGATCACACGTCAACGTCTCACCGCGCAGCACCGATGCGCTGCGTGTGATCGACGCGACCACTGTCGCCTATCTCGACTTGACCGGCAGTGGCAACGAGACGGCGGCACATATCAAGGCGGGTGGCCGGGTGACCATCATGTTCTGCGCCTTCGAAGGTGCACCGATGATTCTGCGACTGTTCGGCCGCGGCGAGATTTTGCACGCTGACACAGCGGCTTACGGCGAGTTGATTGCCGAGGCCTTCGGCGGCGAGATGCCTCGCGGCGCCCGCCAAATCATGCGGCTGACTGTTGACATGGTCCAGACCTCGTGCGGCTTCGCGGTTCCCCTGTTCGACTACAAGGCCGAACGAGAGAATTTGCAGCGCTGGACGGCTGCGCGAGATGATGAGGCGCTCGAAGCCTATCGGCGCGAGAAAAATGTCACCAGCCTCGACGGCTTGCCCACGGGGCTGTTCGATCCGCGGCCGTGAGCGTCCAAGTATGGCGATCTCGCGGCCTCGGTGAACAGTGCCTGCACAACACTTGAGGCCGTGGAGAGAGCATCGCTGCGCCGTTTCCCCGCTTCCCCGATCCGCGCTGCCATCGTAAGAGCAGCCCCAAATCACACCATGGGCGCCGCCCGCGGAGCACTTGCATGTCCGATCGCCAACCGGCCAACGCTGCTTTCCTCCAGTCCGCATTCCTGGACGGCGCCAATGCCGCTTACATCGAGCAGTTGCAGGAGAAATGGGAGCAGAATCCCACGTCCGTCGGACCAGAGTGGCAAAGATTCTTTGAGAGCGTGCGCGATCAAGAGACACGCGGCCAAAAGCCGAGCGGTCGTGCAAACGGCCTCGATGACAAGGACATGCTCGGGGCGCTTGGCGCAGACTTTACGTCCGACGAACCGAGCGAAGCCGATCTTCACACCAAAATTGCCGCGCGCGCGCAGTCGGCTGGCTATGACCTGACACCGGTCGCAAGCCACCGCGCCACGCAAGACAGCATCCGCGCGTTGATGATCATCCGCGCCTACCGCGTCATGGGGCACCTGATTGCCGACCTCGACCCGCTCGATATCACCGAGCGCAAGGTGCACAAGGAACTCAAGCCTGAGACCTATGGCTTCACGGAAGCCGATCTCGACCGCCCCATTTTCATCGACAAGGTGCTGGGGCTGGAAGTCGCGACCATGCGGCAGATCTTGAAGATCCTGCGCCGCACGTACTGCCGTCACATCGGCCTGGAGTTCATGCACATCACGTCGGCCGCGCAGAAGAGCTGGCTGCAGGAGCGGATGGAGGGCGCCGACAAGGACATCACGTTCACGCCCGAGGGCAAAGCTGCCATTCTGAACAAGTTGATCGAGGCCGAGAGCTTCGAGAAGTTCGCCGACGTCAAGTTCACGGGCACCAAGCGCTTCGGCCTTGAGGGCGGCGAATCGATGGTGCCGGCGCTGGAGCAGATCATCAAGCGCGGCGGGCAATTGGGCGTGAAAGAAATCGTGCTCGGCATGGCCCACCGCGGCCGCCTGACAACGCTTGCCAACGTCATGTCGAAGCCCATGCGCGCCATCTTCAATGAGTTCCGCGGTGGCAGCTTCAAGCCTGACGACGTTGAAGGCTCGGGCGACGTTAAGTACCACCTTGGCGCCTCCTCCGATCGCGAGTTCGATGGCAACAAGGTGCACCTGTCTCTGACGGCGAACCCGTCGCATCTTGAAATCGTCGACCCCGTCGTGCTCGGCAAGGTGCGCGCCAAACAAGACCAGCACGGCTGCCTGCCAACCGATCGTCGCGCCGTGTTGCCGCTGCTGATCCACGGTGATGCAGCGTTTGCCGGCCAGGGCGTGGTCGCCGAGTGCTTTGGCCTTTCAGGCCTGCGTGGCCACCGCACAGGCGGATCGATCCACTTCGTCATCAACAACCAGATCGGCTTCACGACCAACCCAAAGTTCTCGCGCTCCTCGCCCTACTGCACCGACGTCGCGAAGATGGTGGAAGCGCCGATTTTCCATGTCAACGGCGACGACCCGGAAGCCGTCGTGCATGTGGCCAAGATCGCCACTGAATTCCGCATGAAATTCCAGAAGCCTGTCGTGATCGACATGATCTGCTACCGCCGCCACGGCCACAACGAGTCGGACGAACCGGGATTCACGCAGCCGCTGATGTATCGCAAAATTCGTGCGCACCCGACGACCGTGACGCTGTACGGCGACAAGCTGGTCAAAGAGGGCACGCTCACGGCCGCACAGCTTGATGAGATGAAGGGCAAGGTGCGCGCCCATCTCGACAATGAATTGAAGCTGTCGGAGGGCTACAAGCCCAACGAAGCCGATTGGAAGACGGGCGTTTGGTCCAAAGTCGGCAACGACGAGGACGAAGAACGGCGCGGCAACACCGGCGTCGAAATGGACGTTCTGCGCGAAGTCGGCCGCCGCATCACCACGGTGCCGAACGACTTCAAGCCGCACAAGACGATCGAGCGCCTGCTGGAAAACCGCCGCAAGATGGTGGAGAGTGGGCTCGGTCTTGATTGGGCCATGGCCGAGCATCTCGCCTTCGCAACACTGGTGCGCGAGAAGGTGCGTGTGCGCTTGTCGGGGCAGGATTGCGAGCGCGGCACGTTCTCGCAGCGCCACTCGGTGCTGGTCGATCAGGAGACGGAAAAGCAATATACGCCGCTGAAGTACGTCTCGCCAGATCAGCGGCCGTACGAGGTCATCAACTCGATGCTTTCGGAAGAAGCGGTGCTTGGTTTCGAATATGGCTACACGCTGGCCGAACCCAACGCTCTAGTCATGTGGGAAGCGCAATTCGGCGACTTCGCCAACGGCGCGCAGGTGCTGTTTGATCAGTTCCTGTCGGCTGGCGAGCGCAAGTGGCTGCGTATGTCCGGCCTCGTCTGCCTGCTGCCGCATGGCTACGAGGGCCAGGGGCCGGAGCATTCGTCGGCCCGACTCGAGCGGTTCCTGCAGGCCTCGGCCGAGGACAACTGGCAAGTCGCCAACTGCACGACGCCCGCCAACTACTTCCACATCCTGCGCCGTCAGATCAATCGCAAGGTGCGCAAGCCGCTCATCCTCATGACGCCGAAGTCGTTGTTGCGCCACAAGCGCGCCACGTCGCGTCTCGACGAACTGGCTGCCGGCTCGTCGTTCCATCGCGTGCTGTGGGATGATGCGCAGTACCTCAAGGGCGAGAAGATCCAGCTCGTGCCCGACGACAAGATCCGCCGCGTCGTGCTGTGCTCGGGCAAGGTCTACTATGACCTCTATGAGGCCCGTGAGGCGGCGGGGATCAATGACATCTATCTGCTGAGGGTCGAACAACTCTATCCGTTCCCGGCCAAGGCTCTGATTAAGGAACTCTCGCGCTTTAAGACCGCCGAGATGGTCTGGTGCCAGGAAGAGCCCAAGAACATGGGTGCCTGGACATTCGTCGAGCCGAACCTCGAGGCAACATTGGCCCAAATCCCGGGCGCACGCACGAAACGCGCCGTCTATGCCGGCCGCACAGCCTCCGCCGCGACGGCAACAGGCTTGGCATCGCGCCATGCGGCGGAGCAAAAGGCGCTGCTGGCGGAGGCGTTGAAGGGGTAGTTCGGCGCGAACCGCAGGCGCAAAGCAGGCCAATTAACCACAGCGACCTTTGCCAAGTGCTGACCAACGCTGCCCGTGGCAAAGCCACTTGCGCGCCGAACTTGCAGTGAGCGGTCTCTTGCTCTATTTTGCCGCATGGACCCGTGTTACCGCACGGGGCCGGGTCAATACCCGGCATCAGCAAGCGACAAGAGGATCACCCCGAGCCGATGCGCACCACTGCCGAGGTTGCACGTAAAGCCACCAAGCCGAGCGATATGCCGGCCAAAGCAAGCACTGAGCTAGCTGGACACATTGGCAGTTGGCTCGACGACGCCAAGGCCGAGGCGATCGTGACCATCGACATCTCAGAGAAGTCGTCGATTGGCGATTTCATGATCGTCGCAACGGGCCGCACCGATCGACATGTCGGCGCGATTGCCGAACAGCTGCGCGAGAAGCTGCGGGAAGCTGGATACGCCCGCGTGCGCATCGAGGGCCAGCCGCAATGCGACTGGGTGCTGGTCGACGCCGGCGACGTGATCGTGCATGTCCTACGCCCCGAAGTGCGCGAGTTCTACAATCTCGAGAAGATGTGGCTCGCCGATCGCCCGAGCGACGTGTCGCATTAATCGCCCCGGTGGTTGCCAAGCCCGTGACTGTCGTGCGCGGCTATCAGGCCGCGACCGTCAGAGTCAGCGCACGGCTTGGGATCGTGCCGGCCTCGCCAGGCATCGAGACATAAGGCGCTGTCTCTTCGACGCGTGAAACCCGGCCAGCGCCTTCGAGTTGCGCGATGCGGGCGGCGAAGCCGGCTTCCCAGAGCGTGTTCTTGACCGTCAGCACGATGATGCCGCCGGGACGACAGATGCGGATCAATTCGTCGAGCCCTTCAGCGCCAACGTGGCCGGTCGAGAACACACCCGCTGCCACGATGCCGGCAAAATGCCCGTCAGAGAACGGCAGGGGACCGCCAAGTGCTGCTTGGTGGAGTGCCGCGTAACAGCCCTTGCTCGCGGCAACCGCGAGCATGCCCGCGGACAGATCGAGCGCTTCAACGTGGCTGTAGCCCATGATGCCAAGCCACTCGCCGAGCAGCCCTGTGCCGGCGCCTGCATCGAGCACCGGCTGCGCACCACGTGGCAGATGACGGGCCAGCAGGGCGAGTGCGATGGTCGGATGGCGATAGCCAACGCGCGCCATCTCTGCATCGTACGTCGTGGCCCAGCCATCATACAGTCGCGCCAGATCGTCCGCGCCGCCCGAGCCGTAGACCTTGCCGAGAAATCCGTTGTGTGTGGCGTCAGCCATTGTCGCGTCGCATCCGCCGAGTGGAATTCAACCCCTGATCTTCCGAATGAGGCTACTGATCCCGCCGGCGATGCCATTTGGCATCACATACATCAGCGCGATCAGCACGATGCCATAGATGGTCCACGGCTCGATCTCGATGGGCAAGTGGACCGCGTGGGTGAGGGCCTTGGTCCACTTGTCGGCGAACTTCTCGATCACCTGCACGAAAATGCCGCCGATGATGGCGCCCGGCAGCGATGCGATGCCGCCGATAACGGCCCCGACCAGCAGTGCAATCGACACTTCAAAGCGGAAGCTGTCGGGCGAAACGAACTCAAAGATGATCGCATGCAACGCGCCGGCAACGCCGACGTACATGGCCGACAAACCAAACGTGATCGTCTTGTTGGCGGCGCGATCGATGCCCATGGTGTCGGCGGCAAGCGGCTGGTCGCGCACGGCGCGCATGGCGCGGCCCATGCGGCTGTCGAGCAGGTTGCGCGCCAGCCAGAACATGAAGGCCGCAACGATGAGGACGATCACGTACATCCACTGGTCGGCTGAAATCTTGAGGCCAAACGGCGGATCGGGCTTGAACAGATTAATGCCCTGCACACCGTTGGTGAACGGTTCCAGGTGCTTGTATTTGAGGATCTGCGGGGTCGCGACGGCGAGTGCAAACGTGGCCAGCGCCAGATAGTGGCCCTCGAGCCGAAGGGCTGGTTTGCCGAACAGATACCCAAGGACGAAGCAAACGGCCGCTGCCGCAGGCAGGGTCAGCAGAAAATATACGCCATAGCGATCAATCAGGATCGCGGCCACGTAGGCGCCAGCGGCAAAGAAGGCGCCGTGACCAAGTGAAATCTGGCCGTTAAAGCCTGTCAGCAGGATCAAGCCCAAAACCGCGATCGCGTAGACGATCATCAGCGAGAGCTGCAGAAATTGGAAGTTGGTGATCAGGCCATCTTTGGCGCCACCGACCAGCAGGCCGCCCTTGCCGAGAAGAAACGGCAACGCGAGCGCCAGCAGCAACACCGGATACACGTAGGCAGGAATGCCCTTGCGTTGCGGTGCCGGCAGGGGCGCCACTTCAACCGATGCTGGGGGAAGTGACGCTATGGCTGCGCTTGTCATCTCAACAGGCTTTCCTGACACCGTCTCCAGCCCCGCGTCGGTGAGGCGCAGAGATGGCAACGTCTTGCGACCATGCTTACCTTTTCATCATGTGTGGCTGACTTGTGCGGGTCAAGGTCATTTCGAAGCCAGGTCATCGCTGATCCCGTTGCGCCCGACCGGTCCGATTCATCGTCCGTTTGGGCCGATCCGTTTGCCCCTTGACTTCGCTCTCGGCCAGCCTTAACCGCTGCATCAATCGCGGCAGCAACCAGAGCCGCGTGTTGGTCTGCGGGAGTAGCTCAGCTGGTTAGAGCGCCGCCCTGTCACGGCGGAGGCCGCGGGTTCAAGTCCCGTCTCTCGCGCCATATCACATTCGTCCCAATCCAAAGTTGCTCGTGCGGCTGCCTTTGCACGCTAAGGCGTGCAGGTTCCTGCTCTGTCGGGTGGGCCGTGATTTCACGGTCAGATCAATACGTTAGCGCCGTTTTGGTGCCCTCGGAGGGACTTGAACCCACACATCCGAAGATAACAGATTTTGAGTCTGCCGCGTCTACCGATTCCGCCACAAGGGCCCTTGGCGCTCGTTCGAGCAGGCGTCGCGTTACGTGAGGCCAACGGCAGTGTCAACCGATCCGAGCCAATCCACCAGAGTGATCGGGTTAAGTTCCCTCTCCCCGTCCTTCAACGGGGAGAGGGTTAGGGTGAGGGGCGGCATCCGCACAGTTGGTGATTGAACAGCTGGCAAAACGTTGATTATGTGTCAGCGGAGCAATCTCCATTCAAGCAAGCGGCCGCCCCTCTCCTGTAACTAGCTGCAGCGCAGCACGAATGCTGCATCGCAAAAATCGCCGCTGCGCGGCAGCTTGTTTCATAGATCAAGGTGTGCGCCGCACATGGTAACTCACCCCGGCCCTCTCCCCGTAAGGACGGGGAGAGGGTGCAGTTCCGCATGCACCCGATTCCCCTGGCCAATCCACACTGTGTCGCCCTGTGTCGCCAACCGCAAAATCCGGCGTATAGTTCGCCGATCCCCAAAATGCGGAGCCCGCCATGCCCCATCCCCGCAACCAGACCCTTGATGACGCTGTGGCAGAGGCCCGAGAGACATACGCCGCACGGCGGCCAAAGACGCGCGCCGCGCACGATACGGCGGCACTGTCGATGCCGGGCGGCAACACGCGCACGGTGCTGTTCCACGGGCCGTTTCCGATCTGCATTCAATCGGGCGAAGGCGCGCACGTCACCGATGTCGATGGTTTCAGGTATTTAAATCTGCTGGGTGAGTACACGGCAGGACTGTTCGGCCATTCACATCCGGTGATCCGCAAAGCCATCGACAACGCGCTCGATGGCGGCGTGAATCTTGGCGCACACAACACGTTCGAGGCCGAACTGGCGCGGCTCGTCTGCGCACGCTTCAAGTCGATCGAGAAGGTGCGCTTCACCAACTCGGGGACCGAAGCCAATCTGATGGCGATCGCAACCGCGCGCCACGTCACGAAGCGGCCCAAGGTTATGGTCATGTACGGGGGCTACCACGGTGGGCTCCTGTACTTTGGCGGCGGTGGCATCCCGATCAACGCGCCCTACGACTTTGTCCTCGGCAGCTACAACGACATCGACACAACGCGCGCCCTGCTGCGCCAGCACGCTGGCGAGCTGGCCTGTGTGCTGGTGGAGCCGATGATGGGCTCGTCGGGATGCCTTCCGGCTGATCCCACGTTTCTCGTCATGTTGCGCGAGGAGACAACGGCTTGCGGCGCGCTGCTGATCCTGGACGAGGTCATGACCTCGCGCTTTGGGGCGGGTGGCGCGCAAAGCCTCTATGCGCCGCTGCCGGATATAACCACGCTCGGCAAATGGATCGGTGGCGGCATGTCGTTTGGCGCCTTTGGTGGCCGCGCCGACATCATGGATCTCTATGATCCGACCAAGCCCCACGCGATGCCGCACGCGGGCACCTTCAACAACAATGTGCTGACCATGTCGGCTGGCATCGCGGCCATGACCGAGGTGTTCCCGACCGAAGTCGCGCTGGCGCTGCATGCGCGCGGCGACGCGTTGCGCACGCGGCTGAACGCAGTGTTTGAACGCCACGAGGTCGCGATGCAGATGACTGGTGAAGGATCGCTCATGTCGCTGCACGCCACCGATGTGCCGATCCGCCGGCCGCAAGACACGCAGGCGAGCGACGAACGCGTGAAGGAGCTGGTGTTCTTCGACCTGTTGGAACGCGGGCAATACATGGCGCGGCGCGGCTTCATTGCACTGACGTTGATGGTAACGGATGGCGATATCGATAGCTTCGTCGCAGCGCTGGATGAGACGCTGACGACCCGCCGCGGTGTCCTGCCAAAGCGCGGGGCGACGCGCAAGGCGGCGTGACAAGCCGCGACGACGGCGTCTGCCCTTGGGCCTCAAGCCGTCTCATTCTTTCACGACCGCCGCACGCAAGTCGGCGGGCTCAGCAGGCCGTAATGTTAGGGCCTGCTGAGGGGGTGTCGCGCCGGACAGGCACGAGCATAGCCGTCCCTCTCCCCGCGCTGCGGGAGGAGGGAAGCTGTTGCTCACAACGCCGCCAATGCCGCATTCAGTGTTGCGCTTGGGCGCATCGCGATCACGGCCTTTTTTGCGTCCGGCATGTAGTAGCCGCCGGTGTCTGCGGGCTTGCCTTGGGCCGCAATCAGCTCACCGTTGATCTTGGCCTCGTTCGCGGTCAGCGTCGCAGCCAGCGGTTTGAAGCGCGTCTGCAGATCCGCGTCCTTGGTCTGTGCGGCCAGCGCCTGCGCCCAATAGAGCGCGAGATAGAAGTGGCTGCCACGGTTGTCGATCTCACCGACTTTGCGGGCGGGCGAGCGATTGTGATCGAGGATCTGGCCGATGGCCGTGTCGAGCGTGTCTGCCAGCACCTGCGCCTTGGCGTTCTTGTGGCTGTGCGCGAGATGCTCCAGCGAGGCGCCAAGTGCCAGGAATTCACCCAGCGAATCCCAGCGCAGATAGCCCTCCTGCTGGAACTGCTCGACGTGCTTGGGCGCAGATCCACCAGCCCCCGTCTCGAACAGTCCGCCGCCTGCAAGCAGTGGCACGACCGACAGCATCTTGGCCGACGTGCCAAGCTCCATGATCGGGAACAGGTCCGTCAGGTAATCACGCAGCACGTTGCCGGTGACCGAGATCGTGTCCTGGCCTTTGCGAATACGCTCGAGCGAATATTTCATCGCCTCGACCGGCGCGAGGATGTGAAGCTCAAGGCCTTTGGTGTCATGATCCTTGAGGTAGGTCTCGATTTTGGCGATGACCTGCGCATCGTGTGCCCGGTTTTTGTCGAGCCAGAACACGGCCGGCGAGCCGGTGATGCGCGCGCGGCGCACGGCCAGTTTGACCCAATCCTGGATCGGCACATCGCGGACCTGGCACATGCGGAAGATATCGCCGGCCTCGACAGCGCGCTCCAACAGCACTTTCCCGGCATCTGGGCCGTTGTCGGCGACGACGCGCACCTTGCCGCTCGTCGCCACCTCGAACGTCTTGTCGTGTGAGCCGTATTCCTGCGCCTTCTGCGCCATCAGTCCGACGTTGGGCACCGAGCCCATGGTCTTGGGATCATAGGCACCGTTGGCCTTGCAGTCGTCGATGACGACCTGGAACAGCCGCGAATAGGCGCGATCGGGAACGACGGCCTTGGTGTCGTGCAGCTTGCCGTCAGGCCCCCACATGCGGCCGGACTCGCGGATCATCGCGGGGATCGAGGCGTCAATGATGAAGTCGCTCGGCACGTGCAGGCCGGTGATGCCCTTGTCGGAGTTGACCATGGCGAGCGCCGGGCGCTTGGCGTAGCAGGCGGCGATATCGTCCTGGATGGCTTTCTTCTCGGCCGCAGGCAGCGCCTCGATCTTCTCCAGGAGATCGCCGAAGCCGTTGTTCAGGTTGACGCCGAGCTTCTTCAGTGTGGCGTCGTGCTTCTTCACGACGTCTTCGAAGAACACCGACACGACATGGCCGAACACGATGGGGTCGGCGATCTTCATCATGGTCGCCTTGACGTGCAGCGAGAACAGCACGCCTTGCTTTTTGGCGTCGTCGATCTGCTCGGCGAAGAATGTGCGCAGCGCCTTTGCGCTCAACACAGCGGCGTCGATGATCTCGCCGGCCATGATGGGAGTCTTCGCCTTCAGCACAGTTGTCTTGCCGTCAGTGCCGACCAATTCGATGCGCGCATTCGTTGCCAAAGCCACGGTCGTCGCAATTTCCGAGCCGTAGTAGTCTCCGGCTGACATGGTGGCGATGTGCGATTTGCAATCCTTGCTCCAGGCACCCATTCTATGTGGGTTCTTGCGCGCAAACTGCTTGACCGCGCCGGCCGCACGGCGATCGGAGTTGCCTTCGCGCAAAACCGGATTGACCACGCTGCCAAACACTTTTCCGTAGCGGGCTTTGATGTCCTTCTCGGCATCGGTCGCGGGGTTGTCGGGGTAATCCGGGAGGCTGTAGCCCTTGGCCTGCAGCTCCTTGATGGCTTCCTTCAGCTGCGGGATCGACGCCGAGATGTTCGGCAACTTCATGATGTTGGCTTCCGGCCGCGTCGCCAACTCTCCAAGTTCCGTCAGTTCGTCGTTGATGCGTTGCGCCGGTGTCAGCTTTTCCGGGAAGTTGGCAACGATGCGACCTGCAAGCGAGATGTCCTTCAGCGACACCGCCACGCCAGCGGCTCCAACAAAAGCCTCGACAATCGGCAGCAGCGAATAGGTTGCGAGCGCCGGGGCTTCGTCGACCTTGGTCCACATGATCTCGAGTTTCGAGGGGCTCGCAGGCATGGCATCGGCCTTTCGGATGTATCTGATTGGATTTGTTTATGGGCACTGAGCCATAGCCCAGGCGCCGCCGAGCCGGGGTCTAGACCGGGAACGGCGGAAAGGAAAGGTGCGTCGCTGCAGGCGCGCAAAAAGGAGGCATGGATTGCTCCTCTGGCACACCCACCATATCAGCGAGGTCGGACAAAGCCGTTGCTTAGCGTCTGGGCGTTAGAGGGTTCAGCCACGCGTATGGAGAATGCCGCCGGTGACCGATAGCAAGGCGCCGCCGAGGAAAGACCACGCGGCCGCTGCGGGGTTCGGGCGCCACTCGTAAACACCGCTGTAGGCTAAGCCAGCCAACATCACCGTCAGCCCGAGGCCAACAAGCACAAGTCCCGCACCGCGCATCACAGACCCCCAACGCCACACGCCTGTGCTTAATCCGTAGCGCTGTAAAAATCCAGAGATTGTCGACGACAAAGCGCGCACACGATTTGGGCGATGGTGGTGTACCATCGCCCGGACGTCGCGCATCAGAATTGCGTGCAACAGATGGGCCCGCGCTCATTAGCGGTGCAGATACAGCCACCGGCGCCACCACGACTTCTGGCCATCGTGAGCCTCGCTCTGGATATGGCGCTCATGCTGGTTCTGCGCCTCGCGGATTTCTTTGAACTCGCGGCGGGAAACGTAGCCATCCGCCTTGGCGCGGCGCTCAAGCTCCTGAATGCGGGCTGCTTCGCCATTAAGCTCGCGATACTCGCGACGGGTCAGTTCACCGGCGTAACGGCCCTGCTCGGTTTCGCGTGCCTGCTGGCGGTCGATCTCGTTGAGGCGTGCGCGGCGGCTGGCTTCGTCGGCGCTGGCCGTTCCGGTCATCGCAATTGCGGCGGCAGCAAGGCTGGTCGCAAGGATCAGTTTTCGGGCAATCATGGTCGGCTCCTGGTGTGTTGTGTGCGGTCGGGGGCAACCGCATCAGCTTGAGTTGGACAGTAGACGCATCGCTTTGAACGCGTGCTGAACTGAGCAAGCAGCAGCCGTTCATCGGGCAAATTTCACGTGTGTGGGGACAAATGGGGCATCACTCCCCCTGGCGTACCGCGCCGGATGTTGGCAGATACCGGCATCAGACAATGACCCGGACATCACCGATGCCGCTGCCCGTAACGCCCGATCAGATCGCAATTGCACACGGCCGAATCGAACCTTATGTGCGCAAGACGCCGCTGCTAGCTGGTGACGGCCTTGGCCTTGGCGATCGGCTGCAGCTGAAGCTCGAATTCCTGCAGCACGCCGGGTCGTTCAAAGCGCGGGGCGCGTTTCACTCGCTCCTCACGGGGGACGTGCCGAAGGCGGGTGTTGCAGGCGCGTCCGGTGGCAATCATGGCGCGGCTGTTGCGTTTGCGGCGCAGAAGCTTGGCCATGCCGCCACGATTTTCGTGCCGGAAATCTCAAGCCCGGCCAAGATCGCGGCCATCCGCTCGTTCGGTGCTGACGTGCGCATCGGGGGCGCGCGCTATAATGATGCCCTTGATGCCTGCAACGCCTTCATTGCAGAGACTGGTGCCTTCTCCGTGCATGCCTACGACACAGTGCCGACCATCGCCGGACAGGGCACACTCGCGCGCGAGTGGGAATTGCAGGCCGGCAGGGAACTGCCCGACACGGTGCTGGTCGGCGTTGGCGGTGGCGGGCTTATCTCGGGCATGGCGGCATGGTGGTGCGGACGGGTGAAGCTCGTCGGTGTCGAGCCGGAAGGATCACGCGCGCTGCATGCGGCCCTCGCGGCAAAGACGCCGGTCGATGTTGATGTGAACTCGGTCGCCGCAGATTCGCTCGGTGCGCGGCGCGCGGGCAAGCTCGTCTACGAGATCTCAGCGCAGCATGTGGACCATGTGGCACTGGTGCCGGATCGGTTCATCGGCGAAGCGCAGGCCCTGTTGTGGCAGCGCTTGCGCATTGCATCCGAACCCGGTGGTGCGGCCGCCCTCGGCGCCCTGCTCTGCGGCGCGTACAAGCCGAAGGCCGGCGAGAGCGTCGGCGTGTTGTTGTGTGGCGCCAACGTGCCGCTCAAGGCACTGGCGCAAACGTGTGGCGAGTGACGAGGCAAACGGCCTCGTACGCCGCCTGTACACTCGCCATTGCGAGCGCCCCCCTGCGCGTCTATGACGCCGTGCCGGCGGCCAGCCGCGTCGGCGCTCCGAGGTGACCCGATGACCAAGCCGCATGCAGCCCCGCCCGCCAAGGCCGCCGACGAGCCACGTCCTTCGGCACATATGCAGGCGCGACTGCTGGCTGAAGCGCTGCCGCATCTGATTGCCTACGACGAAGAAACCGTCGTCATTAAATTCGGCGGCAACGCCATGGGCGACGAAAAGCTTGCCGAGGCGTTTGCGCAAGACATCGTCTACCTCAAACTGTCCGGCATCAATCCGGTGGTGGTGCATGGCGGCGGACCGCAGATTGCGGCCATGCTCAAGAAACTCGGCATCAACAGCGAGTTTGTGCAGGGTCTGCGCGTCACCGACAAGCCGACGGTTGAAGTCGTCGAGATGGTGCTGTCCAGCACGAACAAGGAAATCGTCACGGCCATCAACAAACAGGGCGGCAAGGCGGTCGGCATATCGGGCAAGGACGCCAACCTGCTGATCGCCAAAAAAGTGACCGAACTACTCGACCCCGAGAGCAACCTGATGAAGGCCGTCGACATCGGCTACGTCGGCGATCCCGTCGAGATCAATCCCTACATCGTCGACGTGATTTCGAAGTCCGACCTGATCCCGGTTATCGCGCCGGTCGCTGTATCGCGCGAGGGCCAGACGCTGAACGTCAACGGCGACACGTTTGCCTCAGCGCTTGCAGCCCGCCTCAAGGCCAAGCGCCTGCTCTTGCTGACCGACATCGCTGGTGTGCTCGATAAGGACAAGAAACTTGTCCCCGACCTGACCATCCAGGAAGCCCGCACCATGATTCGCGACGGCTCCATCACGGGCGGTATGATCCCCAAGATCGAGGGTTGCATCGAGGTGGTGGAAGCCGGCGTCGACGCCGTGTCGATCATCGACGGCCGCGTGCCACATTGTGTGCTGCTCGAGCTGTTCACCGAGCACGGCGTGGGTACGATTGTGCGCCGCAAGCGCAAGTGACGAGGCCGCCCCGCTCAAAACACCACCACACCCCGAATGCTTTCGCCCTTGTGCATCAGGTCGAAGCCCTTGTTGATGTCTTCCAAGGGCATGGTGTGCGTGATCATGCTGTCGATTTGGATCTTGCCGTCCATGTACCAGTCGACAATCTTTGGCACATCTGTCCGCCCCCGCGCGCCGCCGAAGGCCGTGCCCTTCCAGACACGACCCGTGACCAGCTGGAACGGCCGCGTCTTGATCTCTTGGCCCGCCCCCGCGACGCCGATGATGATGCTCTCACCCCAGCCGCGGTGTGACGTCTCCAGCGCCATGCGCATGACGTCCACGTTGCCCGTGCAGTCGAACGTGTAGTCGGCGCCGCCGATCTGGTCTGCGCCGCGTTTGGTCATGTCGATCAGATGTTGCTGCAGATCCTTGCCGGCCGCTTTGGCGTCGACGAAGTGCGTCATGCCGTACTTCTTGCCCCAGGCTTCACGCGCGGGATTGAGGTCGACGCCGATGATCATGTCGGCACCGGCAAGACGCAGGCCCTGGATCACATTCAATCCGATGCCACCGAGGCCGAACACGATGCTGGTGCAGCCGGGTGTGGCTTTCGCGGTGTTGAGCACGGCGCCGATGCCGGTCGTCACGCCGCAGCCGATGTAGCAGATCTTATCAAACGGGGCGTCGGGGCGGACTTTGGCGACGGCGATCTCGGGCAACACGGTGTAGTTCGAGAACGTCGAGCAGCCCATGTAGTGGTGGACCTTTTGGCCCTTGTAGGAAAAGCGCGAGGAGCCGTCGGGCATCACGCCCTGTCCCTGCGTGCCGCGAATGGCGGTGCACAGGTTGGTCTTGCGGCTGAGGCACGACGGGCACGAGCGGCACTCGGGCGTATAGAGTGGAATGACGTGGTCGCCCTTTTTTACGCTGGTGACGCCGGGGCCGATGTCGACGACGACGCCGGCGCCCTCGTGGCCCATGATGGCCGGGAACAGCCCCTCGGGGTCGGCGCCCGAGATCGTGAAATCGTCGGTGTGGCAGATGCCGGTGGCTTTCACCTCGATCAACACCTCGCCCGCGCGCGGACCTTCGAGATCGACCTCGACGATCTCGAGCGGCTTGGCTTTTTCAAAGGCGACGGCAGCGCGGGTTTTCATGGGATGGGCTCAAGCAACGAGTGGCGAGTAGTGCGTAGCGAATAGCCGAGGTTCGTCCTATCCGCTACTCACTCTCATTCACTCACCGAAAACGGACCCACCCCATGGACAAGACCCTGCAAGCCAAAGGCCTGAGCATGCGCAAGGCGACGCTTGGCGACGCTTACGTCGAGACGTCGATGGCGGGGGCTGATGACTTCAATCGTCCCTTCCAGGAAATCTTGAACGAGTATTGCTGGGGCATGGCGTGGGGCGACGACCGTCTGCCGCCCAAGACACGCTCGATGCTGAACGTCGCCATGCTCGCAAGTCTCAACCGCATGACCGAGTGGGAGTTGCATTTTAAAGGCGCGCTCACCAACGGCGTTACGCGCGACGAATTGCAGGCGATCATCCACCACGTGGCCGTCTATGCTGGGGTTCCGGTCGGCGTCGAATGCATGCGTATCGCCCGCAAAGTGTTTGCCGAGATCGATGGCAAAAAAGCGTGATCAGCGTGCCGCTACGGGACACCCCGCGCGCTCATGGAAAGACAGTCTTTCCAGATTCACCATCCGTTAGGCATAAGGCGCTACTCTCTGCTGTATCGAGAGTGGCTCTCCCCCGCTCTGTTTGACGCCTCCCTGTTCTCCTTTCGGGCCGCTCATCGAGCGGCCCGTTTTTTGTTCTTGCCCGCAGCTGACGCAGCTATAGAGGTCTGGACCGCGTCATTCCTCCTGCGCATCGAGCCATGCTGTGCCCCCCGAGACTGTGTCCCCCGAGACTGTGCCCGCCCCGAAAAACACCGCCCAGCCCAAAATCGGCATCATCATGGGCAGCCTTTCCGACTGGCCGACCATGAAAAAGGCGGCCGATGTCCTCGACAAACTCGGCGTCGCCTATGAGGCCAAGGTGGTGTCGGCGCATCGCACGCCGGATCGCCTCTATGACTATGCCAAAGGCGCCAAAGCGCGCGGCTTGCAGGTGATCATTGCTGGCGCGGGTGGTGCCGCCCACCTGCCGGGCATGACAGCTTCCATGACCATTCTGCCCGTCCTTGGCGTGCCCGTGCAGTCCAAGGCGCTCTCTGGCCAAGACAGTTTGCTCTCAATAGTGCAGATGCCGGCTGGTATTCCCGTGGGCACGCTGGCGATCGGCGAGGCCGGTGCGACGAACGCGGGCCTACTTGCAGCGCAGATACTGGCGCTACAGGACCCGGCCTTGTCAGCCAAGCTCGACGTGCTGCGCGCTGAACAGGCGGCAAACGTTCCGGATATGCCGGGGCCGGATCAGTCTAGGCCGGATAAGCCTGGAGCTGTGTGATGGCGCGCACGAAGGCACTCCGCGGCCCATTGGCCCCTGGCTCAACGGTTGGCATTCTGGGCTCCGGCCAGTTGGCACGCTTGCTGATCACGGCCGCCAGCCGGCTTGGCCTGAAATGCCATATCTTTGCCGAAGAACCGGGTCCGGGCTGCGATGTGGCGGCGCAAACGACCATCGGCAGCTATGACGATACGCACGCACTCGAGGCGTTCGCAAAATCCGTCGATGTCGTCACGTTCGAATTCGAGAACGTGCCGGAGGCCACAGCCAAAGCACTCGCCCGGCATGTGTCCGTGCGCCCCAATGCTAAGGCCTTTGCGGTGGCGCAAGACCGCATCGCGGAGAAGACCTTCATCTCGAAGCTCGGCATCCCCGTTGCGCCGTTTGCGGTCGTTGCAACGGCCGCTCAGGCAGGCAAGGCCAAAGTCACCGCGCCCTCGATCCTGAAGACGTCGCGCCTCGGCTACGATGGCAAAGGACAGGTATCGCTTGCACCGGGTGACGACCTCGCCGCCGCCTGGACGTCACTTGGCGCGGTGCCGGCCGTGCTCGAACAGCGCCTCACTTTCCGGCAGGAGGTCTCGGTGCTGGTCGTGCGTGCCGGTGACGGCGCGACGGCGATCTATGACATCCCACAGAACATGCATTCCGGCGGCATCCTGCGCCGCTCTATCGTGCCGGCGCCGCTCGATGAGGCCTGCATCTATCGGGCGGAAGCCCTTGCCGAGCAGATCGCCGTCGCACTCGACTATATCGGCGTGCTGGCCGTCGAGATGTTTGATCTTGGCCTCGACGTGCCGCTGACCGAGCGGTTCGTGGTCAACGAAATTGCGCCGCGCGTGCACAATTCCGGCCACTGGACCATCGACGCCTGCGCCGTGTCGCAGTTCGAGAACCACATCCGCGCCGTTGCCGATTGGCCGCTCGGTTCGACCGAGCGCCACTCCGACGCCGAGATGCTGAACCTGATCGGGCAGGAGGCCATCGCCTGGCGTGACATCGCCGCCGAGCCCGGCGCGTGCCTGCATCTTTATGGCAAGCGCGAAGCGCGCGAAGGCCGCAAGATGGGCCACGTCACGCGCCTGCTGCCGCGCGGGACACGCGGCTGAGCCGCTGCGGCTATGGTCGTTACAAGTCAAACCCAAACCGGCGCTTCATCTCGGCGCGTGTTTCGGCATTGGGTTCTTCGCCATAGTTGCTGGCCAGAATGGAGCCATAACTGGCGAGGTCCATCGACCCTGCAGCCTTCAACGCCGCAACAAAAGCACGCTCTTTGCGCGGCGAGATGAGCAGGACGTAGTAGGCCCAGCGGCCCGTCGAATCCTTGGCTTTCAGCTTGTGCACGAGATGGCCGCGGCGCGAAATTTCTCGGTCTTCATGCGTTACGGCAACGTGACGGTCGATGGCAGGCTTGCGCGGGCGCGAACGGCGGCGCGCCATCTCGCGGTTGACGAAGGAGTTTGCCTCCTTGTCTCTGGTTCTGTCGTCCTGCACCGCAGACGTCTCCAAGGCCAAGCGCGTCCCAATCCGTGCGCCCCAATCGGCGCACCAAGGTCAGCGCGAAGGGCCCCCTTTGCTCGGGCCGTAGCGCGGGTTCGTATCGAACTTACCCTTGAACCTTGCATCCTGGAGATAGTCGAGTTTTGTCAACCTCCGCGTTGATTGTTTGCGCAACTTCAGAACGATTTCATCTTCCGGCATGGCCAGCAACTCGGCCGTTGAGACGTCGCCGAACAGATCCGCCAGCGGGCGTGCCATGCCGTAGTTCTCGACCCCGAACGTTGCAATCGCCCCGCAGTTGGAGGCAATGGTCAGATGGTTTTCGGGATACAATTTCGCCAGCTGATGCAGGTGCTGCAGGAACATGACCATGCGCACGCCATAGCCCCGCATGAGCGTCACGGCGTCTTCGAGCAATGGGATAGCGCCCAGGTGACCCATCTCGTCGATCAGGAACAGCGTCGGCGAGGCGGGGTTCGAACGGCGCCGGATCATGGTCGACATGATGGCCCACAGCCAAAGCCGCAGCATGGCCGAATGGCTGCGGATCTTGTCAGGCGGAATAACGAGATAGATCGTCAGCGGACGGCCATCACGTATCGCATCGAGATCAAACGAGCTCTGGCTCATGGCCTGGCGGACAATCGGATTGCGGAAGATGCGGATGTGCTGCTGCACCGTGCCAAGCACGGAGGGCCGTGTGTCACGCTCGGATAGCCCTAAGAAGCCCGCGATGTGGCCATGCGCCACTTCCGGCACCTTACCGGTATCCAGCAGCTTGGCGAACTCCAAGATGGCATCGTCGCGATGGAACCATTGCCACAGGTTGGCCAGCGAGCCCTCCTCGCCCTCGACGGTCGTGACGACCGAGACCATGGCCGCGATCAGCGATCGCGCCCAGTTGTCCCAGAAGCGATCACGCAGCGACCCATCGCCGACAATCATCTCGGCGATTTCCAGCGCGTCTTCGTCGATCATCAGCGGATCGCGATTGATGAGATCGAGCGGATTGAGAGCGGCCGGTTTGTCTGTGATGATGTGGAAGGGATCGACGACATGCACGTCATGCCCGATCGAGCGGCGATAGCGTGCCGTGACGGCTGCCGCTTCACCTTTGACGTCGATGACAATGGCGGATGACTGTGTTTCGAGCAGCGTTGGAATGAGCACAGAGCGGCCCTTGCCCGTGCCCGTGCCTGCAACAACAAGCACATGGGCTTCACTCGCATCCGTGACGAGAGTGCCGCGCGCTTTTTGTTGTGTGTCCGACACAAAGCCGATCGGTGCACCGGCCCCGGTGCTGCCTTCCCAACCGAAGGGCACGCCAAAAAACGGCTTCGACGTGGGTTTGCGTGCCATGGACCGGTTCCAAAACGAGACAGGCGCGATCTGAAGACCGAGCTGCGGTTGCGCCCGCACATCACGAACCATGCCGCACCAGCAATTAACCGCAAACTTTGAGTTCTTTTTGCGGCGCATACATCGGGCAGAGACGGGCTCCGTCGACGTGAGCGGAGAGCAAATGCCAGGCCACACGCATGTAAGACCGCACGCATGCCGGCCACACGAGCCGGCCGGCGCTGCCACCCATTTGCGTGCTTGCGCGTCTGGCGCTATCACGCGAGCCGAAACGCTTCCGGGACAGTGACGCCATGGGCAAGACCGCGCCGAAAACCCTCTACGACAAGATCTTCGACGACCATGTCGTCGAAGAGGCGGCAGATGGTACCTGCACGCTCTACATCGACCGCCATCTTGTCCATGAGGTGACCAGCCCTCAGGCATTCGAGGGCCTGCGTATGGCGAACCGCAAGGTGCGGGCGCCTGAGAAGACGCTCGCCGTTGTCGATCATAACGTCCCGACGACGGACCGCTCCAAGGGCATCGCTGACGACGAGAGCCGCATACAAGTTGAGACATTGGCCAAGAACGCCAAAGACTTCGGCATCCAATACTTCCACGAGCGCGACAAGCGTCAGGGCATCGTGCACGTCATCGGGCCGGAGCAAGGCTTTACGCTGCCGGGCACCACGATCGTATGCGGTGACAGCCATACGTCCACGCACGGCGCGTTCGGCGCGCTCGCCCACGGCATCGGCACGTCCGAAGTCGAGCACGTGCTCGCGACCCAGACGCTGACGCAGAAAAAGGCCAAGAACATGCTGGTCCAGGTGGACGGCACGCTTGGCCATGGCGTCACGTCGAAGGACATTATCCTCGCCATTATCGGCAAGATCGGTACTGCCGGCGGCACGGGCCACGTCATCGAGTATGCGGGCGAAGCCATCCGCGCCCTGTCGATGGAAGGCCGCATGACCGTCTGCAACATGAGCATCGAGGGCGGCGCGCGCGCGGGCATGATCGCGGCGGACGCAAAGACGTTCGACTATCTGAAGGGCCGTCCCATGTCGCCGAAAGGCGCCGCCTGGGACGCCGCAATAAAATACTGGGAGACCCTGCAAACAGACGCCGGCGCCCAATTCGACAGCATCGTGAAACTCGACGCTGGAAACCTGCCGCCGATCGTCACCTGGGGCACCAGCCCAGAGCAGGTCGCAACCATCGACGGCGCCACGCCCGACCCCGACAAGATTACCGATCCCGGCAAGGCCGCGGCCGCGGTCCGCGCGCTGGAGTACATGGGCCTCAAGGGCAACACCAAGATCACCGACATCCCCTTGGATGTCGTCTGGATCGGCTCCTGCACCAACGGCCGCATTGAGGATCTGCGCGCTGTTGCCAAGATCGTCGACGGCAAGAAAGTCGCCGGCAATCTGGCCTATGCGATGATCGTGCCCGGCTCCGGCCTCGTGAAAGAACAGGCCGAGGCCGAAGGTCTGCACAAGATCTTCCTCGCATCCGGCTTTGAGTGGCGCGAGCCCGGTTGCTCCATGTGCCTCGGCATGAACCCTGACCAGCTGAAGCCCGGCCAGCGCTGCGCCTCGACCTCGAACCGCAACTTCGAGGGTCGCCAGGGCTATCGCGGCCGCACGCACCTCGTCTCGCCGCAGATGGCGGCGGCGGCGGCGATTGCGGGGCGGTTTGTGGATGTGCGCACAATAACCTGATCGGACACGCGATGCATTCGGCTCGGCTTGAAGAGGTCCGTATTCGGAACTTTAAAACGTTCAAAGATGCCCATTTCAAAGACCTAAGCGGGTTCAATGTTCTGGTCGGAGCGAATGGTGTGGGCAAGTCGACGTTCTTTGACGTCTTTGGCTTCTTAAAACCTGAATCCGCGAGTTCGGATGGTCACAGGCTCAGCAAGCCTCTGACATGCTCCGATCGCGGCCTATCTCGGCGAAGAGGGTTGGTGCATACTGGATTGGTACATTCAAAGGCAAAAGTGGTTGGTCTTTGTTGGTCATCGCGTGTCATGGAGCATCTCGCCGTCATGGCAAACGGAAAACTGAGACTGCACTACAATCGCAATGGGGCGGTGTGCCGGAGCCCCGCAATGCGAACAACCCAGCAGCCACGTCGGCTTTCGACGCCAACTATCCTTTGGTCGTCGCCACCACCATGTCAGGGCCAAGATACGCCTCAATGACGCGCGGATCGGACAGCACCTGACGGGTCGCGCCCGCGGCCAGCGTGCGCCCGTAGTGCAGCACATGCGCGCGGTCTGCGAGATCCGAAATCATCTGCATGTCGTGCTCGATCCAGATCATCGGGATCTTCAAGTCGTGTTTGACCCGCAGCACGAAGCGGGCGAGGTCCTCGCGTTCGTCACGGTTGAGACCGGCCGACGGCTCGTCAAGCAGCAGCAGGCGCGGCTCGGTCGCAAGCGCGCGCGCAAAGCCGATCAGCTTCTGGGTGCCGAACGGCAGGGCATCGACGCTGGCGTGGCGGTAGCGCTCAAGCTCAACGAATGCGATGATCTCTTCGACCTTCGCGCGGTGGTGCGCCTCTTCCCGGCGGACGGCCGGCGTGAACAGCAGTTCACTGACGAGCGATGTCGCGACGCGCGCATGTCGGGCGGTCATCAGATTGTCGAGCACGGTCATGTGCGGAAACAGCTCGCCGTGCTGGAACGTGCGGCCAAGGCCGCGCGCGGCAATCTCGGCCGGCGCGAAGCCCGTGATGTCATGGCCGGCAAAGACGATGCGACCACTGCCGCGGTAAAGCCCGCTGATGCAGTTGAGCACGCTCGTCTTGCCGGCGCCGTTAGGCCCGATCAGAGCGAACAGTTCACCGGGCTCGATCTCGAAAGAAACGCCATCGAGCACGTGCAGCCCGCCGAACCGCAGCGACAGGTTTTCAACCACCAGCTCAGCCATACCACCTCCGGCTCCTGCGGTATTGCTTGACGTCCTTGTAGCTGCGCCGCTCGCCGCTGGATTGGCCGAGATAGATGTGCTGGATCTCCGGATGATCCCGCAGACGAGCGGCGTCTCCGTCGAGCACGACGCGGCCATTTTCGAGCACATAGCCGTAGTCGGCAATTGCCAATGCGACGGCCGCACTTTGCTCGACCAGCACGATCGTCAGATCGAGCTCCCGTCGAATCTTGACCAGGTTTTCGGCCAGTTCGGCCACGACCACGGGTGCAAGGCCAAGCGAGAGTTCGTCGATCAGCAGGACTTGCGGGTGGGCGACAAGCGCCGACGCAATGGCGAGCATCTGGCGCTCGCCGCCAGACAGCAACCCGGCGGTCCGCGTGGCAAGGCGCGCAAGCACGGGAAAGCGCTCCATCACGTACGCTTCGCGTTGCCGTCTCGCCGCGGCCGACACAGCGCTCGCGGGTACGAGCAGGTTTTCCGCGACGGTCAGATTTGGAAACACTTTCTCGCGCTCGGGAACCAGCACCAGCCCGAGACGCGCGACACGGTCCGGCCGCGCATTCTGGATCGGCTGACCGGCGAAGGTGATGGTCCCTTCGCTGACGCGTGCATCGTCGAGGCCGAGAAAGCCGGTGATGGCGCGCAACGTCGTCGATTTGCCGGCGCCATTGGTGCCGAGGATAGCGACAATCTGGCCACGCGCGACGCTCATGGAGATGCCTTGCACGGCTGTGATGGCGCGCTTGTAGACGACCTCCACGTTGTCGAGGACGAGCAACGGCGGCGGTTCTTGCTCTGTCATTTGCCGCCCCCGCCCAGAGGCTTCTGCTTGAACGGCCACAGTAGGAAATACGTCTGTATCCGCCTGAAGATGCCAACGAGGCCGAGCGGCTCGAACACCAGGAACAGGATCATCACCAGCCCGAATGCGGCGTGGTTGATCGAGAAGATCGTGCCCGGGTTCACCTTGCCGGCAAACAGGCGCATGACGCTTTCGATGCCGTAGGGAAACAACGTGACGAAGATCGCGCCGAGGATGGCGCCGAGCAGCGATCCCATGCCACCAATGATGATCATGGCGACGTACTGGATCGACAGGAACAGCGAGAACGCTTCGACCGAGACGAATCCGCGCCAGTGCGCGAACAAGGCACCGGAGAGCGCGGTGATGGTCGAGGAGACGACGAACGCGGTCAGCTTGGCGCGCTTGACGTCGATGGCGAAGGCGCCGGCCACAGTCTCATGCGCGCGCACGGCCCGCCACGCCCGCCCGGTCTTCGAGCGCAGAAGATTGAGCGCAACAAGCAGTGTTGCGACCGCCGCGCCAAGGAAGATGAAGTACCAGGTGCGATTGCCGCTCACGGTCCAGCCCCCAATCTTGGGTGCATCGATGATGATCCCGGTCGAGAAGCCACGCCTGGCTTCGTATTCGCCGCCGAGATACAGCACGACAAAATGCAGCGCGAGCGTGCTGACCGCCAGATAGAGACCGCGCAGGCGCAACGACGGTAGACCGAAAACCAGACCAAGGAGTGCGCCAGCGATCCCTGCCGCCGGCAGCGTGATCCAGAGGGGCGCGCCGGTTTCGCGATAGAGGATGCCGGCCGTGAAGGCGCCCGCTGCGATCAAGCCGGCATGGCCGAGCGAGACCTGGCCGGCATAGCCCGTCAAGAGCATGAGCGAGATGGCACCGACAGCCGCGAGAAATGTCTGGCAGGCGAGATCGAGCTGAAACGGCGTCGCGACAAGCGGAAACGCCAACAGCACAACGGCGCCGACACCGGCCGAGATACGTTCGAGGCGCGTCTGAAGCAACGCTTGATCTTGCCGATAGTCGGTTCGGAAATGGCCGCTGGCACGCGGCTGACGGTTAGACACGATCGAGCTCCTCGCGCGTGCCGAACAGGCCCCAGGGTCGGATCGCCAGGACGGCGATCAGCACCAGGAACGGCACCACGTCAGACAGCAACGGATCGACGTAGTGGATGAGCAGGATCTCGGCGGCCGCGACGATCAGGCTGCCGATCAGCGCGCCCACGAGACTATCGAGACCGCCGACGAGCGCCGCCGGAAATGCCTTGAGGCCGATCATCGCCATGGTGCCGGAGAGGCCGCTGTCGAGCGCGATCAACATGCCGGCAAGTCCGCCGATCAAGGTCGCGAGCGCCCACGCCAGCGCGTACATCGTGTGCAGATTGAGGCCACGTTGGGCGGCGAGCAGTGGCGCCTGCCCTGCGGCGCGCATGCGCACGCCCCAGCGGCCGAAGCGCAGAAATGTCAGCAGCGTCGCGTAGACGACGGCGGCACTGATCACCAGCGCGAGAGCGAAGATCGAGATGCGTGCGCCGCCGGGCACCGTCAGCGCCGTGTTCTTCCATCCAAACGCTGCCGCGGGATATAGCTGGGATTGCGACCAGATCAGTTCGATGCCGCCGCGCAGCAGAATACCGAGCGCAACCGTCGTCAAAACGGCGGCGAGCACCATTTCGCCGGTCATGCGTCGCATCAGGAAGATGTACACGAGTGCGCCGACCAACGCGCTGGCCCCGAGGGCGACACCGATCGCGATGAGCGGCGTTGCCGCGAATAGTCCCGTGGTCGCCTGCAGCGCGTAAGCGCCAAGCATCATCAGTTCGCCATGCGCGAGATTGAGCACACGGCTGACGCGATAAACAAGCACGTAGCCGCACGCGATCAAGGCGTAGATCGACGCGAGCACCAAGATATTGACGACGAGCTGCATGGTTTCCGATGGGGTTGGTGTCTGACGCGTGGTCAGACACCCTGCGCGCAGATGGCGCTGATGAAACGCTTCCGCTGATGAAACGCGTCCACAGATGCCCGCGGAAGCAGACACGTGCTGATCACTTCACGTCGAACGCGGTCCAATCCTTGACGCGCACGATCTTGTTTGCAGCCGTATCCCACTTGTAAACGCGGTAGTGCTGCGTCGTGCGGAAGTGGTTGGCCTTCGACCACTGCAGCGGTCCGCCGCGCAGGCCCTTGAGGTCGACGTTGAGCTGCTCCATGGCGGCTAGCACCTTCTCCGGCGTTGCGGGCCAGCCCGCGCCCTTGAGAATGCCCTCGATCGCCATACCGGCGATCCAGCCTTCCGCCATCTGCTCCGGCGCATGTTTCACGCCGGCCTTCGCTGCGGCTTCGCGGATCTCCTTGTGGATCGGCAGATCGTCCTGGAACAGCGCATTGGCGCCGATGACGTAAAAGTTCGGATCCTTGACGCGCGCCAGCTCGCCTTCCGCTTCGAGATGCGCCCAACTGATGTAGTCGCCCTTCCAATCGAGACGGCGCAGCGCTTCAAAGGTTTTGATCTGCGTCACCCACGGCGCCCAGGAGTAGACCCAGGTTGCATTTGCCTCTTTCAGCTTGGTTGCAAACGGCGTGTAGTCGGCGGTCGGCGGCGGGATGATCTCCTTGCCGACGGGCGTCATGCCCATCTCCTTCGACAAGGTCTCGGCGAAATCGATCTCGCCGCGCGAGACGGGGATGGCCATGGCGGCGAGCCCCAGCCTGATTGGCTCTTTCGACGTTTCCTTCAGAAACGCGAGCGTCGCACGGCTGTCGTAGTTGGCCGCGAAGGCCGTCGTGCAGAACTGCAGCGGATCGGCGGGTGGATAGGTTTCCTTCGGGCAGACGGAGGCAGCAAACAGGACTGGCGTGCCGGCGCGCTTGGCTTCTGCCACGACCGGCGCGTAGGTCGACGACAACGACGCGTTCAGCAGCAGGATCGCCTTGTCCTGGTCGAGCAGTTTCTTGGCGTTGGCAGCCGCCTTCGACGGCTGCGCGCCGTCGTCTTCGAGAATGAGGTTGATTTTGCGGCCGTTGATCCCCCCCGCAGCATTGATGCGGTCAAGATAGATGCGCAGCGCGTCGACGGCTGGCGCATAGGTGCCGGACGGCGGGCCCGAAAGCGCGCCGGTCAGGCCAATGACGTACTGGTCTTGTGCGTTCGCCGCTGACGTCCAAGCTGCGGTCGTTGTGAGTGCAATCAGCCACGTCTTGGGTGAAGATCTCATAGTTTGTGAACTTCTCAGGCGCATGCGTTCCTCCTTGTGCGTTTCGTTATCGTTGTTCTTATTGTTGTTGTGATTGCCCACTCACGACGCCGCCTGCGCCGGCGGCCAACAGCCGTTCCTCCTGGTCGTCGTACATGCTGTCGATCAGCGTTCGGAAGCGTTCGTGCATCTGCTTGCGCTTGACTTTGCGCGTTGGCGTCACGGGCTCGCCCTCCTCTTCGGGATCGAGCTGCTTTGGCAGGATGCGGAACGTTTTCACCTGCTCGACGCGTGCGAGTGTCGCGTTGGCCTTGTCGATGTCAGCCTTCAGCAGCGCCACCACCCGCGGGTTCTCAGCAAGATTGGTGAACCCGGTGTAGGCCACGGCATTGGCACGCGCCCAATCGGCAACCGCGTCCTGATCGATCTCGATCAATGCTGTCAGGTACTTCTTGCCGTGCCCGTACACGATCACCTCGCTGACGTACGGGCTGGCGCGCACGGCATTCTCGACAAACGACGGCGAGATGGTTTTGCCGCCCGACGTCACGATGAAGTCGCGCGCACGATCGATGAGGCGCAGATTACCGTTGACCCAGGTTCCGACATCGCCGGTTTTCAGCGCGCCGTCGGCGCGCATGACGCTGGCCGTGGCATCGGGCGCATTCCAATAGCCGTCGAAGAGGTCCGGCGCAGCGACGACGATCTCACCATCGTCGGCAAGCGAGACGTCCCATCCCTCCGGCACGGTGCCGACGTTGCCAGGACGCGGGAACGGCCCGCGTTGGCCGCTGAGAATGCCGCCGGCGGTTTCGGTCTGGCCGTACATCTCGACCACGTTGACGCCCCACATGTGCCAGAGCGCCATCGTCTCTGACGGCAGCGGCGCGCCGCCGCTGACGACGAGTTCGAGATGGTCGAAGCCGAGCTTGTTCAGGATCGGCTGGAATACGGCGCGCCGACGCGCGGCCGCAAGCATGCGATCAGCGGTGGTCGCGTGGCCGTCCCAATGACGTGCGATCGACGCGCGGGCCGAGCGCATCGCAGCCTCATAGGCGCGACGCTTCAGCGGCGACGCGTTGGCCGTGCCGATCAGCACCTGGCTCGCGAATTTCTGCAAGTAGCGCGGCACGGTAAACAGCACGGTCGGCGCCGTTTCGAACAGGCTCGTCGCGAGATCGTCGAGGTCCTCGCCAAAATGCGGCACCAGGCATGAGATCAGCGGCAGCGTCACCGCGACGTCGCGGCCGAGCACGTGGCAGAGCGGCAGATAGGCTACTGTGCGCTGCTCGCGCTCGTAGAGCATGGGGTAGTGATCGGACACCGTCGCGGTGGCGGCCAGATGTTTGCCATGGGCGATGAGCGCGCCCTTCGGGTGGCCCGTTGTGCCCGAGGTATAGACGATGAACGCCGCATCGCTGGGTGCTACGCGTGCGGCCTGTTCGCTCAGCCAGTCGAGATCCGGCGCCCCCGCTGCCTCGATCAGCGCGCCGTAGCGGCGGATTTTCGCATGTTCGTAGGCGAACAACGCTGCGTCATCGATCACGACCACGGCCGCGATTTCCGGCAGTTCGTCGACTATCGCCAGGATCTTATCGAGATATTCCTGATCCTCGGCGATGAAGAGTTTCGCAGCCCCGTCGCGCATCTGATAGGCGACCTCTGCAGTCGATGCTGTCGGATAGATGCCGTAGACGATGGCGCCGAGCGATTGGGCCGCCATGTCGATAACCAGCCACTCCTCGCACGGATCGCCCATGATGGCGATGCGGTCACCCCGGCAGAGATCAAGTGATTGCAGCGCGCGCGCAGCTGTGGCGACGAGGCGCGCAAAGTCCTGCCATGTGCGTTCGCGGTAGAGGCCGCGTGCCTTGGAGCGAAAGGCAACGGTGTCCGAGTTCGATCGGGCGTGGGCGCACAGCAGCGCCGGCGCGGTCGTGCGGCGCAACGCGTCCCGGTCAGCTGTCAGGGTTGCGGCCATCCTCGTCTGCCCAATACAACTATAGACTGATTGAAACTACGCGTCGCGCTGCGCTGCGTCCAGGATCATCGTCGCAACAGGCCGCCGAGTGCAAGATCTGCCAATCCGCTTGCGATCACGTCGATGGCACGACCTTCCTTGTCGATCCAGGCGGGGACGCCATTGAGCATACCCAGAATGGCCAATGTGGCGAGGCGCGGATCAAGGCCGGCGCGGAACGTGCCGTCTTTGATGCCGGCGGAGATGACACGCTCGAACAAGCGCTCAAGCCCACGCGACCAACGACCGATCTTGCGCCGGCTGGTCGAGGGCAGAAACTGACGCTGATGCAGGAACACGCGGATGTAGTCCGCGTGATCGGCCAGCGGTTCATGATGCGATCGGATCAATGCCGCAAGCTTGTCGCGCGCTCCGTCTGCGCCATCGACGATGATCTTGGCACGCTCGTAGAAGCCGCTGGCGCCGACGATGCAGACGGTCTCCAGCGCGATCTCCTTGGACGCGAAGTAATGATACAAGCTCGCTTGCTTGATGCCGAGCACATCGGCGATGTCCTGGGTCGTCGCGCCATGGAACCCCTTCGCTGCGAACACGCGCGCTGCGGCATCCATGATCTCCGCCTGGCGTCGCGGCATCGCCTTGTGTCCGCCACCGTCAAGCACAGAGAGACGCGGCGCTATACGGCGTGGGGCAGGACTGGCGGTGCTTGCAGCGAGGCGTGACACGGCGGACGCGATCCTCTATGGCTGTTCCCTATAACACTATAGGCAGACAACAAACAGCGAGGCAAGCCGTGGCTCCCACAGATGTCGGCTCAACCAGACGCCCCCCGTTTCGCGCGGATCACGTCGGCAGCTTATTGCGCCCCGCCGCCTTGAAGCAGGCGAGCAAAGATCGCGCGGCCGGCAAGATCGATGAGACCGCTTTTGTGAAGGCGCAGGACGCGGCCATCGCCGACGCTGTTCGCCTGCAGGAAGACGTCGGTCTTGAGGTGGTCACGGATGGCGAATTCCGGCGCATGTCGTACTGGGGCCGCTTTGTCGAACGCTGCCAAGGCTTCACCATCAAGCCGGCCGTATTCAAGTTCCGCGACGATCACGGCCACGAGGTCGATTTCACGGCGACGTACGCTGCAAACAAACTCCAACGCGCGCAGGCTCTTGCTGTCGACGAGTTCGTCTTCGCCAAGTCCGTCGCACGAGCGGCCATGCCCAAGATCACATTGCCGGCGCCCTCGACCATGCACTTCTATCGCTGCACGGATTTTGCAGCGGCCACGGCTTATACGGATCTGCCGTCGTTCTTTGCCGATCTGACGCGCATCTTTCGCGAGGAGATCGCGGCACTCGCGGCTGCCGGCTGCCGCTATATCCAGCTCGATGAAGTCGCGGTCGCGATGCTCTGCGACCCCTCCATTCGCGCCACGATCGAGGCTGCCGGGCAGAAACCGGATGTCCTGGTCGATGTCTATATCAACGCGATCAACGAGGCCGTGCGCGGTGCGCCGGCCGACATGCTTATCGGCATCCACATGTGCCGCGGCAATTTCAAGGGCCACTACCTCTCGAAGGGTGGCTACCTCTCCGTCGCCGAGAGGTTCTTCCAGCGCACCAACTGCACGCACTTCCTGCTCGAATACGACACGGATCGGGCAGGCGACTTCGAGCCATTGCGCTATGTGCCGAAGACCAAGGGCGTCGTCATCGGCATCATGAGCACCAAGACGGCAGAACTCGAACCGCTCGAGCTGCTGAAGCGGCGGACAGCCGAGGCGGCCAAGTGCATCGATCACGATCGCCTCGCCATCGGTCCCCAATGTGGCTTTGCCTCGACCGTTGCGGGCAACCCGCTGACCGAGGACCAGCAACGCGCAAAGCTCGCGCGCCTCGTCGATGCGGCGCGCGTTTTGTGGGCTTGAATCCTGAAGTGAAGGGACCAGCCATGGCGCTTGTCGAGGGGCATCGTGCGATCGATCCACCGGCCGGCGTGCCGGTGTGGGACGTCGATCCCTATGATGCGCCGATCCTGGCCGACCCAGAACCGTACTACGCCGAATTGCGCCGTCGCGGGCCCTTTGTGTTCATTCCGCGGTACGCGATCCTGGCGTGTGGTCGCTATGCGGTGACCAAGGAGGTCTTCTCCGATCACACACGGTTTGTCTCGTCGCGCGGCGTCGGTCTGACCGATTTCAGTCTGGAGACGCCG
This sequence comes from Hyphomicrobiaceae bacterium, assembly GCA_031374735.1. GTDB lineage: Bacteria > Pseudomonadota > Alphaproteobacteria > Rhizobiales > Hyphomicrobiaceae > JABFRJ01. Next base: position 5,558 of record JANMGQ010000004.1, on the reverse strand, counting down.
TGGCGCGCGCCGTCCATTATCCTCGAAGTTGATCCACCCGAACACACGAAGGCGCGACGGGTCATGGCGCGCGTGATGTCGCCGGGTGCGGTGATGCGACTGCGTGCGACGTTTCAGGCGAAGGCCGAGGCCCTGGTCGATGCAGTCATGGCAGCCGGCCAGGTCGACGCGGTGAAAGACATCGCGGAGGCCTATGCGGTCTCGGTGTTTCCGCCCGCCGTCGGCCTGCGCAACATCGATCAGCGCAAGCTGGTCGACTACGGGGCCCTGGTGTTCAACGCGCTTGGGCCGGACAACGCGATCCGGCGCGCGGCTCTGGCGCAGGCGTCGGACATCGTGCCGTGGATCACGCAGCAGTGCGCGCGCGACATGCTGCTGCCGGAGGGATTTGGCGCGGACATCTACGCAGCTGCCGATGCGGGCGACATCACGTCAGCCGAAGCCGCCTTGCTCGTCCGCTCGCTGCTGTCGGCGGGTGTCGACACGACCGTGACTGCGATCGGCTCGGCGCTTTGGGCGCTGTCCCGCAATCCCGACCAATTTCAGCGCCTGCGCGCCGATCCCGGATTGGCGCGCAATACGTTTGACGAGACGCTGCGGCTGACGTCGCCGGTGCATTCGTTCTGCCGCACGGCGGGCCAAGCGACGACCGTTGCAGGCATCGCCATCGAGGAAGGCACGAAGATCCTGTGCGTGCTTGGCGCAGCCAACCTCGATCCCGACCAGTGGCCCGATCCAACCTGCTTCGACATCGGCCGTCGCGCCGGCGGACATCTCGCGTTTGGTGTCGGCGTGCATGGGTGCGTCGGCCAGAACATCGCACGCGCCGAAGGCGAGGCGATCCTGGCGGCGCTGGCACGCAAGGTGTCGCGCATAGCGCCTGCCGGCAAAGCTGTCTGGCGGCCGAACAACTCCATCCACGCGCTGGATCGGTTGCCCATCCAAGTGAGCTGATGGTGGCGAAATCTCTGACTTCAAAAGATGCGCTTCACCTTGCTGTGGAACCCTGGCAGTCAAGGAACGCGGACTGTTGGTCGAGCGATACTGTAGCAGCGCACGAGGTCGCCGCTTCGACGTTGGGCGCTTTTTGCAACACCAGTGTTGAGTTACTTCTCGTAGAAGATCGTCTGCCATTTCTTAGCATCGATGACCTGACAGCTGACGCGCAGACGGTCGCCCACGAGCCGGGTACTGCCCGTCAATACGTACTGAATGCTGCCAGCACCAGCGATGCGCTGCAGATGTATGGTACCTCCTGTCGAAGTGTCGGCCGAATCGCGCGCGACTACGGCCCACGGGTGATGCCATCGCACGACAGTGGTCGGAACGGCGGCAGGGCCGTCAAAAACAAGGCGCGGCTGTCGCAGCGTGGGCGAGCCTCGCGGAGATAGCGCAGTATCGCTTGTCCGGCCGACGCAGAGAGCGGATAGGTCGGTGCCTCCCGACTCTTCCGGCGATCAATCCGGATCGTCTCGGCCTTCCAATCGAGATCGTCGAGCGTCAACCTTTGGACCTCCCCGCGTCTGAGACCATAATGGATCAACAACAGCAGGATGGCGTGATCGCGGATCGCGAAGGCTTCGTTGCCAGCAGCGGCCGTCGCGAGAAGTTGGTCGACCTCCTCGACAGTCGGTGCCCTCGGCACGTCTTCGAGATCATAGAGCCTGGGTAGTTCGATGCCCGTCGCCAGCTTGGCGCTGCACCATCCCTGGTAGGCGGCGAACCGAAAGAAGCAGCGCAGGCTGCTGCCCAACTGCCGCAACGAGCGGCGGTTCCAGCCGCGCTTTGCCTCCGCTCTCAGGAACGCCTCGATGTGATCGAGGGTGATCTTCCCGAACGAGCGCACGTGCGGTGGTAACGAGCCGAGGAACCCGCGCGTCAGATGTTCCCGGTTCTTGATCGTCGCCGACGCAAGACCTTGCTCGACACGCATGTGCTCGGCAAACGCGCGCAGTTCCTCATCGAACCGAGGCTCCGGCGTCAGGGTCGGGCTCAGTGCGTCAATGCTGAGCAGCCATGCCTCTGCGACACCGAGCAAGCGCTTCACCATGTGCCCTGACGGCGAACGACCAAGACGCCGTTCCGCGCACTCAACGAGTGCGCTCCTCAGTTGCCCGGCGTTGATCTGGCCGCCATGGCGCTCAATCGCATGTGCCGTGACGAGGAGGAAATGCGCCATGCGCTCAAGGGTCAAGGATGCGTATCCGTTCGCCTTGGCCTGCCTCAGGAAGTGTTCGCGTTCCTCCGCATATGGGCCCGCCCGGTAGCGGGCGATGACCGCCGGTTGTCGGAACAGTTCGTCGTACATGTGATCCTCCGCCGTTGATGGCGAGATAGAATCACCGGATCGAAATATGTAGCGTAAGGAGCCAAAAAAGACTGTCCACAGCGACGTTGTCGGAGTCTGCGCCACATATCGGCGTGCGCCACATACTATCGTCAATACGACGTGGACCCGACCGGCGAAGACGATGACGGCAAACGGCGCGTCGCGCGCACCTCGCTCGTGTTCAATGCGGCCCAGGTCGACGGCTTTGACGCCGACGTTGCTTTGCCCGACTACGGACCGCTGACCGTCACCGACAGGTTCCAGAAGTTCGTCGACTGTATCGGTGCCGACATCAAACATGAAGGCACACGCGCATTCTATTCGACCGTGACCGACAGCATCACCATGCCGCCGATGTCACTGTTCCACGACACACCGACCATGCCGCGCACCGAAGGGTATATGGCAACCTTGGCGCACGAACTTGCGCGTTATGCCGATCTCCGGATTATGCCGCGCCGAGGTGCGGTCCTGTTTACAGGTGCGCGGTTTCAGCGCTGCATGTCGGCATAATCAGAGCGCTTCCAGGAAGGCGAGCAGCTTATCGCCGGGGCGATAGCGGCCGGGCTTGGCGTCGACCGGTCGCGTTCGGGCCATCGCCTTCTCTTTCATCTGCAGGTCGGCGTGGATGTACATCTGCGTGGTCTCGATCGATTCATGGCCGAGCCAGAGCGCGATGACGGTGCGGTCGACGCCGTTCTGCAGGAGCTGCATCGCCGCGCTGTGGCGCAGCACGTGCGGCGTGACGCGCTTCGTTCGCAGTGACGGGCACGTCTTCGATGCCGTTGTCACATGCGTGCGCACCATGCGTTCCACAGCATCGCGGCTGAGACGCTGGTCTCGATTGCTGACGAACAGCGGTTGCCCTGCGGTGCCGCCACGCTCGGCGAGCCAGTCGCGCAGCACTTTGACGCTGTCTTTGCGGATCGGCGTCGCGCGTTCCTTTCGGCCCTTGCCCATGCACCGGACGTGAGCGCCGGTGCCGAGCGCGATGTCGCTGCAGGACAGAGTGATCAGTTCCGTGACGCGCAGTCCAGTTTGCAACGTCAACACCAGGATTGCCCGGTCTCGGCGATCGTACCACGTCGTGACGTCCGGAGCCGCGACGACCGCCTCGATCTCGTCGCGGGTCAGATAGTCGATGACCCGTTTCTCGTGGCGCTTCGACGGCATCGCGAGCACGCGCTGACAGTGATGCAGCAGGTGCGGCTCATTGATGGCGACGTATCTGAAGAAGGATCGAATGGCCGCCAGCCGCGTGTTCCGACTCCGCGCCGCATTGCCGCGCGCTTTCTCGATGTCGGCGAGGAACCGGCCGACCAGTTCGGCATCGATGTCGGCGATCTTCAATGCCGTCGGCACGGTCTTCAGTTGCTCCGATGCGTATCTCAGCAGCAGACGGAACGTGTCCCGATAGCTGATGATCGTGTTCGGGCTGGCTTTCAGCTGCGTTCCGAGCCGCTCGGTGAAGAACCGCTGCAGATAGGGGGCGAGAACCTGCGTTTTCATCGTGTGCCGCCTTTCTGCGACGCGCTCACGGCCAGGGATCGCTCGGCGCGCGTCGAGGCGAGCTGCAGCAGTTCAGGCACGGCCTCGATGTACCAGTAGGCGTGCTCCGGGTTTGCGTGTCCGAGATAGGTGCTGAGCCGGTTCATCTCGCGGTCGGGATCGAGCCCCTTACGGTACCAGCCGATGATCGCTCGAACCGCGAAGGTGTGCCGCAGGTCGTGAATGCGCGGGCCGCGGCCGTGTTTGCGGTAGCGTTGGGGCGGCCTCAGGCCGAGGGACTGGCTGACGATGGAGAAGTTGTAGCGCGCGCAGCAGTCGGTCGGACGGCCTCCGCCTTCGTTCAGGAAGAACGGGCCGGGTGACGGCCCGAGCAACCGCGTGCGCTCACGGCGATAGGCACTCAGCCGTGCAACCGAACTCGGCGCCAGCGGCACGAAGCGAGCCGTGCCGTTCTTGCCGCGCCTCACAGTGATCACGCCTTCATCGAGATCGACGTCACCCTCATCGAGCGCGAGAGCCTCGTTGATCCGCAGGCCGGTGACCGCGATCAACCCGAACAGCGTCGCGCTCGTCCAGCCGCGGATGCCGTACCGCGACGGCAGCTTCGCCGCCTGCGTCACGATCATCGCCACTTCGGCCTCGGAGTAGATGTACGGACGACTGCGCCGCAGCTTGCCGACGATCAACCCCGCCGGCGGCACTTCGGTGCGCGCGTCGTGCCCCTGCAGCCAACCGGCGAACATGCGAACCATGCCGAGGCGCGCCGACCACGTATTGTTGTCGGCTTTGCCGAAGCTCGTCTTCCAGCGAAGGAACAAGTCGACCGTGATGTGGTCGGCGCCTTCGCGATCGGCGAAGCGGGTGAAGCCGCGCAGCACGCGGGCGGCGAACGACAGGTCGTAGCCGAGACTGCGACGCATGGCGATGTAGTCGTCGAGGCGTTCGGTCAGCGTGATCATGCGCGGGCTCCCGACGCTTGGCGACCGGCGGCCTTGGCGACTGGCCAGTCCAGCGCAATCGTGCGGAGGCCGTCGACGTCATGGCGCGCATACAAAGTCGTGGTCATGCGGGATCGATGGCGGAGCACGTCGCCGATCTCGTCGAGTGACGCGCCTTTGCGCAGCATGTCCGTTGCAAGGCTGTGCCGCAGCAGATGCGAGCCGACGTACTTCTGCGGCGGTTTGAGGCCGGATTGCTCGAAGGCGTCGTTCAGCGCCGTGTTCAAGATATGCGCATTCACGAACGGCCGATACGGCACCTTGGTCGAGACGAACAAGGTTCGGGACGTCCCACGTCGGCCTTCTGAATGTAGTCCACGATCGCCTTGCCGGCATCGTCCGGCAGCGGCATTGTAGCTAGCGGATCAATTGTCGTACGTTTGTAGCTCGTGAGTTGTCGTGTTCAAGACTGCCCTGACCAAAGGGGGCTCAATGAGCGGGGCAACGATCCACGAAGGCGTGCGTCGTATACGTTTTTCAAGTTTGCTGGAGCGCCAGGAGCGCGGCGAGATCACACAGGAAGAGGCGGCCGATTTGCTGGGGGTTACCGCGCGGACGTTTCAGCGTTGGGCGGGGCGTTATACGGCTGAGGGGGAAGACGGGCTTGCGGATCGTCGCTGCGGCAAGCCTTCGCCGCGGCGGGCGCCTGAGGCGGAACTTGAGCGCATGCTGGGGCTCTACCGGGACAAGTACGCTGACTTTACGGTCAAGCATTTTCACGA
>JANMGQ010000236.1:0-24429 GCA_031374735.1 Hyphomicrobiaceae bacterium | reverse complement strand
TGCGTGCGGTGTGGGTGTCTGACCTGAGGTCAGACACCCTGCGCTGACGGCGGTGCGGGTGGTGGCCCGTGCGTGGAACAGGTGAGTTTTGGCCGCGAGGCCGGAGCAACAGGCCGAACGTCGCACGATTGCCGCTCATCGAATCGGGCATCCGCCCCGCCTCTCCGCCTATCAGGCGGAAGGTTCGCGGCCCTTGGCCTGGCATGTGGCGTTAACCATGTTGAGCTGTTTTCAACGGCGCTTCTTCTCTTCCTCCGCATTGAGGTCAAACAACAGCGCGTCCGAGGGATCGTCGGGGCGTGCGTGCACTTTGTGCTCGGCAATTTGCCGGTTTTGCAAGCCGCGCGCGTATCCAAGAGCGCCAGGCTTTGAGAGGCGGCGCGCACCCGACAGCAGCAGCGGCGTATCGGGTTCTTCAAGATCCAGCTCGGCCAGATATTCGTCGCGCAGCGCGTAGAACGAGCGCAGCACCGTGTCGCGGGCGAGCTTGCGATACTCAGGCGTGGATGGGCCGGACTTGGGGTCAAGCGTCTGCATGACGCGGCGCATGTCATGCAACGGCGCGTACGGATAAATGCCGATGAGGTCATCGGTTTCGCCGACGTTCTTGTAGACGACGCGCATGTTGTCGATGGTCTCGGACAGCGACATGTAGGCGGCAACATACGCGTCATGCGTCGGTGCATCGTTGTGCAGGAACGACAACACCGCGGACTTGGATTTGAGAATGTCCGTCCATTCCGCCTTCAGCGATTCGATGAAGGCCGAGCGGCGCTGATAGACGTTGGAAATGTAGGCGACGCCGCAGGTGGCGATGAGCAGGCTCATGTCCTTGAGCAGTTCGTAAATGTCCTTGCGCACCTCGCCGACCAGTTTGGTGCTGAGAAACGGCACAAAATCCCCGAACTTGGCGACGACGGACGTGAGTATCAGAAGGGAAATCACCCAATAGATGCGCCGCATGGAGCGGCGCAGGGACTTGCGAGTCATAGGTCTCAACCTTGCGCGATGGCACTGGGATGCAGTTGAGGACGATATCCGGCCCGTATTGTGGCGATGGTCGCAGGTGGCGTGAGGCAGCGAAGATTTCGGCCAGCGGGTAGTCGCACGGGGTCGCCGTAGCCGAACAAGGTCCAGCGTCTCATATGGTTGCCCTGAATCAGCCACGCCGCGTTTTCCCAGCGCACGATGACGCCATCGAGGAGATCGCTCTCGCTCGCTTTGGGCGCTGGTTTCTCGCCGCGCTCGTTCAGTCGCTGGTTATGCAACACGATGTCCATGGCGGGCGCGCTTGGAACCTCCGCCAGCCCATGCGCTTTGGCCCAGAAGCCGCGGAAGGCCTCGGCATCGGCACGGCGGCATTCAAAACACGGGCGATGGCCGGCCGCGAACGCGGTCGCCTCGTCTAGAAAGAACAGCTCCGTGAACTTGCCGGGTTGGCGCAGGATCCGGCGCCTGTTCTTGAACTCGAGGACACAGCAGATCCACTGGCGATTGGCCCACAGGCGCTTCTTGAGGCTGCCATCATCGCGGTGGAAACAACCGCCGCGATTGCCGTAGATGGTGCCGCGCGCAGGCGTTGCGACAATGTCGCCTTCAGGCGTCACGCGGTTTTGTAAAGGCATGGCTGTGGAACTTTCGATCGGTCAGGCAGTGCGGCGAGGATCTTGGGGCCATGTATCGCTGGCGTAAGCAGCCATTCGCAATGCCGAAATCGCTGGCGTCTTTCTGTGGATCGACGCGACGCCCTAGAGACGCAGGGCAGCCAAATCGGCTAATGTTGAGACCATGCAGGCTTATCTCGACCTTCTCCGGCATGTGCGCGACCACGGCACACGCAAGACCGACCGCACGGGCACGGGCACGCTGAGCGTGTTCGGCCATCAGATGCGCTTTGATCTCGCGGCGGGCTTTCCGCTGGTGTCGACCAAGAAGCTGCACATGAAGTCGATCCTTCATGAGCTGCTGTGGTTTCTGGCGGGTGATACGAACATCGCCTACCTCAAGCGGCACGGCGTTTCGATCTGGGATGACTGGGCTGATGCGGAAGGCGATCTCGGACCGGTCTATGGCAAACAGTGGCGCTCATGGGCGGCGCCGGATGGTCGGACCATCGACCAGATCAAGCAAGTCGTCGAGACCCTCAAGACCAATCCGGATTCGAGGCGCATCATCGTCACGGCCTGGAACCCGGCGGATATTCCGGATATGGCGCTGGCACCGTGCCACTGCCTGTTCCAGTTCTATGTCGCGGAGGGACGGCTGTCGTGTCAGCTGTATCAGCGCTCGGCCGATATCTTTCTCGGCGTGCCCTTCAACATCGCCAGCTACGCTGCGCTGACAGTGATGATGGCGCAGGTGACGGGACTGAAGCCCGGCGACTTCGTGCACACTTTTGGTGACGCGCATCTCTACTTGAACCATGTGGAACAAGCGGATCTGCAGTTGCAGCGCGCGCCGCGCGCTCTGCCGAAGCTCGAGCTCAATCCGGATGTGCATTCCATTTTTGATTTCACGTACGACGATTTCAAACTGACGGGCTATGATCCACACCCGCACATCAAGGCGCCTGTGGCGGTTTAAGCAGGCATACGTTGGTTGCCCAACGAATGCCTGCTTAGGTTCCCTGATCTCGCAGAGTTTTATCGCTGAACCGGGAAGACCACTTCAGCGAACTCTGCTGAGCGCGGCAACGGCGTTCGCGTTGGTTCATGTGCGGTACAGCCAGCAGACCTTAGAGAGCGGGGGATCCTTGGCTCTCCTGCGGTTCTGCATCCCATGTCGCGTCGTCTTGCCTCTCGGCCCGTGTTTGTTGCGGGCGCCCTTGTTCTGGCTGTGCTCGGCCTGATCGCGGGGCGCACATGGGCGCAGAGCGGCACGCGGGCTGCGCCAACGGTTGCGTCAGATGTGACGGGGTCGCTCGCGGGTGCGCCGTGGCGCATTGTCGAGGTTGCGGGAAAGCGGGCGCCGCCAGACGCGCGCATTTCATTCACGGCGACAACCATCTCTGGGTCGGCGGGCTGCAACCGCTTTTTTGCGCCGCTGGTTGCGGGTGATGGTCCGCGCGTCGGCACGATCCAGAGCACGTTGATGATGTGTGCCGGCCGCATGGAGAGCGAGCGCGAGGTGTTCAGTGCGCTGCGCCGGATCCGTACTGCCAGCCGCGCTGGCGAAGCGTTGGAGCTGCGTGATGAAGACGGCGGTGCCGTCTTCAGGCTCGTCCGCTGAGGGCTTGCAATCAGCCGAGCCGTGTTGTGATCGGCGGGATGCAGAACGCGAAGTCGCAGCCCTGCTCGGCTTGCGTGACCTCGTCGAACCAGAGCTTCTCGTAGCCGCGGCGACCGGCGCCGGTTGGCACAACGCCGATGGACGCTTGCCGCGCCGCGAGTTCCGTCTCTGACACCAGCACATCGATGCGGCGTCCGGCTGTATCGAGCCGGATGCGATCGCCTGTGCGCACCAGCGCCAGCGGTCCGCCGATCGCGCTCTCAGGCGAGATGTGCAGCACGATGGTGCCGAAGGCCGTGCCGCTCATGCGGGCGTCCGAAATGCGCACCATGTCCTTGACGCCCTTGGCCGCGAGCTTCTTGGGGATCGGGATGTAGCCCGCTTCCGGCATTCCGGGCGCGCCTTTCGGTCCCGCATTGCGCAGCACGAGAATATCATCCGCCGTCACATCCAGGTCGGCTGAGTCGAGCCGTGCGGCCATATCCGGCAAGCCGTCGAACACGACAGCGCGACCTTCGTGCTGCAACAGGTTCTGCGCCGCTGCGGCTTGCTTGATGATCGCGCCGCCGGGCGCGAGATTGCCGCGCAGCACGGCCATGGCGCCGTTCGGATACACGGGCTTTGCGAACGGTTTCACCACCTCCTGTGCGAACGCCTTCGGGCCGGCCTCCAGGTTTTCGCCGAGCGATTTGCCCGTGACCGTCAGCGCATCGAGCGCCAGCAGCTTGTGCAGTTCGCGCAACATCGGTGGCAATCCGCCGGCGCGATGCAGGTCTTCCATGTAGCCCTGACCCGTCGGCTTGAGGTCGACCAGCACAGGCGTTTCGCGGCCCATGCGATCGAAGGCTTCCAAGTCGATGCCGATGCCGCAGCGTCCCGCAACGGCTGTCAAATGGATCAGTGCATTGGTCGACCCGCCAGCCGCGAGCAGTACGCGCAAGGCGTTGCGGAACGCGGGCGGTGTCATGATCTTGTCAGGCGTGAGTTTCTCGGCTGCCATGGCAACCGCGCGTGCGCCGCTCAGCTCGGCATGGCGGCGGCGTTCGGCCATCACGGCAGGGATCGCGGCGCCTCCCGGCAGCATCATGCCGAGCGCTTCTGCGCACAGCGCCATCGTGCTCGCCGTGCCCATCACACCGCATGTGCCGACGGTTGGTGCCAACTCGCTCTCGATGCCGGTGATGTCGGCGTCGCTGATTTCGCCCGCGCGATAGCGTCCCCAGAAGCGGCGGCAATCGGTGCATGCGCCGAGGCGTTCGCCGCGCCAGGATCCAGCCATCATCGGCCCTGTCACGAGCAGGATTGCGGGAATGTTCGCGCTGGCCGCCCCCATTAACAGCGCCGGCACGGTCTTGTCGCAACCGCCGATCAGCACGACGGCGTCCATGGGCTGCGCGCGGACCATCTCTTCGACGTCCATCGCCATCAGATTGCGCAGATACATCGACGTCGGGTTGGAAAAGCTCTCCTGGATCGAGATGACGGGAAACGGCACGGGAATGCCGCCCGCGAGCATCACGCCGCGCTTGGTCGCCTCGATCAGATCGGGCATGTTGGCGTGGCAGGCGTTATAACCCGAGCCCGTATCAACGATGCCGATGATCGGGCGTGATAGGGCTTCGTCCGTATATCCCAGCGCCTTGATGAAGGCCTTGCGTAGATAGAGGGCAAAGGCAGGATCACCATAGGTGGCGAGGTTGCGGTGCATGCCAGAGACTTGGCCGGTGGCAGGCTTCACAGGTGATCGAGACATTTGGCGCGCACTCGTCGTGACGGATCATACCTTCTGTCACCTCGGCGCGCCGCTGAGAAGGCGCAGCCCCTTCCGAGTTCGTCAGTGGACTTCGGCCCCTCGCACGTGGGATTGACGAGCATGGTCCCATGCGCGGCGTGTGGCGTCAGATACGTGTGTTTGAAACCTGATTGGCAAAGGTGGTGCGATGCACGGTCGTTCGATGGGAATACTGGCAGTTGCGCGCTGGCGCGTGTGTGCGGTGGCTGTGGCCCTCATGAGCGTGGCCGAGGCGCATGCGCAAACGGCGGCGCCATCGATCCAAGCGACCTTGGACGCCTGGGGTTTGAGCGGCGTCTGGGCGCAGGATTGTTCTTTGCCAGCGGGCAAGCCGTTTAATCTCGGCTTCAACTATTACACAACCTACGGCCACTCGAAGGCCGGTGCTGGTGGCGTCGATATCCGCGTCGAGAGCCAGACGCCGCCGCGCACGGCGACCATGACGTCCGCCAGGGTTTTGTCAGATGGCAGTCTGCAGATCGAATATCGCGACCTCGACAGCGGACGAACACTGCGCGAGGTGCTGACGAAATCGCCGGATGGTCAGCGCACGCGTCGCCTCTATTTTGCACGCCTGTCGCCAAAGCCGCTGGTGTTCGTCCTGGATGGGAGGAACCAGACAGACAACCGTGCCAAGGGCTCACCGACAAGTTGGCGCGAGCGCTGTCACGCCGCCATCAGCTGAGGCGCCTCCGGACGACAGGTGGGCATCATTTGCTCAGCTGTCACGTCCCAGTAGACCTGAGAAGGCTGTCACGCGCGTATCACTGAGGGCGCCGCACGCCCAGCTGCCAGCCACATGCTGGGGCAATGATGCCTGCCCGACGGCAGGCGTTCGCTCGGATGGCGGTTCGTCAGCTCCCTGGTGGTGGAACTGCCGGTCAGACCGGCCGAAACCTGACCTATGGCATCCGCTACATTTACCATCGCATCAAGTCGCCCTTCGAGCGAACGCGATTCGTGCTTGTTTGGTGCAAGTCATATTGTCGGGCAGGAGCGAAGTCGATGATCCCACAGCATGGGTGGACGCTCTTTATTCAACGCAAGCGGACGGATCAGCGAGCCGGTCTTGAACTCGGCCGGACCGTCGGCACCTACCAAGTGTATCGGGACGGCATTGCGGTCAATGGCTTGTCCGGCACCGCCGTCGAGCGCGAGGGCCCTGGCGACAATGGGCTGGTCGGCGTCGAAGAGCATCGCTGCATCGAGGCAGGCACCTACGAACTCGTCGCGCATGTGACCGGCAATTATGCGACGCGGGATTACGAGACGGACGGGTCGCGGCCGCGCCCGGCGATCGGGTTATCCCCGACCGCGCAACGCACGGCCATCCTGATGCATCCCGGGACCGGCTTTGCGAGCAGCATCGGCTGCATCAATCTCGGGTCTGAACTCGCCAATGCGTCGTCGGATTTGGCACTCTCGGACAGCACACGCAGGGTCATCGCCGTGCTCGACGATCTGAAGACCTTCGCGGGTGGTCACATTTCCTCAAGCGGCGTCGCCGATGCGAGACTGATCATTGCAGATGCCGCGATCGAGCACATGGGCTCGCTTGGTTTGCGGCTCGGCAGCCGTGGTCCGCTGGTCAAGATGTGGCAGGCGTTCTTGGGTCCCGCTGCCGGACCTGCAGACGGAAAGTTCGGTGTGTCGACCCTTGCCGCAACAAAGGCGTTTCAACAGTCCTGCAATCTCGCGGCGGACGGGCACGCGGGGCCTCGTACTCTGGCTGCGGCGCGGCAGAGAGGTTTCGGGACCATCGCGCCGATGCCTGTCGGCGTCGGAGGTCCATTCGCCGGTCCCGTTGCGGCCGTCGCAGCAACACCACCCCAAACCGTGTTCGGCTTTGCGTCAGAGTGGAAGCATCTCTTCACCGGCCTGACCAGCAAACCCGCGCCAGACGTTGCAGAGAGCGTCCTCGCGCGACGCACGATTGACGCGCTCTCCGCGCGCCATCCGAATCGCTCGCTGCTGATCGGGCTCGATATCAACATCTTCAACCCTCCGGGCAAAGGAGAGGACGCGGCTGAAAAGGCTGAAGGCAAGGTGGAATTCGAAAAGCTCGCGAAAAGTTGGCGCAATGCCGGGCACGCGACCTCCATCTATCTCGAGGGTGCATTTGGCGCGACCGGCGATGCCTGGGAAGAGGGGGAAGCGGCACGCTTCATACAAGCCGCGATCGAGGCCCAACTGTGTACCAAGGCCAATGCGCCCAAGCTGACATCTGATGGTGATGGCAACGTCCAATTCACGGCTGCGCTCAAGAAGCTGGTCAAGGCGTGGGACGAGCAGGCCAAGTTCTGGCCCCACACTCTGAAGCAGCTCCAGGACTACAAGGCGCTCGGCTATGTCGCGGCTGAAATCGACAACCTCAGCCGGCCGTTCGACGAGCAGAACATCAAGCTCTTCGACAGGCCACACGTCGACCTCATGGGCTTCCTCGGCTTTTTGAGAACGTATGCGGATGAGTTCGCCAAAGGCTCGATCCCCCGGCTCATCTTGAAGAATATTGATGAGGATACGCTGCGGGCCATCGCGTCGAAGCTCAGCCTTACGGACAAGCCCGAGACGTTGCCGCGCGACATGTTCGCGGATTTCCACATCTTCGAGGTCGACGACAGCCTTGGCTCTGACGAGAAGGATGACCTCGTTACGGCAATTCGAGGAGCCAGTGCGCGCCTCGGCATACAGGCGGTGTTCAGCGTCGATACGCGTCGCTACCGCGCGTCAGGCGCCTTCGGCGATGCCGCCCAGAACGGACTTACGGCCTTGCTCAGCGGCGGCGCACCGGTTGGTGCGATGGCGGGGACATCCACACTGTCCGTCTTAAGCCAGCAGCAGGAAGAGCTGGCGGAGCTGCGCGCGATCGTCATGGAACTCAGCACCATCGTCCGCACTGTCGCAGCGCGCGCGACACCAGCGATGCTGCCACTCGATGCCCGCCTGGACGGTCGGGTCGGTGCTGCCGGCGCCGCATTGACGCCCGGCCAGACGCTCGTTTGCGAGCGCATCTTGAACGCATTCGAGACGGGCAGCGCGCGCGGCGATTACGCAGACATCAGCATCTTCCCTGATGGTCCGGACGATCGGCGCCAGATCACCTACGGCCGTTCGCAGACGACCGAATACGGAAACCTGCGCGAACTCGTCCAGATGTACGTCGATAACGGTGGGCGGTTCGCAGATCAGTTGCGCCCGTACCTTGCCCAGATCGGCCGGACGAGTTCGCCGCTGGTTGACGACGACACGTTCAAAAACTTACTGGTGCGCGCCGGTCGGGAAGACCCGATGATGGCGACAACGCAGGATGCCTTTTTTGAGAAGCGGTATTTCAAGCCGGCGCTCAAGTGGGCGTCCGACAACGGCTTCACGAAGGCCCTGTCCATCCTGGTCATCTACGACAGCTTCATCCAAAGCGGGTCTATGCGACAGGACATCCGGCAGATGTTCTCGGAGCGCCCGCCGGCTGCCGGCGGAGACGAGAAGACCTGGGTTCGCCAATACGTCACGGCGCGCGACAGTTGGCTTCGGAACCATCATCGGCCGGCGGTGCGGACCAGCGCCTACCGTACGCGGGACCTGGGCCGCATCGTCACCGCTGAGAACTGGGATCTGGCTTCACTGCCGATCAAGGCGAATGGCGTCGACATCGACGACCGACCGTTTGAGGGTCCGGTTGGAGGGGCTTTCGCCGCCAACACCTACAGCCAGGATGCTGTCTGGGGTGATGACTATGCGCCGGCCTATTCAGCCCCAATGGCGCTGCAACGGGTCAGCGGCGCTGGCCCCGGTCCGTCCCGAAGCGACATGGCCCGGCAGATACTCGGATCGAACAAAATTTTGCACGCGACAGGGCACGTTTCCGGCAAAGTCGACGACGCCACCGCGATGAAGAATATCTCGGACACGGCTGACGGTCGACCGGCCAAGCGCAGCAGCTACGGCAATGCGCCGGGCGGCAGCGTCGAGTTGGACCGCCACCTGCTTGCCGGGATGCTAGCGCTCGCCTCGAAGTTCGCGTTCTCCGTCTCCGAACTTGCGGGCGGTTCGCACAGTCCGAATTCGCGTCACTACGCTGGCATCGGCCTGGACGCGAATACCATCGACGGCCAGCGCGTACACGCCGGACACCCGGGCTTGGACGCATTCATGGCGATGTGCCGGGATCTGGGGGCCACCGAGGTGTTGGGCCCCGGTGCGCCACACCACGATACGCACGTCCATGCAGCATGGCCGCGTCCATAGTCACGACCGGGTTGGTCACAGACGGATTGATGGGTCGTTTTTCGGAGGGTGGTTCATGGCCGGTGATGTGCTGCGCGAATTGCGCGCGATCCGTGAGCAATTGAAGGTGACGTCCGACGCGCTCAAGAGCAGCGGACAGGTGGGCGGCGGCGTGCGCTCGACGTCGGCGGCGCGAAACCGCCAATCGATATCGGCCTCAAGCCGCTTTGCCACGCGTGAGGCGATGCTCCGCGTGGCGCTGCCTGCCCTTAACGCGCAGCGACCTGAGGCCACGATAGCAGGCATGCAGCGGGTTCTGAACGCGACACCGGATGTCCCGGATCTGCGAGATCGCGTCTACCAGCCGGTGTTGAGCGATCTCAAGATGCGCAAGGATGCGCCACAGGGGCTCTGCGTACTCGACCAAGGGCAGGAAGGTGCGTGCACGGGCTTTGCACTGGCAGCTGCGATCAATCTGCTCAACGTTCAGCGCCTGCGCCAGCCGAACCCTCCGCCGCTCCCGCGTGAGGTCAGCCCGCGCATGCTCTACGAAATGGCCAAGCTGCACGACGAATGGCTGGGCGAGAACTACTCGGGATCCAGCCTGCGCGGCGCTATGAAAGGCTTCTTCCACAATGGAGTGTGTAGTCTCGCCGCCGCACCCTACAACACCGCCGACCGCAACTGGACCCTCACCGTGGCGCAGGCGAAAGACGCGCGCCAAGTGGCTCTCGGCGCATACTATCGACTGCAGCCGGACGCGACCCACTACCATGCCGCGTTGAACGAGGTTGACGTGATCTGCGTCTCGGCGCGCGTCCATTCGGGCTGGAAGTCTCCAAGGCAGGGGTGGATCGAACAGCAGCGCGACTACATTGGCGGTCACGCTTTTGCGATCGTCGGCTACGACGAGGCCGGTTTCCTCGTGCACAACTCCTGGGGCCCGACCTGGGGCGGCGGTGGACCTCATGCCTATCCGCCGGGCGTTGCGCACTGGAGCTATGATGATTGGTCGGAGAACGTGCTCGATGCCTGGGTCATGCGACTCTCGGTGCCGACGCCGAAGGCCTTCCATCTGGTGCGCAACCGCTCAACGTTCGGCATCCAGGCCGAGACGGCGGCGGCAGCGGCCAAAACGAGTGCGCCGCGGCGTGACCAGGTTGTCGGCCATATCGTCAACATCGATGACGGCCTCCTGCAGACGAACGGCAACTATCCAACCCCGATGGCGTCACTGATTGAGACGGCCGATCGGATCGGTCGACCGCAGCCGGGTCAGCAGCGCTTCAACCACGTGATGATCTATGCTCACGGCGGTCTGAACAGCCTCGAAGATGGTGCCGCCCGCGCGGCCGCACTGCGAGAGCCGTTGAAACGCAATGGTATCTACCCGCTGTTTTTTCTTTGGGGCACAGATTTCCCAAACGAGTTCCAGGACGCAATAGTCGGCGGTTTCGGGCGCATTGAAGAACGCGCGGGGGCAGGCTTCTCAGACTTCACCGACCTCGCGATCGAGAAGATCGTCGGCAAGGTCGGTCGGGCTGTCTGGCGTGCCATCAAACACGATGCCGACGTCGCATTCAATTCGGCCTATCTCACCAAGGGCGGCGGTAACGCACTCGCCGCCCTGACGACGATGCTCGGGCGCATCCCGACAGCGGCACAGGGTGGCCCCAAGTTACATCTTGTCGGACACAGCGCCGGCGGGATCCTCTTGGGCCGCATGCTGAGCGGCCTTGCTGCGTCCGGTTTGCCGCACGCCATCGACACGGTGCAACTGCTCGCGCCGGCCTGCACCGTGCCGTTCTTCGATCAGCACTATCGGCCGCTGCTTGGAAAACCAGGCGCGACCGGCGTTCGCCAACTCACCGTGTTCAATCTTACGGACCAACGCGAGCAGGACGACAACGTGCTCAAAACGTATCAGAAGTCCCTGCTTTATCTCGTTTCTCGAGCCCTGGAGGAGGAGACGCCCGCGCCGCTGCTTGGCATGAAGACGGCGTCCGCCACGATCGACCTGCCGCCGGGCTCGTCATTCTTCTACGCGGGTCAAGACGCGGCCACCAACGCGGCGAACCACGGCGATTTCGACAACGATTTCGCGACGATGACGTCCGTGGTGACAACCATCTTGGGGCGGCTCGCCGACCCGGGCAAGGCGCTGGAGCCGACCGATCTGACCGGATATTGAAACCAGTGGTCCTTGCCCTGTTACGAAAGTTCGCCGCAGGCCAGCGCGGGCCACCAGCATACCGCGCGCCACCACTTCTACACCTTCACTGTGCGCGCGAGGACCAGTGTGACGACGATCATGCCGACATAGGCCGAGAAGCCGAGGCAGTCGCCTGTGACGCCGCCGATGCGCCGGATGAGATAGCCGCGGAACCAGGCGACGAAGGCGGCGAGCAGGACCAGCATTGCGGCCATTCCAAGCGGGTCGCGATAGAGCGTCCAAGCCAGCAGCGGCGAGGCGATGGCGAGGCTTGCCCCGAACGTATGCCAGCTCGCGAGCTGGCCGATGTCTTTCGAAAGGCCATCGCGGGCGGGAACAGGTGGCACAACCGCCATAACGGCAAGAATAACCGTGCGCCCGAGTGCGCCGGCAATGATCAAGGCAATGGCCGCCGCGTTGGCATCCGGAAACGACATCAGGCCCGCAGCACGCAAGCCGACGGCCAGGATCAACCCGAGCGATCCGAAACTGCCGACGCGGCTGTCCTTCAAAATGCGCAGCACGTCGTCGCGGGTCCAGCCGCCACCGAAGGCGTCAAAGAAGTCGGCGACCGCGTCTTCGTGAAAAGCGCCGGTCACGAGCGCTTCGACCGCGAGGGCCGCGAGGACGGCGACCGGAAATGGCAGCACCAGCGCAAACGCCAGCAGGGCCACAGCGGTGATACCGCCGATCGCACCGCCGATCAGCGGAAAGTATTTCAATCCGCGCTGGATATCCTCCGGGTATGTCGAGAGGTCGCGTGTCATGCCGCCGGGCACGGGCAGACGCGTCAGGAATTGCACGGACGTCAGAAAGGCCCGCATTTCAGGCGTTTCGTGCCAGGGCTGGCTCACGCTTTGGCCCCGCTGAGAACTTCATCAAGCGTTGCGACGTTGGCCATCAGTGCTGCCGCCGCATCCAGCAATGGCAACAGCAACA
The DNA here is from genome assembly GCA_031374735.1 of Hyphomicrobiaceae bacterium. Taxonomy (GTDB): domain Bacteria; phylum Pseudomonadota; class Alphaproteobacteria; order Rhizobiales; family Hyphomicrobiaceae; genus JABFRJ01. Next base: position 12,034 of record JANMGQ010000236.1, on the reverse strand, counting down.
GCGCACCGGAGCCCTCGCCGAGCCGCATCTGCCAGTCGAGAAAGGGCTGCAATCCAAGTTGTGCAAGCGCGACGGCGTGAGCAGGTTCGGCGCCAACATGTGCCGCGATGCACGTTTGCGTCGCGGCCGGCACCAGATGTGCAGCGATAAGCGCGGCCGCAGCGGTGACGACGCCGTCGAGCACGATGGTGACTTCCAGTTCAGCGCCCGCAGCGATGGCGCCAGCCATCGCGACGATCTCATAGCCGGCGACACCGGCGATGGCCGCTTTCGTGTCAGACGACATTTGTGCGCGGGCCCGAGCAACAGCGTCGGCGACGACGTGGCGCTTGCGCGCGAGGCTTTCAGGCGTCGCACCCGCGCCAGCCCCGACCAGCGCGTCTGACGGCTGATCGGTGAGCAGCGCGATGAGGCAGGCGGCCGGAGTCGTATTGCCGATGCCGAGTTCGCCGAGGGCCACGACGCGCGCACCGGCCGATCTCGTATCGCGCACGGCATCAGCGCCGACAGTCCATGCGGCATCGAAGTCCGCGGCGCTCATGGCCGCGCCGGTCGCCAGGTTTGCGCTGCCGCGTGAGACCCGCTTGTCGCGATAAATCGCGCCTTCCGCGCGATCCGGCGCCACCGACCCGACGTCGATCAAGTGCAGCGCCGTACCGCTTGCGGCGGCGAGCGCCGAGCTCACCGCGCGGCCTTGTACAATGGTCTCGATCATCGCCGCCGTGACAGCCTGCGGCCAAATGCCGACGCCGGCCTCGACGACCCCGTGATCGCCGGCAAACAACAGCACGGTCCTCGGCGATGTTTGCGGCGCGATCGTACCCTGCGTCTCACAGAGCCGAATGGCGAGGCGTTCGAGCAAACCCAGGCTCCCTTGCGGCTTGGCAAGCGCATCGAGACGCGCTTGCGCCAGTCCGGCCGTGTCCGTCTGTGAGCAAGTCACTTCTTCACCCCGAGCAGATCGTCGAACGTGATTTTCACGCCGGCGTAGCCAGCGATGCGCGCGGTGTTATAGCCGTATTGCTCCTGGTATTTGGTATCGAGCGCATTTTCGATGCGGCCGTAGAGCTCCAGGTTAGGCTGGACTTTGTAGCTCGTGCCCAGTGTGAGCAGCCAATAGGGAGCAAGGCCTGCGCGACCCGACAGGCTCGGGAATGTGCCCCCAAAGCCGTCTGACACGTTGGTGAAACGGAAGTCCGTCATGGCGCCGTTGTAGACCGCCGCCGCTGTCACGGTGCCTTTGCCGTCGGCAAATGCTGCAGTCGCATCGATACGCGCCGTGTGTGGCGCGCGGCGGATTTCGACGACGTCTGAGGGATCGCGCGCATCGGTGTAGGTGTAGGAGATGCCGGCTGTGAGCCAGCTGGTGACGGCGCCCTTCAGCGAGACTTCGACACCCTGGCGACGGCTTTCCCCGGTCAAGTTGATCGGCGTGTAGGGAAACCCACTGTAGTCCGTGCGGATCTCGTTGGTCAGGTTGGCACGGAAGTAGGTGATGTCGAACAGGGCCCGGCCGCCGAGGAGTTTCACTTCGACGCCGGCATCCCAGCTGAGGCTCTCTTCTGGCTTCAGGTTCGGGTTCGGCGCGAAGTAGGCGAGGTTGGACCCGAACTGCTCGAACATGGTCGGCAGTTTCACGCCGGTGCCAACACTCGCATGCGGGCGCAGCGCCGAGCCCGCGGGCGCCAGCGACGCTGCGAACCGCCAGGTCGTGAAGTCGCGGAACGTGTCGTTGTCGTCACGACGTACGCCTGCTGTCAGGAACAGCGTATCGGCGAACCCGCCGCGCCATTCGCCAGCGAATGAGGTGCGTGTCCGCTTGCGCTCGATGCCATCATCGTAGTCGCCTGATGGTGTGAAGCGCTCGTTCTGTTGCGAGGCTTCAACCGAAAACGTGTGGCGGGCCATGATCGTGGGCGTGTCGAGGCGAACGCTGCCGCGATAGCCGTAGACATCAGTGATGCCGAGGTTGTGCGAGTTGCTTATATACGTGCCGTCGAAGGCGCGCTGATCGTTCGAGACGAAGGTGTAGAAAAGTTCGTTGCTGAAGGCGCTGGCAGCGGGTGCGAGCTTCAAGGTCATGCCGCCGAGCAGCAGCGTGTTCTTCTGCCACGACGCATCGTCATAGGCGGTGCCCACGCTTCCGACGACAGGACCACCAAAGCCATCGTTCTGTACGCGCCTGTCCGTCCGTCGCAGGTGTGCGTCGAGGCTTAAGTCGTTGGTGATTTTGCCACCCGCCCGCGCCGCAAAGCTGCCCAAGCGCATGCCGTCCTTCTCATCGCCTGACGGAGAAACGTTGAAGCCCTCGCTCGCCTTCCACTGGCCGCTGAGCGAGACATATCCGCGCTCGGTGCCGCCTCCAAGGCGGGCTGCGACATCACGCGTACCGAACGAACCGACTTCGGTGCGGATGCTCGCAGACAGGGGCCCGCTGCCTTTGCGCGTGATGATGTTGATCACACCACCGATGGCGTTCGAGCCGTACAAGCCCGACAGCGCACCACGAATGACTTCGACGCGCTCGATGTCTTCGACGGGGATGAGCGAAAAATCGACCTCGCCATTACCGCTGTCATTGGCTGTGACGCCGTCGATCAGGACCAGTGTGTGATTGCCCTCGGCGCCGCGCATGCGGATTTGCGTGAGCGAGCCGGGACCGCTTGGACGGTTGACCGAAACGCCCGGCAGAGAGCGCAGTGCGTCAGCGGCATGGCGCACCTGTTGGCGCGACAGATCCTCGCGCGAGACCACCGTCACGGACGTGCCGAGTTCACGCTGCGGCACGCCGCCATCGGCGGAACCCGTGCCGCCGTCGGATGCGGATACGGCAGCAGCCGGAGCAACGGTCGGCGCGGCCGCTGGCGCGGATTTCGGGGTCGGCGCGGACGATGTGGACGAAACCGGCTGAGGCGACGATTGCGGCGCCGGTTCAGTGCGGCGCTTGTCCAGCGTCGCCCCTTGAACGGCAGGCGCGGGCACAACGATCGTTGGCAGTTCGGTCCCAACCGGCGGCGCCTGTTGGGCGTGTGTCTCGGTGAATGGCGCAAGCGCCAACAATCCGAGCACTGACTTAGAGACGATTGACTTCTGGCTTACGTAGCTCACGGCGACGTCCTCTCTCAGGATATGTGAGAGGGATCGGCACAGCATACTCACACTGCCGCAGGCGCACGAATGCGCCGACGGTTCACCCGACTAAGCAATTGCAAAGATGCGATGACCGGGCCGAAACCCGCCTGAGCCTGCCACGACGATACCCCACACGTTTCGTCGTCGCCGCTGCGATCTGCTCGATATCCAACTTGATACCAAGGCGAAGACCGAGACACTCCGCTCCTCCGCGCGCCCCGCACGGGTGATGGGCGACGCGCCTCGGCAGGTCTCCTGGCTTGCGGCTCGAACGCCCTGGTCCGCCTTCCCGCCGTCGCCGGCGAACCCGCTGGGCAGTGACATATGGAACAGTGCTCGCCGCTTACAGTTGCGGGGGCAGCTGCAGCGTAACTCAACGCATGACGCGTGAAGTGTACTGCATTCCCTTTTCATCGCCGCCCTCGTGAGAAAGCGGCGAAACCGTGGCGCACATGCTTAAAACCATCAGAACGCCAAAGGGTCAACCCATCGAGACGCGGGCGACCTGAGACTATAGGACAACGACCGTAGATGAGGTTCGTCGCGGGCGTGCCTGTTACGGCATATTCGGCCCCTGTTCACGTTCGCCGTGTCCTCACCTATATCTGCCGTGATTGCGCTGCTCGTCTCTGCTGCCGGAGTTCACGCCTATGCCCATGATGCCCCCGAACATGCCGCCGCATCAGCGCACGCGGTTTCTGATCGGCATGGTCGTCGTTGCCATTGCCCTGTTGATGGCGATGCTGTTCGGCAAGAACCCGGTGCTGGGCCAGGGTAAGCTCAACACCGGCCACATGGCGGCCTTTGTCTACAAGCCGCAGCCCGCCGAGTTGCCCGCGCTGAAGTTCGTCGACGCCAAGGGGCAGGACAAATCGCTGAAGGATTGGCGGGGCAAAGTCGTGCTGCTGAACCTGTGGGCGACGTGGTGTGCGCCCTGCCGCAAGGAGATGCCGGATCTCGACAAACTGCAGGCCGAAATGGGCAGCGACACGTTTGAGGTTGTCGCGCTCGGCGTCGATCGCGGGGGCGTCAAAGCGGCCGAGAAGTTCCTTGAGCAGGTTGGCACGAAAAAACTCGCCCTCTATGTCGATCCGACCGCAAAGATGGCCAACGAACTGCGCGTCATCGGCCTGCCCGCAACGCTGCTGATTGATGGCCAAGGCCGCGAGATCGGTCGCCTTCTCGGCCCTGCCGACTGGGCGAGCGATGAAGCGAAGGCGTTGATCAAGAGCGTGATGCGCTGAGAGTGCGGATCGCCGTGGCGGCGCGAGGGTTTTTTCTTGCCACTCAGGTGCTCAACCTGCTCAACTGTCGTGCACCGACCCGAGGAACTCACCATGCTTCGCTCCGCCCTCCTTGCAACCGCACTGCTTTTGACGCCGGCTCTTGCCTTGGCGCAACAGGCCACGCCGCCGCCCGTGACGGCGGGAGCGCAAGCCAACTCGCCGATCAAGCGTACGCCGCTGCAGACCTTTGACGTGCCCGGCACCAATCAAACCGCTGTCATCATGCGCGTTGACGTAACGCCCACATCGCAGATCGGTCGCCACACGCATCCCGGCATTGAAAGCGGCTATCTGCTCGAAGGCGACATGGTGCTGATTGTCGAAGGTCAGGCCGATCGCGCGCTCAAGGCGGGTGAGAGCTATCAGATCCCTCCCGGCGCCATCCACGACGGCAAGTCCGGTGACAGGGGGGCCGTCGTGATCGCCACGTTCGTTGTCGAGAAGGGTAAGCCCATGGCCGCGCCCGCGGCGCCAAAGTAACGCCGCGCTGCCGCCCCGAAAAAAGTTGGACGCTGCCAGATAGACGATGCCGGTCAGGTCTTTTTGGCCGGCATCAGGCGACGCGCAGGCTCAGGCGCCGTCGCCGCCTGACGTTGGACGGCGACCACGCCTGACGTGATCGGGGACGCAATTTCCTTGCGCGCTTCGACGACCAATAGTCCCCCGAATGGTGCAGACACCTTGGTTGCCAATCTCTCCACCGGTGGCGCGGCGCGGATCATCAGCCGCAGCTCAAGGGGCGGCACATGCAAGGCTGTTTCGATCAGCAGCGGCGTGAACAGCGCATCAACCAACAGCCGCTCCAACTGTCCCCGGCTATAAGGCTGGCCATGGCCGAACGGCGTGTTGTCCCGCCGCGCCCAGATCCCGCGCCGGTTCGGCACGACAATTAAGAGGCGCCCCTGAGGCGCCAGCACGCGCCACGCCTCTCGCAGCAGACCGCGCGCATGTCCGCCGGCCGACTCAAGGCAATGCACCATCAGCAGTCGATCGACCGTGTTGTCCGGCAGCGGCAGGCGATCTTCCTCGACCATGACAGAGCGGACCGGACCGCGCGAGGGCCACAGAATTCCACCCTGCTCAGCCGGCATGAACGCGCCGAGGCGCAGCGCCTCGCGGCGAAACGATCCCAGATACGGCGCCGCGTAACCGAGCCCGATGACCACCATCCCGTCCGCGCGCGGCCAATGTACCCGGATCTTTTTTCCAATCAGTCGCCGGGCCATGCCGCCGAGCGGCGTGGCATAAAAACTGCGGAGATCGACGACGTCGAGGGGCATAGCGGGCTTTCTCAGCTCGCTGTGTAGTCGATTGGCGGGCGGCTGAGTAGCGGGGGAAGCTCATGAACCTCTTGCTGCGGCTCTAAGGCTTGGTCTCGCCGAGGAGGCTGAAGCGGACGCCGGTGCCGCTCACGACAAGCGTCCAGTGGGAAAAATCTGGCGATGCGGTACAGCTGTTGCCGCGACCTTGCAGGATGAGCCGCGCCGTCCCGCGGGACTGCTTGGCCGCAAAGATGCCCGAAAGCGTCGCAGGCGCCTCAAGCCGCCACTCCTTGTAGAGTGTCGGTCCGTTGCCACCAGCCTTCGTATCGCTACGCGGGTCCACCTCCAGGCGCGTGACCCGTTGTGGCATCGCAAACGTGATGCGCCCGCTTTGTCCGGCGGCATCAACGGCGTCGAGGGTGAACATGCCGCCCGGCGCCGCCGGCCGCGTCAGCGTCACCTTGTAGGGTTTATCCGATGGCGCGCGAATGCCCTGGACGACATCCGTCCCTCGTTCGCCCGCGTATAAAGAGGCGGTCGGGGCGAAACGAATGGCGGCAATTTCATCGCGGAAGTAGGTGGAGACGCGGTCTGTCCCCTCGTAGCGCTGCCCAGGCTCGGTGCAGCACGCGCATGCCAGTGCGCTGCTCGCTGCCAAGCCTTGCAGCATCGCAGCGATCAGGAGTGCGCGCGCGCCCACGGGTTGCGGTTTCAAGGAGGATCGCATCATTCTTTCTCGATGTTCCACATCACGCCGGAGGCAGCCGTCAGTATTCCCGAGATGGTTTTGCGATAGGCGACGGGCTGCGTGTACTGGCCGAGGTGGATGTGGGTTGGCCCGTCCGCCTGCAGCACCTGCACCGCCTCGGCGATGGTCTTCTGTTTGGCCGGATCCGTTTCTCGCGCGAACGCGTCGCGCAGTTCTTCCATTTTCGGATTGCACGGCCAGCCGAACATGGCCTTCTCGCATGAGGAATTGAGGAAGCCCGTCGACACAGGGTTGAGCACATCGACCGAGCCCCACGACGTTAGGAACGCATGCCAGCCGCCTGCTGATGGAACGTCTTTCTTGGTGCGCCGGCCGACCAGCGTCTGCCAGTCCATGGCCTGCAGATCGACCTTGAAGCCAGCTTTTTCCAGCTGCGCCTTGGCAACCGGCGCCAGGTTCGCCAACGAGGGCAGGTCCGTCGACTGCATCAGCACGATCGGCGTGCCGTCATAGCCGGCCTCTTTCAGCAATTCAGCAGCTTTTGCGGGATTGCCGAACTTGTCGTCCCAGCCCTTGGTGGATTCGAGCGGCGTCCCGCACGGCCACAGCGATTTACACAGGCTGTACCACTTGTCGTCACCGATCGTGGCATCGAGAAAATCCTTCTGCGAGAACGCATAGGCCGCCGCCTGACGCACCTTCGGATTGTCGAACGGCTTGTGCAATGTGTTGAAGCGGAACGCATACTGACGGCCCTGCGGCACCGGCACCTTCATGGTGATGTTGGGGTCTTTCGCCAGCAGCCCGATCAGATCGTGCGTCGGCGCCTCGAGGAAATCGACCTCGCCGTTGAGCAATGCGTTGACCGACGTTTGCGCGTCCGCGATCGTAATCCACTCGACCCGATCGATCTTCACGACCTTACCGCCAGCCAAACCATTGGCGGGTTCCGAGCGTGGCTTGTAGGCCGTGTTCTTGAGGTACACGGCTTTTTCGCCGGGCTTCCACTCATCGCGCTTGAACACGAACGGGCCAGAGCCCGTGGTGTCGTCGATCTGCTTTTGCGGATCCGTCTCGGCGACGCGCTTGGGCATGATGAAGGGCACGTTCGACGACGGCTTGCCAAGCGACTCGATCACCAGGCCATAAGGCTCCTTGAGCGTCATCGTGAAGGTCTTGGCGTCGACAGCTTTCCACTCCGTCACTAGACCAACCAGCTTCTGGCCCATCGTATCGCGCGCGCCCCAGCGCTTCAGCGACGCGATGCAGTCGTCAGCGGTCACAGGCGGGCCGTCATGCCAGGCGAGGCCGTCGCGCAGCTTGAATGTCCACGTTTTCTTGTCGTCCGACACGCTCCATGTGTCGACCATCTGCGGCTTCACTTCGAGCTTCTCATCGAGCGCGAACAGCACGTCATAGATCATGTAGCCGTGGTTCAAAGAGATCAGCGCCGTCGTCCAGATGGGATCAATGATCTTCAGATCCGAGTGCATCACCGCCTTGAACGTTTTCTGCGCGTGCGCCTGCGGCGCTGCAGCAAGTAGGCTCGCCCCCGTCGTGAGTGCAGCGGCGGCAAACGCAATAAGGCTTCGGCGCATGTCGATCTCCCTGATGACGAGCGAGAGTGGTGCCAAGGACGCCGCCGCGTCAATGGCTGCACAGCGCAGAGCCAAAAATCGGGTGAAGTTCCTTCTCCCCGTAAGGACGGGGAGAGGGTGCAGTTCCGCAAGCACCCGATTGCCCTGAGCGCGGAACGTGCCGCAGTCGCGGGCGCGCATTAATCCAGTTTATGTATCGCCGTTGATTGCAATCAAAGATTGAATTACATCGAGCGCGGGTGGCTGCAACGTGACGAATTGGATCGCATGACCGCCCTCTATCGCGTCGACTTCACTACCTCAACCAACGCCGATCTGCGCCAAGGCTTTGCGCTCACCGATACGTCAGGAACCGCGATTGATCTGACCGGCGCCACGCTTGCGCTCGCTTTCGAGCGGGAGCCGAACACGCCGGTTTTGCTTGCAACCACTGCCAACGGCCGCATTGTCGTCACCGATGCCGCGCTCGGTCGCTTCGAATTGATCGTGCCAGCCGCAGCCGTCGGGGTCCTACAACCCGGCCTCTACCAGCACGATCTTCTGCTCACCCGCGCCGGCCGCATCGATCGCCTGTGGACCGGCACGCTCCGCCTCGACGACGGCGTGACGCCGTGACCTCTGTAAATGACCGTGCGTCCTCTCCCTATGGCAACCCTGCTTGCGTCCGTTTTGCGCCCCAGCGGACGGATCCACTCACATCCCCGGCCGCCCCGTCTTCTTCGGCCGGCCGCGACGTTGCTTGTCCTCCGCGCTGCGCATCTGGCGGCTGGGTCCGGTCGACTGCGGCGGCTTGATCGGTAGGTCACGGCCAACCGGCACTTCCGTACGCCCAACGGTCATCTCATCCAACGTCGGCTTGCGGATCCGCGAGGCTGACTGGGCGGGTGGCAGATTACCCGCCGCGCCATACTTACGGGCGCCCGCGAAACCGCCCGTCGCGCTGTCGATGGACGCCTGTCGCGCCATGGGATCGTCGGCGAGCATCAACTCCGTCGTGCGCAGACGTTTGACCTCGTCGCGCAGGCGAGCCGCGGTCTCGAATTCGAGATCGGCGGCGGCCGCCTTCATGCGCTTCTCCATGTCGGCGATGACGGTTTGCAGGTTGTGGCCGACGGTGGCGGTCTTGCCTTTGCCACCGCCCGTCTCCGCGAAGCCCGTATCAACGGTGACGTGGTCGGCCTCGTAGATCGAGCCCATGACGTCGCCGATGTTCTTCTTGATGCTTTCAGGCGTGATGCCGTTGGCGGTGTTCCAGGCCATCTGTTTTTCGCGCCGGCGCGTGGTCTCGGCCATCGCGCGTTCCATGGAGCCGGTGATGGTGTCAGCGTAGAGAATAACTTTGCCGTCGACGTTACGCGCGGCACGGCCGATGGTCTGGATCAGCGATGTCTCCGAGCGCAGGAAACCTTCCTTGTCGGCGTCGAGGATAGCCACCAGCGCACACTCAGGGATATCCAGACCTTCGCGCAGCAGGTTGATCCCGATCAGCACGTCAAACGCGCCAAGCCGCAAATCACGTAGGATTTCGATACGTTCCAGCGTCTCGATGTCGGAGTGCATGTAGCGCACTTTGACACCGCTCTCGTGCATGTACTCCGTCAGGTCTTCCGACATGCGCTTGGTCAGTGTGGTGACCAGCACGCGATAGCCTTTGGCAATCGTCTTGCGCACTTCGTCGAGGAGATCGTCGACCTGCGTTTTCGCGCCGCGGACCTCGACCGGGGGATCAATGAGCCCAGTCGGGCGAATGACCTGCTCCGTGAACGTGCCGCCGGTCTGCTCCAGCTCCCAATCTCCGGGGGTCGCCGATACATATACCGTCTGTGGGCGCATCATGTCCCACTCTTCGAACTTCATTGGACGATTGTCGAGGCACGATGGCAGGCGGAATCCATACTCCGCAAGCGTTGCTTTGCGCCGGTAGTCGCCGCGGAACATGCCGCCGATTTGCGGCACGGTGACGTGGCTCTCATCGGCAAACACCAGGGCGTTGTCGGGCAGATATTCAAACAGCGTCGGCGGTGGATCGCCGGGACGGCGGCCGGTCAGGTAGCGCGAGTAGTTCTCGATGCCCGCGCACGAGCCCGTGGCTTCCATCATCTCCATGTCGAACAGCGTGCGCTGTTCCAGGCGCTGGGCTTCGAGCAACTTGCCCATGTTATACAACTCTTCGAGGCGGATTTTCAGCTCCGCCTTGATCTGCTTGATGGCCTGCTGCAGCGTCGGCTTCGGCGTCACGTAGTGGCTGTTGGCGTAGACTTTGACGAGCTTCATCTCGTCGGCCTTGGCACCCGTCAGCGGGTCGAACTCCGTGATGCTTTCAATCTCGTCGCCGAAGAACGAGAAGCGCCACGCGCGGTCCTCGAAGTGCGCCGGGAACAGTTCGACCGTATCGCCGCGCACGCGGAACGATCCGCGCTGGAAGTTCTGATCGTTGCGGCGATAGTGGAGCGCCACGAAATCGGCCAGCAGCTGGTCGCGCGGAATGCGATCGCCGACCTTCACGGCAAAGGTCATGGCCGTGTACGTCTCGACCGAACCGATACCGTAGATGCACGAGACCGACGCGACGATGATCACGTCGTCACGCTCCAGCAGCGCGCGCGTCGCGGAGTGCCGCATGCGGTCGATCTGTTCGTTCACGGACGCTTCTTTTTCGATGTAGGTGTCCGTGCGCGGAACATAGGCCTCGGGCTGGTAGTAGTCGTAGTAGGAGACGAAATACTCGACGGCGTTGTTGGGAAAAAAGCTCTTGAACTCGCCATACAACTGCGCGGCCAGTGTCTTGTTGGGCGCGAGAATGAGTGCCGGCCGCTGTGTCTCGCCGATGATGTGCGCCATCGTGAAGGTCTTGCCCGAGCCGGTGACGCCGAGCAGCACTTGATTGCGCTCGGTCTTCTCCACGCCGCGGACCAGTTCCTTGATCGCATTGGGCTGATCGCCGTTGGGCTTGAACTCCGAGACGAGATCGAAGCGCACGCCGCCTTCGCTCTTTTCGGGGCGCTCCGGCCGATGGGGCACGAACTTCGGCAGCTCGCCCGACACGAGGGGATGCGTGGCAATCATCGGCTGCTGCGCGAGGATGTCGCGCGCGCGATCGCTGCGCTCGCCGGGGCGGGTTAGAATCGCATCCAGCGACGCCGTCATAGGGTCACCGCCTCGGCCAGGGATCGGCGCACCGACCCCGCGCAACGCCGGCAGTTTCTTTGCAGCCTCCGCGATCATGGCTGCGCTGACCGGTCGCGCGCCGAGTGGACCGGACGCCGTGTAGCTCGACTGCGGGGCCTCGCCAAAGCCGGGCGTTCCCGCGGCGGTCTCGACCGGTGGCGCCGTCGGCTTGCCGGATTTTCCGCGCGACGGCCGATGCTTCGTCGAGGCTGGGTCGGCGGGGGATTTCGGGGGCTTGGACATGGGCGGAGAGGTAATCCTGACCGACGCCCTGTGCAAGCAGGCGTGCAGAACAGACATGGCAACGCTGACGATGTCGCGCCCGCCACTATTCCGCCTGAATCGATCCTCTCATTCGTGGCAAGCGCAACGCACTGCGCCGTCTCGGTGTCCGTGCACGCCGATACTGACCCTATCACGGATGGAGACGCCCTATGGCCAAAGGTTTTCAGAAGCCGACCCGCGACCTGCGCAAACCGACCGGCAAGACAAAACCGCCGGCCTCGCAGGCCTCGCCGTTTGCTGTTCGCGCCGGTCTGTCGGCCAAGCCGAAATTGGGCGAGAAGCTCACGGATAAGCCGGCTGAGAAAAAGCCGAAGTAAGGCTCTTCACGTTAGGGTCTTTCCGGTCGAACCTCGCATCGGCCTTGCCATGACCCTATCCGGCTTCGAGAACTCTACGGGCGGTTGGGCCGGCGACACACTCACAGGCAACGCCTTTAACAACGCGATCGATGGCTAATACCAGCGGCCAATATTATTTACGGATGCGCCTCCCCTCAACTGTCATGGCCGGCCTTGTGCCGGCCACCCATTCTGCAACGCACGGAGCTGGTTGCCATCATGTTGAAATGGCTCCGCACCCGAGTGACCGTCGCGC
>JANMGQ010000212.1:0-6345 GCA_031374735.1 Hyphomicrobiaceae bacterium | reverse complement strand
ATCGCCTCGGTCATGCCGCCCATCTGACCGGCCAGCGTTTCGATCGGGTCGCCGGGCGCGAGGCGGATGAGCAGGAAATTCAGCACCAGCACCGCGAGCACGAGGATCGCGGCGTAGAGGATGCGACGGACAAGGAAGCGCACCAGCGACATGTCAGTCGGCCAGCCAGACGTCGATCATCGGCGAGGCCGTGCCCCAGATGGTTGTCGGCACGTTGCGGACCCGCTTGCTCGTGATCGTGTGGTAGGGGGTCTCGGTAATCCAGACCAATGGTACATCAGCGGTCACCACCTTCTGGAACTCAGCGTAGATCGCCTTGCGCTTTGCGGCATCGGGTTCGCGTGCCGCGTCACCGAGAAGCCCATCGACCTTGGCGCTCTCATACTGCGCGTTGTTGGTGAAGACCAACGGCCGGATGTTGGTCGACAAATACGTGCGGTGCACGCCGATGACAGGGTCGCCCCACGCAAATGCCCCGTCCATGCTGATGTCGAAATCCTTGGTCGCCATCCGACGCGCCCAGGACGCAAAATCGGCGGGCGCGCGCACTTCCACCTCGATGCCGATGCGCTTCAATGCCGGCTTCATGTACTCGGCGATGCGCTTCTGGCCGTCTTCGTCGCCGGGGTAATAATCGCAGGTGATCCTGAGACGAACGCCGTCCGGCCCCTTCGTCAACCCGGCGCCATCGAGCAGCTCTTCCGCTTTCTTGAGATCGAGTTTGTATGTGGTCACGTCCGACGAATACTGCGGAAATCCGCTGTGGATCGGTCCGGTCGCCGGCTTCGACAGCCCCTTGTGCAGCGCCTTGGCGATGAACTCGCGGTCGATCGCATGGGCAATGGCTTGTCGCACGCGGATGTCGTCGAACGGCTTCTTCTTATTGTTGAACAGCAGCCACTGGATCGAACCGATGGCGGCGTAGCCCTGATTGGTGACGGCGAGCTGCGCATTGGTTTTGGCGCGTTCCAGTTCCAGCACGCGGTTGAAGAACGGCTGCATGTGCAGACGGCCAGCCTCGAATTCCAGCAGCGACGTCTGCGAATCCGGATAGACCTTGACGATGATGCGATCGAGCATCGGCTTGCCGGCAAGGAAGAATTTGTCAAATTTCTCGAGCACATACTGATCACCCGGCTTGACGTCTGTGACGCGGAAGGGGCCGGAGCCAACGACGTCCTTGGTGTTTCGCGGGTGCGTCTTGATGGGTGTACCATCGCCATAGATGTGCTTTGGCAGGATCGGCATCAACGGCGGCCCCATCGCATAGAGGATGGCCGGGTGCGCGTGTTTCAAGCGGATGACGGCGGTAGAGGCGTCGGGCGTGTCGACCTTATCGACGGGCGCGAGCATCGTGTTGAAGGGGTGATTATCGCGGATCGTCAGAATCGAAAACGCGACGTCATCTGATGTGATCGGGCGGCCGTCGTGAAAAACGGCGTCCTTGCGCAGGTTGAGCGTGACCGAGAGGCCATCAGCCGAAATGGCCCAGGTCTCGGCGAGATACGGCTGTGGGTTCCACTTGTCGTCGTGCATCAGTGGGCTCGCGAAGATTTGCGCCCCCGGCACCATCACGCCCGCGCCAGAAGCGATGGCGTTGTTGAAGCCCGAAGTTGCCCCCGACGCGCCGATCACCAGCGTGCCGCCGCGCTTCGGCTCCTGCGCTGAGACAAGCGCGCTGCCCAGCCCGAGGCCGAGCACGGCCAGCAGTCCCAGTGTGCGAACCTTCATGGTCGAACTCCCTCAGTGGCGGTCATCTGCTTTGATGGCGTTGGCTGTCGCGCGTCGGCACCGACTTCTGCTCGGTGACGCGCCGAAAACAACACGTCGAGTGCGTATGCGTCGAACGTGCCGCGATGGCCGATAGCGACGAGCGAGCTCGAACCATCGCCATCGACTCTCGGCACGAAACTCAAGTCCGACCGCCGCCCAACCAGATGGAAGACCGCGCGCAGACCGGGATGCTCAGCGAAGTGCAGAATTCCCTTGGCGCGATAGACACTGGACGACAGCGTCTGCACGGCCGCCTCGAACGCGGCGAGCTTGAGGTGATTGCTGGTCGTCCATGCGCGTGACGTAAACCCCGCTGCGTGCATCGACTTATTGCCGGACTGAACGTGCCAACGAGACTGTGTCGGCGCCATCCCAGCAAGCAACGCCAAAGGCAGCCCGGCGTGTTTCGTCCGGATCAACCGCATCGACGGTTGCGCTGCGCGTAATATCTGCTCGATATCGTCGAGGTGTTCGGGGTCCGCGATATCGCACTTGTTGAGCAGCACGAGGTCCGACGCCGCCGCGTGATCGATCACACGCTCCGTGTCGTCGAAATCGAGATCGAGCACGTTCGCGGCGTCGACCAGCGACAAGATCGTGTTGATCTTGAATGCATCTGACGCCAGTTCACTTGTTAAAGCTGCAGCGACCGAGCGCGGGTCCGAGACACCGGAGCACTCGATGATGATGTGCTCGGGGCTGGGTTCACTATGGATCAACTCCAGTGCCGATGCCAACAGATCATCTTGCATCGTGCAGCAGACACACCCGTTCGTGAGCGCAATGCGCTTCGGCCCCGCCTCTAAAATCAAGGCCGCATCGATGTTGATGGCGGCGAAATCATTAACGAGCAAGCCGTAACGCACGCCATCTGTGTCCTGGAGCAACCGATTGAGCAGCGTTGTTTTTCCGGCCCCGAGGAAGCCCGCGATGATCGTGACAGGTACGGGGCCCGGCATCGGGTTTGCCTCATGCATCGAAGACAGGGACAGCGAAATCGATCGGCTTGTGCGCGCCGCTGGCCGAATTCCATTGTTCGCGGCCGCCGAGCCAAGTGCCCTTCACTTGGATGTCGAGCAAGCGTTCGGGGGCATGCGTCAGCGGATCTTTATCCAAGACGACAAAGTCGGCATATTTGCCCGGCGCGATGGAGCCGATCTTGTCGTCCATGCCGAGATGATGCGCCGCATCGATCGTGACACCGCGGAGCGCCGTGGCCACATCTACCGTCTCGCTTGCTCCGATCACGTTGCCGGCGCGCGAGCGGCGCGTCACGGCCAAGTGCACGCAGAGGAGAGCGTTCGGCCACGTCATCGGCGGATCGGTATGATAGGACACGCGCATACCCGCACGCACCGCAGACCCAGCCGGCATGTAGTGCGCCGTGCGGTCCGGCCCGAACATCTCATCGCGCAGCATCTCGCCCCAGTAATAGAGGTGCGGCAAGAAATAACTTGAGACGACACCAAGCGACATCGCCCGCGCGATCTGTGCCTCGGTCATCAAGGCGCAATGTTCGAGCCGGAAGGGGCGTTTCGCATTCGGATGCGCGGCGAGCGCTGCTTCATAGGCGTCCAGCGTCGCGTCGATGGCACGGTCGCCTTGGGCATGTGTCGCCACCTGATAACCGAGGGCCGCGTGCGCCATCACGACGGCATTGATGTCCGCGACCGACCAGTTCATGTGCCCCGTGCTGTCGCGCGGCAGGCCCATCTTGTTCAACACGACGTCGCTGTTGAGGTACGGTTTCGACGTCCAGATATTGCCGGCGAACGGCGAGCCGTCAGCCCAGAACTTTGCCCCGACAACGCGGAACATGTCGTCTCCGTGCGTGGGTGGCGCGGTCATCGTGGCAGCCGGCGTCGCGCGTTCATAGCCAATCAGGCGGGCCGGATACTTGGCGCGGCGGATCATTGGCTCCAGGCTCTGTGTCCACCCCGGCATCAGACCAAGCTCGCTCGTGGTCGTGTAGCCGGAATGGGCGTAGTGCCACATCCAATTGCGCGCCTCGCGTTCGATACGGTCGGCACCCTGGCTGGCAACGAAGGCGCTGCGCAGTGGTCCGGTTGCTGTTTCCTGGAACTTCCACGGCAGCCCCGTGCCTTTGTCTTTGTAGATCTGGCCGCCCGGTGGCGCCGGAATG
Organism: Hyphomicrobiaceae bacterium; assembly: GCA_031374735.1. Classification (GTDB taxonomy): domain Bacteria; phylum Pseudomonadota; class Alphaproteobacteria; order Rhizobiales; family Hyphomicrobiaceae; genus JABFRJ01. The sequence goes on along the minus strand of JANMGQ010000212.1, from coordinate 2,429 downwards.
TCGTCGGCATTGGTGACGATCCGCAGCGCCTTCGAACTGGCATAAACGACATGAAAATTCGAGGTCTGAACGCAGATCGGATTGTTCGGCGCAAGCGCATCCAGTTCAGCCATGCTGGGTTCGCGCATGCCTTGATGCAGCGCGGGATCGAGCCCGAGGAACCAGAGAAACTCGCCCGGCTTGGCCTTGGCGACCCGACGCTTGATCTTGGCGATGGCCGCATCATAGGTCGGCGTATGGATGGCGCGGATGTCCACGACCGGGTCGCCCCACGCAGCCCCCGTCATGATGGGATGGCCGTGCGGCTCGACGAACCCCGGCATCAGCGTCGCGCCCGCGAGGTCCACAACATCAGTCGTGCTGCCTTGAAACTTGAAAATCTCATCGCGTGAGCCAACGGCAAAAATGCACTCCCCGATGACGGCCACCGCCTGAGCGGCGGGGCGAAGGTCGTCGATGGTGACGATCGACCCGCCCATGAAGATCCTGTCAGCGACGGCTGCCATATGGAATTCAATCTCCGGACATCTGGTGCAATCGATTGCAGTCTTGCACGACCAATTACTGCGGGCAAGTCAAAAGCTGCTACCAAGCGGACTTGACGCCTGCTGACGACGATTGCATCGTTGATACATGAGCACAGTCTCCATGAAGGATGTGGCGAGCCTCGCCAAGGTTTCGTCGTCGACGGTGTCCCGGACGATCAGCCGGCCGGATCGTGTGGATTCGGACACGCTCAGCCGGGTGCAAGCCGCGATTGCGACGCTCGGCTACGTTCCCGACGGCGTCGCCCGCTCGCTGCGGACGCAGCGCACTCACACCATCGGCATGTGCATTCCGAAGCTCGGTCATTCGACGTTTGCTGAGACCGTTGAGCGGATGCAGGCTGAGTTGCGCGCAGCGGGTTATACGCTGCTGTTGTCGATTACCGGCTACGACCGCCAGCAGGAGGCGACCGAAGTCACTGCCATGATCCAACGCGGTGTCGACGGCATCGTGTTGATCGGCGGGCAGCATGACGCGCGACTGATCGCTTTGATGAAGGCCCGCGCACTGCCCTACGTGGTGCTGTGGTCGACGCATGACGACCATCCGAGCATCGGGTTCGATCATCGTCGTGCCATGGTACAGCTCACGACGCACCTCACGGATCTCGGCCATTCGCGGATCGCAACGATCATGGCCGACGTGACGCAAAATGATCGCATCCGTGACCGGTTGCTCGGCGTCGGGGATGCGCTTGCAGCACGCGGCATCGCCTTTCCCATGGTGTACCAGCGCATCACGCAAACAGGTTTGACGTCGGCCGGCAGCGCCATGGCAGAGTTGCTGGCCTTGCCGGAGCCGCCGACCGCCGTCGCCTGCGTCAATGATGTCGTCGCGGTTGGCGCGGCACTGGAATGTCAGCGCCAGGGCTTGAGTGTCCCGCGCGACATGTCGATCATGGGGTTCGGTGATTTGGAGATCGGCGCGGCGCAGTCTCCACCTATTACGACCGTGCACACGCCCATCGAGGCGATGTGCAAACGGGCGGCGTCGTATCTCGTCGACCGCATTGCCGGAAAGGATGTTGAACTGAGGGAGCTACTGCCAACTGAAATTCTTGTCCGTGGCAGCACGGCGCCGCCGGTCGCCCGGTTATCGCCGCGTTCGGTGCAGCCGTCGTCGAAAAAGAGGGTCGCACGCGCATGATTCCGCACAAGGCCCGCGTGGTGATCATCGGTGGCGGCGTCGCCGGCTGCTCCGTTGCCTATCACTTGGCCAAGCTCGGCTGGACCGACGTCGTGCTGTTCGAACGCAAGCAGCTGATATCAGGCACAACATGGCACGCGGCCGGCTTGATCGCGCAACTGCGCGCGACGGCCAACATGACCAAACTCGCCAAGTACAGTCAGGAACTCTACGGCTCGCTCGAAGCGGAAACCGGTGTCGCCACTGGCTTCAAGCGCAATGGCTCGATCACGCTCGCGCTCACCAACGAACGTTTCGAAGAGTTGAAGCGCGGTGCCTCGATGGCGCGGGCGTATGGTGTTGAAGTCGAGACGATCTCCGTCGCCGAAGCCGGAAAGCGCCATCCGCTGCTCAACACCACCGGCGCTGTCGGCGCCGTCTATCTCGACAAGGACGGTCAGGCTGACCCGGGCAACATAGCACTTGCAATGGCGAAGGGCGCGCGCAACCACGGCGTCAGGATTTTCGAGAACGTCAAAGTGACCGACATCACGCAATCCAAGGGGCGCGTCACCGGCGTCACGACGGACCAGGGCGACATTGCCGCCGACGTCGTCGTCAACTGTGCAGGCATGTGGAGCCGCGACGTTGGCCGCATGGCTGGTGTGCCGCTCCCACTGCAGGCGTGCGAGCATTTCTACATCGTCACCGAGGCGAGCCCGGATGTGCCGCGCGACTTGCCTGTGCTGCGCGTGCCC
>JANMGQ010000198.1:0-2542 GCA_031374735.1 Hyphomicrobiaceae bacterium | reverse complement strand
CCGGCGTCACCGGCCAATCCCTGATTTAGTCCGGGCGATGATCTGACCATGACTGAACCTTCAGTAGCCGGCTCCGACGCGATCGCGGAGAGTGACCTCATCCCGCTCTCCGCCTTGCAACATCACCTGTTCTGCCCGCGACAGTGCGCGCTCATCCACGTCGAGCAGGCGTGGGCTGAGAACCGGCTGACGGCTGAGGGCCGCGTGCTGCACGAGGCGACGTCAGAGATCGGCGCTGAGAAGCGTCGCGGCGTGCGCGTCGTCACGTCGATGCCGCTGGTTTCACGTCGGCTAGGCGTGTCGGGCATTGCCGATCTCGTCGAAATGCGCAAAGGCGAGGATGGTCGTTGGCAGCCATTCCCGCTCGAGTACAAGCGCGGCAAGCCGAAGTCGCATCGCGCCGATGAGGTGCAGCTCTGCGCGCAGGCCATGGCACTCGAAGAGATGTTCAAGGTCACGCTGACCGAAGGTGCGCTGTTCTACGGCGAAACGCGCCGTCGCATCTCTGTGCCGCTCGATCAGGCGCTGCGCGCACTCACCGTCACTGTGGCGCAGGAAACGCGCGCCTCGCTTGCCAGTGGCCACACGCCGCCGCCGATCTATGAAAAGCGTAAATGTGGTGCCTGCTCGCTGGTCGACCTGTGTCAGCCCAAACGCATGGTCGGTCGCGAGACTGCTTCAGCTTGGCTGCAACGCACCCTGTCGGAGGTCTGAAGCATGCGGCGACACTTGAATACGCTCTATGTCACGACGCAAGGCGCGTGGTTGAACAAAGACGGCGAGAACGTTGTCGTCTCCGTCGACAATGTGGAGCGTGGTCGCGTGCCCTTGCATACGATTGGCGGCATTGTCGGATTCGGCCGCGTCTTGATCAGCCCACCGTTGCTCGGCGCCTGCATGACCGCCGGCATCTCGGTTCAATACCTGACCGAAGAGGGGCGTTTCCTCGCCCGCGTTGAGGGTCATGTGTCGGGTAACGTTCTGTTGCGCCGCACTCAATACCGCTGGGCAGATGACGCAAAGAAGACCGATGCCATCATCAAGTCGATCGTTGCCGGCAAGGTCCTCAATCAGCGCAGCGTCCTCCAGCGCGCCTTGCGCGACTATGTCGGTGACATGCCGGATACCGAACGTGCGGCGCTGACAACTGCCGCAGATCGCCTTGCAGGCATTGTCCGCCGCCTCGAAAAGCCTTTGACCGAAGCCGAGTTGCGCGGTGCCGAAGGCGAAGCCGGCCTTGTTTATTTCTCTATCTTCAATGCGCTCGTGCGCGGCGACAAGGCGACGTTCGCTTTTGCCGGCCGCTCACGCCGTCCGCCGCTCGACGCCACCAACGCGCTGTTGTCGTTCGCCTATGCGCTCCTCACCACCGACGTCCGAGCCGCGCTGGAAACTGTTGGCCTCGATCCGGCGGTCGGCTACCTGCACAAGGATCGCCCCGGGCGGCCCAGTCTCGCGCTCGATCTGATGGAAGAGTTCCGGCCGTTCTTCGCCGATCGCCTCGTTTTGTCGCTGATCAATCGCAAGCAACTTGCCGCGCGTGATTTCAAGACACTCGACAATGGCGCGACGCTGCTGACCGACGACGGCCGCAAGACGGTTCTGGTCGCCTACCAAGAGCGTAAGCGTGATGAGATCCTGCACCCGTTCCTGGACGAGAAAGTGACGGTCGGCCTGCTCTGGTTCATACAGGCGCAATTGCTGGCCCGGCATTTGCGCGGCGATCTCGACGCCTACCCCCCGTTCATCTGGAAGTGAGCCCGCGTCATGATGGTGCTGATCACCTACGACGTCTCGACCGAAACGGACGGTGGCAAGCGCCGCTTGCGTCGTGTCGCCCGCGCTTGCAAGGACTATGGCCAGCGCGTTCAATTCTCGGTGTTCGAGTGCGAGGTCGACCCGGCGCAGTTCGTCAAATTGCGCGCCCGCCTCCTCGGCGAAATCGACAGAACGACCGATAGTTTGCGCTTCTATCAGCTCGGCGCCAATTGGAAGCCACGTGTCGAGCACGTCGGCGCCAAACCTGCCCTGGACTTGGACGGGCCTTTGGTCTTCTGACATCGTCGCGAACCTGAATCGTCCGACAAAACACCGGGAGGTTCGCGGCAAGGTTCAGCCTCGTCTTATCAACGGCTTGCGCCTCGCTGGCGGCAGCAGCACGCAAGTTTCGGCCCGTTCGCGCACAGGTTCGCGCAAACCGCTGGTTTTCGTATTCTTTGACATCGTGTTAGACACTACGGCGTCGCTCGCTCTCACGCGGGCGTGGATTGAAACTGGATCGTCTTGTTTTCTTCGAGCTGGACGAACTGTCGCTCGCTCTCACGCGGGCGTGGATTGAAACTGCCCCGGTCCCGGCTTCTCGCCCGCGCCCCCGCGTCGCTCGCTCTCACGCGGGCGTGGATTGAAACAGCACGCACACGCGGTCGGTTCTCGACACGGCCGGTCGCTCGCTCTCACGCGGGCGTGGATTGAAACGTACTGACTTCGAACGCGCTTGGCGACAAGTACGGTCGCTCGCTCTCACGCGGGCGTGGATTGAAAC
>JANMGQ010000034.1:0-1827 GCA_031374735.1 Hyphomicrobiaceae bacterium | reverse complement strand
CCGAAGTTCCCCGCCACCATCAGGAAAAGCGCGAGCGTTTTCAATCTGGTATGATTGAATCGGCCCGGCCCGTACTGGCTACACCTTGATCGCGTCGAGCAAATCGAGCGCGCGCTGCTGCTTAGCGTTCGGCGTCGTTGTCAGCGCGAATGTCGCTTCGCCTGGGCGCGCGCCGGCGGGGCGCAGCGTGCTGCGCACGATGGTCGCGAGATGGCCGAGCACGCCCGCGAATGAGGTCGCCGCCGTGCCGTCGGGCAGCGTGCGCGTATGCGCTTTTGCGAGTGCAGACTTCGAGCGCTTCGCCGGTGAGACCGGATCCTTCGTGCGCTGAGTATCAGCCGGTGCTTCGTCCTTGAACGTCAACTCGGCCCACGCTTCGATCATGTGCCACTGCACATAATACGCGAGCATACTGAGGAACAGGTGCGCCCTGACGCGATCCTCCGTTCGATGACGGATCGGGCGGACGTGCAGATCAACGCCTTTCATGGTGCGGAACGCACGCTCGACATCAGCGAGTTTCTTGTAGTTCAGCAACGCCTGCTCGGAACTCATCTGTTCTGACGCGACCGACGTGCGGATCACATAGAGGCCGTCGAGAGCTGCCTCTTCTGCGACGCGCGCATCGGCGACGGCATGGTCGAAGGCATTGTCCGTGATCGTTAGATCAAAGTGCTTGGCGACCTTGTGTCGGTCGAACACCTTGCCGACACGCAGGCCGATCGGCCCGGCGCCCGAAAGCTTGCCGGAGGCAACCATTGCCTTGACCTTGTCGAGTTCGGTCGATGTCGCAGCCAGCAATGCCTTGCGCTTCTCACACCGCCGTTTCGCCAGCGCCGGATTGCGGCAGGCGACGAGGCGCTCGCCCGGATAATCGGGATGCGTCAGACTCAAGAGATTGCGCTCATCGAACAGATCCAGCTGCAGCGTCATGTCGTCGACGAGTTTGGCGATTCTGCCGCTCTTCAGCGCCGTGATCCAGTCGACGCCGTCCATCGTCCGCATTGCATCTATTTGCACGTTGGTGATCATGCCGCGATCGCCGACCATGACCATCCTGTCGATACCGAACGCGTCTTTCGTCTTCTGCACCTGCGGCAGCAACGTTTTCGGGTCGGCGACATTGCCGGCAAATGCCGAGATCGAAACGGGACAGCCGTGCTCGTTGGCGAGCAAACCGTAGTTCACCTGCAGCGTGCCGGGCTTGCGATCGCGGCTGTAGCCGCGTTGCGCGAGCGGACATGTTTCACCCTCGAAATAACTCGACGTCAGATCGAATAAAACCAGACCGCCGTCTTGCAAATGGCGTTTCGCCAGCCGTTTCTCGATCTTCTTCTGCCGTTCAAGCAGCCAATCCATTGTGTCGTAGAGTTCGTCTTCGTCGGCGTCCGCGAGGCGCAGGTCCTCGACCAGTGTCGTATCCGCCAGCGCGGGCAGCATGCCGAGCTTGCTCGCCGTCGGCGCGATAATCCGCCCCATGATCATCGCCACGACAAGGTCGCGCAGGCGCGACGCTGCGGCGTCGATCAGGTCTTCGAAACCAAGTCGCGTCATGGCCGTCCGCACGGCTTCGACGTGACCGTGATGCCTGGACTGCACACATTCGAATTTGCCAGCCGTGGGGCCAAGCTCCTCACCCTTCAGCACACGGCGGATCATCTCGATCTGCTCGTCGGGCAGCGCCGTCAGGTTGGCCAGCGTGCGCTTTTTGATGCGCTTGCCGTCACGCACGCTCTCGCGCAGCAGATAGGTCGGCCGCGCCTTGCGATTGGGGATGGCGTCGATGTGCATGACGCCATTGATCATGATTTGCGCCAGACACACATG
>JANMGQ010000167.1:0-26645 GCA_031374735.1 Hyphomicrobiaceae bacterium | reverse complement strand
CATGTGCGCGCCTTCGGCGCGCATGGTAACTCTCCTGTAACTAGCTGCAGCGCAGCACGAATGCTGCATCGCAAAAATCGCCGCTGCGCGGCAGCTTGTTTCATAGATCAAGGTGTGCGCCGCACATGGTAACTCACCCCGACGCCTGCGGTTCGAATTTCTTTGGGGGGCAGCTCTGGACGGCAGCCAACAGCGCACGCGCCAAATCCCCCGTCCGAGGAAGCCCGTCCGGATGACAAGATGAGCGTGGCGGCGCCACCGTGGGGGCTCGCACCCACTCCAGCCGTTCAGGGCTTTCACCTGTGTGCTCGTCGCCGCTTTCAGGCGCTTGAGTTTGGTGCCGCTTTCAGGCCCGGGTGCGTGTCGCCGTGTCTCAATCGACCGGCGCGCTGTGCAGGCAGTTTCCGCCACGCTCAGTCTCTCGGCGTCGCCGCCGATGTCGACCGGCCACCGCGGGCTAGCACCGCGGTGAACCGGACTGCAGACGGCATATCACATGTCCGGGTGAAGTCATCGGATAATGCAACCTTAAGTTAATTCAGACACGTTTCGTCCACCCCAAGGCCCTCAGCGTCCCGTTTCGGCTTGGGGCGAAAAACGGACGCCAGTTGCTGCGGCCGCCACTACCCCAACTGTCATGGCCGGGCTTGTCCCGGCCACCCATCGGACAACAGTTTCATATGGTGTCGAAGGCCTCATTGTTGCAGCAATTGCTGGCTCATTTTTCTATCGGCGTGTGCGGAGGAATGGGTGGCCGGCACGAAGGGCCGGCCATGGCAGTGGTGGGGGAGCCTGCGTGAGGCCACTTCGCCTTCGGCTCACTACCATCGCGCGTCATGTGCGGCGCGATGGATGGCAGGCACGTCGTGCTCCGCATGCAAGGCGTGACGCCTGCCATGACACTTTGGGGCGTCGCGGCTGCGGTGTTGGACTTCCGCACTGGCCCATCACGTCGTGCACATAAGCCGTAGCCGGCCGGTCTATCTGGGCGTGGCGGGGCGGTTCGTCGCGGGTCGCCAGCCGTGCACGGCGTCAAAATGCGATGCGAAACGGAAGAGCTTGGTCACATGGCCCTATGCGACGCGTGTCGTACGTGAGACGCCAGCTCGACATCGTCACCGATACGCTTGAAGGATCCGCATGTTTGGTCGCGTTTTGGCAGCCTTGATCGCCTGGGTGGCGCCGACGGCCGCGAGCGCGCGGCAACCGATGGTACTGTTGGTGCCGGCCTACTTCTATCCGAACGCCAAGGGGAGCGATTGGGATCGCATGACCCAAGCGGCCGCCAGCGGCGTGCCGATTGTTGCCATTATGAACCCGGGCACGGGCCCTGGCGACACGAGGGACCCGAACTATGTGCGCGCCGTCGGCGCATTCCGCGCGGCCGGCGGCAAGGTTCTCGGCTATCTTCCGTCGAGCTATGCGGGCCGTCTGATGGCAACGCCGTCGGCATCGTGCAAACCGGCCGACGTCCGACGCTATACGTCGGACGACATCGTCGCCTGCGCTCGGCGATACCGTACGTTCTACAGTATCGACGGCTTGTTCGTGGACGAAATGGGCGGCGAAGCCGTCGGCGCCAGCACAGATGACGTGGTCGCCTTTTACACGCGCGTGTACGACGGCCTGAAGGGCATCGATCCGGCGTGGCGCATCGTTGGCAATCCTGGTGCGCCGGCGTCCGGGCGCCTGTTGCGCCGCGACGACAATGAAGGCGGCGCAGACGCGTTGGTCACATTCGAGGGTCTTGCGGCGAATTTTCCTGCGTCGCCCTTGGTGCGTCACGAAACCCATGACGTCGGGGCCATCTTGATCGAGATCGACCCCGCATTCGATGTCGTCGCATCACTGGCTGATGCCACCGCGCGCCGCGTTGGCCTGTATTATGCCACCGACGGCGTGTTGCCGAACCCTTACGATCGTCTGCCTTCAGACTGGGATAAGCTGCTGCAAGCCATCCGCGCGTTCAATGCCACGGCCACCCGCTGAGCGTCGGATGGGCCTCACCAGCTGTCCGACGCACCACCGCCGCCGAAATCGCCGCCGCCACCCGACCACCCGCTGTCCTGCGATCCCCCACTGCTGCCGCCAGACCATCCTCCTGAGCCGCCCCAGCCGCCCGGCAGGACGACAATGCCGCCGTTGTTCGAGTTGCGGCGGTTGTCAGTGGGCTGACCATGGCGACGGCGGCGCATGTTGCTCTGCTGCAGCTGTGCCTGCTTCTGTGCCTGCATCGAGACGAAGATGAAAAACAGAACGAACAGGCCAATGAAAATCAGCGGCGTCCAATCGGTTGCTGATTGGCGCGGCTTGATCGAGCGGGCGCGCTTTTCCACCTCGGCCTTGTCGCCGAGCAACACGTCCTTGATGTCGCGCACGCCGGCTTTGACGCCGCCGGAGAAATCGCCGCGCCGAAAGGCGGGCAGGATGGCGTTGCGGATGATGGTGCCCGACAACAGGTCGGTCATCGTGCCTTCGAGGCCGCGACCAACTTCGATGCGCACTTTGCGGTCCTTGGGCGCAACAATCAGAATGATGCCGTTGTTGATATCGCCTTGGCCGATTTTCCAGAAGCGGCCCAGCCGATAGCCGATCTCCTCGATCTCGTAGCCTTGCAGCGAGTTGGTCGTGTAGACGACCACCTGATCCGACGACTTGCCCTCCAGCTGGCGCAGGAGAGTGAGAATTTCCTCGCGATCCGCGGCTGAGAGCAGTTTTGCTTCGTCGACGATGCGGCCCGTAAGCGGCGGGAACTTCGGCTCGGCCAAAGCCGGGACGACGAAAGCGAACAGACAGACGAGGGCGAGCATCAGCACGGCGCACATCTGCTGCGCGACGTTTGCGGATCGTCTCGGTTTGGCGACGCCTATAGCAATGCTCGTCATGGCAGGCGGCCCCGTTCGCCGTGCAGCGTCTCGTCGCTGAAGCCAACCACGGCATGGCCGACTTCGTCCACTCTTATGCCGGATGATCCAGCCTGACGGTGTTCCCAATGAGACATGAGGCTGTTTAGCGCATCCTCGATAGACCGCGCGGGCGACCCGTGATCGTGCGTTAACGGCCGGTGATTCAGGATAGGATAGGTTTCAGGACAGGACGGGCGCTCCCAGGCCCACAAGTTTCGGATCGGCAGATACGAGGGTCATGCCCTCCAACTGGGCTTGGGCGGCAAGCAAACGGTCGAACGGATCGCAGTGAGCCGCTTGCATCAGACCAGCGGTGCGAACGTGATCCAAGACGATGGGGAGGACCGAGAATCCTGCGGTGGACACCTCTGCTTCGAACTGTGTGACCAAACGCGAGGCTTCGGGCCATTTACCCAGGCCGACTTTGATCGCCATTTCCCAAGCACTGGCGACGCTGACGAATACCTCATTTGCGCCGTCAGACAGAGCCAGTTTCGCCGTGGCCGAAAGCTTTGGGACATCCATAACGGCCCAAAAGAAAATGTGCGTGTCGACAAGCAACCTCACGCATCATCCCCGTACCAATCGCGCAGTTCCTGCTCGTCCATGGGTTCCATAAGGCGCGCTGGCACCGTCATCTTCCCCGCCAAATGGCCTAGGCGACGTGGGGCGGGCGGCGGCTCCGCAGGGGCGCCACCCACGGCCTCCAGCCGTATGGTCCCGATGACAGGATCCGAGATCCGCACGTCTTCGCCGCGCTTGGCGCGCTGGATAAGCTCTTCGAGCCGTTCTTTGGCCTCGGGAATGGTAAAGCTATCCATCGCGCGCCTCCTTTGCCCCATTTATAGCACGTCCGCTCACGCAGCGGCGAGCCGACCGCCGGGAAAGCGGCGGTAGAACAGGAACAGTGCGATGGCGAGGTTGAGCCAGTTCCAGGCGATGCCGTGCAGGAACGCCCACTTGTAGCCGCCCGTCAGATCGTAGATCACGCCCGAAAGCCACCCGCCCAGCGCCATCCCGGCAACCGTCATCATGAGCACCGACGTCATGCGCGTCGCGAGCCAGTTGTCGGCTGGAAACAGATCGCGCACGATCATGGCATAGCTCGGCACGATGCCGCCCTGCACGAGGCCGAACAGGAACGACACGACATAGAGAGCGGTCAAGCTGTCGACCGGCAGATAGGCCATCAGCATCAAGCCTTGCAGGGCCGAGCCGAGTAGCAACGTCGGCAAGCCGCCGATGCGGTCGCTGATCCAGCCAGAGATCAAACGGCTGACGATGCCAGCGCCGAGCATCAGGGCAAGCATCTGCGCGCCCGCCTTGGTGCCGTAGCCGAGGTCGCCGCAATAGGCGACGATGTGTACCTGCGGCATCGACATGCCGACGCAACAGGCGATGCCCGCGATCAACAGCAGCGTCTGCAATGTGGTCGTCGAGAGACCGAGTGGTCGGCTGCGGTCCATCATGCTGCCAGCGGCCACCACGGCCGGTGGCGGCTGCGGTGGTGGCGGGCGGCGGAAGGCCAAGACGAGCGGCACCATGCCAACGACGCACGCAGCGGCGACGGCGACATAGGTGGTGCGCCAGCCGTAGTTGGCGACGCCATATTCGAGCAGCGGCGGCCACACGGCGCCTGCCAGATAATTGCCGCTGGCGACGAGCGCGACGGCAACGCCGCGCCGCTTCTGATGCCACAGCGTGATGTCGGCAACGAGCGGCCCGAAGGTGGTCGATGCACCAAGCGCGCCGATGACCACGCCATGCACCAGCACGAACTGCCACAGTGACGTCACCTGCGACGCCAGTAGAAAACCAATGCCGAGCATGATGCCGCCAATTGCCACGACGACACGCACGCCGAAGCGATCCGAGATACGCGCCATCATGATGCCGCCGACGGCCATCCCGAGCATCGTCATGGTGTAGGGGAACGACGCGCCCCCGCGTGCGGTGTTGAACTCGGCTTGCACGGCCGGCAACACAACCGCGATGCACCACATGCCGACGCCACCGATAGCGCCCGCCGTGAGCGAGGCGACCAGCCGCCACCACGCATAGGTGGAGTCGATCTGCGATATTGAACTGTGTGCCGCGCTCATGTCGCCCCCGAATGCCGCGAGGCCCTAGCACGACGCCCTGCCCAATGCATGTGCATGCCATGCATGCCGAATGCGCACAGCGTGGGACGCTCGGGCGGCCCAGTTCGCCTGGACACCGGCTCGTTGCGCCGCGAATGCGTGTTCAACCTGTGCGCTTAAACCGTCGCCGGCGGCTGAAGTCGCTCGAGGCGCCAGTTGATGAGGCGGTTTTCCGCCGTGGTGCCGCGCAAGACCAGTTGCACCGTTGGTTTCGGCCCGGAGACGCCAGCGTAGTAGATGGACGCTTCGATGGCCGGCACGATCTCGTCGGCGGCGAACGACCACACACTGCCATCGCCAGCCGTGAGGCGCACCGCGGCGCGATCCACTGCAGGCTCGACAAACACCGAGGGATGCAGGTGAAAATGAATCTCGTACGGCGTCGCAGTGGCAGCCTTGGATGTTGGCTCAAGCCGATCGATGCCTTTGATGCAAGTGCCATCTGCTGAGAGGCTCAGGGTGCGATGGTGTACCTCGCCATGTCGCGCCTTATAACCATCGAGAGAAGCGACGATCTTTTGGACGTCCGCTTCCGGCGCATCGAGCGTATGCGTCACGTAGCCTGCCCGCCCACCGACCAACGGTGCCGAAGACGCGCCGGCCAGGACCAGTGTCGAGTGGGCTGCACTGGCGCGCATATTCGATTTGGCAGGGGTGTCCCGCCCCGCCCCGCAGTTGACGATCAACGAGATTGCACCTGCGCCGAACTCGAACGACATGGCACCGGCAAAGGCCGCGTCGCCGGGAAGTGATTGAGCCCCAGGACCCGCGTCGAAAATCAGCACCGACGCACCAGCGCAGAGGCGCACATAGCCGCTGTCTTTCGCTTCAGCTGTTCCGGGCGCAGTTGCCCCGGGGGCCTGCTGTCGCAGAAGGGTCAGAAGATCGCCGATTGGTGTCGCGCCCATGCCATTGAAGCGCGCCAGCGACCGATCTGGCATCTGCAGAAACCGCAGCATGGACGCCAGTCGTTCGAGGGCCGCTGTCAGTGCGGCCGGCACGGGGCGCTGGCTGACGAGATACAGCCGGCGCAAGGGCACGAGGTCGAGCGCGATGTCGAGTTGGCCCGCCGGATTGCGCGAGATGTGTCCGCCGTCGCCCAGAATTTGGCGTTGCAGTTCGGCCGTGAGACGCTGTTCGACCGCAATGATCTGCCCTTCGGATTGACTGGACACCAAAGCATATTCTGCCAGCGCAACCAGCGCCGTCAGACGGGCCTGCGTTACCGGCATGCGCTTGGTTTCACGGGCCAAAGCGTCGAACTCGCTGGCAACGAGGTCCATCACGGTGTCGAAGTCGCGCGCCGACGCCGTGGCAAGCCCAGCGTCGGCGTGGGCCAGCAGAGACAGTGCGCGACGCGCCATAACGGCCGGTTCCGCCGCCATGTCGGACTGGCGCGCGGGATGTTTCGACCAGGCGATGAGACTTGCGCGAATCTGCTGCTCCGATACCTCGGTGCGCGCCGCATCGAGATGTGCCAGCCACGAAAAACCAAAGAGATCACGGGCCTTTGCCGGCTCTTCCAAAGCCACAGCGAACATGTCGCGACGGCCGAACTGCAGCAGCCCAGACGGCAGGCCGATGGAGCCGGCAGCCAGTTCGGTCGAAACGCTCGGATCTGCCGTGCGCAGGCTCGGCGGCACATGCAGCAGATGGTCAAGGCGAGCAGCCGACCGACGGCGGACGGCCGCGCGCATCGACTGTGCAACGGAGAGAAATGCCATGAGTGCCGCCATGACTGAGCCGGGGGAACCACCTCGTTAAGCATACTAACGCGACGGGGCAACGTGCGACCGCGCGGGCCTGTGCATCATGTGGATAATTCAGGCAGATGCTTGACTTTGCGGCAAAATAAACCGGGCTCTCAGCCGAGAAGCATCAACACCAGGGCGCCACCAACGACCACGAGCAGGATCTGCATCCAGCGCGGCAATCCGAAGATCGACGCAAACAGCGCCGACTGCACCGCGGACTGCAGCAATTGGCGCAGATAGTCCCGCTGCTGGTCGTTCATCTGCATCATCCTCTCCCGCGGTAGGGCTGTACGCCCTGATCGGGCAGCCAGACACCCTTCGGACAATCGCCCGTCTGCCAGAAGACGTCGATCGGCATGCCGCCGCGCGGATACCAGTAGCCGCCGATCCGCAGATACCGCGGCGCGAGCAGCCCAACGATGCGCTTGCCGATACCGACTGTGCAATCTTCGTGAAAGGCGCCGTGGTTGCGGTGCGACTGCAGGAACAATTTGAGCGATTTGCTTTCCACCAGCCATTTGTCCGGCACATAGTCGATGACCAGATGTCCGAAGTCCGGCTGCCCCGTGACCGGGCAGAGCGACGTGAACTCGGGGCATACGAAGCGCGCGAGATAGTCCACATCGGGATGCGGGTTTGGCACGCGATCAAGTTCGGCCGATGCCGGGTCAGTGGGCGTTGCGACGGCCTGGCCGAGTTGGGACACGGCTGGGCCCTGCCTTTTCGAGGGCATGACGAGATCTCCGATTTGTAAAGCGCAACGAGATGGCGCGCTAAAAGTTGCTTATTGCCAATGACGCCCGTTGAGTAGCTCGAAAACGCAACAGTGTTGATGGGAGGTTATTTACCTCGATCGCCTATCGTGTTGCCACGAGATCACAGGGTGAGCGTAAGATGCTGAACAGTTCGCCAGCACGCCAATTCGGGCGCCGTGCCGTAGAAGCCCCCGCTACGAAAGTACGCCGCAGCGTATCCGTCCAGCAACAGCCGCAGCGCGCGGCACGGGCCACCAATCCAGCTCCGGCACTCCCCGCCGAGACGATTGTCGCCGCGGCAACACCCTCCGTCGCCGTCGCGTGGAGTTGGCGCAGCAAGTTCTGGAGCTATTTCAAAGGCGTCATGGCTGCGATGGTCGCGCTTGCCGTCATGACGGCGATACTCGATGGCCGGGAGCCTTCATCGACGACGGCCTTGCGCATCAACACGTACTTCCCGATGATGTACATGTGCTTCATCATGTCACCGATCCTTGTGCCCGTGATCCTCGGATTGGCCAAGTGTGCTGACTACCTTGAATTGCCGCGCGGCGTATCTGATGTCGCTGTCGGTGCCACGCTGATGGCTCTGATGGCCATACCCATGGGGAATTCCGTCAAGGGCGGCGTACTGCTGGTGATCGGCAAGGCCCTTGCCATGCTTCTGGCGGGGGCCATTGGCGGCTTTACGTTCTGGCGCGCGGACGGATATCCGCGACGCACTGCTGTGGCCAAGGCGCCCGTGTGACCTGCTGCGTCGCGGCGAAACCAGCTGCCAGAAACGCCAACGGCCACCAAGGGGTGGCCGTCCTGCGAACATCTCGCCTCGCACTCACTTCGGCGCGAGGATCATCACCATCTGGCGCCCTTCGAAGCGCGGCTCGCTTTCGACCTTGGCGATGGCTTCGACGTCGGCCTTGATGCGCTTCAGCACATCCATGCCGAGGTTCGTGTGCGCCATCTCGCGGCCGCGGAAGCGCAGCGTCACCTTCACCTTGTCGCCCTCTTCAAAGAAGCGCTTGATGGAGCGCATCTTCACTTCGTAGTCGTGATCATCGATGCCGGGGCGAACCTTGATTTCCTTGAGTTCGACGATCTTCTGATTCTTCTTGGCCTCATTGGCCTTCTTCTGCAGCTCATACTTGTATTTGCCGAAGTCGAGAATCTTGACGACTGGCGGATTGGCGTCAGGCGAAATTTCGACAAGGTCCAGGCCCGTATCGACGGCGCGCTGGCGCGCCTCGATAATCGGCACAACGCCGATATTGTCGCCGGTTTCAGTGATCAGTCGCACTTCGCGAACCCGGATCTGCTCGTTGATCCGTGGTCCCGTCGGCTCGCGCTCTTGCGGGCCTTTCATGGGTTTGCGAATGTTCGTTCTCCTTTAGTTGCCAAACACGGGCCGACGAAACGCGCGTTTACGTCGCCAAACCCTGTCGACAGGTTTTGGGAACACTTGCGGAGTTGTCAAGGCATGTCGTCGTAAAATGCACAATGGTGTCTTGCGCTTATGTATGCGCCCAAGCCGCTGAAACGACGAGAGGCACCCACTTGGGTGCCTCTCTCGCGAGGCAGTGCGCCAGGCACTGCTCAGGACATCGTTCAGGTCATGGCCTTCTTGAAGTTGGCGGCCGCCTTGTCCCAGTTGACCACGTTCCACCAGGCCTTGACGTAGTCGGCGCGCTTGTATTGATACTTCAGGTAGTAGGCGTGCTCCCAGACATCAAGGCCGATGACCGGCTTGGACGCCATGTCCATGTGCGGCGTGTCCTGGTAGGGCGTGTTGAAGATCGCAAGCTTCTTGTCCTTGTTGACCGCCAGCCACGCCCAGCCGGAGCCGAAGCGGCCGATCGATGCGGTCGTGAAGGCCTCGGCCATCTTATCCATCCCGCCGAACGTGCCGGTAATAGCCGCTTCGAGTTCGCCAGTCGGCCCCTTGGCGCCGCCCGGTGCCATGAGATCCCAGAAGAACGTGTGGTTGAAGTGGCCACCCATGCTGTTGCGCACAGGTGTGCGGACGGCTTCGGGCACCGCCGCAAGATTCGCGACGATCTCCTCTGGTGTCTTGGCTTTCAGGTCGGCGTACTTGTCGACCAAGCCGTTGAGATTGTTGATGAAGGCGTTGTGGTGATTCTTGTGATGGAAGTTCATGGTTGCCGTATCGATGTGCGGCTCAAGTGCTTCGTAGGCATAGCCGAGCGGCGGCAACGTGAACGTCGGCGGGGCCTGTGCGAGCGCGGTGCGAAGGCCGAGACTTGGGGTGAAGGAGACTGCAGCTGCCGTGCCCAGCAGTCCGAGGGCCTTGCGTCGATTGAAAGCGTGTTCGGTCATCGTTGTCTCCGTGAACCATGCAAGCGAAGCATCCAGATCGGATGCTGGCAGTTACGCAGACCCGGGCCAAAAGTTTCAGACATCCCCGAACACGCCTCGGCCGCTCGCCCGGCCGGCACGGTCGAACATCGTCTGGCTGGGCTCATGCGCTGTGCGCCTAGATCAAACGCTGCGCCTTCATGCTGATATGCCCTTGCCGGCCGACGATGATGTGATCGTGCACCGCGATGTTGAGCGGCCGACCCGCCTCGATGATCACCTTGGTCATGTCGATATCGGCGCGAGACGGCGTCGGATCGCCCGAGGGATGGTTGTGGACCAGGATGATCGACGTCGCCGCCAGTTCAAGCGCACGCGCCATCACCTCGCGGACGTAGACGGGGGTGTGGTCGATGGTGCCGCGCTGCTGCACTTCGTCGGCAATGAGATTGTTGCGCTTGTCGAGGAACAGCAGTCGAAACGCCTCCTTGTTCTCGAACCCCTGTGCCGCATGTAGATAGTCGAGCACCGCGGCCCACGAGGACATGACCGGTTTGTCCTTTGTCTTCGATGGCTCAAGGCTGCGCTTCAACATGCGCAGCGCCGCGGCACGCACCAGGCGCAACTCATCAATCGCGCGCGGTCCGATCCCATCGACCTCGAGCAGCAGGTGATCCGGGGCGTGAATGACCTCGGCAAATGTTTTGAAGCGGTCTATCAGACGCTTGGCGATCGGCTTGGTGTCGCCACGCGGAAACACGCGGAACAAGATCATCTCGAGCAGCTCATAATCAGCGACGGCGTCAGCGCCGCCGGCGCGAAATCGATCACGCAGTCGATCCCGATGCCCCTCGGGTCCGTCGATCGCTGGCTTTGATTTGCTCTTGAGGGCGCGCGCTGGGGCGAGACCTCCACGCGGCGCAGGGCCACTCGGCACTATCGCCTCAATTGTCGTCTGCACGGTGCCCATCAGCGGCGGTGCGGCCTTCGGGAGGACGAACACCCGATCGAGCAGATCGCCTTGTGTGCCGATCCGTTCGCTTTCGTGAAAGCCGCCCGTGTCCTGACTTTGTCTGCGCATTGCGTGTTGTTTACGTGCCGTCGCCATCGAACGCCCCGGACATGGACGCCGGCTGGCATCCCTCGGAAAGGCTTACCGTTCCGCTGAACTCTGTCGAATTCTGCCGAACGCGGTAAACGCCGGCACCGACGGCCGCCGTTCTGCCTGAACTCACAAAGTTCTCTTAATGTGCCATCATGATCTCCACTTGTCCACATAATTTTCTGCTCAATGGCGGTTCTGGGCGTCGGCGGTCTCCTGGGTCTTCATGCCAGGCATCACCGCATGGCTCGCTCCTGGACATCACGAGGTTTCGGCCTCTAAACATATTCCATGGGCGGAACGCCGCCTTCACCGACTTCGGAGGACATATGCGCTTTTTGCCCAAACTGATGGCTGGGACAGCATTTGCTGCGCTGGCCGCAAGCTCCGCTCTGGCCCAGACGCCCAAAGACACCGTCGTGATGGCCAAGCAGATCGACGACATCATCTCGCTTGATCCGGCCGAAGCGTTCGAATTTTCCGGCGTTGAAGTCGTCACCAACGTCTATGATAAGCTGATCGGCATCGACCTCGCCAAGGGCAACGCGCTGACGCCAGAGCTGGCCGAGAGCTGGACCGTCAGCCCTGATAGTCTCACCTATACCTTCAAGCTGCGCAAAGGCGTGAAGTTCCACTCGGGCAACGCGATGACGTCGGCCGATGTCGTGTACTCGTTCCAGCGCGCCGTGACGCTGAACAAGTCGCCGGGATTCATCCTGCTGCAGTTCGGCTTCACCAAGGAAAACGTGCTCGAAAAGATCAAGGCGCCGGATGCGGACACGGTCGTCATCACGGTGTCGAAGGCGTTTGCGCCGTCGTTCTTCTTGAATTGCCTGACGTCAGGCGTTGCCAGCATCGTCGACAGCAAGACTGTCATGGCGAACGCCAAGGGCGAAGACTTCGGCAACGAGTGGATGAAGCTCAACTCGGCGGGCTCCGGCGCTTACTCCGTGCGCGCTTACCGCCCGAACGAGCAGTATGCGCTTGAGGCCCATGCGGGCTGGTACAAGGGCGCGCCGAAGAACAAGCGCGTGATCGTGCGCCATGTGGCCGAGCCCGCCTCACAGCGTCTGCTGCTTGAGAAAGGCGATATCGACATCGCCCGCAACCTGACCAAGGATCAGTTGGCAGCCGTGAAGGCGAAGCCCGAGATTGTTATCACACAGGGTGACAAGGGCTACATCCTGTATCTCGGCCTCAATACCAAGAATGCCAACTTCGCCAAGCCGGAAGTGCGCGAGGCGATGAAGTGGCTGGTCAACTACGAGGAGATCGAAAAGAACATCGTCGAAGGTACGTACAAGCCGCACCAGGCGTTCCTGCCCAAGGGCTTCCTTGGTGCCATCGACGACAAGCCGTACAAGTTCGATCCCGCCAAGGCGAAGGACCTGCTCGCCAAGGCTGGTCTGCCGAACGGGTTCACCGTCACCATGGACGTGCGCAACACCTCGCCGATCCAGGACATCGCGCAGGCGATCCAGGCGCAGTGGGGACAAGCGGGCATCAAGCTGGAGCTGATCCCCGGCGACGGCAAGGCGACGCTGACCAAGTATCGTGCGCGGACGCATGATATCTACATCGGCCAGTGGGGTCCGGATTACTTGGATCCGCACACGAACGCGGAAACGTTCGCGATCAACGTGGACAACACGGAAGAGGCGAAGTCGAAGACGCTCGCCTGGCGCAACGCGTGGGACATCCCCGAGATGACCAAGATCACGCAGGCGGCTGTGCTGGAAACCGATAGCGCCAAGCGCGCGACGACCTATGGCGCTCTGCAGCGCGAGCACCAGAAGATCTCGCCGTTCGTGATCATGTTCCAGCAGGTCGAAGTGTCGGCGTCGGTGAAGGCCGTTGGCGGCTGGGTCATCGGCCCGAGCTCGGACTCGAACTTCTACAATACGATCGCGAAGAACTGAGACCGAAAGCCTAGAGTTCTGATGGACGACCACCCACTGTCAACGTTGGCGATCGCGCGTGCTGCACGATCGGCCGACCATGACAGTGGGTTTGCCAGTGACGACACGAGTGACGACACCGGGACAGACTGCCCTGTCAGAAGCGTCGGCGCCAGTCGGCGACATTCACGGCGCCGTGCGGGATCGCGCCTGCCGCCAGTTCGCGCACCTGCTCGACGGTGTCGAGCGCCTGTGCCGCGATGGCGGGCGGCGTGAGCCCACCGATGTGGGGCGTCGCGATGACGTTGGGCAAGGCCGCGAGCGCGGGCGTCGGCATCTGATCGACGGCGCGACCAACGTCCAGCGCGGCGCCTGCGATCTGGCCGCACCGCAAGGCATCGGCCAAGGCGACCTCATCCACCAGATTGCCGCGCGATACGTTGATGAAGACTGCATCCCGCTTCATGAGGCACAAAGCCTGGGCATTGATCAGGTTCTCCGTCGCCTCGGTTGCGACCGCGAGGCAGACCACATGATCGGCGGCCGCCAGCAATGTCTCGAAGTCAACCTGTTGGTAGCGTGCGTCGTCGACGGTGACATAGGGATCGGCAATCAACACGGTCATGCCGAGGGCCGCTGTAACCGCGGCGAGATGGCGGCCGATACTGCCGTAACCGATGATGCCGATGGTGCTACCAGCAAGCTGACGGCCCATTCGAATTTCGGGCTGCAGATTGTTGTGGTAGGCGGCGGTCGCGCGCGAGCCCCCTCGCGCAAGTTCCACAAGAAATCCGAGCGTCAGCTCTGTGACCGATTCGACAAAGCCCGGTTTGGCTCGTGTGACGAGCACACCCGCGCGCGATGCTGCGGCCACGTCGATGTTACGAATGTCGACGGCGCAGCGAAGGAACACTTTCAATTTCGGCAGGCCCGCGAAGACCTCGGCCGGCCCGAGTGTCAGTCGGTCTGAGACGATCACGTCGATGTCGCGCGCAAGGTCGACCAACTCTGCAGGGGTGAGGGCGTCGGCCCTCTCATGAAGCTGGACCTCGCCAAATCGCCGCAGGCCAGCCAGTGCCGCATCACCGTAGTAGTTGGCGCGCATGTGCGGCGTGTGGGTCAGAAGGATTTTCATGTGTCTCCGGATTGTCGGTTCTATTGTCGGTTACGAGCAATCGTTCGTTTTGGAGGCAGCACCGCACAAAAGGTTCAGGTCACGAGGCCGAGCCTTTCGCCAGCGTACACACGCTGACGAAGCGGCTGCCACCACCACTCGTTTTCGAGATACCAAGCGACGGTACTCCTGAGCCCCGACTCGAACGGCTCTTTCGCCTGCCAACCGATCTCGCGTTCGATTTTGCTGGGATCAATCGCATAGCGCCGATCGTGACCTGGTCGGTCAGCGACGTGTTCGAGTAAAAGCCTGCGCGGCGTGCTCGACGGGCGATAGTCATCGAGTGTATCGCAGATGCGCTGCACCACTTCGAGATTTGTCCGCACCGCGCGACCGCCGATGTTATAGCTTTCGCCCACGCGACCATGTTCCAGAACCTGCACAAGCGCGCGAGCGTTATCGTCGACGTGCAACCAATCGCGCTCATGTAGCCCATCGCCGTACACAGGCAGGCGCCGTCCATCGAGCGCATTGAGAGTAATCAGTGGGATCAGTTTTTCGGGAAACTGATACGGGCCATAGGTGTTTGAGCCGTTTGTGATCACGGTCGGCAGGCCATAGGTCGCGTGCCATGCAGCAACAAGATGATCTGCCGCGGCCTTGCTTGCCGCATAGGGGGAGCGAGGTTCGTAAGGCGTGGTCTCGACGAACGCGTCCCCTGGTGCGCATGTGCCAAAGACTTCGTCAGTCGACACATGCAAAAACCGGAACCGTTCTTTCTTGGCACCGACGAGGGTGCTCCAATATGCACGTGCGGCCTCAAGCAGGGTGTGCGTGCCGACAATGTTCGTTTGCACAAAAGCAGCAGAGCCATTGATCGATCGGTCGACGTGACTTTCGGCTGCCAAATGCATGATCATGTCGGGCTTGGCATCCCCAAGCACGCCACGCATGGCCGCGCCATCGCAGATATCGGCCTTGATGAAGCGATAGCCCGGCTTGCCTGCCACGGGGGCCAAAGATTGCAGATTAGCTGCATACGTCAGCGCATCAACATTGGTCACCTGCCAGCCGCGTTCACCGGCCGCATGGCGCACCACGGCTGAGCCGATGAACCCGGCCCCGCCGGTCACCATCACGTGTGGACTGGACATGCGATGACAGGCTCCAAATGAGGGCGACGATTCACAGCCCTGAAACCACGACGCAACGGCGTCAGCGCTGGCCCGGATCGTATTGCAGCTTAGGACAATTCAAGCGATGCTGATACGCGAACGGTTCTTTCGCGCGCTAGCCTCGCCGCTCGGGGACTATCTCCGACGTCAGATCGTTATTCGGACAAGGTCTGCATGAACGCTGCTGCAACGCCCTGGTGGGATTTGGCCCGGCACGAAGATCGGCGGCCGCGGTTGCTGGCGCGCAATCGGATCAAGAGCGCGATCCGGCGCTGGTTCGAGGACCAGGGCTTCGTCGAAGTCGACACGGCGTGCTTGCAGATCTCGCCCGGCAACGAGGCGCATCTGCACGCGTTCAAAACGGAGTTCGTCACCGAGGCCGGCGCGGCGCAGCCCTACTACCTGCACACGTCGCCGGAGTTTGCCTGCAAGAAGCTGCTGGCCGCCGGCGAGACGAAGATCTTCACGTTCGCGCCCTGTTTCCGTAACGGTGAGCGCGGACGGCTGCATGCGCCGGAGTTCACGATGTTGGAGTGGTACCGGGTGGGGGCGCCATACACGCAGCTGTTTGAGGACTGCGCCGCGATTCTGCGTCTTGCCGTCGACGTCACATCCCACGCGACCTGGATTTTCGACACGCAACGCGCCGACCCAGCGCGACGACTTGATGTAGGCACTGTTGACGAGATGTTCGATCGCTACGCGGGCATACGTCTGCTGGAAGAGACGATTGGCCCGTCTGGGCCTGACCGCGGTGCACTCGCCCGCGAAGCCACACGCATCGGTATCCGTGTCGCAGCTGACGATACGTGGTCGGATCTGTTCAGCCGCATCATGGTGGAAAAGATCGAACCGCGGCTCGGTGCAGGTGGCGCGGCAGCAAAACCAGCCTTCATCCTAAAAGAATACCCAACTCATGAAGCGGCACTCGCCCGGCGCTGCGCGCATGACCCCCGCGTGGCCGAACGTTTCGAGATGTATTGTTGCGGTGTCGAACTCGCCAACGGCTTTGGCGAACTGACCGATCCCAGCGAACAGCGCCGCCGCTTTGAGGCCGAGATGGCCGAGAAAGAGCGCGTCTATGGCCGGCGCTACCCGATCGACGAGGATTTTCTGGCGGCCCTCGCGCACATGCCGGCCGCGTCCGGCTGCGCCCTCGGTTTCGACCGGCTGGTGATGCTTGCCACGGGGGCAACACATATCGATCAGGTGCTCTGGACGCCTGTGTAGGACGGCCCTGTTGCACGTCGACCGCTAAACCGATGCAGCGCAGCAACGCTGCTCCCTACTTTCGCCGAAAAGCGCAAGCGAGGGTGGACCCTGGTGTATAAGGCAGCTGAAGTGGACGGCGAATCGTGGCGCTCGGCTGCGAGCGTGGCGGCGGTCGGGAGAGATATCGTGGCGGGCGGGCAGAAGATGCGGGCACTGGCGGGAATGGCCGTGGCCCTGATGGCCTGCGCCGATGTGGCTCGGGCAGCGCCCGGAGACACGATTTTCACCGTTGGCAACTACCCGGTTGAAGCGCGTGCGGCGGACGCCGTCACCGCCAAGAACAGAGCTGTGGCAGATGGGCAGCGCTCCGCTCTCCGGTCGCTGATCAAGCGGCTCGTCCCCGTCACGGCCTATGCCCGCGTGCGCAAGCTGCAGCTGCCGAATGCGGCCAACCTCGTTTCGTCCACGAGCGTGCGGACGGAGCGCAACTCGTCGACGGACTACATCGCCAGCCTCGATTTCGCCTTCCAGCCGCAAGCCGTGCGCGCCCTGCTCGATCGCGAGGCTATTCCATACATCGATAAGCAGGCGCCTGTGGTGACCATCGTGCCCATCTGGCGCGCACCGATCGACACAGCACAAAGCGCAGGCCAGATGCCGTCTTTGTTTGGGCCGACGGAGGGCCCCAAAGCTTGGACCGACGCCTGGAAGGGGCTCGATCTCGAGCACGCCCTCGCGCCGGTGAAGCTGGCGGCGCTCAAGACTGACATTCCGGCTGACGTCATCAAGTCTCTCGCCAATGGCGACGGCGCTCAATGGCGCACGTTTGCGGCCGCCTACGGGACAGACATGTTGATTGCGGCGATTGCTGAACCCGACATGTCGACCAAGAAACTCAAGCTGACATTGATTGGCGGCGATTCCGTCGGTGCGATTGCGTGGCGCCCTGTGTATCGGCTGGATATGGCTGATCCCGGCTATGCGCTCGAACTTGCAGGCGTCGTCTCTCTGCGCGTGCTCGAAGGGCGCTGGAAAGCAATCAACGCACAAGGGAGCAGCCCTGCGCCTACGCCGTCGAGCTTGCCCGGCGCACCCTCCGCGTCGAGCGCCGGCCAGATTGCCATTACTGTCGAATTCCGCGCCATGAGCGAGTGGCAAGATATCTCTCGGCGACTTTCGGCGACGCCCGGCATCGAGAACCTCGATGTGCTAGGTCTCTCCGGTCGCAGTGCCCGTGTCTCCTTGAGCTTTCCAGGCGGGCCTGAACGCCTTGCCGAGGCGCTTGCTGCCGAAGGGATCACCATGCGCCAAGGCGGCCAGGGCTGGGTGATCGCGGCGCGGTAAACTCCGCAAATTCCGGCTCTCGCCCCACAGCACACTTAACCGATGCTTAACCATCACGCGTTAATCGATCGGCAGTGTCTGTGGGAGTTTGTCATGCGTATCACCACATCGCGGCCCAGTGCCCGAGTCGGCCGATCGGCTGTGTTTGCAGTTATCTCACTCGCGTTCGCCTTAGGCGCATGCTCACATAATTCCATGCCAGGTCCGACCTGGAACCTGACAGGTGGCAAAGATCGTGCGCCACTGCCGCCCAAACCAATCTACGCCGAACCACCGCGCCATTCCGCATTGCCGCTGCCTGTTCCCTCGCAGCAGCCGGTCGTCACCTATCGCGGTGGCCGCGATCCGATCACGGGGCGGGCGCCCTCGTTGGGCGGCACGCAACCTGGGCTGCAACCGCTGCAGGCCCCATCGCCTGCGCTCACACAGCCCCGTCCTGCCGATCAGCGTTCTGATGTGCTGCCGGCGCACAAGGGCGGCGCGCGCGTGGTTGAGGTGCGGCCAGGGCAATCATTATCGATGATCGCAACTGAGCAACGCGTGTCGATCGCCTCGCTGATGGCAGCGAACAACTTGCGCGATCCGTATCTGATCCCTGGCCAGACGCTGACGATCCCGCGCAACTGACCCGTGTTGTACCAACGGGCAGAATTTTTGACTGACCAATTTCATCATCGTCAGTCCGGAATGCCTGTCGCGCCGAGGCGCGGCAAGCATATCCGGAATCCTTACCTCTCGCATATTGGCACTGGTGCTTTACGGACGGTGGTAAAGATCCCGGACATGCGACCGCGCGCGCCGAGCGATCGCGTTCCGGGATGACGCTCGGTGATTCGATGGGTCAGAATTTTTGCTAACTGGTATTACACCCAGCCCGCCTGCAGCACCACGCACGCGAGTGTGTTGTTAAGCATGTGGGCTGCGATCGGCACGCGCAGGCTGCCCGTCTTGGCGAACAGCCAGCAAAAGATCATGCCCAGCATGAAGACCAGCAGCATGCCCGCCACCGAGTAGGCATTGCCAATGTGCAAAGCGGTCCACACGAGCGTTGACACGGTGGCTGCGCCCCAAAAGCCGAGGGAGGTGCGTGCCAGACCTGGCAACAAAACGCCACGAAACAGCAGTTCTTCAGCGACCGGCGCCAGGATCGCCACGACAAGGAATGACAGCGGCCAGATGGAAATGCGGAACAGAAAGGCCAGCTGTTTCAGGTCGGCATAGATGTCGTGGTCCAGCACATACAGCCGGAACGTATTGACGATCGCACCCAGCGCGATGCAGAGGCCAAAGCCGAGAACATAGTCGATCCACCCGCGCGGCGGGCCGCGATCGAGCGCCAACTGCTTCAAGATCGGTGTCTTCACCACGAGCAAGATGGCCGCGAGCGCAAACACAAGCTGACTGAGCGCCGTCATGGCCAGAACGATGCCCGCGTTGTCAGCGAGCACGTTCGGCTGGGTGACGTCGATCAAGGGCGTCAGTGACACTCCCGCCAGCGATCCCGCGATAATCGCAATCACGACCAGCCCGAGCGTTGCCCAGGGATTGCGAACGGGTTCCGGCAGCGTCTGCACCAACGGCGGCCATACGCGGTCTGTGGGCTGGTCCATGACATCCTCAGGTCAGACGACGAAGCAGACCACTTAAGCCGGCCAATTGATTCGCGCGACCTCAAACGTTGCTCTTGACCTTATCGGCCGCTCGGATCTCGTCCCAGATGGCATCCATTTCGGCGAGCGTGCTCTCTTTCGGTGTGCGACCACGTCGGGCGAGTTCGGTTTCGATGGCGCTGAAGCGTCGGCGGAACTTGTCGTTTGCGCGGCGCAACGCTGCCTCTGGGTCGAGCCGCAGATGGCGCGCGACGTTGGCCATGACAAACAGCAGGTCGCCGAATTCCTCCTCGATGGCCGTCCCAGCCATTTCCCCCTCCCCGAGTTTGCCCATGGCCTGTGGCGGCGCCGCTACGATCTCGGCTTCGAGCTCGGCGAATTCCTCGCGCACCTTGGCGAACACGGGCGCAATATCGGGCCAATCGAAACCGACAGCTGCGGCTTTCGACTGCAACTTTACTGCACGCGTCAGCGCCGTCATGCCGACGGGGACATCGTCGAGCACGGACGCGGCCACCACGGGGGTGGCCATACCGAGGCGCGCGCGTTCCGCAGCCTTTGCCGCTTTTTCCTCGGCTTTGATTTTCTCCCAGAAACCCTTGGCCGCGCCGGCCGAGCGTGCCGCCTCGTCACCGAACACATGGGGATGCCGCCGGATCATCTTGGTGACAATGCCAGCGATGACGTCTTCAAGGGTGAACGCTTTTTCCTCTTCCGCCAAGCGCGCGTGATACACCACCTGCAGCAGCAGATCGCCCAGTTCCTCCTTCAAGTCAGCTTTGTCTTTGCGCGCAATCGCGTCGGCAACTTCGTAGGCCTCCTCGATCGTATAGGGGACGATGGTCTCGAACGTCTGTTCGAGATCCCAGGGGCACCCGGTCACAGACGTGCGCAGCGCTGCCATGACATGGGCAAGATCAGCCAGCATTGCAGGTTTTTTTTCGCTCATGATCCGCCTCGTCGATGTCCCAGGCTTCGACACACGGCTTGGACACGAAACACCAAGGCGATGGCAAGGGCCGCCGTCACGGCCGACAGTCATGCGCCACACAATCAAGCTTGGCTGGCGCGCCAGCAAGAGCCAATCCAACACCTCAGCCCGAACATCCCCCAGGGCGACATCGTAATCCGATAGAGTATCGGCTAAACAATGGTGCGGTCGAAAGGAGACCACGTAGACGGTCGCAAATTGCTGTATTTGCTGACATATTCCAACGCCGCCGATGCCGCTGTGTAGCAGGTCAGCTCCCCTTGTGAACAGTACAACGCTACGACCATTGAGCGAGCAGCGCCAACGCGGGGGCTTATCAGAGCTTCATGATGAAAGATGATCGACCTCGTCTTCCTCAATCGCGTCCGCTTGCCGATTGGCGCTCAGCTTGGATCGATTGAATTATAATCGGGACAGCAGCCGAAAAACCGTATCAGTGATGCGGTGTTCAGCAGCGGTCAGCGCGTCGAATAGGGCATTCAGAGGGCAACAACAGGGGAAGGGTGAAATATATGACAATAATTTCGATAGGTTATGGTGCCCAGAAGAGGACTCGAACCTCCACGCCATTGCTAGCGCTAGCACCTGAAGCTAGTGCGTCTACCAATTCCGCCATCTGGGCATTGGGTGGGCGATAAACGGGGTTGCCTGCAAAGTCAACACGGGTTTGAGCACACGCGTCGCAGCCACGGCGCGGATGCCTCGTCGACGCATCATGCGCTCTGCGCTCGACATTGCAAGAGGCGACACAGCAGTGCGGGATAGCATTGCCACCCATCCCTTGCGCTTGGTCGGCGAACCGCTGACTGTGGCGCCTGTCCCATCACATGGCCCATCCCTTGGCCAACGACCGCCCGAAACGAACAAATGACACATCCCTCGCACCACGCCCGCACGTCACCAGATAAACCGGCGATCATCATGGCCGGCTCCGGCGAGACGGTAACCTTTGGCGATCTCGACGCGCGATCAAATCAAGGCGCGCACCTGTTTCGTCGCCTTGGTCTGCAACGCGGCGATCGCATCGCGCTGATGCTGGAGAACAGTGCCGAGTACATGGTCATTTGTTTCGCGGCCCAGCGCAGCGGCCTTATCTATACCGCCATGAGCACGCGGCTCTCGGTGGCGGAGGCGGCCTACATCGTCGCCGATTGTGGAGCGAAGGCGCTGCTGGTCTCGACCTCGCTTGCTGACGTCGCCGCGGCGCTGATCGGCCAGACGCCGACGGACTTACGGCGCTATTGCGTCGGTGGTGCGTTGCCGGCGCACGAGAGTTGGGACGCGGCGGTCGCGGGCTTGCCGACAACGCCGATCGCAGATCAGAGCGCCGGTCGCGACATGCTGTATTCCTCCGGCACGACGGGGCGGCCGAAGGGCGTCAAGATTGAATTTCTCGACGAGGCCTTTGATGCACCGACGCGGCACCATTTGACGACGGCGCATCTGTACGGCTTCGGTTCCGGCATCCGCTACCTGTCGCCGGCGCCGCTCTACCATGCCGCGCCGCTGCGCTTTTCCATGACGGCGTTGCGGCATGGCGGGACGGTTGTCGTCATGGAAAGGTTCGACGCGGCCGATGCGCTGGATGCCATCCAGCGCTATCAGATCACGCACTCGCAATGGGTGCCGTCGATGTTCGTGCGCCTGTTGAAACTGCCAGACGACGTGCGCAAGCGCTTCGATGTGTCGTCGCTCAAATGCGCGATTCACGCGGCGGCCCCGTGCCCTGTGCCCATCAAGCAAGCCATGATCGCATGGTGGGGCAGCATCATTCACGAGTATTATGCGGGGACGGAAGGCAACGGATTTGTTGCCTGTACCAGCGCCGAATGGCTCGCTCATCCCGGCACCGTCGGGCGCGCCATCACAGGCGAGATCCGCATCGTCGGCGAGGACGGGCAGGAGCTCGGCCCCGGCGAGGACAATGTCGGCACCAACTACTTCGCGGGCGGCAGCAGTTTCGAGTATCACAACGACCCCGAAAAGACGGCGCAGTCGCGCACCAAGGATGGCTGGAGCACGCTTGGCGACATCGGCTATGTCGATGCGGATGGCTTCTTGTATCTGACCGATCGCAAGGCGCACATGATCATCTCGGGCGGGGTCAATATCTACCCGCAGGAGGTCGAAAACCTGCTCATCACGCACCCCAGGACCGCCGACGCCGCCGTCATCGGCGTGCCCAA
Source organism: Hyphomicrobiaceae bacterium (assembly GCA_031374735.1). Taxonomy (GTDB): domain Bacteria; phylum Pseudomonadota; class Alphaproteobacteria; order Rhizobiales; family Hyphomicrobiaceae; genus JABFRJ01. Next base: position 4,147 of record JANMGQ010000167.1, on the reverse strand, counting down.
CGAAGAGTTCGGCGAAGAAGTGAAGGCCGTCGTGCAGCCCGTCGATTGGGCGGACGCGACGCCCGAGTTCGCCAACGCGATGATCGCTTTCTGCCGCGAACACATCAGCCACGTGAAGTGTCCGCGCTCCGTCGATTTTGACCGCGAACTGCCGCGCCATCCAACCGGCAAGCTCTACAAGCGCCTCATCCGCGACCGCTACTGGCAGGGCCGCAAGAGCAAGCTGGTGTGAGCGTGCTGGCACCAAATCGCACCATGAAACGCACCGTCGTCATCGGCTTTCTCGGCTCGACGCTGGATCAGGGCAAAACGTCGGACCGCTGGCAGCGCTGGCGGCCGAGCGTCGCTTTGTGCATGCACGACGATCTCTTGGTCGATCGCTACGACATGCTGCACAGCACCAAACACGAAGCGCTGGCAAAACGCATCGTCGGCGATGTCGCTCAGGTCTCGCCTGAGACGACGGTGCGCCGCCACACGGTCGACCTCTCCAATCCCTGGGACTTCGAAGAGGTGTACGCACGGCTGCACGACTTCGCGCGTGGCTATGCCTTTGATCCCGATGCGGAGGATTATCTGGTGCACATCACCACGGGCACGCACGTGGCGCAGATCTGCTGGTTTCTGTTGACGGAGGCACGCGCTGTTCCGGGGCGCCTGTTGCAGGCGAACCCGCCGGGACGCGAGGGTGGTCCCGGGACGCACGCTGTGATCGATCTCGACCTGTCGCGCTATGATCGGATTGCTACGCGTTTCAAGGCCGAACAACATGAAGCGACGTCGTTCCTCAAATCCGGCATTGAAACCCATAGCGCCACCTTCAATGAGATGATCGAGCGCATCGAGCAGGTGGCCATCCGCTCCAAGTCTCCGATCCTCCTCACCGGGCCGACGGGCGCTGGCAAATCGCAACTCGCAAAACGCATCTACGAACTCAAGCACGCGCGACACCAGGTGAAGGGCCCATTCGTCGAAGTGAACTGCGCGACTCTGCGCGGTGACGCCGCCATGTCTACGCTGTTTGGGCACGTGAAAGGTGCGTTCACCGGCGCGCTGTCGGATCGCGCGGGGCTTTTGAAGAGCGCCAATACCGGCATCCTGTTTCTCGACGAGATTGGCGAACTCGGTCTCGACGAACAGGCGATGATTTTGCGCGCCATCGAGGAAAAACGCTTCCTGGCCGTTGGCGCCGACAAGGAGACGACCAGCGATTTTCAGCTCATCGCCGGCACCAATCGTGATCTCGGCCGGCAGGTCGCGACGGGGCGGTTCCGTGAGGATTTGTTGGCGCGGCTGGATTTGTGGACGTTCGCGCTGCCGGGCTTGAAAGAGCGCCGCGAGGACATTGCGCCCAATCTGGATTTTGAGCTGCGCCGGTTTTCGGATGCGGGCGGCGGCACGGTCACGTTCAACAAGGAGGCACGCGACCGCTACCTGAAATTCGCGACCGCAGCGGACGCCGAGTGGACTGCCAACTTTCGTGATCTCGGCGCCTCGGTGACGCGCATGGCAACGCTCGCGCCATCGGGCCGCATCAACGAAGCGCTGGTGGCGGAAGAGATCGCCCGCCTGCAGCGCGCCTGGAAACGCGACGCCGGGGACGCCGACGCGGACCTGCTCGTGCGCCACCTCGGGCCCGAGCGTGCGCACGCGCTCGACCTGTTCGATCGGGTGCAACTGGCGACCGTGCTGCGCGTGTGCACGGAGGCAAAGTCGCTCAGCGCCGCCGGCCGGAGGCTGTTCGCGGTGTCGCGTGAAGCGAAGACCAGTTCGAACGATGCAGACCGCCTAAAAAAGTATCTCGCCCGCTTCGGGCTCGCCTGGGATCGGATGAATGGGGAGTAGGGCTTGACCACCGCCTTGCCTCGCGACGCCGCACGAAATTCCTCATCGGTGGCATTCTCATCTCTGTCGCCTACGTTCGACGCCATGACCTGCCAATCGTGATATCCGACCACATCATCTAACTCCTCGACGCCGCACTGTATGGGGATATCGCTGCCGCCCACCGTGCCGGGCATGAGTTAGCACGGACGTATCAGGACGCGGGCAACACGGCGGCCGCGAAACAGACCACAGCGTTCATCCGCAAAAAGCGCATGCCACTGCAGGCCTCCGGCGCCCAGTTGCCGATCCGGGATCAGCGGCGGCGGAGTGAAGTTGTGGCGTTGGCTCAGCCGCCAGCCACTTTGATGCGCACATTGCAGACGTGGGGTGACGCCGGGCAGGCGAGGGGCGATGCCGGCGCGCCGATATGGGGGCAGTGGCGCATACCGGTGTGCACTCGGGCAATGCACTCTCAGGCACTGCACGCCAGATCGTTGCCACATGCACGTCAGCAAGAGATGCGACGGGTGTGCTAGTCCAGGTGGCTGAAGTGCACGCCCGTCATGTGGCTACTGTCGGCCTACAGTAGCATCGTCGCAAGATAGACGCCGCTCGCCACCGGATGCTTCCCGGCTTGTTGCTCGGCCAGATCCTGCATCGCAACCATCGCATCAACGGCAAAGATCAAAGTTTCATATGCGTTGCGGATCGTTGTTACCGTGTCTGTCATCCGGCAGCCCGTTCCCATAAACGGGTGCCCTGAGTTGCCCTGCGACGACAATAGCCAGAGTGCCCGGACGAGCCACGCACCAGCGGCATCATCGGCGCTCGTGCAGCTGGAGCCGGGAACCGCGGCACATGCCGCCTACGTCCGGGCAAACCCGGCATCGCTGAAGTCGGCGTTCAATTGCGCGCTGGGCACGAACCAGGCCTGATCGATCGCTTGTTGAAGAACGATTTGTTGGCCGCAGCGAACCTATCGACAAACCTGCGTCTGCATCTTGAGGCGCTGCGCAAAGAGCTTGAATCTCGCATCTCTGGCGGATCGTGGACCGCAGATTTGGTCTGGGCTGATATGGAAAAATTCGTTGAGGGTTTGGAGGAGGCGAACGGCCGACTCCGCGATGAGGCGGAGCTGGCAGGGCTTTCGAAGGGGATTGCCGCCGAACGCAAGATAATGCGCGACATGGACCGCGAGGGTGCGCGCCAAGACCTTGCTGTTGAAGAGGAAAAGAAGCGGAAGGTCCGCGAACTTGCCGCCGAAAACCGAGCGCTGATAGAGTCAGCCGACCAACGCCGCATGTCCGAAAAAGCGGCACATGAAGCCGAACGCCGACAAGATCACGACCATAAATCGATCGAGAGAATTGACGAGCACATCGATCGCGACTTTGAGCAGTTGCAAGCCAAGGCGCGCGCCCTCACCATGACTGCCGATGCCGCGACGAAAGCAGCCTTCGCGGAAAAGCTCTACGCGGAATATCGCCGCGCTGGGCTCGATCTGACGCCAAATGACATCGCCGCGATTGACCAGACAGCGGAGGCGTATGCTCGTTTGTCCCTGTCTGTGAAGGAGCTCGAACGTAGCCAACAAGCGATGCAGGCGACAACGGCGGTGTTCTCGAACGCGATCTCAACGGAATTTTCAAACTGGACCAAGAGCGGCGAATTCAACGTCAAGCGCATGGTTTCGAGCATGTTGGCCGAAATGGCCAAGCTGATGTTGGCGCGCAACGTATTGGGTCCACTGTTTGGCGGCAGTGGCACCGAAGGTGGCGGCTATTCTGGCGATCTGCTGAAAGGTATGTTCGGCGGCGGTGGCACGGGTGACGGCGTCAATCATTCGGGGTCTGGTCTGCCGATGCTATCCGGTGCGCTCGCCTCGGGCGGGCCAATGGATGCCGGCAAGGCCTCTCTCGTTGGCGAACTCGGGCCCGAGCTGGTGCTGCCGCAGCGCTCCGGCTTCGTCGTGCCGTCGTCAGAATCCCGCCAGATGCTCAACGCCTGGCGCGAGCCTGTGGCCGGGGCCGGCGGTGGCGGCACGTTCGCGCCGTCGGTGCACCTCGCCATCGATGCGCGCGGAGCCACCGTCGACGCCATCGCACGCCTAGGAGCCTGTCCGCATAGTCCGTTGCACATAGCACGCGAGTCAGACTCCATGCGCGGCCATGAGCAAGCATTTCCGCCCCTGGAAGATCGACCAGCTGCTGCCGGCTGACGTCAGCGAGTACGTGCCGAAGGGGCATCTGGCGCGCTTTATCGTGGCGCTGGTGCGCGAGAGCCTCGACCTTCAGGAGTTCGAAGCCTCGTATCCGAGCGT
>JANMGQ010000164.1:0-8800 GCA_031374735.1 Hyphomicrobiaceae bacterium | reverse complement strand
CATCCGAGGCCAAGGGTTCGAGTTCGTCATGCCGAAGGCATGCATCCCGCATGACGGATACCGCTTCGAAGCCGGCACGCGGCATGTGCGCAAGAAGAGCCTGGACAAGCTGAAAGACGGCATTCGGGAGAAGACCGGCCGGTCCAGAGGCGACAGCCTCGAAAGGATCATTGCCGATCTCAGTCCGAAGCTGCGCGGCTGGTTCGGGTACTTCAAGCAGGCTCATCACTACACCTTCGGCAATATCGACGGGTTTGTTCGACGACGGCTGCGGGCGAGCCTGCGCAAGCAAGACAAGCGCCCAGGCCGAGGACGAAGTCACGCCGACCATCAACGCTGGCCGAATGCCTTCTTCGCGAATGCCGGGCTGTTCGCACTCGAAGCAGCCGGGCAAGCAGCGAGACAGTCTCGATGAAGAAACCACCGACTGGAGAGCCGTATGCGGGAAAACCGCCCGTCCGGTTCGGAGGGAGGGGTCGGCGAGAACTGGTCCCTACCCCTATCGAGGTCTTTGTTCATGCGATCGCTCTGGCACCCGGCCAGCACGATGTTGCATCACTGCTGTGATCGGACTAAGTTCAGGGACATTGTGTGAGCGAGCGCGTTGCGTCATGTTTTCGAGAGCCGTGCCGGTGAGATCCGTTCCGATCGCTTCGTGGCTCGCTATGTTCTGCCTCACGATTGTAGCTGCTGTTTCGCAGTCCTCGGCTCAGACTCCGTCCACAAAATCCGCTGCATCACCGGTTACCAACGCCACCGTGGAGGCGGGCGGCCTGCACGCTCAGGGCAAAGCCCACTACGAGCGCCGAGACTACGCCAAAGCCATCGAGTTCTATTCGAAGGCCATCACGGTCAGCCCGGCCTACGCTGATGCCTGGTACGACCGTGGCGTCGCCCAGATGAGCAAGGGCGATTTCCAAAGTGCCGTCACGGACTTCACCAAGGCTGTCGACCTGTTTGGCACTGCAGGTTCAACCAAGCAGCAAGGCGCCGGCTATATCGACCGGGCCCGCGTGCTCACGCGGTTGGGCAAAACTGCGGACGCGCTTGCCGACTTCGAGCGGGCTCGCGCAGCGTTGCCGAACTCACCCCAAGTGTTCGCCCATCGGGCCGTCGCCAACTGGCGCGCGCGCAAGCTCGACGACGCCTTGTCTGATGCAGGACGTGCGCTCGCGCTCGATCCATCGTCCCAGACGTCGTACGTGGCCCGCGGCGTGCGCAGTCTCACGCTGTCAGAGCGCAAACAGTATGACGTCGCCGCCCGCGACGTTTTAGACCTGCTCAAAGCGGCGCCAAGCCGACGCGCGGCCGTCGCCATCGTGCGTTGGAATTTGATGCTTGGTCGCGGGGACGCACCCATGACCGTTCGCGTCGTGCGCAATGCCGATGCCACCTGCGAGCCCGACTGCCCGGAATGGATTGCCATGCAGGGCGTCATCGAGCGCGGCACCGAGGCACTGTTGACCCAGGTTCTAGACCGCCTCGGCACCATCAAACTGCCGATCCTGATCGACAGCCCAGGTGGCAACGTCGAGGCGGCCATCGCCATGGGCCGCAAAATCCGCGAGCGCGACTTGGATGTGGCAACAGCACATACAGAGTTTGCGGCGCCGTGCGGCACTGATCAGGCTTGCGCCGCACGGCTCAAGGGTGGCCGCGTGCTTGGCACGGCCTCGGATATTGCCTCGCTGTGTTCGTCGTCCTGCGTGTATCTGCTGGCGGCGGGCGGTCATCGCAATGTCGGCCCCATGTCGCTCGTCGGCGTGCACCAGATCTCGTTTTATCGCGTCTACAAGGAGCCGCCGAGCGAAGAGCAGCTGCGCAAGGATCGGCTCGAAGGTCGCGTCATCGTCACGACGCCAAGCGGCCCGCGCCTGCTCGGGGCGGTCAAGGATGCGTCCTATGTGCAGACGCGTACATTCTATCAGGAGATGGATATCGACGAGTCCATCATGGGCTATCTGCTGGCTGAGCCCACGGACGGCATGCATTGGTTCTCCATGGAAGAGCTGGTCTCAACTCGATTGATGACGGGCACGGGGTTTGCTGGACAGTTCCTCAGCGGGCGCAGCATCGTGCCAGATGTTGTGACGTTGGCCGCACCGCCAAAGTCGGCGCCAGCAAGCTCGGACGATGCTCTGATGGCGGGGCTGCATCGCGAACTCCTGCGGGTCGGATGTATCAGTGCGGTATCGACCGACAAAGCCTCGGCAGCAACGATCAAGCGGGGCCTCACCCGCTATGCCACTCTGACCGGCCGCGCATTCGGAGACGGGCCGACACAAGTCGCCCTCGACACGTTGCGCCGACACTCGGGCTCGGTGTGCCCGCAAACATGCCCGAACGGCACCAGCGAGCGCGACGGATACTGCGTGAAAGCGCCGGGTACGAAGTGATCTTGGACGGCTGTTTCACTCGACTTTCACGTTGGCCGTCTTGATGACCGCGGCCCACTTGGCGATCTCCGACGCCAGATATGGCTTGAACGCGGCGCTATCGCGCACGTTGACGGCAATGCCCTGCTTGGTCGCGTTGGCTTTCACATCGGGCTTGGCCAGTGCCGCAAGGGTGGCTGCGGTCAGCCTTTCGACGATGGCGGCGGGTGTCGCGGCCGGCGCGAACAGCGCCAACCAGCTGTCACCTTCGGCGTCCTTGATGCCCTGTTCGGCGAGCAGCGGCACAGCCGGCAACTGCGGCGCGCGCACACCCGAGGCAATGCCGATCGCCGTCATCTCACCGCCCTCGATCTGGCCGAGCACGGACGGCAATGTCGCAAAGGCCGCATCAATGCGTCCGCCGACGATTTCCAGCGCCATTGGTGCCGCCCCACGGAACGGCACGTGCAGCATGTCGGTGCCCGTTTTGGTCTTGAAAAGCTCCATCGTCAGATGCGAGCCGGAGCCCACGCCTGTCGAGCCGTAGTTGAGCTTGCCCGGATCTTTCTTGGCAAGTGCAATCAGACCGGCCACGTCCGTCACACCCAGCGTTTTGCGTACGACCAGCACATGCTGCAGGTCGGCCAGCCCCGCCACCGGGACAAAATCCTTGACCGGGTCATAGCCCGGCTCCTTCAGCAGCATCGCGTTCGTCGTGTGGGTCTGGTTGTTGCCGAGCACCAGCGTATGCCCGTCGGCCTCGGCACGCGCCACCTCGCGCGTCCCGATCGCTCCTGACGCGCCAGGCTTGTTTTCGACGATCACGGTTTGGCCAAGGCTCGCCTGCAGTTCAGCCGCCACGATACGTGCCAAAGCGTCGGTCGGCCCGCCCGCCGGATACGGCACCACAATGCGCATCTGCTTGCTTGGAAACGCCTGTGCAAAAGCCCGCCCGGGAGCGAGGAGTGCAGCCAGCCCGAGGAGAGCCGAATTCAAGGCATCCCGGCGTGTGATCGACATCGACATGAAGGCTTCCCCGCGTGTGTTTCGCACCATGTAGCAAACTCAATTTGATTTCGCGACGATTTCGCGACGACCAATTTCGCGACGACCACTTGCCAAGCCGTTTAGGACAGTGTACCTGTCCTATCGGGTTGAGCAGGCCTCGTGCCCGATTTGGTGTTGCACGCCCGGCTGCCTCGACTGCAGACATTGTCTCGCCATGTGAGCCATGGCCCGCCGAGAGTGCGCGGGAAGTTGCCGCAGCATGTGCCTGACAGTGAGCCTATCAGCGCATCGACACGTAGTTAAACGCAGCGTGACACTTGTCCACGTTTTGTGCCATGAGGCCGCGCGAGCGCCCATATGTGCATGAAACGGCGGGTGTTTCCGCGTCCGCTGACTGACGAAACCACCGCCGCTGGTCACGCCAGCGCCTCGGAAGGCCTGCCATGTCCGAACCGATCTTGCCCCACGCTGTGTCCGCACTCACCCTCAGTGAAGCAGAAACGGACGAGTACGGCCAATCTACAAAACGTGGCCTGTTTGATCCGGCAAAAACACACGACGCCTGCGGCGTCGGCTTCATCGCCGACCTCAAAAAGCGCGTCTCGCACAAGGTGATCGAGGATGCGATCGAGATCCTCGAAAATCTTGAGCATCGCGGCGCCGTTGGCGCGGACCCGCTGATGGGCGACGGCGCGGGCATTCTCATTCAGATCCCGGATCTGTTCCTGCGCGAGGAAATGGCCAAGCAGAAGATCACGCTGCCAAAGCCCGGCCAGTACGCCGTCGGCCACATCTTCCTGCCGCAGGACGAGCGCCTGCGCGAGCATTGCAAGAAGGTCTGGGCACGCCTCATTCGCCAGGAAGGGCTTGAGTTTATCGGCTGGCGCGCAGTTCCCGTCGACAACAGGTCCCTGTCACAAACCGTCAAAGATGCCGAGCCTGTGCACGAGCAGTTGTTCGTTGGCCGGCCGAAGGCGATCAAGAGCCAGGACGAATTTGAGCGCAAATTGTATCTCATCCGCAAGGTCGTCTCGAATGCGCTGTATGATGCCTATAAAGGCCGCGACATCGGCCACTACACCGTGTCGCTCAGTTCACGCACCTTGATCTACAAGGGCATGTTCCTGTCGTATCAAGTGAAAGCCTACTACAAGGACCTCTCTGACAAGCGCATGGCCTCGGCCATGGCGCTCGTGCACCAGCGCTTCTCGACCAACACGTTCCCGTCGTGGAAGCTTGCGCACCCCTACCGCATGGTCGCCCACAACGGCGAGATCAACACGGTGCGCGGCAATAACAACTGGATGGCGGCGCGCGAGGCGTCCGTCGCAAGCCCGCTGTTTGGCGCTGACATCAACAAGCTCTGGCCGATCTCGTATGAGGGACAGTCGGACACGGCATGCTTCGACAACGCCTTGGAATTCCTGACCATGGGTGGCTATTCGCTGGCGCACGCCGCGATGATGCTGATCCCCGAGGCGTGGGCCGGCAATCCGCTGATGGATAACAAGCGGCGCGCCTTTTACGAGTATCACGCTTGCCTCATGGAGCCGTGGGACGGTCCCGCCGCCATGGCGTTCACGGACGGCCGTCAGATTGGCGCGACGCTCGATCGCAATGGGCTTCGGCCAGCGCGCTATCTCGTGACCAAAGACGATATCGTCATCATGTCATCTGAATCGGGCGTGCTGCCCGTGGAGGAGGAGAACATCGCCAAGAAGTGGCGCCTGCAGCCCGGCAAGATGCTGCTCATCGACATGGAAGAAGGCCGCATCATCTCGGATGATGAACTCAAGCGCGATCTCGCGTCGCGCCACCCCTATGAACAGTGGCTCAAGAAAACGCAGATCCAGGTCGGTGATCTGCCGCTGCCGAAGCCGGTGAAAAAGAAGAAAACCAACGTCGCGCTGATCGATTTGCAGCAGGCCTTTGGCTACACGCAGGAAAGCTTGAAGTTCCTGATGGCGCCGATGGCGCATACGGGCCAGGAAGCTGTCGGCTCCATGGGCACGGATACGCCTGTGTCGGTGCTGTCGACCAAGTCAAAGCTGCTGCACAGCTACTTCCAGCAGAACTTCGCGCAGGTGACCAACCCACCGATCGACTCGACGCGCGAAGAGATCGTCATGTCGCTCGTGACCTTCATCGGGCCGCGGCCGAACCTGCTCGACCTCGAAGGGACCGCGAAGGTGAAGCGGCTGGAGATCTACCAGCCGATCCTGACCAACGAAGATCTGGAACGCATCAAGCAGATCGGCGATGTCGAAGACAACCAATTCAACTCTGTTACGATCGACATCTCCTACCCCCAGGAAAAGGGCGCGGTCGGCATGAGCTGGGCGCTCGATGTCGTGTGTGCGGAAGCCGAGGAAGCCGTGCGCTCGGGCGAATACAACATCGTCATCCTGAGTGATCGCGGCTGCGGCCCTGACCGGATCCCGATCCCGTCCTTGCTCGCGACATCAGCTGTCCACCACCACCTGATCAAGCAAGGCTTGCGCACGTCTGTCGGTCTCGTCGTTGAGACGGGCGAGGCGCACGAGGTGCACCAGTTCGCGACACTCGCGGGCTATGGCGCGGAAGCCATCAACCCGTACTTGGCCTTCGACACGCTGGAGCAGTTGTTGCCGGAGATCGACGAGAAGCTGACGCTGAAAGAAGCGCAGAAGCGCTATATCAAGGCCATCGACAAGGGCCTGCTCAAGGTCATGTCCAAGATGGGCATATCTACGTATCAGTCCTACTGTGGTGCGCAGATCTTTGACGCCGTCGGTCTCAAGGACAGCTTCCTGAAAAAGTACTTCACCGGCACGCACTCGCAGATCGAAGGCGTCGGTTTGCGCCAAATCGCGCGTGAAACCGTCGAGCGGCATCGCCAGGCGTTTGCCGACGTTCAACACCTCGATGGCATGCTCGAGGTGGGCGGCGAGTACGCGTGGCGTTCACGCGGCGAGGCGCACATGTGGCGCCCGTCCGTGGTCGCCGACCTGCAGCATGCCGTCCGCGGCACGGACGTGGCCGATGCCATGGCCGGCAAGGTGCCGCAGAAGTGGCGCGACTACGCACGCCAGATCAACGATCAGTCTGAGCAGCTGATGACGCTGCGCGGCCTGTTCCGTATCAAGACGGCTGAGGAAATGGGCCGCACGCCGATCGCCCTTTCCGAGGTCGAAAGCGCCGCTGACATCGTCAAGAAGTTCTCGACCGGCGCCATGTCGTTCGGCTCCATCTCGCGCGAAGCGCACACCACCTTGGCGATTGCCATGAACCGCATCGGCGGCAAGTCAAACACGGGCGAGGGCGGCGAAGAATCCGACCGGTTCGTGCCGCAGGCCAATGGCAAACCGAACCCCATGCGCTCCGCCATCAAGCAGGTCGCCTCGGGCCGCTTCGGTGTGACCACGGAGTATCTCGTCAACTCCGACGTGATGCAGATCAAGATGGCGCAGGGTGCAAAGCCCGGCGAGGGCGGACAGCTGCCCGGCCACAAGGTCGATGCGACGATCGCCAAGGTGCGCCATTCGACACCGGGCGTCGGCCTCATCTCGCCGCCGCCACACCACGACATCTACTCGATCGAGGATTTGGCGCAGCTCATCTACGACCTCAAAAACGTCAATCCGACAGCGGATGTTTCGGTCAAGCTCGTCTCCGAAGTCGGCGTTGGCACGGTTGCTGCCGGCGTTGCCAAGGCGCGCGCGGATCACATCACCATCGCGGGCTTCGAAGGCGGCACGGGTGCGTCGCCGCTGACCTCGATCAAGCACGCGGGCTCCCCGTGGGAAATCGGCCTCGCGGAAACCCATCAGACGCTTGTTTACAATCGTCTGCGCGGCCGCGTGGCCGTGCAGGTCGATGGCGGTGTGCGCACGGGTCGTGACGTCGTCATCGGCGCGCTGCTTGGGGCCGACGAGTTCGGCTTCGCCACCGCGCCGCTGATCGCGGCTGGCTGCATCATGATGCGCAAGTGCCACCTGAACACCTGCCCCGTCGGCGTCGCGACGCAAGACCCGAAACTGCGCGCCAAGTTCAACGGCCAGCCTGAGCACGTGATCAACTTTTTCTTCTTCCTCGCCGAAGAGGTGCGCGAGATCATGGCCTCGCTCGGCTTCCGCAAGCTCTCGGAACTCGTCGGCCAGTCCGACCTGCTCGATAAGGACCGCGCGTTCGGCCACTGGAAGTCGCGCGGGCTCGACTTCTCCGGCCTGTTCCACAAACCCGATGTGCCGGCAGCCGTTAAGATCAATCACAGCGAACGGCAGAACCACGGCCTTGAGAAGGTGCTGGATCAGAAGCTGATCGCAGAAGCCAAGGTCGCGCTGGAGACGAAGAAGCCGGTCAAGATCGAGACCACGATCGGCAACGCCAACCGCGCAACAGGCGCAATGCTGTCGGGCGAAGTCGCGCGGCGTTACATGCACGCGGGCCTGCCGGAGGATACGATCCACGTCACGCTCAAGGGCATCGCGGGCCAATCATTCGGCGCGTGGCTGGCGGCGGGTGTCACGCTCGATCTTGTCGGCGAGGCCAATGACTATGTCGGCAAGGGCCTCTCCGGCGGCAAGATCATCGTTCGCCCAGATCCCAAGTCCGGCATCGTGCCGGAGGAGAGCATGATCGTCGGCAACACCGTCATGTACGGCGCGATTGCCGGGGAGTGCTACTTCCGCGGCATTGCGGGTGAGCGCTTCGCGGTGCGCAACTCGGGCGCCGTCGCTGTCGTCGAGGGCACGGGCGATCACGGCTGCGAATACATGACCGGTGGCGTCGTCGTCGTGCTCGGCAACACCGGCCGCAACTTCGCAGCCGGCATGTCGGGCGGCATCGCCTACGTGCTCGATGAAGCCGACGACTTCGAAGCCAAGTGCAACCTCGCCATGGCCGATCTCGCACCCATTGCGGCTGAGGAAGAGGTGATGCGGCGCCTCGCCAACCAGAGCAACGATCTCGAAAGCCACGGCCTGGTTGATGTCATGGCCGACATGACCGGCCAGGATGCGGAGCGTCTTCACGCACTGATCACGCGTCACGCGCATTACACGAACTCGGCCAAGGCGAAGACGATCCTCGCGGATTGGAAAGCCTGGGCACCGAAGTTCAAGAAGATCATGCCGGTCGAATACCGCGAAGCGCTCAAGAAGATGGCCGAGCATCAGTCGCAGGACACGACCGGCCTCGATAAGCTGGAGATCGGCGTGCCGAAGGCAAAGCCGAAGGCTGCGAAGGCTGCCGGGTGATCACTGCTCCCTCTCCCCTCACTTCTGAGGGGAGAGGGCCGGGGTGAGTTACCATGTGCGGCGCACACCTTGATCTATGAAACAAGCTGCCGCGCAGCGGCGATTTTTGCGATGCAGCATTCGTGCTGCGCTGCAGCTAGTTACAGGAGAGTTACCATGCGCGCCGAAGGCGCGCACATG
>JANMGQ010000125.1:0-11598 GCA_031374735.1 Hyphomicrobiaceae bacterium | reverse complement strand
CCCTCGATCAAGCGATCGCGATGTTGCCCGGCACGCACGACGAGGTCACTCGACATGCCGATATAGATGACGCCGCGTGGCGCGCTCGCAGTCATGTAGACATGAAACTGCTTGCCGAAAAAGTCTGTCATCGCGTGAGCGTAGCACACCATTTCGACCGGGGTAGATCCCGGATATTTGTCGTGCGAAGGGCACGCCAAATTCCGGGACACCGCTGAAATTGGACGGCGTGGCCGCGTCAGCACCTGGCCCATCACGTCGGTGCGGCAACGGTGGCTGTCGGACCACACCGCGCGAGATCGGCGCGACCGGGGCCTGGCCGTCGCTGTACGGCAACCGCGCTTCAGCTCGCCTGCCTGACCTCAATCGGCAACGGGGCGCCTGGGGCGCCGCGCTGATCGGAAGAGACGCCGAGGGCGCGCAGCTTTCGGTGCAGGGCCGACCGCTCCATGCCGACGAACTCGGCCGTGCGCGAGATGTTGCCGCCGAAGCGGTTGATCTGGGCGAGCAGGTATTCGCGCTCGAAGATCTCACGCGCCTCACGCAGCGGTAATGACATCAGGTGTTCCGCGCCACCGTTCATGGGCAGTGGCACATTGGAGCCGATCTCGTTTGGCAGCATCTCGGCTGTAATCATGGAGCCCGGCTCGCCCCCGGAGAGGATCAGCAGGCGCTCGATGTTGTTGCGCAACTCGCGCACGTTGCCGGGCCAGTCGTGCATCTGCAGGACGGCAATGGCGTCCTCGCCGATTTTGCGCGGGGCAAGGCCCGATGAACCCGCCACCTGATCAACGAAATAGCGGATGAGATCTGGAATATCTTCACGCCGCTCGGCCAGTGACGGCACGCGCAGGGGCACGACGTTGAGGCGGTGATACAGGTCTTCGCGGAAGCGGCCTTCCTGCATGTCGCGCTCGATGTCGCGCGAGGTCGACGAGATCACGCGCACGTCGACGGCAACTTTCTGTGCGCCGCCCATGCGCATGAATTTCTGCTCGACCAGCACACGCAAGATCTTGCTCTGCGTCTCCATGGGCATGTCGGCGACTTCGTCGATGTAGAGGGTGCCGCCGTGGGCCTCTTCGAGTGCGCCGACTTTACGTGGCCCCGAAATGTCCTCGGTGCCAAACAGCTCTTCTTCGACCCGATCGGGCACCATCGCAGCCGCGTTGAGCACGACAAATGGGCCGTCTTTGCGGAGCGACTTGAGATGGATCATGCGGGCGGCGAGTTCCTTGCCGGAGCCTGCCGAGCCCCGAATGAGGATGCGGCTGTTGGCCGGCGCCAGCCGGTCAATGGACGAGCGCAGGTGGTTCATCGTCGTTGACGTGCCGATCATGTCGAACGACACAGCCGCACGCTCGCGCAAGGTCTTGACCTCACGCTGCAGCTTCGAAGCTTCCAGCGCACGCAGCACGACCAGCAGCAGGCGATCGGCCTTGAACGGTTTTTCGATGTAGTCATAGGCACCACGACGAATGGCGGTGACCGCCGTCTCGATGTTGCCGTGGCCTGAGATAATGACCACCGGCAGATCCGGATGCGCTTTCTTGATGACCGACAGGACTTCCAGACCGTCGAGGCGCGAGCCCTGCAGCCAGATGTCCAGCACGACCAGCTGCGGTCGGCGCTGCTCGATTTGCGTGAGGGCTTCGTCGCTATCTCGTGCGACGCGGGCGCGGTGCCCTTCGTCCTCAAGCAGACCCGAGATCAGGTCGCGGATATCAGCCTCGTCGTCGACGATCAGGATATCAGACGCCATTCGCGTGCTCCTTGCGTGTGCGGTGTGTGACTGAAGTCAGACACCAAGTTCAGGACGCGGCGGCGTCGACGGACGTGTCCGTCAAGCCAAACCGCTGGGAGAGTGTTTCAGGTGCCGCCGCCGTCATATCGGTCGGCGCCGGCAGGGTGATGCGGATGAGCGCGCCGCGAGGCCGCTCGGGTGTGGCCGGCGCATCCTCAAGCGCCAGCGTGCCGCCGTGGGCTTCAACGATCTTCTGCACGATCGCGAGGCCGAGGCCGGTTCCTTTGCTGCCCTTTGTTGTGACATAGGGCTCAAGCAGACGGGCGCGGTTTTGTTTAGGCAAACCCGTGCCGTTGTCGATAATTTCGATGATCGCCGTTTCGCGTTCGCGCCGCAGCGTCGTTTCTACGCGGCCGACGTAGCCGGGCGGCTTCTCCTTGCTCTCGGCGACAGACTGCACGGCCTCGGTGGCGTTCTTGATCAGGTTGGTCAGCGCTTGCGACAGCAAGCGCCGGTCTCCCATCATGGCAATGGGCTCGCTCGGCATTTTGGCGGCCACTTCGTACTGCCCGTTGGTCCCAAGCTGGAACAGGTTGACCGGATCTTTCAACGCTTCGCGCAGATCGATCGGCGCCATCTCGGGTTTCGGCATGCGCGCAAACGACGAGAACTCATCGACCATGCGTGCGACATCGCCCACCTGACGGATGATGGTGTCGGTGCATTTGTCGAACACTTCGCGGTCATCGGGTGCAATGGCGCGCGTGTACTTGCGTTTGAGGCGTTCTGCCGACAGCTGGATCGGCGTCAGTGGGTTCTTGATCTCATGTGCCAAACGCCGGGCGATTTCGGCCCACGCACTTGTCCGCTGGGCGACGGCGAGGTCTGTCACATCATCGAAGGTCAGCACGGCGGATTGGCCCTGGAGCGGTGCACCCTCGGCCGGCTCGATGACAGCTTCACGGATGAACCGGGTGGCAAACGTGCGCTCCTCACCGTTCACCTCGATGACCACTTCAGTCTGAGGTTTCTTGGCGCGCTGGGCTTCGTTCTGGACCAGCAACGGTTCGAATTCAGGGATCGCCTCGATCAGTGGTCTGTCGACCAGTTCCGACATCGGGCGGCCAAGCAGCGTTTCAGCAGACCGGTTGGCAATGGTGATGTAACCACCCTCGTCTATGCCGAGCACGCCGGCTGAAACGCCACCCAGTACGGCTTCCATGAAACGGCGGCGTTCGGTCAGCTGGTCGTTGGCCGTCATGAGGTCTTGGCGCTGGCGCTGCAGTTGCTGCGTCATGTTGTTGAAGTTCATCGACAGGCGCCGCAAATCGCCCTCGCCGCGGTGCAGCGGCAGGATAACGCCGAGGTTGCCACGCGCCACAAGCTGGGAGGCCGTGATCAAGCGCCGGATCGGCGCGACGAGCCGCGAGGCGAACCAAAGACCGGCCCAGATGGCGGTCGAGAGCGCCGTCAGCGCGATCATGTAATAGATGAGCCCGTGGGTGAACTTGATCGAATTGCGCGTCCGGCGCAGTTCTTCAAAGTCGGCAACGCCGGCCTGCGCCGCGCGCAGATGGCGGATCACCTTTGGCGACACGCCGCGCGCCACATAGAGATAGCTGTCGGGATACTTTTGCAGGCGCACGAGGGCCGCCACGCGGAATTGGTCCGACGGCATGATCAGTGGAACCTGGCCGCGCTCCGTGGCCAGGATCAGATCGATCGGCGGGGCCAGATAAGGAATGCGCTCGTCTTCCACGGCCGCAAGCTGCACCTGCGCCTTGCCGTTGATGATGTAGGCGACCGGCAGATCGCGCAGGCTCGCCTGAGCAAACAGCAGATCGCGGAACTTCTTCTGGTCCTTGGTGACCAGCGGCTGGGCGTCGTCGAGATCCTTACCCATGTTCACGACATCGGCGCGGATCACGGCGCCATGCTCCTCGAGGTAGGCGTTTGCCACTTCGAGGGAGTTTTCGATGATGCCACGGGTGCGCTGGCCGAACCAGCTATCGAGACCGCGCGAGAAGGTGATGGTTGCGCCTGTCGCCAAGGGGACGGCCGGGATGAGCGCAATGACCGAAAACAGCGCGACCACGCGCGCATGCAGCCGGGCACCGGCGACCTTCTGCTTCCAGGCTTGCCGCAGGCCGCGGATCTGCACCCACAGAATCGCGATCATGGCGCCGATCAGGATCAGGTTCACCGCGATCATCAGGGCGACAATGTCGTTGCGCGGCACGACCGGCGTCAGCCCGGTCATGATGAGGTAGGTCGCCAAGCCCCACAGCAGCGACGCCACAACGACCGAGAGTCCGAACGAAAAGGCCTTTTCGTCGGTTCCCGGCAGGGGGGGCGCATCGTCACGGACCATCGGGCCAGCCGGGCCTGATCGGACGCCGGCATCATCCGGGTCCAATTCGGGCATTTCTGAGCTGCCAGTCGGCGACGTCATGTGTGTCGATCTTTAGGTCCTGAACAATGCGGCGAAGCAGTCTGGCGCTTCGTGCTGGCCGTTCAACGGGCCGCGGGAACGTCAAATTCCCGAGGATTCGTTGCATTTTTGCAGCGTTGTGCGCGATCTATCTGGGTGGAGTGTGGCATTTTCGCGACAAATGTGTCGAGCCTTTCGGCTTGATGTTCCACAGGTCTCGGTGCGCTGTCGACGCGTACCAGATCACGTTCGACGACCAAGTGTTGCCGACGCTTGGTGCAAGCGCGCGACAAAAGAAGGTGACGCGCCGTCGATCAATCAAGGATTGTTACTGATCAGCTTGGTCGGCGGGCTGTCGCGAGAATGAGTCCGCCGGCCACCAGAAGGGCGCCTGCGATACCATCCAGGATGGCCAGCCGCTTCATGTCGAAGGCCTGTCGAGCGCGACCGATGGCGTAGGTATAGCCGCTGTCGACGACAATCAGGGTCGCGGCAAATGCAAAGGCGAGCATCGCGAGTTGCGGGCCCGCGGGCTGGCCTGGGTCCAGGAACTGCGGCAGGAACGCGCCAAGAAACAACAGCACCTTCGGGTTCGACAGGGAAACGATCAGCCCTTGCGCATACGCACTCGTGGCCGACACTTTGGGTGGCAGATACTCAGCATCTGCGCGCCGCACGTACCAGCCCCACAGTTGGCGTAGTCCAAGGACGAACAGGTAAATCGCACCAGCCCAGCGGATGACGTCGAACCACTCGGCCATGAACACCATGACGGATGACATGCCGATGGCTGCCGTCGCCGCCAGAATACTGAGCCCCGTACCGGAGCCGGCAAGCGTCACGAATCCGGCGCGCATGCCGCCGGCCAAGGTATTGGCAATAATCAAGCTCATGTTCGGCCCGGGCGTCAAAGCCAGGAACACGCACGTCGCGATGAAAGCGAGGAGAACGGTGGTGGACACGGTTGAGCCCTTGAGTGGCGGTATCGTGTTTTGCGCGCCACGCGGATCGGGCGCAAGGTCGGATCAAGCCTCTGATGTGGAGACACCGCATGCCCAGCCGAGACCGTGTACAAGCTTTCATCGACGTCGTGGTCAGCGGTGCGCATGACCGTGCCATCGCCGAGTTCTACCACCCCGATGCCAGCATGCAGGAAAACTTGAAGCCGCCACGTGTCGGCCGCGACGCCCTCATTGCGCACGAGCAAGCGGCCATGGCCCGCCAGAAGCACATTCACACCCACATCCCCAAGCACGTGGTCGTCGAAGGTGACCATGTCGTCGTGCACTGGGTGTTCGATTTCACCGGCCAGGACGGCAAGACGCGCCGCATCATCGAACTCGCCCTGCAGACGTGGCGCGGCGACCGGATCCAGTTCGAGCAGTTCTTCTACGACACGGCGACAGTCTGGCAGGAGATTTGAGCAGCGGGTGCCTCTGGTGGTGTCTGTGGCGGAAAGTCCGCAACCATCGCGCGTCATGCACCCGGCGTCCACGTATACCCATGCGACATCGCGCGGATGCCATTTTCCACCCGTCCCGGGACGGGTACCGCGTGACGATGTCCGTCGCCAATCTGCGGTTGCCACTTTGAAATGTGCGGGCTGGTCGACAGCGGGTTGGCCAACTCTTGTGTTTCCCCCGGCGTGCGATAACACTTGCGCTCAACCTGTATTTTCGGAGCATTCTGTGTCGCAGACCCAGACCAATGGCCACTACACTGCGCCCGCCTTCACGCGCGAGCAGGAGATGCACGCCTATCGCGAGATGCTGCTGATCCGCCGCTTCGAGGAAAAGGCTGGCCAGCTCTACGGTATGGGCTTCATCGGCGGCTTCTGCCACTTGTACATCGGCCAGGAGGCCGTCGTGGTCGGCATGCAGATGGCCATCAAACCGGGCGATCAGGTGATCACGACCTATCGCGACCACGGCCATATGCTGGCAACCGGCATGGACCCGAAGGGCGTCATGGCCGAGCTGACCGGGCGGCGCTCCGGCTACAGCCGCGGCAAGGGCGGCTCCATGCATATGTTCAGCAAGGAGAAGGCCTTCTACGGCGGCCACGGCATCGTCGGCGCCAACGTGCCCTTGGGCGCCGGCCTCGCCTTCGCCAACAAGTACCGCGGCGACGGCAAGATCTGCCTCACCTATTTCGGCGACGGCGCCGCCAACCAGGGCCAGGTCTACGAAACCTTCAACATGGCCAAGCTGTGGAAGCTGCCGGTGATCTTCATCATCGAGAACAACGGCTATGCCATGGGCACGGCCACCTCACGCGCGGCAGCGACGACCGATTTCTCACATCGCGGCGCGAGCTTCGACATCCCCGGCGAGCAGGTAGACGGCATGGATGTCCGCGCTGTGAAAGCCGTCGGCGATCGCGTGTCGAAGTGGGTGCGCGACGGCAACGGCCCCTACATTCTTGAAATGCAGACCTACCGTTATCGTGGCCACTCGATGTCTGACCCCGCAAAGTACCGCGCCCGCGAAGAAGTCGACAAAATGCGCGACACCCGCGACCCCATCGAGCAGGTGCGCAAGCGCCTGCTGGACGCCGGCCTCGTCTCGGAAGACGAGTTCAAGGCCATCGACGCCAAGCTGCGCGAGCAGGTGAATGCGTCCGCCGAGTTCGCGCAGAATGACCCGGAGCCGGATGCGAGCGAATTGTGGACGGATGTGCTGGTGCCGGTGGCGGTGTGAGGGTGCAGATGAAGGAACAAACGATACATGCACGAAGAGTTCGAAAAGGTTTCTCACGCATCGGGCTGGTCTTCGCTGGCTTGTCCGTCATTGTGGCGGCAATGTTGTTGATCACTTCAACTTATCAGTTTGTCAGCCGATGGCACACCGCGCCAGTAACGCTCGCATTCCGGGCGCAGGACACGACTGAGATTTATTTTCCGAGAGGAACAACCGCCGAAGAGATGAAAGGTGCACTGGAGAAACACTACCAATTGAAGTCAAGTGGCGCGCCTCAATCGGACGAAACTTCGAAGCATATGCGAAACATAAAGCGTCTCGTTGATGGTGGTGCCTCCCGAGTAGAAATGAGTACATACGCCCGAAATGAGGGGCTGACGGAAGAGTTCCTCACGCGAGCCATAGCAATCGCGGCGAACAACGATCGCCTCGCCGTCGTTCAGGAACTAGTTCGTCGCGACATGCGTGAAATTGACTTCGCGATACAGAGGGCCAGAATCGTAAATGATGATGTAACTCTTCCAGTATTTTTCTCTTTGCTGTCCCTTGGATTGGGAGCGACTCTGTACGCTATGTGCTGGGCCGTCGGGTGGGTCAGTGCCGGCTTTTTGGGCGATAGTGACAGATGACCTCGCCGCTGAAACGCCCCGCCACCTACGCTGACATCGAGGCGCTGCCGCCGGATGTCATTGGCGAGATCATCAATGGCGTCCTCTACACACAGCCGCGGCCCGTGCGGCGACATTCTGGGGCTGCGTCGGCCTTGGGCATCGCCCTCGGCAGTCCTTTCCAGTTCGGGCGCGACGGCCCCGGCGGCTGGGTGTTCATCGATGAAGCCGAACTCCATCTCGGCCCGCACACGGTTGTCGCCGACATGGCCGGTTGGCGGGTTGAACGCATGACCGAGTCGCCTGACGAGCCGTACTTCACGATTCCGCCCGACTGGGTGTTCGAAGGTATTTCGCCGTCGACGGAAACGCGGGATCGCGGCGAGAAGCGCGTCCTTTATGCGAACTACGGGGTCGACTTCTACTGGCTGCTTGATCCGCGCCCACGCACACTGGAAACCTTTGCCCGGGTCGACAGGGCGTGGCTGCTTACAGGCTTTTTCAAGGATGACGAGTTCGTTAAGGCACCACCGTTCGAGGCAGCCCCGTTCAAGCTCGATCTGCTCTGGCCATTCGACCGGATAGCCGCGGCCCGGATACCGCCGGATGACGTGACATAACCGCGGCCGCCAAACGCTCCGGCCAACTGCGCAGGCTCCAGGCTCCGCCGTTTTGACGCTGCCTCCTCTTGGCGCTCCCCCGTGAACCCGCTAAGGCGCGTCCATGAGCCAGCCGATTGAAACGCCCTGCACCAAGATCTGTGTCATCGACCCCGAGACGACCTATTGCCTCGGCTGCGGACGGACGGGGAACGAAGTCGCCGGCTGGCTCAGCTACAGCGCAATCGAGCGCCGGCGTGTGATGGCCGAGCTGCCTGACCGGCTCGCCTCAATGCCGCGCCGCGACACCCGCTTGCTCCCTGAGCGCCAGGGCTGAGTCAGCGCTTCGAACGAGCTGTGTGCGAATGGCTTGTCGACAGCCCCTGTTCGACGTAAGGCGCGGACCGATGACGCGTCGCGGGAGCCCACTTGATGACCAAACTGCAGGGAATCTTTTCTGGGCTGTTCGGAGCCTCCCACAACGACAAATATTCAGACCTGATGAAGCAGCTCGCTGAAAAGTCACTTGAGTGCGCGCGGCACTTCGTTGCGACCGACGGCAAGGACTTGGCCGGCATCATCGCCTTCGAGCGGCAAGGTGATCGCATTGTCGACCAGATCCACGAGGTGCTCGATAACTCCTTCATCATGCGCTTCGATATCTCGGATGCCATGAGCCTGGCGGACGAACTCGACAACGTGCTCGACGGCTTGCGCAAGACGGCCATGCACATCGACATCTACAAGGCGTTGCTGACCAAAGAGCAGGCGGACGCGAAAGAATTGGCGGCGCTGACTGAAAAGCAAACCGGCAAGCTGCGTGATCTCGTCGCCATGCTCGGCGAACCACGCATGCGCATGGTGAAAGTGCGCGAGCTGGTGACGGAGATCGATGAACTCGAATCCGACGCCGACCGCATTACCGCGCTGGCCGAACGCCGCCTCGTTGGCGAATACAGTCCGCCCGGCGCCAACCGCCTCGAATTCCTGGCCTGGAAAGAGCTTTACGAGCATCTGGAAGAGGCCACCGACCACGCCAATCACTGCGCCAAGCTGGTGCTGTCTCTCGCCCGCAAGGAGGCGTGAGACATGGCCACCTGGCTCACGCTCGGGCTTGTGATCGCCATCATCGCCGTCCTCTATGCCGAGTTCATCAACGGCTGGACCGATGCGCCCAACGCGATCGCAACCGTCGTCTCGACCGGCGTCATGACTCCGCGTGACGCCGTCATTATGGCCGTCATTTTGAACACCCTCGGCGCCATGGCCGGCACAGCCGTTGCCGCGACGGTTGGCAAGGGCATCGTCGAGAGCAAATTTCTCACGCTGCCGGCAATCACAGCCGCCATGACCGCCATCATCGTGTGGGGCACGATCGCGGCCAAAGTCGGCATGCCCATCTCGAAGTCGCATGCGCTGCTTGCAGGTCTGGCTGGCGCGGGCTTGGCTGGCGGCGGTCTTGCGGCTTTGCAGTCGAGCGGCTGGACCAAGGTGTTCATCGGCATGTTCTGCGCTATTCCCTTTGGCTTTTTCGCGTCCATCATGCTTGCGAAATTGATCGTGCGGACGGCCGGACAGATGCGGCCTGGACGCGCCAAGCGATGGTTCGACCGCGCACAGATTGCATCTGCCGGTTTCATGGCCTTCAACCACGGCCTCAACGACGGCCAGAAATTCATGGGCGTGTTTGCGCTGACGCTGTTCATCGGCGGCGCCACGTCGAAATTCGAGATCCCCTGGTGGGTGATCCTGGTCTGCGCCCTGACCATGGGTGCAGGCACAGCTGCCGGCGGGTGGCGCATCATCGAGACGCTCGGCTCGAAAATGACGCGCCTCGTCTCCTGGCAGGGTTTTGCGGCGGAAGCTGCAGCGTCGTCGACGATCTTCGTTGCCTCGATGTTCGGCATCCCCCTGTCGACCACGCACACGATCACGTCGTGTATCGTCGGCGTTGGCGCAGCGCGCCGTGTCGGCGATGTGCGCTGGGGTGTGCTCGGCAAGATCCTGCTGGCATGGGTGGTGACGTTCCCCGTCTGCGGGGCGATTGCATTCTTCGCGGCGCTGATTGCCAACCGGCTGTTTTGAGCCCGGCTGTTTTGAGCACAGCGCGCCGCCCGCCGTGCCATGCTCTCGCGCCCACAATTTGACTTTCCCGCCCACTTGGCGCAGATGAGCCCGCAATCAGGCCCGATGCGTCGCGCCACCCTGCCTGGACACGGTTGTAGCGGCCTCTCCGCCACCACAACCCGGAGCCCGGGGGAGAACATCCGCCAGCGTGATCGCTGCCGGGTGCGATGCTGCTTGGGCTAACGCTTGGTGTCTGACCTCTGGTCAAACACCCATTACGAGGCCGACCGCATGCTCAAGATCTGGGGCCGCAAGACATCCAGCAACGTCCAGAAGGCCATGTGGGCCATCGGCGAGCTTGGTCTGGCTCATGAGCGCGTGGACGTCGGCGGCGCGTTCGGCAAGACCGATACGCCCGAATACATCAAGATGAACCCGAACAAGCTCGTCCCAGTGTTGCAGGACGGTGCGCTGACCATGTTCGAGAGCAACGCGATCGTGCGGTACATCGCGGCGACCTATGGCAAGGGCTCGCTCGCGCCGATCGACCCGACGATGCATGCCCGCGCCGACATGTGGATGGATTGGACGGCCACGACTTGGGCGCCCGCGATCGGCGGCGTGTTCTGGCATTTCCGGACGCCGCCGAAGGATCGCCCGGCCGGCGGCCTTGAAGCGGCCGTGAAAAAGACCGCCGACGTGACCAAAATTCTCGAAGCGGAACTGGCCGGCTCACAGTTCCTGGTTGGCCCCTCGCTGACCATGGCAGATATCATCGTCGGCACGTTCCTGTATCGCTACTACACCATGCCGTTCGCGCGCGAGCCGCGCCCGAACCTGGAGGCCTATTACCAGCGCCTGACGGCGCGGAAGGCCTATCAAGAGCACGCCATGGTCGACTGGAAAGTGCTGATGCCGCCCGATTGGGACGTTGGTGTCTGACCTCGGTCAGACACCTAGCGTGACGGCGGATACCACGCCTTTTGTGCAACGTTGTGCCAATGGTGTCTGACCAGAGGTCAGACACCAACGGGATAGTAAAATGGCCGAACTGTTCTCATCGCTGTCGGATCGGCTGTCGGGTATTCTCGACAAGCTGACGGGTCGTGGCGCGCTCTCCGAGAGTGACGTTGCTGACGCCATGCGCGAAGTACGCCGCGCGCTGCTTGAGGCCGACGTGGCGCTCGAGGTGGTGCGGGCCTTCACCGAGAAGGTGAAGGCCAATTCGGTCGGGGTCGAGCTCATCAAGTCGGTGACGCCAGGCCAACTGGTCGTCAAGCTGGTGCATGACGAGTTGATCGCGACGCTCGGCTCGCAGGGCGAACCCATCTATGCCTCCGCCAGCGGCACCGTGCTCCAGGCCGGTCGCTCGGGCGGCTATGGCAATCTCGTCGACCTCAGCCATGGCAAGGGCATCGACACCCGCTATGGCCATCTTTCGAAGATCCTC
>JANMGQ010000070.1:0-43297 GCA_031374735.1 Hyphomicrobiaceae bacterium | reverse complement strand
CCGCCAACCCATCGCTAACCTCGCGCGCGGGTCACTCGGGGGGGTCGCCATTACACCATGATGGCGACCCGCTCCGTGCGTTTCATATTGGGTGGCCGGCACACGGCCGGCCATGACAGTTGAGGGGAGGCGCATCCGTCTATAATTTTGGCCGCTTGTATAATACACGCGGCATTGCCGTGCATTGCAGCAAGCTCGTTCATCCTAAGTGGGTCGGACATCAGTCCGGTGGCGAACTCAATTTGAAAACGGAGGCACTTTCCCTCTCCCTTTGCTCTTGCAAGGGGAGAGGGTGCCCGACCGCGCGAATGCGCGGGCGGGAAAGGGGCAGCAACGTGCACGGTCGGTGTTGGCCGCATTCTGTATGACTTGAAGGATCAAGCGCTGGTGGCGCAACCGGCTGCCCCTCATCCGCCCTACGGGCACCTTCTCCCCTCATGAAGAATGAGGGGAGAAGGGACGTGCCGACGCGTCCCGCATGATCGCATTCCGGGATGACGCTCTTTGTTGTGATGGGTCGGAAATTTTGCTCTTTGGCATTACACCGTTGCCGTACGTGTAGAAGTTGGGTTACCGCAAATAGGCACCTCATCAGCACTTGCAGTATTGCACCAAATGGAGCACCGACACGGCCGTCGTGTTCAACCCGGAGCAGGTCATGGCCCGCAACATTCTGATCCTTGGCGCGTCCTATGGCTCGCTGCTTGGCATCAAGCTGACTATGGCGGGTCACAATGTGCATCTGGTCTGCCTGCCAGCCGAGGCGGATCTGTTCAACGCCGAGGGCGCGATCGTGCGTATGCCCATCAAGGGCCGCGCTGGGTTGGTCGAGCTGAAATCGAAAGCCTACGCCGGCAAGCTCTCGGCGTCGCCGCCGGGCGGTGTTGATCCCGCCAAGTATGATCTCATTGCGCTGGCCATGCAGGAGCCGCAATACCGCTCGCCGGGTGTGCGCGAGCTGCTCGATGCCGTCGCCAAGAGCGGCAAGCCCTGCATGTCCATCATGAACATGCCGCCGCTGCCCTACCTCAAGCGCCTGCCGGGTCTCGATCATCAAGCCTTGCGTGCGGCCTTCACCGACGCAACCGTATGGGACAGCTTTGCCCCCGACACGATGACGCTTTGCAGCCCAGACCCGCAGGCGTTCCGTCCGCCGGAGGACAAGGTCAACGTGCTGCAGGTGCGCTTGCCGACCAACTTCAAGGCCGCGAGCTTCGCGACCCCCGCTGCCACGGCAATGTTGCGTGAGCTTGAGGCCGGCATCGATGCGATACGCATCGACGTCGATGGCAAGAGCGCCGAAGTGCCCGTGAAGCTTAAGGTGCACGACAGCATCTACGTGCCGCTTGCGAAATGGGCGATGCTTCTGGCCGGCAACTATCGCTGCGTCGGCGCGGACGACATGCGCGCCATCAAGGACGCGGTGCATTCTGACATCGCCGCCACACGGGCGGTCTATGAGGGCGTCGCTGACCTCTGCGTTGGCATCGGCGCTGACCAGACCGATATGGTGCCTTTCGAAAAGTATGCCAATGCTGCCCAATCCTTGCTCAGCCCGTCGTCTGCGGCGCGGGCGCTCGCAGCCGGGGCGCCCAACATCGAGCGCGTCGACAAGCTGGTGCAGATTATCGCTGCCAAAAAGGGACAACACATCCCGGGGCTTGATGACACCGTGCGGCTGGTCGATGGCTGGCTGACCAAAAACCGGGCTGCAGCCGGCTGATCGCGGTATTGTGCTCGCCCTGTGACCGCGCCTGCTTGGTTTTGCGGCAAACGGTGAATTGACAGCGGTGGCGCTACGCACATATTGGCCGATAACGGGTGGGTTTTTCGAGTCTTCGTCAGCCCCCGGCTTATTGCAGTGTCGGCTTGGTACGGTTGCGGTCCTCATCGTTGTCTTGTCGTTGGAACACAGTTGAACATCGGTGCTGAGCGTGCCGGTCATAGCGTCGCTATGATTGGGCATGGTCGATCCGGCTTGGGATTTTCGTCGCGGCGACGTGCCAGTTCTTGCTGGAGCGCGGCCGTGATCTCTCGGGCAGCAGCGGTCAGGCATTATGGACTTGCACGATCTGATCTCCCCCGACGCTGTCATGCCGGCCCTGCTTGTCGACGACAAGAAACAGGCGCTGCAAGCCATGGCGGAAACGGCAGGACGCCTCGCCAACATCAAGTGGCGAGACGTGTACGCGGCGGTCTGTCAACGCGAGCAACTCGGCTCCACCGGCGTTGGTCGTGGCATCGCCATTCCCCATGGCCGGCTTGCCGGGCTGGCTCGGATGACATGTGTGTTTGCACGCCTTGAGAAGCCGGTCGCGTTCGACAGCGTCGACGGCGACCCCGTGGATCTCATGTTTTTGTTGCTCGCTCCTGAAAATGCTGGCGCTGAGCATTTGAAGGCGCTTGCCCGCATCGCCCGCGTCATGCGCGAGCCAAAGGCCGCCGAGAAACTGCGCGCCTCCCGCGACCGCGCGGCCCTCTATGCCATCCTGACCCAGCCTTCATTGGCCGAATTGCCAAAGGCCGGCTGAGGCCGAGGTCTTGGCGCGTGGCCCTTCCCCCAGGGCGCACCGTCGCTTATCTACAGGGCTTGTGAAACGCGTGTTCAAGGCCCGACACCCCTCCAGATGACCACCTTCTCGCCGCGCGAAATCGTCTCTGAGCTCGATCGCTACATCGTGGGGCAGAACGATGCCAAGCGGGCGGTCGCCATCGCCTTGCGCAACCGCTGGCGGCGGCAGCAATTGCCAGCCGACATCAAGGACGAGGTGTTGCCGAAGAACATCCTCATGATTGGCCCAACCGGCTGCGGCAAGACCGAGATCGCGCGGCGTCTGGCCAGACTCGCCAATGCCCCCTTCCTTAAGATCGAGGCGACCAAGTTCACCGAAGTCGGCTATGTCGGCCGCGACGTCGACAGCATCGTCAGGGATCTCGTCGAGGTCGGCATCGGCCTCGTGCGGGACACCAAGCGCAAGCAGGTGACCACGCGGGCCGAGAAGAACGCCGAGGAGCGCGTCATTGACGCCTTGTTGAATGGCACCGAAGCGCGGCCTGAAACCCGCGACAGCATGCGCCGCCGTTTGCGGGCGGGCGAGTTCAACGACAAGGAAATCGAGATCCAGATTGCCGATGGCGGATCCGGCTTTCCGATGTTTGATATTCCTGGCGGCCAAATGGGCATGATCAATCTGCAGGACATGCTCGGCAAGGCCATGGGCGGGCGGACCAAAGCCCGCAAAGTGACCGTCAAGGACAGCTACGACATCCTGATCGCCGAGGAGAGCGACAAGCTGCTGGATGGCGATCAGGTCACGACGGAGGCCATCAAGGCCGTGCAAGACAACGGCATCGTTTTCCTGGATGAGATCGACAAGATCTGCGCCCGTTCCGACGCCATGAAGGGCGGTGGCGACGTGAGCCGCGAGGGCGTTCAGCGCGACCTGTTGCCCTTGATCGAGGGCACCACCGTCTCGACCAAGTACGGCCCGGTCAAGACCGACCACATCTTGTTCATTGCCTCAGGCGCGTTCCATGTCGCCAAGCCCTCAGACCTGCTGCCCGAGCTGCAGGGGCGGCTGCCCATTCGAGTCGAGCTGAAGGGGCTCACGCGCGAGGACATGCGCCGCATCCTGACAGAGCCGGAGGCCTCCCTGATCAAGCAGTCCATCGCGTTGCTGGCGACGGAAAAGGTTCACCTGGTGTTCACCGACGACGCCATCGATGCGCTGGCCGACGTGGCGGTGCAGGTGAATGCCTCCGTCGAGAACATCGGCGCACGGCGGCTCCAGACCGTGATTGAACGGGTGCTCGACGAGATTTCGTTCGAGGCGTCCGACAAACCCGACCAGACCGTGACGATCGACGCGGCGTACGTGACATCCAGGGTCGGGGCCCTCTCCAAGAATGCCGACTTGTCGAAATTCATTCTCTGAAGACTCCTTATGAAACTCAACCTGAGGAGGAAATTTTCAGGCCCGGCCCATCCGATTGCGTAAGAGTCAATTGCACGCCGACCACAGTCGCCCATTCATCCACAGATTCCCCGTGGGGCAGATACGCGCGGTCTAGAACGTGAAAATCTGTGGCATCTCGGCACCATGGCCGAATGACAACAGCCCAGCCACGAAACGTTCACCTGGACTTAACTGGCGTCGAAACATTCTTGCGTCCTGCATTGGACTGGATCAAGACCTAAGTATGGACCCGACTCGAAGGCGCTGTAGGGCACCAGTGAGGCAGACGGGGGAAGAGACCGATGACCACCGCACGCTTATTCATACTTGGCCTGGCACTTGGCGTATCGAGCCAAGCGGCACTCGCGTTCCAGGAACAGGGTGGCAAGGCCCCGGCTCAAGGCGGCGCTGCGCCTGCAGCCAACGTGACGCCGCCGCCGGCCTCGGGCTTGCCTCGCACGGGCACTGAGATCCGCATCCCGGGCCTCGGCCCTGTTGGTACACTGCCGAAGTTCGATTTCGGCCTTGAGTTGCTTTATGGCGCCGGCGACCAGCGCGGCGTCGAGCCGCCGAGCAAGTCTGAGCCAAGCGAAGTTCAAATCCGCGGCACCATCAAGTACAAGTTCAACGACTGAGGCGGCCGCAGTGGCACGGTGTGGCCGTGTCGGTTGGGCAGCTTGGTCTGTTATCTGGTCGGCACCAATGTTAGGGAGCGCTCCGTGCGCTCCTTTTGTGTTTCCTGCCCCGCTGGCGACTTTGGGCGACTTTGGGCGGCGGATATGGGCCATGTCACATGCAAGCGATCTTTGCCGCAGCGGCCGTCCACCTGTTTACAGGCCTTGGTATCGTCTGTGCCTTGATGTGTGCGCGGGCAACGATTTCCGCCAACTTTGAAACCGCATTCTTCTGGCTGGGCATCGCCTTCTTCATCGACGGTGTTGACGGCATGTTCGCGCGCAAAGCCCGCGTAAAAGAGGTCTTGCCCTCGTTCTCCGGCGAGACCCTCGATCTCGTTATCGACTATGTCACGTATGTCTTTCTGCCGGCTCTCATGCTGCTGCAGGCCGGGTTCCTCACGGGCTGGTTCGGCATTCTCCTGGCCAGCCTCATATGCCTATCCTCTCTGTACCACTTTTCCGACGAGGGCTCGAAGGCCGACGACAATTGCTTCGTCGGCTTTCCCGCGATCTGGAACATTGTCGCCTTCTACATCTTCGCCTTTGCGACACCGTTTGCCGTGACGTCCGCCATTATCATCGCGTGCGTTGCTCTGACGTTCATCCCACTGAAGTGGGTGCATCCCATGCGCGTCGTGGCTCTGCGGCCGCTGAACCTGCTGGCGTGCGTCGCCTGGGGCGTTGCCGCGGCTGTGAGCGTCTATGACAAATTTCCGGCCAGTGACGGGTTGAAGCTGACGCTGGGTCTTGTTGCGCTCTATGGCGTCGGCCTCACCGTCTGGTTTGGCCAGGACAAGAACCGGCGCAATGTGGTGTGAGCGGCCAAGTGTTTGCCGCATCACCAGGCTCGGCACATATTGCGCCTCCCGCGTGACCTGTCATCAGTACTTCTCGATGTGAACGATCGGCACGTCCCTTCTCCCCTCATTCTTCATGAGGGGAGAAGGTGCCCGAAGGGCGGATGAGGGGCAGCCGCTTGCTCCACCAGCGCTTGATCCTTCATGTCACACAGAATGTTATCAACACCGACCGTGCACGTCGCTGCCCCTCACCCGCCCCCACTGTTTCGCGCATGCGCGCGGGCGGGCACCCTCTCCCCTTGCAAGAGCAAGGGGAGAGGGAAAGTGCCTCCGTTTTCACATTGAGAATTGCTGACCTGTCATACGCAGCGTTGACAGGGCAGGTCTGATACGCCCACACGCCGAGCGCCGGAGTCGCGCCTGCGACCTGAACACGGACGCATGCTCTCATGACCACACCTCGGCCACTGGACGCACATGCGGCTGCGATTCTGACGCTGTGTTGCATGATCTGGGGCGTGGGCTTGTCGATGGTGAAGATCGCCAACATCGGCTTGCCGCCGGTGTTTAACGCCGGCCTCCGCTCGCTGCTGTCGGTCTCGATTTTGCTCACGTGGGTGTGGTGGCGCGGGCTCGATATCCGCCGTCCCAGGACGCTTTGGCCGAGCGTGTTTATCGGCCTCGCGTTCTCATTCGAGTTCGTGACCTTGTATCTCGGGTTGACCGAGACGTCTGCCGCGCGGGCGACGATTTTCCTGCATGGCGCGCCATTCGTGGCAGCGGCAGGCGAGCACTTTCTGGTGCCGGGCCATCGCCTCAGCGGGGTGCGATTGCTTGGGCTTCTAGCGGCCTTTGCGGGCATGGTGCTGGCGCTGGCCGATAGCAGCGGAGGCGGTGGCGCGGGCGCTCTGCGCGGCGATCTGCTGTGCCTCGCCGGCGGTATCTGCTGGGGGCTGATCACGGTCGGGGTGAAGACGACGGCCTTGCGCACGGCACCGCCAGAGACGTCGCTGATTGCGCAATTGCTGGTGTCTGTTCCGGTGCTGTTTGCTTGGTCGTATCTGTTCGAGACGCGCGGCATCGGACCGCTGACGCCGGCCGTGCTCGGTGCGTTTGCCTACACGGTGCTGTTCGTTGTCGTGTTTGGCTATTCGATCTGGTTTTGGATGATGGGGCGCTATTCAGCGGCGAGCTTGCATGCGTTTACGTTTCTGACGCCGCCCTTCGGCGCGCTCGCCGGCGTGCTGATTCTTGGCGAGCGGATCGGCGTGTTGACGATCGCCGGTCTGGTGCTGGTTGCGGCGGGCATCTGGCTGGTCAATCGGCCGAAGTAGACTTTGATCCGTCATCCCGCCGCGGCTCATCTCCGCGACGTGCTGACTGTCCGGGGATGTGTCGTTAGACCAGCCCGCGACGGGGTGACGGAATTTGGGGGTGTTTAACGCACCAACATTCGAAAAGGACTGACCCGCTAAACGGCGCACTCCGCTTCCCTCTCCCCACACTTCGGGGGAGAGGGAAGTGGAGCGGGGACAGACAATCCAGCGTCTGGAGCTTACACCGCCACCGGCGCCAGACGCGTCTCAAGGCGGACAAGTTCCAAACGGGTTGCGCGCACCGCGGACCACAGGATGGCGATCAGCTGGTCCGGGCGGAGCCATTGGCGGCTCTCCGTGTCGTCGGGAGAATCGCGGCCCGTGGCGGCGATGTCGAGGCCCTCGGCATCGAGCACCTGGGCGACGTTCTGGGCGAGGAAGCCAGCGTGGCGGCGGGCGTCGGCGCTGGGCTGTCGCCAGCGGAACGTGATCGGGTCGAGGGCGTCGACGATGGCTGTGGCGCTGTCGGCCGGCAGGTGCGCAATGTCGATCTTCTCGCGCGCGTCGGACGTCTGAACGACACCGTTGACGGCCCAAACATCTGTGAAACGGGCACCAGCCGCGCCGAGGCCGAAGGCGTTGTCGGTGAGCGGACGAATGGCGCTGCTTTTGAGCGTGCGCGGCACCGTGGTGTCGCCGGTTGCGGCGTCGATGGCGAGCGCCTCCGTCCAAGTGCTGCCATTGGCGCTGACCTTGATATGCAACCCATCATCGCCCGTGGTGCCGATCTCGGCACGGCCGGAGAAGTTGGTTTGATACAGGAGGCTGGCGGTGTCGGCGGCGGCGTTCTTGTTGAGCTTCACCTGGTGGCCGTTGCCGGCGTGATTGAGCAGCGTAGCAGGGGCGTTGACGGACAGGCGGTTCGTCGTGTCAGCCGTTGCTGAAATGCCGAGTTGGCTGACATTTTGAACGGGCTGGTTGGCAAGAGCGGCTGCGACAACGGCTGGCGCCGGGCTGACCGGGACCCAGGCCGCGCCGCTGTAGGCGACCAGGATGTCTTCGTTTGCGACCCAGGCGGCGACGCCTTCCTTGGGCACATAGAAGATCCAGGCACCGTCCTGGAAAGCGGCAATGGTGGCGGTTTGGCCGAGCCATGCACCAGTTGGCGAGGCGGCGACGATGTAGCGGTCGCCGTCTGCAGGACTTGTCGGCGGTACCGCCAGCGCGCGCGATAGCACCATAAGGTGGACGAGGCAGTCCAGCATGCGGACGGCTTCGTTGTGGGTCACGTGTTTTTGGGCCTGGGCCGCCATGATGTACGGCAGTTTCAGGTTCGGGGTCGGGGCGTCGAACATGGGCGTGCAGGTCCAGCTGAAAATGGGGGTGGCTGGAGGGAGGAGACGGGCCCTCCAGCCAGCAGCCGGACGATTGGGGGGCGGGTCGTCCGGCTGCAAAATGGAGGGTAATGCACGCGCTTGGGTTGCGAAACTAGGTAAGTACCTAGTTGTCGCCGAAATTGTTTAAGGGCCGGCAGGTGTTCCGTCTCTCACAACGCAAACCCGCCATCGACCAGGAACGTCTGGCCGGTTGTGAAAGCGCTCTCGTCTGCAGCGAGGTAGACGGCAATGGCGGCGATCTCCTCGGCAGTACCGAGGCGTCCCATGGGTTGGCGGTCGACGAACATCTGGCGCACCTCTTCGGCGGTCTTGCCGAGTGTCTTGGCCTGGGCGGCAATGCGCCCGTCGAGGGATGGCGATTGGACGGTGCCGGGGCAGATGGCGTTGCAGCGCACCCCCTTGCGGATGAAATCGGCGGCAACGGCCTTCGAGAGACCTATGACGGCCGCTTTGGTGGCGCCGTAGACATACCGGTTCGGAATGCCGCGCACGGAGCCGGCCCCAGAGGCAATATTGACGATCGACGTGCCTTTGCCTGTGGCCTCGGCTTTCGCGAGCATACCCGGCAGGAACGCCTTGATCGTGCGGTGCATGGATTTGACGTTGATGTCGAACGAGAAATCCCAATCCTGATCGCTGGTTTCCAAGACCGTGCCGTGATGTACGAAGCCGGCGGCGTTGAAGAGAATGTCGATGCCGCCGGTTTGCTTCTCGAGTTGCTTGGCTGCGTCGTCGATGGACTTGGCATGCATGACATCAATGAGATGGGTTTCCGCGATGCCCTCCTCGCGCAGGCCCTTCAGTGCGCCGAGTGTGATGTCCGACGCGATGACCTTCGCGCCCTCGCGCGCAAATGCAATGGCCGTCGCGCGGCCGATGCCGGCGCCCGAGGCGGTGCAGAAGGCGACTTTTCCTGCGAGGCGGCCGGTCATGCCCATGCTCCGAAATGTGTGTCGATGATCAGGGATGAGCCCTGTCGGATCATGAGATCGCCTGAATTGCCCGCCGATGCAATCGGTTCGCATTCGTCAAGGGCCAGGCGAATGCGCGGGCCGAAAGCGCGTTGTGGTTGTCCCGGGGTTGCGCTATGCACGTTCTCGGCAGCAGCTAAAGGTGGTCCGATGAACGGCTTTGACGAAGAGCGCGCGACCTTCAAGCCCATGGATCCCCGCGAACTCATCGGCCAGTTCCGAAACCTCGGCGACGCGGGTCCTGCTTACGAAATCATGGATGTCGACGCCGATGGCACTGTCGTCATCGAGATCATCTACTCGGGGGAGCGCGTGACGGAAGAGCTCGCCGCTGTCCTGCAAGATCCCGTGGCGACGGTTATCCCCTGATGTTTGTGATCTCGTTCGATATGAGTGTGGCTGATCTGGTCGCCACCATCCACGGGGATCGCACCAGGGCTATGCGGAAATCGCGGTCGTGCTTGAGAAACACGGCTTCAGGCGTGTGCAGTGGAGCGTGTTCGCGGCCAAGGACGAGGATTTGGCGGCTCTGATCGGGGCGGTGACGGCACTGCAGCGCCTGCCGTGGTTTCACTCCAGCGTGAAGAACATTCGCGCCTTCCGCATGGAGGCCGGCACCGACCTGACTGGCCTCTCCGGGCGTCCCGACGTGGCAGCGACCTCATAGCCGTGCCCCGTCACGCAATCGGTTCACCCGGCGCAAACGCATTCAGCGCGAGGGCGTGAACTTTAGCACCGACCAGGCCAGCGAGTGTCTCGTTGACGAGGCGATGACGGGCGACGCGGGATAGGCCCGCAAACTTCGGCGAGACGACCAGCACGCGAAAATGGCTCTCGCCAGTGCCTGGCGAATTGCGATGGCCCGCATGCATATGGCTTTCGTTGATGACATCGAGGCGCGTTGGCTCGAGCGCCACCATCAGCCGCGTGCGAATTTCAGCTTCAACGGTGGCAGGGGCTGACATGCAAAGGCTCCGGGCGGGCGAAGACAGACCTATGTCTTCAGAGCCACTGCCGTCTGCGTCGCGCTTGTCAAGATCTTGCCAGACCTACCCCAAGTCGGGCTAGGAAGGGGTCCCATGAAGCTGACCAGTAAACATTTCGATAGCCTCAGGTCCAAACCCGGCGCCAAGCCGGCGCCTGAAGTGAAGTCGTGCCAATGGCGCGGCTGCACCAACGCGGGCAATCACCGCGCGCCCATGGGCCGTGGGCACGAGGGCAAGTACTATCTGTTCTGCGAAGCACACGTGCGCCAGTACAACGCATCGTACAACTACTTCGACGGCATGTCGGACAAGGATGTCGAGACGTTCCGCAAGGATGCGCTGACGGGGCACCGCCCGACCTGGAAAACCGGCACAGCCGGCTGGGCGCCAGGCACGGGCGACAAGTCTGAAGGTGTCGCCAACAGCGACAAGGTGCGCCGCAATGATCCCGGCAACTTCGCCAACTGGCGCGCAAAACGAACGACCGCACCTGAGGAAGAGCCGCGCCGCTACGTGCGCCCACTGGAACGCAAGGCTCTTGAAACGCTCAATCTCGACGAAACCGCACACCGCGAAGACATCAAGGCCCGCTTCAAGGAATTGGTAAAGCGCCACCACCCCGATGCCAACGGGGGCGACAAGTCGTCCGAGGACAGGTTGCGCGAAATCATTCAGGCTTACAATCAACTGAAGTCCGCGGGGCTGGTCTGACCGCGTGTGGCTTGGCTATCCTAATGGCTCAAAGCACCAGCACGAACTGGCCTCTGCGGACGGTCGCCAGCTCGGTGATGAGCGCGGGGACAAACGGCTGAAGATCCTCGTATCGGTTGCTACGTGCTCCTTCAAACACAACCACCATGAAGCTCTTGGTGTCGATGGTGTCGATATTGTTTTGGAAGCGCATGTTTTTGTCGACGGTCAGGAGCACATCGAACTGCCCGTTGATCGCCTCAAGGGAGGTCAGGATCGTCGAGCTGCTCCAAGCCCAACTGCTGAGCGGTTGAGACGAAGTGGTGGGCGAGGTCACGCACAAGTCGGCGCGGAAGATTGCCGTCAAGCAGGACGCGCATCGTCGGTCTCGACGGTGATCTTTGGCAGCCCATGGTCTCGGACGGCGCGCAGAACAGTAACCGCCTGTTCTCGTGTCACACTTGGGAAATCATCCAAGAACGTGGAGAGTGGGTCTCCCGCCTCCAGGTAATGAAAAAGCGTATCAACAGGCACGCGTGTGCCATGAAATACCGGCGTACCTGACAACCGTCGAGGTGACGACGTCACAAGCGGTTGCAAACGCTGACCAAGATCATCCATCGCTGAAAGCATCATAGTGACGTGAGCTGTACCAGACAGCGACACATCGTCCGCAGACAAGTTGCGCGAGTTCCGCCAAGCTACTAAGCATGAGATCTTGTGTCCCAAATTCCCACTGTTTCCCCTTGCAGGACGACTGACCGATGCGCGCTGCCTCTGCTGCTGCCCAAGCCACCGAGTCCCCGGGCCTGCCGGACACGACGCTGTCGGTGAAAAAAACGTTCGGCTTCGATAGTGATCTCGAAGTGCCGGCCTTCAAGATGCACACTGACCATGTGCCGGACGTCGATCCGGACTACCTGTTCAACAAAGACGTGACGCTCGCGATCCTGGCGGGCTTCAAGCACAACCGCCGCGTCATCATCCAAGGCTATCACGGCACGGGCAAGTCGTCGCACATCGAGCAGGTGGCTTCGCGCCTCAACTGGCCGTGCGTGCGCGTCAATCTCGACAGCCACGTCAGCCGTATCGATCTCGTCGGCAAGGACGCGATCGTCTTGAAGGACGGGAAGCAGATCACGGAGTTCCGCGACGGCATTCTGCCGTGGGCCTACCAGAACAACGTCGCCCTCGTGTTCGACGAATACGACGCCGGTCGTCCGGACGTGATGTTTGTCATCCAGCGCATTCTCGAATCCTCGAGCCGCCTGACCTTGCTCGACCAGAGCCGCGTCATTCGTCCGCATCCAGCGTTCCGGCTGTTTGCGACCGCCAACACCATTGGCCTTGGCGACACCACGGGCCTTTATCACGGCACGCAGCAGATCAACCAGGCGCAGATGGACCGTTGGTCGATCGTTGCTCAGTTGAACTACCTGCCGCACGACGACGAGGCCAAGATCGTGCTCTCGAAGGTCAAGAGCTGGAACAAGTCGAACGATAAGAAGAAGGCCATTTCCAACATGGTGCGCGTCGCCGATCTGACACGCTCGGCATTCATCAACGGTGACCTCTCGACCGTCATGAGCCCGCGCACGGTGATGATGTGGGCCGAGAACGCCGAGATCTTCGGCAACGTCGGCTTCGCCTTCCGCCTGACGTTCCTCAACAAGTGCGACGAACTCGAGCGGCCGCTGGTGGCCGAGTTCTACCAGCGCTGCTTCGGCGAGGACCTGCCCGAGAGCACGGCGAATGTGGCGTTGAGCTGAAGGTGGACACAACATGGTTGCGATACCAGCGCGCCAATGTGGCGGTAAGCTAATTGGTGCTTTTTCTCTGGCATTCTTGGGCTTCTGCCCGCAGGTGGCCCTCGGCGACACAGTGTCCGTTGCATATTGCCCGATAACAAAGAAACACGGGGTTGGTCGCGGCGAGTCGTACCCCGATGCGGCGGGTAATGCTGTGCGTGCGTGCATTGCGAGTGGCGGACAGACGAATGAATGTAAAGTGGAAATTCACTCAAATACATACTGCATCGGCTTTGCGAAGACCACCGGCAAGCATCTGAATTACGGACTCGCTTGGGGCAAGTCACGAGGTCGGACCGAGTCTGAGAGGCTTGCAGCTACCGGGGCAATGGATGACTGCACCAAAGATGGCGACGGCGTCGATGCCGTCGCAAGTTGCCGCCTGTCAGTTGTTGTATGTCCCAACGGTATGCAATAGCCAAGTGATTGTCGGCTACGCCAGAGGCGCAAAGGGCACTGTTAATTTGTCTTGTCCCGATGACACATCAAGTACTACCGGATCCTGAGACCGCGGGATGGGTCCATCAGTGAATTCCAATCCGGTACGGGTACGTGGCTGAATGACATCGTTTGACGTAAGGTATTTGCCTTCGTCGCGCTGCACCCCGTTATAAATCAGACGCGACTCAATGAACCAGTCGCGCATGCGCAGAGCTCTTTCTTGCTCGTTCAGTACCACGAGCAAGAAACGCAGGGGCACACCGAGACGCCTCAGCCTCCAGGCAAAATCTCGAAACAGCAGCATAGCAAGCCGCGAGCGATCAAAGCTGGTTTGCGCGACCGCGATTCCCGGCGCAAACACGACAGTGGGCGCACTGCCGACAAGCAAACCACCGCCAACACCACGCAGAACAAGCCTTCTGTCCAGCTCATGTGGCCTGCCCGCCGAAACGACGTTGGGAGGTGCGCCCTTGGCGTCCAAGCTTTGAATCCATAATGTCCGAGCCTGCATTGTAAGTCCCTCTCTTTGCACTCTCAAACTCATCTGCCAGAAAGACCCCCGGCCCTCATTCGTGGCCGACTGATGTACGCAGAGACTGATACTCAATGACGTTTGGTCAGTTCGCGCACCACTCGAAACCCG
This sequence comes from Hyphomicrobiaceae bacterium, assembly GCA_031374735.1. Classification (GTDB taxonomy): domain Bacteria; phylum Pseudomonadota; class Alphaproteobacteria; order Rhizobiales; family Hyphomicrobiaceae; genus JABFRJ01. The sequence continues at coordinate 29,612 of JANMGQ010000070.1, read as the reverse complement.
AAATTGCTCGCACGTTCGGTTGCAACAGGGCTATTTCGCACAGCAGACCGGAGTTCCGACATTTGAGACGACCAAGCTCCACCTCTCGCCGCGCGACGGGAGCAGTCACCGGGGAGCGGGCTGGCATAGGTGTCGCGCCAACAGTCCGCCACAAACTCCCAGACGTTACCATGCATGTCATAAAGCCCAAAACTGTTGGGCAATTTAGATCCTACACGCGCTGTGAAGGAATTTCCGTCGTCACATTCAGCCGCCGGCATCTTCGGCCGAAGTTTTTTAGCCGAGGCATCAAAGCCGTTGGCATATTTGCACATATCTTTGCCGGAATCGGCATAAGAATAGAGCAACTGGGGCTCATCTGAAGATAGCGTGCCCCTCGCCGCATATTCCCATTCCTCCTCCGTCGGCAAGCGGTAATCATGACCAGTTTCGATCGACAGCCAGTTGACGTAGGCGTTGGCATCAACCCAACTTACACACGTCGCGGGATGATCCGCTGTTTGCTCAAACCCAGGATCGCGATAGCTCGCAGGACTCTTGGAGAAAACGAACGAATTGGCTTGCAATATGTGGCAAGACGGCTCTATCCGATAACCTGAGCGTTCAACAAAAAAGGAAAATTGTCGAATAGTCACCTCATATTTTCCGATGGCGATATCTCGATCTATAACAACGCGACGTTGCGGCATTTCGTTGGAAGTTGATTTTCCTGCGCCTGCCTGGCTTTGCGGAGTTCCCATCAAGAACGAGCCGCGCGGCAACATTCTCATCGTCGGACAATCGTCGGGAGCGAACTTTTGACAGGCCGGAAAGTCTGCAAAAGGAGCAGGTAAATAGATCGGGCTGGCGATTTTGCCTTCTCGTTGCCCCTCGATACGCTGTCCCTCTATTCTGCCGCGAACTGACGGTAAAAGATAAACGAGCACGGCCGACGCCATTGCAACGAGACTTATAAGGGCGGTCAAAAGAAACCAATTCGGTACTTTTTCAATAGAGACAATAGGCCCTGTTTTTACAAGCGATCCACCCATCAAGAGTTTGAGAATTTGAGCAAGCATGTCATCGCTATCGCATTTGAGATGTTACGTGGAATAGCGAACTAAAGAAAGCCTGCGATGTCAAGCATAGACATGGCATCCTCGATGGGGCCTCACAGCTGCAGCACTCTACATCGGCACGCCGCTGTAGATCTCAGCCAGTGACACTTTCGCCGCCGTGCCAGCAATCTCAATCTCATCGGTCGGCAGCTTGAAACGCTTGCCCTGCCACTCGCCGTTCTCGTCGCGCTGGTAGATCAACACGTCCATCTTCTCGGGTTCGATCAGCGCGATCGTTTTCAGTGTCGGATGCCGCATGTATTCCGGCAGCTTGGTCATCTTGTCGGTGCGCTCGGTGGTCGGCGACAGCACCTCGAAGGCGGCGACAGGATTCTGCGCCTCATAGGTCTGCGCGTCGGGTGGCGCGCACTCGACCGTCACATCAGGTCGGCGGATGCGCTTGATCTTCGTGCGCAAGGCGGTGTCAGAAGTTGCGGCCCAGCAAGGCCCGTCGCGCAATTGTGAGCCGATTGCGACAATGATGTTGCTGGTGATTCGGTCATGCGACCGGCTGGCGCCGGCCATGGCCTGTGCTGGCGTGCCGGCACGTCCGGCGGTCGGCCGCATGGCCACGGGCACGCCGTCGACAAGCTCGTAGCGCTCGTCCTGATCCAGGCACCAGACGAGGAACTCCTCGGCGGTCATGTCGGTCGGCTTTGGGGCAACGGCCATGCGCGGCTCCGATGTGGGGCACGGATGTGTACCACAATACAAGCGCCGGTGTGAGGCACGCTGCCAAGTGGCAGCAGCCCATTGTCATCGCGGCCACCACGGCGCAGAACATGCCCATCCAACATCATCGAACTGAGGTCGCGCCGACATGGACATCAAGGACAAAGTTGTCGTCGTCACTGGGGCCGCACAGGGCATCGGCCGGGCGCTGGCTCAGGAAGCAAAGGCGCGCGGTGCGAAAGCGGTCGTGTGCGTCGACCTGAAGGAGGACGCAGCGCGCGAGACAGCAAAAATGGTCGGCGGCTTGGCCTTCAAATGTAATGTCGCCCATGAGGCCGAGGTCGCACAAGTGGTGGCCGAAACAGAGAAGGCATTCGGCGGCATCGACCTGTTCTGCTGCAACGCAGGCATTGGCGACTTCGGTGGCGGGCGCTTGAGTTCCGTCGCCGCCCCAAACGAGAGCTGGCAGCGCGGCTGGGAGGTCAACGTCATGTCGCACGTCTATGCGGCCCGCGCGGCGCTGCCGGGCATGATCGCGCGCAAGGGCGGCTACTTCCTCAACACGGTCTCTGCGGCGGGATTGCTCAACCAGGTCGGCAGCGCGGTGTATGGGGTGACCAAGCACGCGGCCATCGGCTTTGCCGAGCACCTGGCGTTCACGCATCGCGACCAGGGCATCCGCGTTTCGGTGCTATGCCCGCAGGGTGTGGATACGCCGCTGCTGCGCGCGAGCGGGTCAGGCCCGCAGTTCGACGACGGTGTGATCACGGCCGAGGTGTGCGCCAAGACCGCGTTCGACGGCATTGCCAAGGAAACGTTCTGCATCCTGCCGCATCCGATCGTCGGCAAATACATGCAGAACAAGCCGGCCGACTATGATCGCTGGATCGCCGGCATGGCGAAGCTGAACCGGGCGTATCAGGCGGCGCTCAATAAGGGCTGAGTGCACATAACTCATATCAGGATATGATTCGGGACGCTTGCCGGTTCTCAGCTGTCCGGGAAAGCGAATGGAAGGTGCCTCGAGTTAAATCGCGCAGCTCCACCGCTTGAGCACGACGGCTGGGGCGAGTTGCGCCTCGGGCCAGACATGCAGGGCGTAGTGGTCGTTGCCGTCGAGCCCTTCGACCGGATCGATCGTGCCGAGATCGAAAGACAGAAAGGCAAACCCGATCGGACCCTTCGCCACCGCAATTGCGTGTGCGTTTAGGAGGTTGTCCGTGCAGCCTGCGAGCTTCAGCTGCCCGCTGGCGCAGGTGATGGCGCCGGCGACGGCATGGTCTGCCTTCGTGATGATTTCAGCGAGATCGGGTTTGGCGCCATGCACGACGACATCGACTGGAACCATCATGTTGCGCCCCGATCCGAACACCGCTGTATGCGCCATCGCGACGACACGGTCGTCCAGCGTTTGGTCGTTTAACAAGCCTGACCAGTCCTCGATGTGCGCAGGATCGGCGACGTAGATCTGGTAGTAGTCAGCGAAGATTTCGAGCGTGGCCATGGGCTTCAAGAACTTGGGAAGTGTCCAGAGTTTCGATCGGGAGCAACTCAGCCCACCTCCCAATTTCCCTCCTTTGCCCCCCAGTTGGCGGAAGCTCACACAAACGTCTCACGCCCCGCCGTTCACGCTGATATCCGGCGCATCTTCGTTCTTCATGCCCTGCACGTGATAGCCGGCGTCCACGTGGTGAATTTCGCCAGTGACGGCTTTGCCGAGGTCGGACAGCAGATACATGCCGGAGCTGCCGACTTCCTCGATGGTGACGGTGCGGCGCAAGGCTGAATTGTATTCATTCCACTTGAGGATATAGCGGAAATCCGAGATGCCCGAAGCCGCCAGCGTCTTGATGGGGCCGGCGGAGATGGCGTTGACGCGGATGTTCTGCTTGCCAAGGTCGGCTGCCAGATAGCGCACGCTTGCTTCGAGCGCAGCTTTGGCGACGCCCATGACGTTGTAGTGCGGCATGACCTTTTCGGCGCCGTAGTAGGACAGTGTCAGCAGGGAGCCACCCTTTGGCATCATTTTTTCGGCGCGCTGGGCCAGGGCCGTGAACGAATAGCACGAGATCAGCAGTGACTTGGTGAAGTTGGCCTCGCTGGTGTCGACATAGCGGCCATCGAGCTCCGCCTTGTCGGCGTAGGCGATTGCGTGGACCATAAAGTCCAGGCTGCCCCAGGACGCTTTCAGCTCGGCGAACACGGCATCCATGGATGCGGTGTTGGTGACATCGCAGGGCATCACGTGTTTGGAGTTTACACTGGCGGCCAAGGGGCGCACGCGCTTTTCCAGCGCCTCGCCCTGGAATGTGAACGCCAATTCCGCGCCTTGCGCGGCGCAAGCCTGTGCGATGCCCCAGGCAATCGAGCGATTGTTGGCAACCCCCATAATCAAGCCGCGTTTACCCTTCATGAGGGTGCCGGTGGGAATGGCGTCGGTATCGGACATGGCGGCTTTCCGCTTAGGTCAACAATCAGCAGCCGCACCCTCTACCGGCTTCGACGACGCTGGTCCAGATTGTCGTGTCTCGTGCGGTTTCGTGCGCAGCCTTCGCCGTGATCGCCTGCAGGTGCAATTGTGGCGTCGCGCGAGGCAGGTCCCGTGCTTGGTTAGAGTGTCCGAGTTGAGGGTCTGGAGTCCCAACCTGAACATCAGTCACGATTGCCGAACTGCGGAACGCGTGAATACGCTGGTTTCTGTTCGACTTAGCGCCTATGGGGGGCGTCCATTCCTGTCGTATCCCGGTATCCCACGTGTCCAAACTCCCCGTCATTGCCATCGTCGGCCGCCCCAACGTCGGCAAGTCGACCCTGTTCAACCGCCTGACCGGCACGCGCGATGCGCTGGTTTCAGACCTCCCCGGGCTGACGCGCGACCGCAAGCTCGGCGAAGCCGTGTTCGGCGGACATACCGTCACCGTGACCGATACCGCTGGCCTGGAGGAGGCGCCGAAGGGCTCCATCGCCTCGCGCATGCGCGAGCAATCCGAGAAGGCCATCGAGACGGCGGATCTGATCTTGTTCGTCATCGACGCCCGGGCCGGTGTGACCGGGGCTGACGAGGCGTTCTCACAGATCGTCCGCCAGGCCGGTAAACCCGTGGTGCTGGTCGCCAACAAATCCGAAAGCCGCGCTGCAGATGCCGGCTTCTACGATGCCTATAGCCTTGGCCTCGGTGATCCCGTCGCCATCTCGGCCGAGCACGGCGAGGGCATGGGCGGGCTCGAATCCGATGTGCTCGCAGCCCTTGGCTTGAAGCAGCTGTCGAACCGCAAAAAGCATGAGCAGGATGCCGACATCGAGGCGACGCCGAAGACGCGCGGGCCCATTCGCGTCGCGATCGTTGGTCGCCCCAATGCGGGCAAATCAACGCTCGTGAACGCGCTGATCGGCGAGGATCGCATGATCGTCGGCCCGGAACCGGGGCTCACGCGGGATAGCGTCTCGACCGATGTCGTCTGGCACGGCCAGGACGTGAAGCTCTTTGATACAGCTGGACTGCGCCGCAAGGCCAAGATCGACGAGAAGGCCGAGAAGCTCTCCGCCAGCGATGCCATTCGCGCCATTCGCTTTGCCGAGGTGGTGGTGCTGCTGGTCGATGCCGAGCGGCCGTTTGAGCAGCAGGACTTGATCATCGCCGGTATCGCCATCGACGAAGGGCGCTCGCTTGTGATTGCCGTCAACAAGTGGGATCTGATCGACGACAAGCAGAAGATGCTGACTGAAATGCGCGAGACTCTGGGCCATAGCTTGGCACAGGTGCCGGGCATCACGCTGTTGACGTTGTCGGCGCGCTCGGGCCGCGGTGTCGACAAGCTGCAGAAGGCCGTGCTCGATGCGCATGCGGTCTGGAACAAGCGCGTCTCGACCTCGAAGCTGAACCAGTGGCTGATCGAGGCGACGCAGCGCCACACGCCGCCCGCCGCACGTGGCCGCCCGATCCGCCTGCGCTTCATCACGCAGCCGTCGACGCGCCCGCCCACGTTTGCAGCGTTCTGCTCCATCCCCGAGGCGCTGCCGAAATCCTATGTCCAGTATCTCATCAAGAGCCTGCGCGAGGTCTTCGATTTTCCCGGTACACCCATCCGCTTCAACCTGCGCAAGGGCGAGAACCCTTACGACAAGAAGTGAGATCGTCGCTGATTGCCCGCATATGTACCACTTGCACCGCTCTTGTGCAGATTTGCCGCGCCATCGATCCATCTCGGCTCGTACGTTTACGCTGAAATGTTGTACGGGATAGCCGAACGCGAGGCTGTGCTAGAGAGCGCCGTCGCATACGAGGCAATTCCTCAGGGGCTCTGCCGAAAGGCGGCGAGATCTACAATGAGTGAAGCAATGACCGGTCTCGGCCTCGGCGATAGCGACGACAAGAGCCTCAAGGCGCTTGATATGATACTCGACGCCTGGGAAGTCGGCGCCGAAAGCGGTATTCCGCCCGAAATGATGGCCTACGCTGCGCTCTATACGGCGTTGACAGATCTTGTTGCGACCTTTGGCGAAGACAACGTGGCAACGCTGATCGATGGCCTCAAGCCGCGCCTGCAGCGTGGCGAGTTCACCGTCTATCGCTCGACCCAATAGTGGTCCGGTCCTGCCTCCATCAGGGCGCAGGGAATAGCGCATCGGTGCGGCCCGTTAGCCGATAGGCGATGAGGCCGAAATACTCCTTCGTCATCGTGTCGAACCGGCGCAAGCCATCGGGAACGCTTGAGAATGTGCGCGTCCAATCGACCGCGAGGGGCGTGCGGTAGTCGACTGGCCAAGCGACGACTTCGAAACCAGCTTGCCGGAAGCAGCCCATGGCACGCGGCATGTGCCAGGCCGATGTCACGAGCAGCCACCGTTGGCCTGACGTTGGCTTTAAAACAACTCGTGTGAAACGTGCATTCTCCTCCGTGTTGCGCGATCGGTCTTCAAGCACGACCCGATCGGGAAGGATGCCCAAAGCCTCAAACAGGATGCTGGCTCTCTCGGCCGCAGAGGTGCTTTCCTTGATGAACGAACCGGATCCGCCGGACCATATGATTTTGGCCTGTGGGAACCGGCGCGCCAAAGCCACCGTCTCGGTCATGCGCTCGCCGGCTTCGTTCAGTGACATGAGCTCGCGCGCGCCCGATGCCGTATCCTCAGCGCCGCCAAGCACGATGACGCCATCGATGCGCGCCGTGCTGAGGTCTGGCCGGGGAAAGCGCGCTTCCAGTGGAGACGCGATCAGATCCGAGATGGCGGTCAGGCCGACGAGCGCAAGCGCGACCATACCACCCATCAGCAGGCGCAGCCCCGCTTCGATCCGCCCCCATCGCACCAGCCAAATGCCCGCGCAAACACACAGCAGCATCAGGCTTGAGGGCTGGAGCAGAAACCACAGAATCTTCGAGACGGCGTAGAAAAACATGGGACTCAACGGGCGAGTGACAAACAGCAAAGACAGTCCGTGCACCCTCCGTACCACGGTTTTGCTAGCACCATTGAAGATCACCAGCGGTTCAGCGCGGCAGGCGGCCCATGCCAGGGATGGAGATCAAGGTCCGTAAAAGGCCGGCAACGTAGGTGTAGGCGGCGGCCTTGAGCAGGTTGCGGGCGGCGGGCATGTCGCGATCAGGAATGAAGTTGCCTTGTTTCAGCAGGGGCAGCGCGCGATTGAAACTGGCATCGAACTCGACGGGCAAGGTGGTCACCTGGGTTGCAACCGACATGATCAGCGAGCCGACCACGCCAACGACATTGATGACCAGTGCCCACGGCGTCTTGCCGAGCACCATGAGCAAGGGCGCCGCGAACAGAAATGCGGTTGCGATGGTCTGGAAGATCTGCGCCTTTTTGACCAGCTTCAGGCGGCGCTGAAACATCGGCAGCTCCATCGCGTGCTGCATGGCATGGCCGATTTCGTGGGCGGCGACGACCGTGCCCGACAGAGACTTGCCCGTCATGAAGCGCGGCTCGAGCCGCACCGCGCGCGCCTCGGGGTCATAGTGATTGCCGAGTTCCGTTGGCTCCACTTTGACATTGGCAAGCCCAAGCCGGTCGAGCGCTTCGCGCGCGAATTCGCTGCCGGTCTTGTCGAAATCGGGCCGCTCTACGGCATGGCGATCGAGCACGCGCTGGATCCATAGAGACGGCAGCGCCACCAGCAGAAATGCCAGACCTAGAATGATGATGATCAGAACCATCGGACCTCCGTTGGTGCCACTATACGCGACGGCCGATGCTTTGGCAGGGGGATGCACGGGGCCGTCAAGGACGATGAGGTGAACCGGAACTGCACCCTCTCCCCGTCCTTACGGGGAGAGGGTCGGGGTGAGGGGCGGCTGCTCGCTCGAATTGAGATCGCTCAATGGCACGCAATCGAATTTTTGCCAGCGGTTCGATCACCGACTGTGGGTGTGCCGCCCCTCACCCTAACCCTCTCCCCGTTGAAGAACGGGGAGAGGGAACGCCACCGGATCGCCCGGTCGCGCCAGCGGCTTAACCCAGGCGCTCGATGACCAGCAACTCCGGAGCGGGTGTGGCGCTGTTGAGGCGGCTGGTGTGGAGCGTGCCAAAACCGGCGGGCAAGGTCGCAGCGAACGCCCGCACAGCATCCGCCTCTTCGCGCCCGGCGGCGTGGCCGGGATACAGCACGGCGGAGACGATGCCGCCGCGCATCAGCAGGGTTAAGCTCGCGGCCAGCGCCGTCAGCGTTGTGTCGGGCTGCGTCGTAACGGCTTTTGATGCGCCAGGGAGATAGCCGAGATTGAACAGTATGGCCGCGATGTGCCCATGCGTCGTGGTGGGCAGGAGGCTTGCCATATGCTCGTGGCCGACTTGGTGCAGTGTCACGTTGGTGCGGGTGGCGAGGCGTGTACGTGCATTGGCGAGCGCGTCGACCTGGATATCAAATCCGTACACGTGCCCAGTTGGCCCAACGGCATCGGCCAGCATGACGGTGTCATGACCATTGCCGACGGTGGCGTCGATCACCGTCATGCCTGGTTGTACGCGCGACTGTACCAAAAGCCGGGCGAGATCCGTGACGCGGAGCATAGCAGCGTAGGCCTCAACCGGTTTGGCCAAACCGCGAGAGGCGGAACGGCGACAAGTCGAATGTGTCAGCCTTGCCCTGCACGCGATCTGCGATAACTTCGCCTGTGACAGCTGAGAATTTGAAACCGTGGCCGGAGCACATGGAGACGACGTGCACGTGTGGCATGTCGGGATGACGGTCGATGATGAAGTGCTTGTCGGGCGTATCATTCAGGATGCAGGCCTGCAGGCGCACGAGTGGTCCATCACAATCACGCAGGAACGCGCGCACGCCCTCGCGCAGGCAGGCCTCGTCGCGCGCCGTGGTCTCGCGGGAGAGTTCATCGGGATCGCCGAACTCGTGCAGGTGGCCGTCGCGGCCGATTTTCACACCGGGAAAACCATGGATGGGAAACCCGTAGATCGACAGCCGGTCGTTGGCGAAGGTGTAGCCGGGGCAAACGTCAGACGCGAAATCGCGGGGGCGCTGGGGCAGAAAAAAGCCCAGCGCACGGCGCGCAACCGCATGCAGCGGCGCGATATCGGGCAAGACTTTGCCCATGAACGAGCCGGCCGCCACTGCAACTTGTCCCGCTTCAAGGCGCCCCGCGTCGGTCTCGACGACGACGCAGCCGCTGGCCTCAGTGATGGTGCGTGTTGTTACTCGCGTGCGCACGTCGGCGCCGTGTGCGGTCGCGAGCATGATGTGGGCCGCGATCGTGGCTTCGCTCATGACGAAACCAGCATCGTGCTGCAGCAGACCGACCATATCGGACGCCATATTGAATGCGGGGAAACGGCGGTTGATCTCAGACGCCGCAAGCATCTCGTGGCGGATGCCAAAGGCCTCAGAGCACGTGCGCGCATCCTCGACGCTGCCGCGCCCGTGCGGTGATGCCGACAGCACGCCGTTGGCGATGAACAACCGCTCGCCCGTTTGCCGTTCAAGGTCGCGCCACAGCTCAACGGCGCGCAGCAGCAGCGGCACATAGCTCTGCCCTTCGGCGTAGCCGAGCCGCAGCAGGCGATGCACGCCATGTGACGATCCGCGCGCGTGACCGATGTCAAATTGCTCGATGCCAAGCACGCGCAGGCCACGCTTGGCGGCGTGATGCAGGATCGACGAGCCGTGGCCGCCGAGGCCGACGACGATGAGATCGTATGTGGGCAAAGGACACTCCGGGCGAACGTTTAGCCCGCACAGGAAGCCGATCTGCGCTCGAAGGCAAGAGGGCTCAGCTGGCTGCGGCTTTGCGCTCCGCGATGCGCTGTTCTGCGCCAGAAACAATGGCGGCTCGGATGTCAACGGCAGTCGTCAATGCGGGATCGAGCGCGAGATGTTGTGCCTCGCCGATGCGGCGCAGGTCCTCGACGTCTGCCACCTTGTCTAGTTCGTCCATCAGCGCTGCCTTGCCCTTCTTGGTCAGCACCGCCACGACACTGAACGCAAACGGATCAAATGCGGTCTTGGCTGGCGCAGCCGGTGTCGGGACAGTGGTCGGCGCTGCATTTGCAAGCAGTTCCGAGGGGCGATCCGGCTGATCGCGGACACGCTCGTAGGCCTCTCGGCGCACGCGCACCTCGGTGATGCCTTGCGTCAGGTCGCGCGTCAGCGCCCGGCGCGCGCCATCAGGAACGCCATCGACGGCGTCGACCAGGCCACGCAGGAACTTGTCCTTGGCCCCGCCTGACAGTGGTTTGGTGTGACGAACCATGTGCGTGCTCAAGCCGACTTCGCCAGCGGCGCGCCGGTTGCCGCGAGCCAAGGTACGATCTCATCGTAAAGGCGGCGCAGATCCGCGACGCCCGTGCCGTACTTTTGCTCGAGGCTCTTCAAGCGCGGCTCCCAATCAAAGGCGTTGGCAATCGCTTCAGAATGCGGGATCTGCGCGTCCAGGATCGGGTGCAACAGGCCGATTTCTTCAATCAGCACGCGGTCTTTGCCTGTGGCGCGCACGCTGTTGGCGACACAGGCATATTTGCGTTCGTTGAAAGGCTTCTCGCCGAGACTTTCGATCGACATCTCGTCCTCGATCAACAGGGCGATGCGGTCGACAGCGAGTTGCGAGACATAATCGGGGCGGAACGGCACCAACACGCGATCGGCTGTGTGCAAGGCTGCCAAGGCCGCAAACGAAAGCCCCGGGGCGCAATCCATGATGACGTAGTCGAAGGCACCGCCAAACCGTCGCAGCAGCTGCACGATGCGGCCGCGCACGCGAGAAGCGACGACGTCGGGAATGTGCGAGGAGGACGCCTGCTTGAGATACAACTCGCCCTGGATGTCTTCCAGCAGCAGCGAGCCCGGCAACAGCGCGAGACGCGGGGCTTTGCCTGTGGCATCGGCGACGTCGCCCACATTGGGGATCAGATAGTCGCGCGCTTGCGCCGGGATGCCCTCGAACAGGTCGTAGAAGTAATCAGCGATGGTTTTTTGTGCCTTGCGCGCGTTGCTCCAGCCCTGGCCGCCGATGAGAATGAGCGAGGCATTGCATTGACTATCGAGGTCAAGCACGAGCACGCGCTTGCCCCCCCACACCGCCAGCGATTGCGCGAGCATGACGGACAATGTCGATTTGCCGACCCCGCCTTTACGATTTGCGACAGCAAGATATTGCGCCATGCGTGCTCCTCACCAGCGCGCGCAAACGGCGCGCGACATGGTCGAGATAAGGTCTGATTCATAGGCGTCGTGCAAAATGAAAGTCACTGCTCGTGCTGGATATTCACAGACGTCACGGCAGCACTCCGCACTCGGATAAAGCACAACGCCGCCCACTCGCGCGGGCGGCGTTGGATCATCCGTAGGAGGTGTCAGACCAGTGGAAAAAATCTGAATGACGAGTGATTCCCCCCACTGTCATGCCCCTTCCCACTGTCATGGCCGGGCTTGTCCCGGCCACCCACAGCGCAACGAACGCGCTGGTGCTCATGCTGGTGAGACGTCTCAACGCGCTGCCACGCGCTGCGTGCGCTACGCAATGGGTGGCCGGCACGAAAGGCCGGCCATGACAGTGGGGGTAGGCAGATCTGCCAACAATTCGGGCTGCTGGCATACGTCAAAAGCACTGGCCGCTCGTGTCAGACCGGCTCTTTGTCCGTCGCGGGTGCCGGCAAAGTCATCTGATACACCGGTGGCGTCTGATCGCGTCGGCGGGCCTGCGGCGGCTGGAAGGCGCGGCGTGCGTGCACGTCGCAATAGGGCAAGCCGTGCATCTTTTTCTTGCCGCAGAAGTGAAACTCTTCATGCTGCGGATCACCGATGGGCCAGCGACAGCAGCTGTCAGTGAGCGTCGCGATGTACTTGCGCTCGGCGAGCGGGATCACGACCTCCTCGGCCGGTGGCACATAACCTTCCGCCTCGGGACGATACAAGTCGCGCAAGGCGGAGCTTCCGCCTGCAGCGGCGGGGCGCTGAGGGCGTTGCTGTGGGCGCAACGGCTTTGCCGCGAGGTTCACGCGGCGTGGCCGATGGGATTTCATGCGGCTGGTCGTGGCGCGACCGGCGAGGCCGAGGCGGTGCACTTTACCGATCACGGCATTGCGCGTGACGCCGCCTATTCTGCTGGCGATCTGGCTGGCGCTGAGGCCTTCCTGCCAGAGTTTCTTGAGGGATTCGACGCGCTCGTCGTTCCAAGACATGGAATACTTCTCCTGTGACCGAGCCGGTCGTCGGCGGCGCACAGAGGTGCGCGGACGGCGGCTTGAAGGCGGAGACGAAGGGCAGCGCGGCGCTCCACCCATTGATGGGGCGCGCAGCGGTGTCCGGCCGTCTCGGCCAGCGACGCAAACGGAACGCACGGGGTGATCAACGCACGGGTGCTCGAACGAAACGCGAGCGGGACGGCATCACGGCGACGTATCGAACGCGGTTTGCGCAGTTCGATGGAAACGCAGCAACGGGACGCGGAACGGATACGGGATCGGCATACAGTGCCGTCCGGAACATCGTCTGGCAGCGTGCCAGACCAGAGGCCTACGGCGGGAACAACCGCTGAGCACCTTTACTTAGTCTTAACTAACCCTCGACAAGCCCGCGACTCAAGTGTTCGACGACGCAACAGAGATGTTCGTCGGTATGCGTGTCTCACGGGCCACAAGTTGCGATAGGCCGGGCAAAACTTGTGCGCAACGTGCATGCGCCACAATGCACTTGTGTTGGAGCGCCGACACAGGCTACGCGCGCCGCGGTCGATCAGGGGCGTGAAACCCACGAGTGCCACAATCTGCCCATGCGGGTTGGATACAACTTTGCGGCGTTCGGCGCAGCAGGGATGTCTGCTGACCAACAGAAACCTTTCAGGAAGGCAAAGATCACGTGAGACAGATCAAGACGGATCCACGCACTCTGCGCGGCCTTGTGCTTGCCTTCGGCCTTGGCTTTGCGAGCGTCCTTCTGGTTGCGGTCCCCAAGCTCGCGCTGGCTGATGACACCAAGGTGCTCGCCAAAGTGAACGGTAAGACCATCACTGAAGGTGACATGAAGCTGGCGGACTCTGAGGTCGGTTCAGAACTCGGCAATATGCCCGAGCCGAGCAAGCGGCAGCTGCTGCTGGAGTATCTCATCGAAAACATCGTGTTTGCCGATGCGGCCGAAGCCGGCAAGCTCGGCACAGGACCTGCGTTCGAGGCGCGTATGGCCTACCTGAAGCGCCGCGCCCTGCGCGAGATCTATTTTGAGAAAACGGTACGCGACGCCGTGACCGAGGCCGAGGCCAGGAGATTTTACGACGAGCAGGTGAAGGCGTTGAAGCCGCAGGAAGAACTGAGCGCGCGCCACATCCTGGTCGACAAAAAAGAACTGGCTGACGAAATCGCCGGCAAGCTCAAGACGGGTGGCGACTTCGCAGCGCTGGCCAAACAGCACTCGAAAGATCCGGGCTCGAAGGACAACGGCGGCGATCTCGGCTTCTTTGGCAAAGGCATGATGGTGCCACCGTTCGAGGAGGCCGCATTCAAGATGGCAAAGGGCGAGACGTCTGCGCCCGTGCAGAGCCAGTTCGGCTTTCACATCATCCGCGTCGACGACAAGCGCACAAAACAGGCGCCTCCGTTCGATGCCATCAAGGAGCGTCTGATGGGCACGTTGGTGAACCAGAAGGCGCAAGCCGTGTCGGCCGAAATGCGCGGCAAGGCGACGGTCGAAATCGTCGATGCCGAACTCAAGAAGGGCGCAGAGGCTGCGAAGACGCCGTAACGCGGCTCTCGTCATCGCGGGTTGAACACCGTAGTGGGCAGTCTCCAGACCGGAGACTGCCCATGTTGTTTTCGACACCCCTCATCAGCGGCATGCTGATCCAGCGCTACAAGCGCTTTCTGGTCGATGTGCGCCTGGACGACGGCAGCGTGATTACCGGTACGTGCCCCAACACCGGTTCGCTGATGGGCCTCAAGGAGGCGGGCATGCGCGTGTGGTTGTCCACGTCCGATAGCCCGACGCGAAAGTACAAGCACACCTGGGAGCTGGTCGAGGCCGATCTCGGCCGCGGCCCGCACATCGTCGGCGTCAACACGCAGCATCCCAACAAGCTCGTGGAAGAGGCCATTCGCGCGGGCAAGCTTGCACCGGTCAACGGCTACGTCGATCTCAAGCGCGAGCAGAAGTATGGCCGCAACAGCCGCATCGACATTTTGATGTCGGATCCGAAGAAGGGGCTCGCCTACGTGGAGGTCAAGAACGTGCACCTGTCACGCAAGGCTGGCCTTGCTGAGTTTCCAGACAGCATCACGGAACGCGGTGTGAAGCATCTGGCCGAACTCTCAGACATGGTGCGCGAGGGGCACAAAGCCGTGATGGTGTACCTGATCCAACGCGCCGATGTGACGAAGCTGTCGTTTGCGCGCGACATCGACACGACTTACGCAAACGCCTTCGACGCCGCCATGAAGGCCGGCGTCGAAGCTGTTGCTCTGCGGTGTAAACTCTCGACCACGGAGATCGTGGTCGAGAAAACAGTGCCAATTGTGGGATAGATCACTTGGTCTTCGGCGCGTCGCCGTCGGCGAGGCGGCGAACCAGTTCGGCCGTGTCGATTTCGGGGACGGCGGCGTGGCCTTTGCCCTTGGCGGCCTTAGCTGGCGTTGTCGATGCCGTTGGGATGCTGGCAGCTTTGCTGGGTTTGGCCGCAGCCTTGGTCGGAGCCGACATCGGCTCGGTCGCTACGGCGGGCTCCGGCTCCTGGCCTTTGCCGACGATCTGGCGCACCACGTCTGCGTTCTGCGCAACCGTGTCGGTCGCGCCGGACGCGAGTTTCTCAGCGTCGGCGTGTTTGCCTTGCAGGCCAAGAACGAGCGCAAGATTGTGCGTGAAGCGGCGATCCTCGGGGTTCTTCGCCTGGGCTTCGCGCAGCAGTGTCTCGGCCTTCGCGGCCTCCCCGTTCATGGCGTAGGCCATAGCGAGATTGTTCAGAACCGTCGCCTGCTCAGGTGCGAGTGTGCGTGCGCGCTCGAAGAATTGGATGGCTTCTTCTTGGCGACCAAGCTTTGCCATCACGGTGCCGCGCGCCGATACGACTTTCCAGTCGGGGCGGACGGGATCATCGGCCTTTTCGAGCAAAACCTGCGCGTTCGTGATCTGGTCGAGTTCAAGGGCGAGGCGGCCATATTCTGACAGCAACTCGCGATCGGTCCCGTTTTCGCGGCTCGCGTCCTGCAGCACGACGAGAGCTTCTTTCTTGGCGCCAAGCGCTTTCAGGTTCTTGGCGTAGTTGACGGCGGCACGCGGATCGTTCGGCCGTTCGGCGGCTTGCTTGCCCCAGTATTCAGTCGCCTTCTGAAGCTCGGTGCGCGGCTCGGCTTTGTCGACGCCGGCCGTTTTGATGGGGTTGGTGGCCGTGGGATCGGGCGCTTTGCTGGTAAGGGTGTCGCCAAGCAATCCACTGCCGCCGGTGCCACCGCCAGCACACGCGCCGAGCAGCAGGGCGGAAGACAGAGCCGCAAGAACTGGAGCGCGGCGGGCAAAGGTAAGCGTGAGCGCGGGGCGGGCTGACATACGGGTCTCCGATAAACGCAGGTGCGCGAAAAGACGCGAGCTGGTGCCAGAGACGCCGCTAAATGATCTGGCTCGCCGTCACGATATGAGACAGCGGTCAAGAAAGGTTTAACTGCCGCATCCATCGCTGTTTTCGATTGTGACACCGCCGCGCATCTGCTGAGGATCGAATGTCGATTGGACGCGCACAGAGGTTGTCGTTGCAATCTTGTGTGCGTGGCGTATCGATCTGCCGCCGAACTGATGGCTTTCACGGCCATACCCAGGCTGCGATGACACAGGCAAGCACGGACGCGACCGCAAGCCAGCGAAACACACGGCAGGTGTTGCATACCGGGGTTGCCTCAGACATCGCGCGCCTCAATAGCGCAGCACAGGGGCAAGCCCGCTGGCACCCGGCGCAAATTTCGCCGCAAGCAACGTCGGGGCATCGGCGAAAGCAATTTCCTCCGACACGAGGAGATCGAGCGCCGTCATATCTAGAAGCCGCACCGCCGCCTCCATGCGGCGACGATAGGTCCAACGCGGGCGTCGCCCCGGCGACACCTGTCCAACCTGTGACGAGATAATCTTGAGCCGCTTGGAGTGGAAGGGGCCGCCGAGGTCGATGGTCACGGGCTTGTCGCCATACCAGGACAACTCAATGATCGTTGCCTCGTTGCCGGCAAGCGAGATGGCCGTGTTGAGGCCTGCCTGCGTGACCGAGGTGTGCACGACGATATCGCACTCCCCGATCGCGGTTTGCTGTGAGGTGCTGACTGCGGCGAAGGTGGCGCCCAGCGCCTCGACGATCGGCCGCCGTGCGGCATCGACATCGACGACGGTGACCTCGGCGCCCGGCAAGCGTGCCGCGATGGCCGTCACCATCAGGCCGACAACACCGGCGCCGACAATGGCTATGCGATCGCCTGGTCCTGCGCCCGCGTCCCATAATGCGTTCAACGCCGTTTCAGCATTGGCCGCCAGCGTCGCGCGCTTGGGCGGAATGTGGTCGGGGATGGGCACCAACATCGAAAAAGGCGCGTTGAACACCTCCTGGTGCGGGTGCAGGCAGAACACGGTTTTGTGCTGCAACTCGGCTGGGCCGATGTCCACACGGCCGACGGCGCAGTAGCCGTACTTGACGGGAAACGGAAAGCTGCCCGCCTGCAATGGAGCGCGCATGCGTTCATACTCGCTCGGGCCCACCTGGCCCGAATAGATCAGCCGTTCCGTGCCACGGCTGATGCCGCTGAACAGCGCCTTCACCTGCGCTTCGTCCGGTTTCGGCGGGCTGATCTGTTCGGCCCTGAGTTCGATCACGCCGGGCTTGGCGTACCACAGCGCACGCGACATCTGTTGGCGTCCCGTGGAGCGGCGAGGGGTCATGACACATCCTGTCGTTTCGCCGCCGTGTACCACGACAGTGGCGATCAACGGAACGCCGTTCTGGCCGCTCAAAGCGCGCGCAGAAAAGCCAAGGAGGGCATGAAAAAATATTCGCCGCCTTTCATGGTCACGGCCTGGGGCAGCGGTGATGTGGTCTTGAGTGCGCCTGCTGTTGCTGGATCAGCTCCCCAGGTGACGGGACATTCGATCGGCGGCCGCTTGCCTTGACCGATCACCAAGTCAAGGCCCGGTGCTGCGCGGCCCGGCGGCACTGCGGGAAACGAAGCGTTGTTGGCCCAGATTTTCTGAGCGAACTCGAACTGCTCCGCGAGATTCACATTGAAGCACATGAACAGAAGCCCGACTTCGCCTTCGGGTTTGTTGTCGATCCTGCCATCGTTCAGCTTATCCTTGCGCTTGCCGTAAGTCTGTCCTCTGCGGGGCATGATGTGGAGGCGCTCGGCCGCTGCCGGTTCGAACCCACCCGAGCCGCGCGGATTGACTTTGCGGATATGGGCGAAGTGCGGGCACTTCGCGCCATCGGGATCGCTGTCATAGTTGAAATTGTTCGGCACCGGGCTGTGCGTGCCATCAGCGGATTGCATCGTTGCCGGTGTGCCATCTTCGAAGCGTCCAACGATCAAGGCACCCGCCCGCTCTTTATCCTTCCCGATCAGCTTCAGCCGCTCAGCCAGCTTCTCCTCTTCCGCCTTGAACAGCCTGACGTTCTGCTCGAGCTTTCGAAACACGAAGTAGCTGCCAAAGTGATGGGTCGGATTCGGCGCGGCCGGATCAGGGAGGATTGCGCGATTGGGAGCGAACCCTGGATCCCAGTTCGATGTGCCGTCGCTTGTCAGCATCTCGTTGCGGATGTCTTCGGTCAGGAACAGGGGCTGGCTCCGACCATCGACATAACCAAAGTGTTCAATACCTTCTTTGTGCTTGTTTTTCTGCCCCTTTCCTTCCTGATGGCCAATTTCAGTCACGCCGCTGGCAGCAGCGATAAGAGCGCGTACTGCCGCGAGTGCGGCGTTGTGCGGTCCTTTTGCGGCATCGGCTACGATGACGATGGCATGCAGGTCCTTCTTGAAAGGTTTGTCCCATGTCGAGGGCGCCGGATCGGCCAGCGATGATTTCTGCATGCCGGCCTGAAACAGCGGATCCGAGGGCTGCTTTGACTTGGCGACACCGAGCACCGCATAGCCAGCCGCAGTGATGCCAACGCCGATGTATGGCGTGCCGGCTTTCTTGCTTGCTACGAACGCCTTGGCTTCATCCAGGTGCGCCCTTGCCGACTTCATCGGTGGCGTGCCCTTGGCCGGGGCGACCAACGATTTCAGAAATGTCCTGGCACCCACCGGCGTGTCGAACTTCAAGAACAGCGCCGTCAACACGTCCCGGACATGGCCCTTGAGGATGTTGGGCTGCAATTCGTCGAGCATCGTGGCCGTATCGCCGGTCGCGTTCTGCCATGAAATGGGCTTATTGAGATTTATGGCCATGAGCATCCCCTCGGTAGATTCAAGATGGCACAACATCAATCGCGCAACCCAACGTCAAGCGATCGTCAGCCTTGCGCATGTTGTCTTGCGTTGGGGCAAAGGGCACAGGGTGGTGCTGTCGTCATGATCAGCCCCGTCTCCCCGAACACTCTTTTGGTATCCTATGCGCCCCATCACTGTCGCCGCGGCCCAGCTCGGGCCGATCCAGAAAGCCGATACGCGCGCCTCGGTCGTCGCGCGCATGCTCGCACTCATGGAGCAGGCGAAAGGCGCCGATCTTATCGTCTATCCCGAATTGGCGCTGACGACGTTTTTCCCGCGCTGGTATCACGAAGATCGCGCGGCCGCCGATCACTGGTTCGAACACACAATGCCCAACGCTGATACGTCGCCGTTGTTCGCACGCGCCCGTGCGCTGGGGATGGCGATGACGTTTGGCTATGGCGAGGCAACGCCGGACGGGCATCGCTTCAACACCTCGATCCTCGTCGACACATCGGGGGTGATCATTGGGAAATACCGCAAGGTGCATTTGCCCGGCCATGTTGCGTTCGATCCGGCGCGCACGCACCAGCACCTGGAGAAGCGCTACTTCGAACCGGGCGACCTGGGCTTCCCCGTCTGGCGCATGCTCGGCGGTATCTTCGGCATGTTGATTTGCAATGATCGGCGCTGGCCGGAAGCCTATCGCGTGCTCGGCCTGCAGGGCGTCGAGATGGTGACGCTCGGATTCAACACGCCCTCCGTGAACTCACAGATGGCGGAAGAGGTCGCCGAGCAACGCATCTTCCACCACAAGCTTTCGCTGCAGGCTGGCGCCTATCAGAATGCGACCTGGGTGGTCGCCGTCGCAAAGGCCGGCGTCGAGGATGGTCATCCTTTGTTTGGCAGCTCCGTCATCGTCGACCCCAACGGCCGTATCGTCGCCGAGAGTAAGACGGAGGCGGACGAAGTGTTGATCCACACCTGCGATCTCGACGCGACGCGCTTTGGCAAGGAAACGATCTTCGACTTTGCCCGTCACCGCCGGATCGAGCACTACGGCCGCATTACCAGCCAGACCGGTGCGGTCCTGCCCGAGGCATGAGGGCAGGCCGGTCAACACGACGAGCTTTACTCGACGCCTAAGCGAATCCACCCTAGATGCGGGTTGGACTGGCTGCAGTGGGGCGGGGAGGACGGCATGCAAGCGTGGCAAGTGGCGCTACTGGGCCTGATCGAGGGGCTGACCGAGTTCCTGCCCGTGTCGTCGACCGGGCATCTCATTCTGGCCGACAAATTCTTCGGCCTGAAATCTGACGGCACGTTCAAGATTCTGATCCAGCTCGGCGCGATCCTCGCCATCCTGACCGTTTACTTCGCAAAAATCTGGCGCATCCTGGTCAGCTTGCCCTTCGACCGGCGGACGCAGATGTTCGTGCTGTCCATTTTTCTCGCGTTCCTGCCGGCCGCCATCCTCGGCGCCACCTTCCACAAGTTCATCAAAGAGGTGCTGCTGGAGAGTCCGCTGGTCGTGTGCATCTCGTTGATTGTCGGTGGCATCATTCTGTTGCTGGTCGACAAGACCAGGGCGGAGCCCACCTACGACGACATCATGGATGTGCCGCCGCTGCTGGCGCTCAAGATTGGCGCCTGCCAATGCATCGCCATGATCCCCGGTGTGTCGCGGTCCGGCGCCACGATTGTTGGCGCCATGCTGATGGGCACAAGCAAGCGGGCAGCGGCTGAGTTCTCGTTTTTTCTCGCCATGCCGACCATGGCGGGTGCTTTCGCCTATGATCTCTATAAAAACTACAAGACGCTCGATGCTGCTATGGTTCAATCGATCGCACTGGGCTTTGTGGTCGCCTTCGTCGTCGGCGTCATTGTCGTGCGCTATCTGTTGGATTTCGTTTCAAAACGCGGTTTCGCCCCGTTCGCGTGGTGGCGCATCATCGTTGGCGGCATGGGCCTCGGCGCCCTGGCCATGCTGGGCTGAGAGGTGGGTCGAGGCCTTCGCTGCGCGAGGTGGAATGCCTCGAAACGTAAACGAAGTGTTGCGATCGAAACCGCAGATGCCGCAACACCCGGCGTCGCATGGCAAACAGCTGTTAACCGCACTGTGACACCAATACCTGCAGGGGGCGCCTCTGCGCGTGCCCGATGGCAGCTTGCTGCCTGAGTGAGTGTGTATGGGTGTGAAGGTCAAACGCGAACGGCCGGACCAACGGCGTCACCATCGGGTGACGGCGCCGTTGTACGTTGCCGTCGGCGGCCACACCATGCGAGCGACCGACTGGAGCCTCGGTGGGCTGCGCGTTGACGAATATCCAGGCCCCCTGCCCGTGCTCGGCCAAGAGGTCGACCTGCACCTCTCGCTGCCGTTCCAGGGCTTTGACGTTTCGTTTACCTGCAAAGCCGAGGTCGTGCGCAACGACACGACGCTGCAGATGTTCTCCGTCCAGTTCACGGAACTCGGCGAGCGCGAACGCGAGTTGATGCAGCACTTCCTGGAAGAGCTGGTGCGTGGCGCTATGGTCGACGTGCAGGACACGATCCAGCGCATCGATGTGCCGGTCACACCAGCGTCGCTGGAGCCGTCGAAACCCCGCTCGGCACAAGTGCCAATCCGTCGCTGGCCGATCAAGGCCATCGCCATGACGGCCATCTACGGCGTGCTTGGTGTCGGCATTTTCGCCTACACGGCGCTGCTCGCCTACTCGAATTTCTATCGCCTCGAAGTACAGACAGCCGTCATTTCCGCTCCCGTCGAAGCCGTCGCCAGCCAGGCCGAAGGCCAAGTGCAGTGGTCTGGTGCCAAGCCCGGTGACAGCGTCACCTCGGGTGATGTCGTGATCCGCGTCGTCGACAACCAGATCGAGCGCGAGATCGAAGTTGCCGCCATCACGGTCAAAGAGAAGGCCACACAGCTGGCATTCCTGAAGCAGCGCCTCGAAGACGAGCACGCGCGCATGCGTAGCTTCTCGACCGTCACAGCCAAGACGCTCGAGCAGGTGAAGCTGGAGATGGAAAGTCTGCAGGCGCAGGTGCAGGCTGCCGAACAGCAACATGGCCGGTTTGCACATCTGCACATGAAGGGCTTCACCACCGACGCCAAGCTCGAAGATGCCGAGAAGCTGCTGGCGACCTTGCGCAAATCGCTGGAGGCTAAGCGCGTCGAACTTGTCAGCCAGCAGCGGCTCGCGGTGCAGAACGGCGGCAAATATCACTACACCGGCCAGAACATGGTCGGCGAAACCGCACAGCTCGAAGCCGAGATCACGCGTGCTGAAAGCGAGATCGACTTGGCTGAGAAAAAGCGCACGGCCATGATCGACCACAAGAACCGCTTAGCCGTGCGCGCGCCGTTTGATGGCACGCTGTTGGAGTTGCCACATGTCGATCGCGGTGCGGTGCGCCGTGGCGACATCATTGCCATCATCGAGCAGCGCAAGATGCGCCAGGTGACGGCGTTCCTGAACCAGGACGAAGTGCTGCGCGTTGGCCAGGGCGATGAGGTGCTGCTCTACGTGCCGGCGCTCGGCGAAACGCTGAAGGGTCGTGTGCAGCAGATCGATCGCACGAGCGGCTTTGTGAAGGAGCAGAACGCGGCGCAAAATCCGGGCTATCGCTGGCGCGGCCCCGTTGATCGCTCGGCAAAGGTGACCATTCAGTTCCTTGATCAGGCGCGCGTGACGGGCGATGTCGAGCGCTATCGCTCGGGTCTCCCTGTTGTAGCGGTGTTCCCGCAACGCACGACCAACTCGGTGATGGGTTCGCTGAAACAGAAATTCTCGACCGCGCCCGGCTCGTGAGGATGTGATGACGTCCTCACAGCGCTCGATACATCCGGCATTTGCAAGGCGACGCGTGCCGACCGTTGTGCCAGCGGACCGATCTCCGGCTGAGCCAGAAGCCGCCCCTCACCCCAGCCCTCTCCCCGCTGAAGGGCGGGGAGAGGGAGGCCGTTCTGTGCGCGCTGCACCGTCTGAGTGCCAGCTGCAGAAACGACCAGCCGACCGCGTGGACGGACAAGCACCTTCTCCCCGTTCTTCACGGGGAGAGGGCGGGGGTGAGGGGCGGCCGCTTGCTCGCTCGGCTTTGGCGCCTCGCCCCGCTGCCGCCGCAGGAAACGAATACCAGCGCTACGTCGACCAAGCCTACTATGAGCCGACGTTTCTCGAGAAATGGTCGCCGCTGGTGCAGGTCAAGATCGCGCTCTATTTCGCGGTCTGCTTCTGCATGCTTTTGCTGCTGCCGAACTCGATCTACTCGTCGGAACTTCGCGAAGTCACCTACATCATCGGCATCCTCGGTGTGTGGCGCTACGGCTGGTGGTTCAACCATTTCGCCCGCGCCAAGATCTACGAGAAAATCGCCTATCCGCGTGCGGCCGCGCGCGCCAAGGAGGTCTGGGATTCGGGCTGGCGGCCGCGCCACATCCACATCCAGATGACGACGTTTCGCGAGCACCGCGAAATCTCGGAAGCCGTCATCAGCGGCCTCGTCAACCAGATCCGCGAGTGCGGCGTGCCGGCAACGCTCTGGCTCGGCTCAAGCGAAAGGCCCGACGAAGACAAGATCGCCAACTACCTGAAAATCGTTGGCGCCGATTGCGACATCACGCTCAAGATCATCCGCCAAAATCAGCCGGGAAAACGCGTCGCCATCGCGCTCATCTTGCGTGCCATGAGCCGGGCCATGGTGCCCAAGGGCGACATCGTCGTGTTCATGGACGGTGACTTCGTCATGCATCCAGGCTGCTTGAGGAAATGCCTGCCGCTGTTTGCCATCGATCCAGGTTTGCACGCGCTGACCACCAACGAAGACGTGCTGGTCAAAGGCCCCTGGTGGATGAGCCCCTGGCTCAATATGCGCTTTGCCCAGCGCCGTCTTGCCATGCAGAGCCACGCGCTGTCGGGCCGCGTGCTGACGCTGACAGGTCGCATGAGCGTGTTCCGCGCCGAGCACATCATGAAAGAGGAATTCATCCGCCTGCAGGAAGCGGACTTCCTCAATCACTGGCTCTGGGGCACGTTCCGATTCTTGTCGGGCGACGATAAATCCACCTGGTACACGCTGCTCAAGTACGGCGTGCGCATGACTTATGTGCCTGACGCCAACGGCACCACCATCGAAGTCGTCGAAGGCTCCGGCTATCGCCGCATGGTGGAAAACTTGCGCCGCTGGTCTGGCAACATGTTGCGCAATGGCTATCGCGCGATCCTGCTCGGGCCAACGAAAATGCCATTCTTCATCTGGTGGTGTCTCATCGACCAGCGCTTGGCCATGTGGACCATGTTGTTCTCGCCGATCCTCGCGCTGTCCGGCACGATCAAAGTCGGCTGGCCGTTCTTCGCGGCCTACGTCGTCTACATCGCCATCACGCGTATGATCCTGTCGATGGTGCTTTGGACCTACGCCCGCAAGGTTGAGATGAACTATGTCTGGACGCTCTACACCAACCAGCTGCTCAACGCGGCCGTGAAAATCTACATGCTCTGGCGCCTGTCGAAGCAGCGCTGGGCCAACCGCGGCAACCAGACCGCCGGCATGGGTAACGTCTCGCTGCTCTCGCGCGCCAAGGACTGGATGGCGGTGTATCTGACGGCCATCTCGTTCGGCGGCCTGTTCCTGGTGGTCATGCTTTATACGGAACTATTGGTCGTCCCGAGTTCGGGATTTGTGAAGGCCGTGTTCTGGGGCAATTGAAACACTGCGGCGTCCTGTGTAACCTTGGAATCATCGGTATTGAGGGAGTTAATGCCGTGTCCCGGACCTTGGCGATGTTCATTTCTGCGGTGGTCCTGACCGCCGCACTCTGCGTACCTTTACCCTTAGTTGCTCAGCCAAAAGGCCAAGCCTGCGGCAGTGTCTGCAGCGGGAGATGTGCAAAAGCGCCGTCACGAGGAATAAGTGCATGCATTAGCCAATGCCTTGCTGGCTGCAACGCCAAGCGCGCACAGAAGAAAGGCTCTCGATAGACCAATCGGATCTCGTTTTGCATTCCTCGCCACTCTGATATGTCTACGGGAACCCAATAGGAACCCGCCGATGTCCGTTGCCCCGTCTGCCGTCAAACTCCCCATCAAGGCGCACGAGAAGATGCGCATTGCCGGCAAGCTCGTCGATGCCGACCAGCAGGTGCAGGTCATGAACCCCTACACGGGCAAACTCGTCGCGACCGTGCCGGCGGCGAGCCCGAAGCAGGTCGCGGAAGCGTTCAAGAACGCCAACGCCTATCAGCCGAAGCTGACCCGCTATGACCGTCAGAAAATCCTGCTGCGCACGGCCGAGATCCTCAGCCATCGGCGCGATGAAATCGCAGCCGTCATCACGGCCGAGTCGGGGCTGTCATGGAAAGACTCAACCTACGAGGTCGGCCGTGCCTACGATGTCTACTCGCTCGCCGGCCAACTCGCGATCCGCGACGACGGTGAGGTCTACTCGTGCGACGTCACCCCGCAAGGCAAGCCGCGCAAGATCTTCACCACGCGCACGCCGCTTCTCGGTGTCCTCTCGGCGATCACGCCGTTCAACCACCCGCTCAACATGATCAGCCACAAGATCGCGCCGGCGATTGCGACCAACAATCGGATCGTCGCCAAGCCGACAGAATTGACGCCGCTGACGGCATTGTTGCTGGCCGATATTCTCTACGAAGCAGGTCTGCCGCCCGAGATGCTGTCGATCGTGACGGGCAATCCGCGCACCATGGGTGATGCCATGATCACGGACCCACATGCGGATGTGGTCACGTTCACGGGCTCCGTGCGCGTCGGCAAATACATCGCCGATAAGGCCGGCTACAAACGTCTCGTGCTCGAACTCGGCGGCAACGACCCGCTGATCATCTGCGATGATCTCTCAGCTGACGATCTCGACAAAGCCGCAGACCTTGCCGTGAAGGGGGCCACCGCCAACTCCGGCCAGCGCTGCACGGCGGTCAAGCGCATCCTGTGTATGGAAAAGGTCGCCGACAGATTTGTCGAGCTGGTGTTGGCGAAGGCGAAGAAGATCAAATGCGGCGATCCCCTGGATCCGACCACGGACGTCGGCACGGTCATCAACGAGAACGCGGCTAAAATGTTTGAGGCACGCGTGAAAGATGCCGTCAGCAGAGGCGCCAAGGTGCTCTACGGCCCCGAGCGCAAGGGCGCACTGTTCCCCGTCACCGTCGTCGATCACATCCCGCACACGTGCGAACTCGTGCACGAGGAGACCTTCGGGCCGGTGGTGCCTGTCATCCGGGTGCCAAACGACATCGAAGCTGTGATGAAGATCTCGAATTCAACCGCGTACGGCTTGTCAGCCGGCGTGTGCACCAACCGCATCGACACGGCGACCAAGTTCATCAACGGCCTGCACGTCGGCACGGTGAATATCTGGGAGGTGCCGGGTTATCGCATCGAGATGAGCCCGTTCGGCGGCATCAAGGACAGCGGCCTCGGCTATAAGGAGGGCGTCTGGGAAGCGATGAAGAGCTACACCAACGTCAAGACATTCTCGCTCCCCTGGCCGCAGGGGTGAGCGGCTGCGGCGATACGATGATCGAGCGGAGGCGTTCACCGCCCCCGCTGGACGGTGTCATGCCGGCATCGCGGTTTCAGCGAGACGCGCCCAGAATGTGGCCGCATGCGGGATCGCGTCATCGTTGAAGTCATAGCTCGGGTGATGCAGCGGGCCGCTGGCACCGTTGCCGAACATGATCATGGCGCCCGGGCACTTCTCCAGCATGAACGAGAAGTCTTCCCCGCCCATGACCGGCGTCATGTTGGCCTCGACGCGCTCTTTGCCGGCGATCTGGCGTGCAACTTCGACGGCGAAAGCCGTCTGGCGCTCGTGGTTGCGCGTCACGGGGTAGCCGCGCTCGTACGTTGCCTTGGCGCTGCCACCGAGCATGCGCGCAGTGCCCTCGGCGATCTCAACGAAGCGTTTCTCCAGCAAGTCGCGGACCTCTGGCTTGAGCGAGCGCGCCGTCCCGGTGATCTCAGCTGTCATCGGAATGACGTTGCCGGCGTTGCCCGCGTGGAACATGCAGAGCGAAATGATCGAACTGTCGAGCGGATCAACGTTGCGCGAGGCGACCGACTGCATGGCGACGACGATGTGCGAGCCGATCAGCACGGGATCAACGGCGATATGCGGCTTGGCGGCATGCCCGCCTTTGCCTGAGATCGTGATGTGCAACTGGTCAGCGGCTGCCAGCATAGGCCCAGGGCGCGTCGCAAACGCACCGATGGGCAGGCCCGGCGCGTTGTGCATGCCGTAGACCTCCTGGATGTTCCACCGCTCGATGAGGCCGTCCTTCACCATGGCTTCGCCGCCGGCCCCGCCCTCCTCCGCGGGCTGGAAGATCATGATGGCTGTGCCGTCGAAGTTGCGTGTCTCCGCGAGATACTTGGCGGCGCCGAGCAAACTCGCCGTGTGCCCGTCGTGCCCGCAAGCATGCATCTTGCCGGCCACTTTCGAGGCATGCGGCAGGCCCGTTTCTTCATGAATTGGGAGCGCGTCCATGTCGGCGCGCATGCCGACGACTTTGCCGGACGTTTGCTTGCGACCCTTGATGACAGCAACGACGCCGGTACGCCCAATGCCGGGGATCACGTCGTCACAGCCGAAGGCGCGCAGCTTGTCCGCAACGATACCGGCTGTGCGATGGACATCGTACTGCAGCTCTGGGTTCTCATGGAAATCTCGGCGCCAGGCGGAGACCTCGGCGTTCATATCGGCGATGCGGTTGATGACAGGCATGGTTCCCCCTGGGGTGCACACCCGAACCACACTCGGGCGATGTGCATTCGAAAACGATATCCTATGTCGGGCTAGATGCTGCCACAAGGTCAATAGCTTTGATGGAACGTGCGCGCGTTCCGAACGGCGCCGAGCGCGGATCTCACGCGATTGATGAGATAAACGTCGTCAGCCGCGCGGCAAGATATGCCGGTAGACATACGATAAGGCGATAGAGAGCGCGAGTGCCGGGACATGAATGATGCCGGCCGGTCTGACGATCTCAACGATACGGGATGTTGTTGTCGAGCAGGATGCGCACAGGACTACTCGGCGGCCTTGCGTGCAGCCTCGGTGATGGCCGCCGCCTTGGCCAACTCAAGCACAGCGATGGCGTGCTCACGCGTCACATTCGGGAAGTCGGCAAGGAATTCGTCCAGGGGATCGCCGCCCTCGATATAGTCGAAGAGAGCCTGGATCGGTACGCGCGTGCCGGTGAAGGCGGGCGCGCCGCTCAAGAGCGCCGGGTCGATGGTGATCAGTGGGTCGGGCATGGCAGGCTCCATGCTGCTAGTGTTCCGGATCATTCATTTGGTACCCACTCACCTCCGTCATCCCGGCGAAGGCCGGGACCCACGACAAGCCCATGAGATCGTTGATATTTGCTGTGGGTGCCGGCCTGCGCCGGCATGACGATGAGGGTGGGAACCAAGTGTTAGAGGCGGAACACTAGCTTAGCACAACAGAGCATGTGCGTCATTGTGCTCGTCTGATTGAGCGGCTGAAGGCACTGACGGCTTTGACAGCATTGACGGCTGATCCGGCGAGCGGTAGCAAAATTGAAAGACTGCAACCTTTCGCAGTGGGAGGGTCCTATGTCCGGCTTCGAAGAAGCGCCCGCACGCTACGAAGCGGTGACGCCTGACCTGCTCATTGGCGCCTACAAGCGAATCGGGCACTTTGGCCCTGCGTACGAAGTGCTTCGCATCCTGAGCCGGGACGAGGCCGTGATTGTGCTCATCGAAACCGGCGAAGAGCTCGCGTATCCGATCCAGGATATCCTCACCGACCCCGATCCGGACGCTGCGGTGCCGACGCTATCATGAGTTTCGTGATCGCGTTCGACCTCAATGTGAAGCTTGCCAACCAGCATCACCCGAAGCGCTCACAGCAGGCCTACGAGGACATCGCCAAGACTCTGGTGCGGTTTGGTTCTCGGCGCGTTCAGGGCAGCGTCTATGCGTCAGACCACGAGGAGTTGGATCGCCTGTTCGAGGCGATCTCGGCGTTGAAGGCGCTGGGCTGGTTCGGGCAGTGCGTGAACAACGTGCGCGCGTTTCGCGTGGAGCAGGGGGCGGACCTTACGCGGCTGATGCGGTGAGTTCGGTCGATCATGTGCCGCACAATCAGTTGGGGCGGTGCGCCTGAAACAGTGCGGCGACGGTGGCAGCGATACGCGAGGTATTGGGCTGTTCGTGGCTCATGCTCAAGCTCTCCACACCGGCCAGATACCGCTGCAATGCGGCCGCGTCTTCGCCAGCCAGCAGCATCTCCGTGGCCCGCAACACATAAGTGTCGTACTCGTCCAGCGGTGCTTCAGGCATGATCAACTTGAGATCGAGCGGATCCCAGTGCGTCCACGCAATGTCGCGAAGCTCGTCAAGTGAAGGCGTACGTCGGTTCATAGAGCCCCTACCTCCCCTCAGCCTTCCGCTCCTTGATTGCCGTCTCATAGCCCGCGACCAGCTTCTTCACGCTCTCCTTGGTCACGTCCAGCACGGGTGCCGGATAGACGCCGTAGAAGATCGTCAGAATCGCCAGCGGCGCCAGGATGGCGATCTCGCGCGGGGTCATGTCTTTGAGCGCGGCCAGACCCGGCTTGTCGGCCAGCGTGCCGAACACCACGCGGCGGTAGAGCCAGAGCGCGTAGGCCGCCGACAGGATCACGCCTGAGGTGGCGACGAAGGCCATCCAGGTGGAGGCCTTGAAGGCGCCGAGCAGGGTCAGGAATTCGCCGACGAAGCCGCTCGTGCCGGGCAGCCCGACGTTGGCCATGGTGAAGACCATGAACACGACGGCGTAGATCGGCATGCGCTCGACGATGCCGCCGTAGGCCGAGATTTCGCGCGTGTGCATGCGGTCGTAGATGACCCCGACGCACAGGAACAGCGCCGCAGAGATGAGGCCGTGCGACAGCATCTGGAAGATGGCGCCGTCGATGCCCTGCTGGTTCATCGTGAAGATGCCCATGGTCACGTAGCCCAT
>JANMGQ010000016.1:0-3791 GCA_031374735.1 Hyphomicrobiaceae bacterium | reverse complement strand
TACGGCGACCTGCCGACTGTGGTCTGCGCCGTTAAGCTCGGCGCGGTCGATTACCTGACGAAGCCGGCTGATGCGGATGAACTGACGGACGCGTTGCTCGCGCCGCCCAATCAGCATCCTTCGGCACCTGAGAGCCTGAATCCGAACTTCCCAAGCAAGATCAACGTCAGGCCTCCGTCAACCTCTTGAGCATGATGTTGATCATTGCGAGCTTGACGAAGCCCACCGCCATCATGGCGAGGCCCTCGAAGTGTGCGACGAGGCGCCGATTGCGGCGCAGCCACGAGAACGTGCGCTCGACGACCCATCGACGTCGAATGATTTTGAAGCCGCCCTCTTTGTCGGTGCGCTTCACGATTTCGAGCGCGATCGGCAGATGTGTGATCGCATCCGCGAGTTTGGGACCGGCGTAGCCGCCATCCGCGAAAATCTTGCGCAGGCGCGGATAGTGAGCGAGCGCCTTTTCGAACAATGCGGCGGCGCAGTCTCGATCCTGGATGTTGGCCGGGATCACTTCGATTTCGAGCAGGTGCCCTTCGGTGTCGACGATGGCATTGCGCTTGATACCCTTGGTTTTCTTGCCTGCATCGTAGCCGACCGGGTCATTCGAGGCCCCCCTTTTTCGGTCGCTCTCGCAACCTGCGTGTCGATGATGCCGGCCGTTGGATCAGGCTCGCGGCCACAAGCCTCGCGACAACTCGCGAGCAGAGCGGCGTGAATGCGATCGAGGTCGCCGTAGCGCGACCACTCCCAGAAATAGCCGTAGACCGTCGTGCTCGGCGGAAAATCCTTTGGCAGCAGCCGCCATTGGCAACCGGTCCGACCGACGTAGCGGATGGCGTTGAAGACCTCACGCATGACGGTCGTGCGACTACGTCCTCCCGTCCGCGCCGGCGGGATCATCGGCTCGACGAGGGCCCACTCTGCATCCGTCACGTCGCTCGGATAGCGACCCGACCGCGGCTTGTGCGCCTCGCGCTGTTCGTCAGTCCACATAGCAGCTCCTGATTCGGCTGCTATAGACAGAATCACAGACGATTCTTATGATTCAAGAACTTTCCGTTCAGGCTCTGAGACTCCAATGTCGCCGGCTCGGGCGCGATGGCTGCATATCCAGTCGGTCTTTGAGATGTACAATCGCAACGTGTCAGAGACTGCCCGTCGCCTCAACATGCATCGGCGGACGCTGCAACGCATCTTGCTGAAAACGGCTCCGCAATAGCGCGGCCATCCCGCGATGGCTGCGGGTGTTCGCGTTGCGACGCCCAGCGCCATTTCGCACGTCCGACTGGTGGTCAGAGTTGAGCGTCGAACGTGCCACGCGTCCGAGCGCGCAAGGTCCGCAATCAAACTGCGAACCGGCTCGTGAGAAAGCCAACCGTTGCGCCAAGACCTATCGAGATCGCGAGGATCGGCAGCACGCGCCCGGGATGCTGCGCCGAGTATGTGATCATGATTGGCAGCGACGACAGCATGCCGATCAGCGCGCCTTTCGCGAGCGCGGGCATCGGCATAACGGCGTACGAGATGAAAATTGTCGTCACGAACCAGTGCGCGAAGACGGACGCCAGCATGAAGCGATCGGTGCCGCGCAGCACCATCGGCGCAATATCGACGAGGCCGGCAGCGACGCCGATGGCGAGTGTGGTGAGGAGTTTCGACATGCGTGGCTCCGGCGCAATTGGTCAACTGTGAGGCCAGGGGGACGTGGCGAGGCTGCAGGCGACTGTCGCTGGCAACCTCGCGTGCGGAGTCAGTGCTCGCTGTCGAGATGCGCGAGTTGCTCGGCGGCGTAGCGTCCGCCAGACACCGCGGCCACTGGCATGGCCGCCTCGATGGCACGGAGATCATCCAACGTCAGCGTGAGGTGCGTCGCGCCAAGCGCCTCTGTCAGTCGATCACGCCGACGGGCGCCGACCAGCGGCACGATATCTGCGCCTTGGGATGCAACCCAGGCGATAGCGATCTGTGCCACGGTGGCGTTGCGTGCTGCTGCGACCCCCCGCAGAGTTTCAACTAGCGCGAGGTTCTGCTCGACGTTGCCCACCTGAAAACGCGGCGAGTAGCTGCGGAAGTCTTGCGCACCCGTCGATCCCGCCTGCCAGTGACCGCTGATGAGACCGCGCGAAAGCACGCCGTAGGCCGTGACGCTGATGCCGAGGTCGCGCAGCGTCGGCAAGATCTTGGCTTCGATGCCGCGCGAGATCAGCGAGTATTCGATCTGCAGGTCAGCGATGGGTGCGACCTTCGCGGCGCGGCGGATCGTGTCAGCGCCAACTTCAGACAGGCCGATGTGGCGCACATATCCCGCCTTCACCATGTCAGCGATGGCGCCGATCGTGTCTTCGATCGGCACGTTCGGGTCGAGGCGCGCCAAGCGATAGATATCGATGTAGTCCGTATTCAGACGCTTCAGCGTGTAAGCCAACGCGTTTTTCACCGCGACGGGTCGCCCATCGACGCCGATCCAACTGTTATCGGGTCCGCGGAGCGCGCCGAACTTGACGCTGATCTGCGCCTTCGAGCGATCGCGGCCAGCCAGCGCTTCCGCGATCAGCAGTTCGTTGTGGCCCATGCCGTAGAAGTCGCCGGTGTCGATCAAGGTCATGCCGGCATCGAGGGCGGCGTGGATCGTCGCGATGCTTTCGGCTCGGTCGGAGGGGCCGTAGAAGTCGGACATGCCCATGGCGCCGAGGCCGAGTTGGCCAACGGTCGGGCCTGATGTGCCGAGGCTGCGGGTTTGCATTGGGGGCTCCTGTGATCGTTCGAGCAGGCCGTCGTTTGGCCGCTGTGAAGGGAGGTTTGCCTCAAAACGGTCTGTGCGATAATCCGTGTATCAACGCACAGCCTATCCGGATTTCAGCACAATGAGTTCACCCGATCTTGCCGACCTCGCGGCCTTCCTGAGGGTGGCCCGTGCTCGAAGTTTTCGTGGGGCCGCCAAGACGTCAGGGGCGTCGCCGTCTGCTCTGAGCGACGCCATGCGCCGGTTGGAGGCGCGGCTCGGCGTGCGTTTGCTCAACCGCACGACCCGAAGCGTGACGCCGACGGAGGCTGGACAACGGCTGCTCGAACGCCTCGGGCCGATGCTGGATGAGGTGGCGGCGGCGGTTGACTCGCTGAATGATTTTCGCGGAGCGACACGCGGCACGTTGCGGCTGAATGTGCCGGGTGTGGTGGCGGATCTCGTGCTGCCCGATATCCTGCTGCCGTTCATGGCAGCCCATCCCGACATTCGCATCGAGGTGACGGCGGACGAAAACTTCATCGATATTCTGGCCGCGGGCTTTGATGCCGGCGTACGTTATGGTGAGGCCGTCGCACGCGACATGATCGCGATCCCGATCGGCCCGCGCGTGCAGCGCTACGTGACGGCGGCCTCGCCCGCGTATTTCAAGCGGCACGGCACTCCAAAACATCCGTGCGACCTGCTCTCGCATGCCTGCATCCGCTTTTGTTTTCCGAGCGGCGTGACGCCGAACTGGGACTTCGACAACGGTCGTGAGCAGGTGTCAATCGCACCGACCGGGCCGTTGGTTGCCAGCCGCAACGCGCTGCAGCTCGAGGCCGCGAAAGCGGGTCTCGGCGTCGTGCACACGTTTGAAGGTTTCCTTGCGCCAGCCCTCAAGTCGCGCAACATCGTGCCCGTCCTCGAAGACTGGTCCGAGCGCTTCGCCGGCCCGTTTCTCTACTACGCCAGCCGCACGCATATGCCTGGACCGCTGCGCGCGTTCGTCGATTTCATAAAGGCGGAGCGGGAGTAAACGCAGTCGCCAGCTCACACATTTGGT
>JANMGQ010000010.1:0-176543 GCA_031374735.1 Hyphomicrobiaceae bacterium | reverse complement strand
AGCAAGCGCTTGATGGCGTCAGCCGGCACATGACCTTCGACGACATAACCGTCTACGAGACCGGTGTGGCACGACTCGAGTGCCGAAGGAATGCCGAGGCCGGCTTTGAAGGCCGCCATGTCATTGCGTTCGGTCATCTCGACGCGGAAGCCGTTGGCTTCCAAATGCTTGCCCCACAGGAGGCAACAGCCGCAGCCCGCACTTCGTGCGACCTTGATGAAAGGAGCGGATGAAGCACGAAGTTGACCCGTTAGCGCGAAGGATGCACCAGCCAGACCAAGTCCACTGAGGACGAGGCGGCGCGTCACAGAGGGCGTAGTCACGGCTAGGACCTCCAAGTCAGCGGGTATATCCGCGTGCAGTGTTGTACTTCGCGATTTGCTCAGGCGACAGGACGGCAACTGTTTCGAGGTGGTAGCGGAGATGTGTTGACCGAACGAGCCCCTGGCTCACGCCGATGTCCTTGGTCAGCCGTGCGAGACTCCCCGCTGTGATCGATCGCGCGACGAACTCTTTGTCGAGTTCACGCTCAAGAGCGATCAACTGGCCACCTGCTGCCACGGCCTCGGTCTTCATGCGCGTGAAGAGAGCATCGACGCGCGTCCGTTGATCAGCTGACAGTCCGATCTGATCCGCAAGCTGCAGCACATGCATTGGGCCGGGATAGCCATTCATTTCGGCTGCCAATGCGAGGCCCATCCCCTTGCCCTGCCGCAAGTCTGCTTCCTGCTCCGGCGAGAGGGCCTTAATTTGCCGATCCTTGAAGGCGGCATAGGGATTCTCGGCGCCTCCGTGGCCGCCGTGGCCGTGATGACCGGATTGTGCGATCGCGTAGCCGGCACCGAGCAGAATGGCGAGTGCGGCGGTGCCGCCGAGGCGTTTGAACTGTGTCATGACATCCGTCCTTGGTTAGCGCTTGCTGCGAGCGAAGACATCCATCAGTTCGTCGACCTTGGCCTTCTGTTCGCGTTCGTTGCCGATGGTCATCGCGTGCTTGATGCAGTGCCCCATGTGATCACGCAGGATTTCTTCTTCCACCCGCGCGAGGGCTGCACGGATGGCCGCGACCTGCGTTACGACGTCGATGCAGTAACGGTTCTCCTCCACCATACGACCGAGGCCACGCACTTGGCCCTCGATCCGGTTGAGGCGCTTGAGACAGGCGGTCTTGGTCGTCGGTTGCATCCTTGACTGATACCCATAAGGGGTATATCTGTCAAATCCACAAATACCCCTATAGGGTATCTTTGAGTTGGTGACTTGCGTGCGCCCGTGCGCGTTCCTGCGATGCGGTCGATTGAGCCGCCATGCGAGGAGCGTCGAGCGTCATGGCACAGCACATCACAAGTGGTGACCACAGTTCTGGGCCTGGAAGCTGCTGCAGTGACGGCGCTGGCGGTCCAACGACTGCGAAAGATCCTGTTTGCGGCATGGTCGTGACGATTGCGTCCGCCAAGCACACAGCGGTGCACGACGGCACGACCTACTATTTCTGCAATCCGAAGTGCCGCACGAAGTTTTTGGCGGCACCCGCGACGTACTTGCAGCCGATGCCGTCCGCTGCACCTCAGGTCGTGCCCGGCGCAACGTACACCTGCCCGATGCATCCGGAGATCCGGCAGGTGGGGCCAGGTTCGTGCCCGATCTGCGGCATGGCGCTGGAGCCGGAGCTGGTAACGGCCGAGGCGCCGCCCAACGCAGAACTCGCCGACATGACACGGCGGTTCTGGATCGGACTCGCTCTGACAGCGCCCGTGTTCTTGCTGGAGATGGGCGGTCACCTGACGGGGCTCAGTCATTTGGTCGACCGGACGACGTCGAACTGGGTACAGTTCCTGCTGGCGACCCCCGTTGTGGTGTGGGCGGGTTGGCCGTTCTTCGAGCGTGGCTGGGCCTCGCTCAAAACACGCAACCTCAACATGTTCACGCTGATCGCCATGGGGACCGGCGTGGCATGGCTCTACAGCGTGGTTGCAACGCTGGCGCCTGGGTTTTTCCCGGCAGCGCTGCGTGGTCAAGACGGCGCGGTCGCGGTGTACTTTGAGGCAGCCGCCGTAATTACAGTCCTCGTGCTGCTTGGGCAGGTACTTGAACTCAGGGCGCGCGAACAGACAAGTGGCGCGGTCCGGGCATTGCTCAATCTCGCGCCGAAACAGGCGCGCCGCATCGACGCCGCAGGGCGTGATGAGGACGTTGATCTCGAAGCGGTGCACGTTGGAGACCGGCTTCGGGTACGACCCGGCGAGAGCGTGCCTGTCGATGGCGCCATCGTCGAGGGCACGAGTACGATTGATGAATCGATGGTGACAGGGGAATCGCTGCCCGCGAGCAAGGCTGTTGGCGCCAAGGTGGTTGGCGGCACGATGAACCAGACCGGCGCGTTCATCATGCGCGCTGACAAAGTCGGCCGCGACACGCTTCTTGCGCGCATTGTACAGATGGTTGCTGACGCACAGCGAAGCCGCGCGCACATCCAGCGTCTTGCGGATCAGGTCTCCGCTTGGTTCGTCCCGTTGGTGCTGCTCATTGCCGCGCTCGCATTCATAGCGTGGCTGACGTGGGGGCCGATACCGCGCTTCAGTTATGCGCTGATCGCTGCCGTTTCGGTGCTGATCATCGCCTGCCCCTGCGCGCTCGGCTTGGCGACGCCGATGTCGATCATGGTCGGCGTTGGCCGCGGTGCGCAAATGGGTGTGCTCATCCGGAATGCGGAAGCACTCGAACGCATGGAAAAAATAGACACCATCGTGATCGACAAGACAGGCACGCTGACTGAGGGGCGTCCGAGTGTGGTGCAGATCCAGGCGCTCGGGATCGACGAGGCGGAGCTGCTTGCTGCCGCCGCCGCTGTCGAGCGGATGAGCCAGCATCCGCTGGGTGAGGCCATCGTTCGCGCAGCGCAGGAACGGGGCCTCGTTGTTTCGCCGGCGTCGAACTTCGTTGCGCCGTCGGGCAAGGGGGTCAGTGCCGACGTCAATGGTCATAAGATCGTCATCGGCAATGCGCTCATACTGGCTGAACTTGGCATCGATCCGACGCCGCTTGCAGAGGCGGCGGATAGCGCGCGCCGGGACGGTGCCTCGGCTGTCTACGTCGCCGTTGACAGCCGCCTAGCGGGCTTCATCGCCGTTGCCGATCCGATCAAGGCGACGACGCCGGCTGCGCTCGCTTCCCTCAAGTCGGCCGGCATGCGCGTCGTTATGCTGACCGGTGACAACCGGACGACGGCGCTTGCCGTCGCAGCGCAGCTCGGCATCGACGAGGTCGAAGCGGATGTCCTGCCAGAGCAGAAGGCAGCCGTGGTGGCGCGCCTCAAAGCGGCGGGCCGCACGGTCGCCATGGCCGGTGACGGCGTCAACGATGCGCCCGCGCTCGCCGTGGCTGATGTCGGCATCGCCATGGGTACTGGAACTGATGTCGCGATTGAAAGTGCCGGGGTCACGCTGGTGAAGGGCGATCTGACCGGCATCGCGAGGGCACATGCGCTGTCGCGCGCGACGATGGCGAACATCCGCCAGAACCTTGTGTTTGCCTTCGCCTACAATGCGATCGGGGTCCCGATTGCCGCCGGTGTGCTTTATCCGGTGTTCGGACTGCTGCTGTCGCCAGTCATCGCCGCGGCTGCCATGGCGCTGTCATCGGTCAGCGTGATCGGCAATGCGTTGCGCCTGCGGAGTGTGCGGCTGTGACGGCCGATGACCCGAACTGGCTCGGTTTCGTGCGCCGTTATCTCGCTAGGTCGGCGCTGCTGCACCTTGTCTGGGAGACCTTACAGCTACCGCTTTACACCCTTTGGCGCACTGGGACGACGCGCGAGATTGCCTTTGCTGTCCTGCACTGTACGGCAGGCGATATCATGATTGCCGCGCTGGCACTCGTCGCCGCGCTGGTTTTGGTCGGTGCGGCTGACTGGCCGCGAAGCCGTGGCCTACAGGTCACGCTGGTGATGCTGGCGATCGGCATCGGCTACACGATCTACAGCGAGTGGCTGAACACGGTCATGCGCCAGGGCTGGGCCTACACGTCGGCGATGCCGAGGCTACCGTGGATCGGAACGGGCTTGTCGCCGCTGCTGCAATGGGTGGTGGTGCCGCTGGTCGCGATGTGGCTCACAGGCTCGCGCTGGAACCCAAAGACATAGGCACCACGGCCTGTGACGATGATCGCCGCTCACACGGCGATCATCACCAGTGCGTCGATTGGTTCTCAAAAGGTTATCAATCGATACCCTTGGTCGAGATACCGTGAGAGATCCAAGATACCTTTCGTGCCAGGAATCTGCTTATCGCGCACCAGTGGCAGGCCGGTCGCCTCGGCACCCTCCGCTGCACCGAACACGTCGGCGCAACCGCCGCAGACGCCAACCACTTTGTCTGCCACGGCATGATAGAGCGCGT
Source organism: Hyphomicrobiaceae bacterium (assembly GCA_031374735.1). Taxonomy (GTDB): domain Bacteria; phylum Pseudomonadota; class Alphaproteobacteria; order Rhizobiales; family Hyphomicrobiaceae; genus JABFRJ01. The sequence continues at coordinate 172,146 of JANMGQ010000010.1, read as the reverse complement.
GCGCAGGATGCGCTGGCGCCGTCACCTCGGCTGGCCAGCGCGTGCCAGCACCTTGGAAGATCAGGGCGACATCCTGCTTCTTGTCCTTCAGTTCGAGCGTCAGGAACAAGGCATTGAACAAGCGACCCAGGGCCTCTTCCTGGCCTGCCTTGGGGTCCGAGAACACAACGATTGCTGTTTTTGACATGGCAGTTCCTCGATTGCGACTTGATTTACCGAACGATCGGTATATATTATCTAGCAGCGACGGTCAGTCAGTTCAATCGTATTTTACCGTTCGTTCCATAACATCGGCGTGAACGTGCGCGTCTGGACAGGAGAGACGACATGGCGCGGCCGCAATCGGTCGAGGATTCTGTCGTGATGGCCAGCCTCAGCTGCGTCTTTCGCGATGTTGGCTATGAGGCCGCGTCGTTGACTATGCTGGCTGAAGCGACAGGTCTGCAGAAAGCGAGCCTCTATCATCGCTTCCCGCGCGGCAAGCAACAGATGGCTGAAGAGGTCCTGGCATCTACCCTCGCGTGGTTCGAGACGAACCTCCTTTCGGCGCTTCGGTCGACGGAACCGCCGAACGTCCGCGTGGCTCAGATTGTGAAGCACCTCGACGGCTTCTACTCCGGTGGCAAGCAAGCCTGCCTGCTCAACATGCTAGCTTCACCGCATGCCGGGGTTGGGCCGTTTGCAACCGCAATCAAGGGGGCGTTCGAGGCGCTGGTTCTGGCGTTTGCAGGTCTCGCTCATGATGCGGGTCACGATGCCAAAGCCGCAAAGCTACGCGCTGAGCGCGTCGTGATGCTGTTGCAGGGCAGTCTGGTGATGTCACGCGGCCTTGGATCGTCCAAACCGTTCAAGACGTTTTTGGCGGGTCTAGCCGATGATCTCATCGGCGAGACAGCGGTCAAGCCGACCCTGCCGCATTCCACCATGCCAAGGAGATAGCTCATGACCTCCCGATATCTCAATCTCGTGTTCACTCCGTCAGTGAAGGCTCTGCAAGAGCGCAATGGTAGCCGTGACGCTTACGCAAAGCGCGATGGCGGCAGTGAGCCCGACAGACTGACCGAAAACGAAACTAAGTTTATTTCTGCCCGCGATAGTTTCTACATGGCCAGCATCGGTGCCGGCGGCTGGCCATACGTGCAGCATCGGGGTGGTCCTGTCGGCTTCATCAAGGTACTCGATGATCGCCGGATCGGCATCGCGGATTTTCGCGGCAATCGCCAGTACGTCAGCGTCGGCAACCTAGCCGATGATGACCGCGTGGCCCTGTTCTTGATGGACTATCCGCGCCGCACACGCCTGAAACTGCTGGGCCGCGCCCGCGCTGTGGACCTTGCTCATGCGCCGGATCTTGCCGCGGCAATGGTCGATGAAGGCTATGGCGCCAAAGTCGAGCGCGGGTTCATCATCGAGATCGAGGCATTCGACTGGAACTGCCCCCAACATATCTCACCGCGCTTCACGGTGGCCGAGATCGAACCGTCAATCGCTACTTTGAAGGCGCGCATCGTCGAACTGGAGATGAAGCTCGCGGCAAGCCACCTACGCTGACCGGTTAGCATCATAGCCGGTGTCCGCGTCGCTGCTCGGCGTAAAGCGCCTTGATGAAGGCATCCACGATCAGCGACGACGCTGCTCCGGGAGGGCGCAACAGCAGCGCACGGAAATGAATGGCGGGTTCGAACTCGCGCACAACCAAGCCCGAGATATCAAAACCTTCCAGCGCATATGGATTGGTGATGCCGATGCCGGCCGAGCGAGGCGGCGGATCGGACTGTCGCTGCACTCAAGGCGACGGGGCGTCGAGCAATGGCGGTGCGTGCCGACGTCGCGCGAGCGTCCGAGATCGTCGCCGCGTTCGCCCGTGCTGGACCAGGGCCGCGACGGTCAGGCTATAGGGTGTTTCGACGACGACGCGCGGCTGAACACCGGCCTTGGCGAATGCCTTGTCCATCGCGCGCCGTGCGGTGTCCTCGGGCGACAACGCGATCAGCGCTTCGCCGGCGAGATCTTTTGGTTTCGGCTGGGGAACGGAGCTGATCCAAAGGATCAGGGCTCCCCACCGTGGGCGACCTGAACCACTGAACAAATCCTTGAACTATCCTATCCCCCAGGTTAGGTCGACATATGCGTCATCAGACTCACCCCGCCATCATCAAGCGTCTGAAACGCGCGGAGGGACACCTTCGCTCGATCGTCGTCATGATGGAGGAGGGCCGGCCATGCACCGATCTCGCGCAGCAGCTTCACGCGGTCGAAAAAGCGGTCGGGAGTGCCAAGCGCGAGCTTATTCACGATCACGTCGATCATTGTCTGGCTGACGGCGTCAGTGGCGATGCGAAGGCGGCGCGTGCGGCGCTGGCCGAGTTCAAGGCACTGAGTAAATATCTCTGAGGGATCATGCCGGACATCGCACAAATCATCCAAGCGGGCGGGGCAAACGCGTGGCTGCTGCTACCTACGGCGGTTTTTCTCGGGGCCCTACATGCACTGGAGCCGGGTCATTCGAAATCAATGATCATCGCCTTCATTGTTGCGGTGCAAGGAACGGCGCGACAGGCGGCGTTGCTCGCACTGTCCGCGACGCTCGGTCATACCATCGTGGTGTGGGCGCTTGCGTTGCTGGCGTGGCGGCTGAGTGACGCGGGCCTACTGGAACGGGCTGAGCCCTGGCTCCTGGTGCTCGGTGGGCTGCTGCTGATTGGCTTGTCGATCAACATCCTGCGACGGCTGCTGCCAGAGACCTCACATGGACATGGACATGGTCATGGCCACTCTCACGACCACGGGCACGGTCACAAACATGCCCCCGGCCACAACCATAAACACGAGCAAGCCCAAGCGCATCATCCACACGGTGCCTTCGAGACCGAGGACGCCCATACCGCCTATCACGCGGCTGAGGTGAAGACGCGTTTCGCCGAGAAGGCAGGAACCGTCACAGACGGCGAGATCGCGTGGTTCGGCTTCACGGGTGGATTGTTGCCGTGCCCTGCGGCGTTTGCCGTCTTGCTGGCCTGCTTGCACCAGAAAGCCTATGGCCTCGGCATTGTGATGGTTGCAGCATTCAGCATCGGATTGGCCGCCATGATGGTGGCGGTCGGCGTCACAGCAGCCTGGGGTTTGGCGGCAATCAAAAATCGTTCCGGAACTTTTGATCGCATCGCGCACATCGCCCCCTATCTCTCATCCGCCGTCGTGTTCGCGATCGGGCTGTATGCTCTGCTCCAAGGCCTCCGGGCTTTTGGCCGGTTGTAACCGATGCGCCGCCGCATTGACGGCACAGTGCGAATATAATAGCCGCGTCCAACGTCCTGGAGGGTGAGTTTGCTCGCGAACGCCACACAATCGATCCTCGATGCTTACCGCGTTGCGCGGCAGGTGCTGGTTGCGGTTGTCGTCAGCCTTGTGATGGTCTTGAACGTCGCTGCCGGCACTTTTTCCGGAATTCGTCATGCACATGAGCACGAACACTCAGCGTCGGATCATCACGACAACGACCATAGTGAGGCGCTGGCTGAAAGCGTGTCGGACGCCAATGATACCCCAATTCAATCATCGCCGTCCGGGTACTTGCCGGATCAGACGCACGAACATTCGCCTGAGCTTGTCCTTGGTTTGCCGCAACTTCTGAGCTGCGCTTTTTCCAGATGTCAGTCGTCCTTGGTGCCAGCGCGCCCGGCGGCTGAGTTCCGCCATACACTCGGGCCGTCGGATCGACCGCCGCGGCTGGCGTGAGGCCTGATCGCGCACGAAGCTCTTCGGCGCAACTTCACCCATCAGAACATAAGTGCCGATCGCACACGCGGCCAGCGCGTGAGCTGCGCATTGGCGTCGCAAAACGAGAGATCCTATGACACGAAGACTGTGGTCTGCTGCTTCGGCAGCCGCTGTGTTCGCTCTGGTGACCATGCTGTCGACTGCAGTCATGGCCCACGGCGTTCCCACCGGCGATCAGGCTTACATCGAGGCCGTCAACGGCCGCAACCTCATCCCGTTCATGTACCTGGGTGCCAAACACATGGTGACCGGGTACGACCACTTGCTGTTTCTGTTCGGGGTGATTTTCTTCCTCTATCGCCTCAAGGACGTCGGGCTCTACGTGACTTTGTTCGCCATCGGGCACAGCACGACGTTGCTGTTTGGCGTCCTCAACGGCACGGGCGTCAATGCCTATCTGATCGACGCCATCATCGGCCTCTCGGTCGTCTACAAGGCGCTCGACAATCTTGACGTCTTCAAGAAGTGGCTCGGCTTCCAGCCGAACGCCAAAGCGGCCGTGCTGATCTTCGGCTTGTTCCATGGCTTCGGCCTCGCGACCAAAGTCCAAGACTTCGAACTGTCGCCGGACGGTCTCATTCCCAACCTCATCTCGTTCAATGTCGGCGTCGAGATCGGACAGCTCCTGGCACTCGCCGCGATCCTGATCGTCATGGGCTTCTGGCGGCGCACAGCGAGCTTCTCGAAGCTGGCCGTCGCGGCCAACGTCGCGCTGGTGCTGGCGGGCATCGCGCTCACTGTCTCTCAGCTGCAGGGCTACTTCGGCACAGCGGCCTGATCCTCAAATCCACCACATATCTCAAACTCGGAGACTGACATGACATCTGCCAACATCACCAACGCTGCGTCCGTCGATCGCGACAAGTTGCCGACCATCGGCAAGCTTGTGCGTTCGACGATCATCGCCACGGCCGTTGCAGCAACTCTCGCCGTGACCTGCGTTCTGCCCGCCGAATACGCCATTGATCCGACTGGCATCGGCCGCGTGCTGGGCCTCACTGAGATGGGCGAAATCAAACGCGATGCCGAACTCAAGAAAGCGAAGAAATCTGCGGTCGATGCGCCGACCGTCCGCGTGGCGTCGGGCTCTCACATCATGAACGATGCAGCGCCGATCGGCGGGGCATGGTCTAAGCTCGCACAGGCTGCGCCCGCAGCGGCACCTGCCGCGCCGCCTGCAACGCCGGCAGGGCAGAAGACGGACACGCTTGAAATCGTGTTGCAGCCAAATGCGAAGATGGAGTTGAAAGCCTGGATGAAGAAGGGTGATGGCTACAGCTTCACCTGGACGGCATCGAGTCCGATCAACTTCAACTTCCATGGCGAGAAGTTCAACGCCCGCGACGACGAATACACCGAGTACAAGAAGGGCATCGCGGCGACTGAAAAAGGCGACTTCAAAGCCGGCTACGACGGCACCCACGGCTGGTCCTGGCGCAACCGCACCAAGCAGCCCATCACGGTGAAGGCGACCATCACCGGCACGTACGACAAGTTCGCCGAGAAGAAGTAACTGGTATTGCGACCGGCTCTCCTCTCGCGGTCGATGGCTGCGGGAGGAGGGCAGCCTGAGGTAAACCATCACCGAAGTCGTTTTGGGCACAGCAACGGGATTAATGCTCATCGGCAAGACAGTGCTCGTGGTGGGCGAGCACGTCGATGATGCGGCAGTCGGCGACGGAGCCTCGCTCGCATTCCCTGATCATCTGTGACACCTCGCTCTTGAGGGCAATCAACCGTCGGATACGGCTCGGGATTTCAGTCAGATGCCATTGGGCGATGACATCGAAATCCCGGCGGGAACGGTTCGGCTCGTCTGCCAGCGACAACAATTGTCGGATGACATCGACCACGAAGCCGAGTTCACGAGCGTGGCGGATAAAGCGCAATCGTCTAACCGCATCGCTGCCGCAAAGGCGACGGTTCGACTCGGTCCGTGGCGGCTTGGGCATCAAGCCGAGGCTATATTGGTTTAAGGAGCGAATGGTGGCGCGCGCGCATCCTGCCCTCGAACAAGGCCGCGATCCGATTGAACGGATAGCCGGCAAGGGCAGATCCGGTGAGGCCGAACGAATTCGCCGCGCACCTCCGCGCGTTTTGCCAGCTTCCACAATGCATGAGGCGGATGTGGCGAGTGTGGAACGGCCAGTAGAAATAGCGCAGTTGTTTGAGCACGACGGCATTGGGGTATAGGGCATATGGGGGAGCCTATCCGGCGGCCCCGTCGAAATGCCGATTGAGGGTTACCCCGTCCCGAAGTCGGGGCCCCGAAGAGCACCCAGAACTTTCGGCGTCGGCATGCCCGCCGCAAGTCTTTGATACGCCACGTAATCTTCTGACATCGCTTGAGAATCTCTTATTGTTCTGGCCGGGCGGCCTTGCGAGTGGGGCCTGTCCGCGCCTACCTGACCGCCATCGACGTTGCGGCCGACACGGCCGTTCATAGCCACACGGATCAAACGATGTGACGCGGCTGGAACCCTTCGGCCGTGACCGGAGACCTGCGTCTTGTGACGCGAACCAACCACCGGCCCACGTGTGGCGGCCGGCAACACGGAGATATCCCATGCATGCCGCCGTTGTTCCCTCGAAGACCCCGTCGCGCGCGATCCGTTCGGCGCGCGCCGTTCGAACGTTCCCCGCCATCATCGGCGAAATGGGTCCACGCCTCGCGACCTATTCGACAACGATCTCGCCGTATGACGTCACGGACATACTCGGCCACGATCCACGCTCGGATCGGCAGCACCTTCTGAACGACGCCGAGACCAAGCGCATCTATTCGGTCGTGCAGCGCAAGACGACGCGGGCGCGACGCGATGCGATCGTCGACTATCTGCGCCATCAACTGTTCGACGGCGTTATCGCCGCTGGATTCCCCGCGATCTCGATCGCCATCCAGAACCCCGTGCGCTTCGACGACGGCGGCAGCATCAGCGGTGGCAACGGCCAAATGATCCTGGAAACGGGCCGCTCCAATCGGCGCATCGTCATCGATGGGCTTGGCCGGCTGAGTGGTCTGCTCAGTCTGGTCGATATGGTGTTCGGCGACAATCCACTGGCGCAGCCGGAGCGTGACGAACTGGCGAAAGACTTGGAGCGCTTTTCGCTGCCGGTCGTTTTTTACGCGCCACGCGAAGGCTCACCGCCACTGAGCATCGACGACCTTGGCCAGCTCTTTCACGATTACAACGTCCGTGGTGTGAAGGTGCCGGCGAAGGACGCCATTGCATTGGACATGTCGGACCTTTTCATCCAAGCGACCTACGCCCTCGCCGAGGACGCGCATGCGATCAAGCATCACGGCGGCATGGAAACGCGCGTGGTCCAGTTGTCCGGCAAGACCGACGGCATCGTCGCGCAGCCAGTGTTGCTGCGCTTCTTGCGCGCCGCGATCGAAGGCGAAGGCACGATCGAGGCTGGCCGCAAGCAGCACACGGAGACTCCGCGGCTCACGCGCGACACCCGCGATCGGCTGTTGTCCGGGATCGCGGACTTCGTCGACGACGTTGCGGAGGCGATGGGACCACGCTGGGCGGATCGCACGAGCCTGCACCTGTCGTCGGCCGGGTGGCAGGCTATCGGGATCGTTTATCACGACATCACTGTGCGGCTGTCGGGCGTCGAGACCAAGAAGTTCGCGACGGCGCTGGGTGAACTCGACTGGTCGCGCACGTCGGCACTGTGGAGCAGCATTGTCGGCGAAAAGACGAAGGCCGACGGCAGCAAGGAACTGGTGATCCGCGCGGCCGGCGGAACAGCACGTCGCGAGATCGTGAAGGTTCTGCGCGAGCGGTTCGGGCTGGTGGAGAAGTTGGCGGCGGCGAGTGCTGCGGCCCCATTGGCAAAGGGCAGCGACGCGTGAAGCGTGGCGCTACATAGAAGCTGCCCTGTTCGCCGCATGCGGCTCTTCATCGGTCGGAGGCATTGACCCAATTGACCATGCCCATGTCGGACGTCCGAGACCCCGTGCCTCAGGCGTCCGATAAACTTCCAACTCGCATTGTCGGTCGCAGGCGAGGACAAAGTCTGGAACCTATTCGGACACAGGGAGCCGCGTGATGCTGATCGGGTACTGCCGCACGTCGACCATCGAGCAAGATGCTGGCCTCGATGCTCAACAGAGCGAACTGGCAGCGGCCGGTGCGACGAAGATCTTCGCCGAACAGGTTTCGTCAGTCGGTGAGCGACCCGAACTCGAGGCAGCGCTCGACTACCTGCGCGAGGGCGACGTGTTCGTGTGCACGAAGCTCGATCGACTTGCGCGATCGGTGCGCGACCTGCTGGCCATCCTTGACCGCATCGAAGCGAAGGGCGCATCGCTTCGCATTCTGGCGATGAACCTGGACACTGGCACGCCAACCGGGCGACTGATGCTCAACGTGCTCGGTGCCGTCGCCGCCTTCGAACGCGAGATTATGCTTGAACGCCAGCGGGTCGGCATCGACAAGGCCCGCGCCGAAGGTCGCTATCGAGGCCGCAAGCCGACCCAAAGCACGCGCAAGACAGAGGTCGATGCACTGATTGCAGCCGGTGTCGGGCCCGCGGACGCCGCGCGGCAATTGGGCATGGCGAGGTCGACAGTGTATCGGATCATCGGGTCGGCGAAGTGAGCCATGCCATGACGCATTATGTGCTGCTCGAAGTCGCCGACGTGTTCGCCTTGAGCGGCATCGGGATTGTCGTGACGCCAGATATTGAGGTGCGCGACCTTGGCGCAACGCGGTCGTGACCTGCGGTCTTGGTCACGCCGACGGGCGAAGAACGGCCGTGTTCGGTAGCGCTCGATCTGACCCATTTCAGCATACGCGGTTGCGTTGATGCAAACCGTCTCTGGCGTCTGGTGCCGCGGATCACAGGGCTGACGACGGAGCAGGTACCGGTGGGCAGCCGGATCATGATCGAAGATGCGGACGTGGCCAAGGTGTTGGAGTTGCACCCAGCAGAAGGGTAGCCGACTCACCGCGCATCCCGAAAAGCCCGCGCCAGGATCATCACATCACGTACACGGGCGTCGTCGAGACCTTCGACGATGTCGCGCACGTCGTCTTCAAGGCGTTGGCGCTTTGCCGTGACCTTCCGTTCGACGGGCTTGGCTTCGAACAACTTCACGACGTCGAGGCCGAGCACCGACACAAGCTTGGAGAACGTGTCCAGGGTCGGGACGACGCTGCCCCGTTCGATGTTGGACACGGATTCGGGTTGCAGGCCGATCGCCTCGGCCAGCTCTTCCTGCGTCATGTCTTTGCGACGCCGCGCCCTTCGGATGGCCTCGGCGATTCGGTGCGCCAAATCACTCATGCGGCCAAGGAGCAGCCAACGGGCTTCCGAAGCCAGGGCGTCTGGATTATGAAACATAACGACATGATCCAGAGCCGTTCGCCGGCCCCACGAGACGGTCGCTCGTGTGCGGTCCGGCCAGCCGGGAAGTGAGGGCAGAATGCGGTACATTCTTTCGGCCATGGTGGCCGTGGCAATGGTGTCTGAACCAGCTACGGCGCAAAGCTGGTTCGGTAACGCTGGGCCGCTGTCCTTCGACGCATTCTACAGCGGCGGCGGACAGACGAATTGGCTTCTGGCCGGGTTGGTCGCGATCGGCGCTGGGCTGTTGATCTATTTCACGGTCGGGGCTGCGAGCCCCTTCGTCGGCACGCTCGGCACATGGATCGGCACCACGGCGGGGCTGAGCGGCGCGGCTGCTAAATCCTACGGCCTCGCTCTACTCGGCGGCGGCGCGCTGACTGCCGGCGGCTTCGGGGTCAAAGGTGGCGTTGCGGTGCTCACCGCCGCACTCACGTTCGGGCAGGATGCGATCGTCCCCTACACCTTTGGCGCGTTGCGGGAACGATATGACCGTGCCGCCTTCGAAGAGCGCGTCCGCAATACGCCTCGATTTCCGTTGCCGCGGTCTGGCAATGGGCCCGCGAGCTACAAGGCAATCATGACTCACCTGGAAAACTTCTATCGTTCCGACGTGTTGCACAACGATGTGCGCAACGTGGAGGTCGTGGACTTTGCGGTGCGTCGGCTCAAGGAACGCGTGTGGCAGGAGACCATCAGCTAGGTTGATGCGGCCAAGGTGGCCGGCTTGATGGCGCTGCTTCACTTCCACCAGGGCGAAGACCAACTGGCGCGCATTCAGGCCGAGACGGCGATGCTGGTTATTGCCCGATCGAACAAGGAGATCGCGAAGACGCGCTTCGTGCCGGATGTCACGGCAGCGCTCGATCCCGCGGTCTGGGGACAAGCGGCAAAGGACTCTGAGGGCTACGGTTTGGCGACGGCCATCTGGGCCGCGGCGTCACTGTCAGAGCCCGGTGCCGATATGAAACTGGTGCTTACCGCCATGGACGCTGTGTTCGGGATGGAACCGACGAACGGCCTAGCGCCGCTGGCGGCCGTGATCTTCATGGACCGGCTGATCGGGCGTCAGGACCTCATGTCGGCCGGCCATCTGGACACGCTGCGCCAATCGGCACGATCACGCCTCTCCGACGAAAAAGCCCGATCGTCGACCTTGCTTGTGATCATGACCCGGGCTCTGATGCTGGTGAAGCTCGAGCAGAGCCTCGTCACGGCGAGCCAAGATGTGGCCCGCAGCACGCCCGCAGATGCCGCGTCGATCATGGCCCGCGCCAAGCGCTCGTTCGCTAGCTACGACGCGGCGCTGAAGCTCCTCGACGATGTTACCAAGGATCTCCTTCGGGACGATGCCTTTGGGAAGGAGGCTGCCAATCGGGCGGAAATCGTGAAGCTGATCGACCTGATCGGGGCGTACAAGAACGACCGCCTACGACTGAGCGGGATCATCAACGGGATTGGCGGTTCGAAGTAACGGCGCGTTGGCCAGTTAGACCCAGGTGCGGGGCCCCAGACAGCAAGGACTGAGCGCCGTATCGGTTTCACATTGGGGAATGCGTGGGCACGGGCGCGCAGCGCTGTGGGATACTCCGGACGATGCGGCTATCACTGCCGGGCTGCCGGATTTACCTCGCGGAGGCTCCGCTTAACAGGATGAAGTTGTAGCCGAGGTGGCGGAGAAAACAGCCATTGCGTGCATTCTCATCTCGGATCGTCCACGACGTTCGTTCACTACTGCATTTCGGCGGAGGCTGCTACTCACCGCAAATGATTGAATTATCTACGTCGCGGACGCTCCGCGGTACGCCAAATATACATGCGGATGATCCTAACGTTCCCCCTGTTCAAGATCACGAATGATCCTGACGCTCCATGGACAATCGAAGGTAGTTTCTCTGGAGCGGAGTGTCCGCTCCATTTCGGGCCGCCCGCAGGCGCTTTTGTGGCCCATCCCCCACGATCCGGCGAGCCACGGAGAATCCGCACGCGCCTGCGCTATCGCGCGAAGCGGCCGTCGCGCGGTTTATGCTGCATGCTTCACGTCGCTGGCGCCGACGGCGGTCCTCGGGCCGAGCCCGACCGCCTCGGCGAACCAATCGGCGCGTGGTCCACACGTGGCGTGATGGCGCAGCCGATCCCCACGGTGGCATACTGACGGGGTTGAGCTGCCGCGGTAGCGGGAAGGTCAGAAGTCCGATCAGTAGCGGTAAGGTCAGGAGCAAGACATCAGCCATGGGCGACCTCGACGTCGCGGTCTTCGCTGTCCTGGTCTTCCGCTTCGGGGCCGTTGAGGTCGACGCGGTGCGCGATGGTTTTGCCGAGATAGGCCCATGAGCGCAGTACTCGGGTTGTATCGCCGATTGTCCGGCGCAAAACCTCGAGCAAGTAGTCGTGCGCCGCCTCCGCCCCACACGCGCGCTTGTGCATGACGCCGGCCACGAGATGGCGATAACCGCACAGGTCTGGCGGAAAGACGATTGGGCCGGCGAAGCGGCCATCCGTCGCCCCCATGACGTCGTCGAAGATGCGCTTGTCGCTGATTGCGTCCGTGGCCTTGGCCAGTGCGACGTCGTCGCTGAGCGCGTCGCCCCAGTCGGTGTTGCTTATGTCGTCATCGTAGGCCCAGGATATTGCTCCGCCGGCGCCGTCGGCAACCGGTTTCCGACTGAAGGCCAAGGCGTCGTGTGTGTGGCTCGGTTCGGCGTCAGCCGTACCGAGTACGTGCGTGTCGATAGAGCATAAGCCTTGTACGACAGCAGTAGCAGCCTTGTATGTTGGTGCGTTCTGACCTTCCGGATTGTTGCGTTCCAGCGTTTGGGTGCGTTCCTGCATTTGCGCGCAATTGTCGGGGGGCGGCTCCGCCTTGAAGGCTTTCGGCAGCACGATGCGTATGCCGTGGAAGGATGTGCCGTTGAAGCGGCCGTCCTCGTTACGGTTCTGCTCGGTCTTGATCAGGCCGACGCTCTCCAGCACGGAGAGGCGCCGCAGAACTGTCTGGCGGCTACAGCAGAAGCGAAATTCGTAGTCGCGCGGGTATAGTCCGCGCGGCTCGAAGCCAGACAGCGCGAACAGGTAAAACGAGAGCAGCGGCGGCGAGAGGATGCCGATCAGGGCATACGGGACCACGATCTCGCCTATGCGCTCTCCACCGAAAGCCTCAGGGTTCACCCGTTCGGAGCGCACGCGCCCGGCAACCACGTCACGGTGGAGCACTCCGAAACCGGTCAGACAATCAAGTGCGTCGTAGAAGCCTTGCTTGCTCAAGCCGAGATACCGTCGCACAGCCGTGCGGTGCAGATGGTACGGCTGCTTCAACTGCGCACTGCGGTAGGCATAAAGGGCGAGGGCATCCTCAGTGATCCGGCGATCGATGGCAGCGGCGATCGGCACCTTGAGCGGGCGGAATTTGTGGCCAGCACGAATGCCGTCCCAAAGCGCCGTTAACTTGGCAGCATCGACAAAGTTCGGGCGCAGCGCGGTCAGCATGATGCTCCGACGTCAGATTTGCGGGTGATGGGAGAGCGCTCTGACGCGAGAACAGGGGTGCGCGGGTGAAGCGAACGTGAGTCAAAAGTTCCGGCCGGTCAAGCGCATCGGACGTGACTCCTTTCGACCGCACCATTTTGTTCATAAGCTATTGACGGATTTCAAGTTACTGTAGTTATTGCACTTTTCGGGTCGCCACGTTACACAGAGGTACCCCACCGTGGCGCGACGCGCGTCGCCCCCTAATCGCCGTTACGGCTCGTCGGTCATCCAATCTAGTAGCCGGACTCACAGATCATTGACACGTCGGCCCTTAACGCGGCGCTGGTGCACTTCTGATTTTGTCACACGAGCGGTTCGGCCGTTTCATTGTGGGCGGCGATGTCAGCGTCGATGTGCCGACCGACGTGAACGAGACGCCGGCCGGCGATTGGCCTTGCAGGAGCAAGAACCAGCACTCGACTTTATTGAGCCAGGTATTGACGTTAAACAGCCGCTTCAGCGCCGGAGCCCAGTGATTAGCGCGGCCGGCATGTCCGGGAGCCCTACCTCTTGCGCGTCGGCACGCGCGCTTTACGAACGGCGGTAGAGATCACGGATCTGCGATGACGCTATTTGCTCTGCAGGGTCAGAATTTTTGTGCGCGGGCTCAATTCTGCTTCGGAGCGTCCTTGGGGGCTTCGGCGGTGGCGTCGGGCTTGAGGAGTACGTCGACGCGCATACCGGGCAGCAGGGCCGGCAAACCGTCGAGATCGACGAGCACTTCAAGGACATCCACTTCGAGGCCGCGGCGAGGGCCCTTCAGGCCGATCCTGCTCGGCGCAAGCGCCTGGGCGATCTGGCCAACTTTGCCTTCGAAGTCTTTGCCGGGGAACGCGTCGGAGCGCACGATGACGGTTTGGCCAAGACGCACTTTGGCGCTGTCGCGTTCTTCGAGTTCGGCACGCACGCGCAGCTTCGACATGTCGCCAAGAACGATCATGACCTGATCAGGCGTTGGCACGGCCGTTTCGCCGACAGTGGCGATCACCTGCAGGATCGTTCCGTCCTTTGGCGCGCGGATCCGCATACGCTCAAGGGCCGCCTCGGCGAGTGAGATATCCGAGCGAGCTGCGGCGATCGAAGCTTCAAAACGCGTCTGCTCAGGAACGTTGCCGACGGCCATGATGCGGCGCAAGGTGGCGCGGTTGGTGTCGAGCTGATCGCGCGCGGCTGTCACGGCATCGCGGGCCTTGGTCTGATCGGCGGCGGTGCCTTTGCCGGCGCGGCGCAGACGCACCTGGCGATCGTATTCGGCACGCGCGGATGCCACGACGCGCTCGGCGGACGCGATGGCGTCTTCGGCGACGCGGCGATCGCGAGCGGCGCCCGTAACAGTCTCGCCATTGCGTTCGCGGCGGCGGACACTCGCCTCGGCTTCTGCGGCGGCGACGCGCGCCTCAGGATCAGCATCGTCCAGACGCACAAGCAGTTCGCCGGCCTGAACTTTGTCGTTCATGGCAGCAAGCACTTCAACAATACGGCCTTGGGCCTGTGCCGTGATGCGCACCTCGCCACCGAACGGCTCGACGCGACCCTGACCGGCGGCGGCCCACGCTGGCGCTGGCAGCGGCGCCGCTTTTTGCAGTGCGGCGGGCGTGGTCGAGGCTTGTGCCAGGATTATGGACGCTTGCGCCGGCGTTGCCTGGGCGGCGCCGAAACTCGACAGCACGGCGTTGGCCGAGCCAGCGTAGCGGGGCACGACATAGGCGATGGCAACGGCTGCAGCTGCCGCCAGCAGCAGCACGTTGATTGCGTTTTCGTTACGGGCCGGATGTGCCATCACTATTTCCGTTTCTTATCTCGAACGTGTGGGCCAGGAGAGAGTTTGCGGACGGTATCGCCACCATCGGCAGGAGGACGATCCTCCCCGACGATGAGCCCGTCTTCGATGCGCAGAATGCGATCGGCGTATGGAATAGTGCGCGGGTCGTGGGTGACAGCCAGCACGGCATGATGCGTGCTTGCGTGTGCGATCTTGGCGAGCAGCGCCATCACAGCTTGACCGTTCTCGCTGTCCAATGCTGCCGTCGGTTCGTCGGCGAGAATGAGCGAGGGTTGGCTGGCGATGGCGCGGGCCACGGCCACGCGCTGTTTTTCTCCGCCCGAGAGCGTGCCGGGCGTGGCGCGCATGCGATGCGACAGGCCAACATCGTGAAGGGCGCGCTGCGCCTTCATGATCTGGTCTGGGCCTTTTGTGCCGCGCACATCAAGCGCAAGCTTCACGTTCTCTTCTGCATTCAGCGTCGGGAACAGATTGTAGCCCTGGAAGATGAAGCCGACATGCTGGCGGCGCAAATTTGCAAGCGCTTCTGCGCTGAGCCCTTCCGTCGCTTGTCCGGCAATCGACAGCTTGCCCGACGTCGGCGCCAGGATGCAGCCAAGGATCGACAGCAGCGTCGTCTTGCCGGAACCCGAGGGCCCCATCAGCAAGGTGAGTTCGCCCGGATAAATGTCCAGGCTGACGCCTCTCAGCGCTTTCACGAGCGCGGCACCGCGGCCGAGTTCCTTGACGATATTGCTCGCAACCAGGACCGGCGGCCCCTTCTCGGGCGCCGTCGGCGTGCCGTGCTTCTCGATGACGATGGTTGCACTCATTTGTTGAACACCATCACCGGATCGATCTTCGTCACCTTGTTGATGGCCGCGATGGCTGAAAACGCGCACATGAACAGGGTGACACCAAACAGGGCCGCGGCCAGCGTCCACGTCATCGCCATCGGCAACGCCGTGTTGTGTGTCGCGTATGTGACGCCCAAGGCAATGGACATGCCAAGCGCATAGCCGAGCACCGCCGAGAGACCGGCCTGGGTGAGAATCACCTTGTGAATAAAGCCCGACGACGAGCCGAGGGCACGCAGGGTGGCAAACTCCGTGATGTGGTCTTTGGTCGACCCGTACAGCGTCTGCGCGACGATGACCGTGCCGACGATCAGGCCCAGCACAGCGCCACCGATCAGCGCGATACCGGCACCAGTGGCGAACATCCAGTGATTGAGGCTGCGTTCGCGGAACTCAGCCTTGGTCAGCACTTCGCCATCGGGGATCTTGGCGCGTAGCGCATCGCGCACGGCCGTGTGCTCCACACCTGGTGTCACTTTGACGAGCACATAGGTGATCTTGTCGGCCGGCATATTGAGCAGTTGCTTGGCCCGATTGAGCGTCGTGAAGACAAACGGCGACGTGGTGAAGGAGCGGATCCCCTCGGTCAGGCCCGCCACTTTGACACGGTTGCCGTTGATCTGGCCCGTATCGCCCATGCCGGTGATGCCAAGCTCGGAGAGATAGGTGCGATCAACAAAAACAGCGTCGCGGGCGCCGATGCCGGACAACGAGCCCTCGACGATATTCCAAGGGGCAAGGCCGCCATCCTCGATATCGGTGCCGACAACGACGGACAAGTTGGAGCCGCCGGCCGGCTTTTTCCATTCGGTGAAGGCCGAGACCATCGGGATGGCGCGGTCGACGCCCGCGGTCGCCAAGGCCATCGTGCGCAGGCGCGCATCAATTGGCTGGGCTTCTTCGAAGTTCTTGGTGCCGTAGGCCATGATCCAGACATCGCCATCGGCTTTGTCGATCGGCGCCACGATCATTTTGCTCGCGCCGAGATAAAGGCCGAGCTGCACGGCCATGAGAACGACTGAAAACAGAATGCCAACCAGCGTCACGACCAGCTGAACGCGATCGTGGAACAAGTTCCGGAAGGCAAGGGTGAACATCATTGCGGGTCGGTACTCGAAACGTGAAGCGAATTGGACGTGACGCGGATCGACTGCGGCAAGACAGGTGGTGGCGTTTGTCACCGGAACCCGCTGTGGGGGTATATATAGGATTGGCAGCGATCACTCAGTAGAGTGGGACTTTACAGTAAACGCGGCTGCGACGCGCGAAGAAATGTGCTAGTACATGAGCAAGTTATCGTGCACGCGCATCATCCGCTCCCAAGTCGTTACGATCCAGCAGCGACGCGGGCCGGCTACGGCCACATTGTGTCCAAGTTTTGTTGCCAGAGCGTTACATCATGACCCAAAACACGTCCCTATCTCTTTGTTTTGCCGCTCTTTTTGTCGCACTTGCGACATGCGGCGTACCGTCTGCATCAGCGCAGAAGGCCGATATTGCGGGCGTCTGGATCGACCACACGGGCCGTGGCGCTGTCGAATTTACCCGCTGCGGGGCGGCGCTGTGCGGCAATCTGGTTTGGTTGGAAAAGCCGACCGATGACAAGGGCCAGCCCTTTCGCGACGGCAATAACCCCGACGCCAAACTGCGCAAACGACCCATTTGCGGCCTGCCGATCATCGGCGCCGCTGTCCCGAGCGAAGCCAGCGCCTTCGATGGCGGCTGGCTCTACAATCCCGAGGACGGCAAAAGCTACAGGGTCGAGGTCAAGCTGATTTCACCGAACGTTGCGACCGTCACGGGGTATATCGGCATCAAGTTCCTGGGCCAGACGTTCACCTGGAAGCGGGCGCCGGCCGGTCTGACGAAGTGCACGCGACCGGCATAAGCGGGCGGACGTGACCTTTCGAACCGCCGCCTGCGCTAACCAATGCGACAATAACCATACTGCCGAGACCCGTCTGGCACGCCCCCTGCTTGCAGTGTCCCAACCTGGAACTGCGAGCAGTGAGTAGTCAATGAACACGCGCAGCCTGCCCCGCATGAGCGGGCAATCGGCACTCGACATCGACGCGCGACGCATTCGCGACCGGGCCGTACGCAAGGCGTCGGCCGGCAGCAAGATAGTAGCATCGGCCACCTCGACTCGATCACCGATCGGACAGGTGGCGTGGTTTGCCGACATGCTGACGCCGGACAAGAACAGTTTCGGCGTATTACGGCTTGCTATGGCGTTGCTGGTGCTGGTGTCGCACGCTGTATTTCTGACCACGGGCAAGGTGTCCATGGAGCCGCTCTATGCGTGGACCGGCTACACGCTCGGCCAGCACGGTGTGCAGGTGTTCTTCATTCTGTCGGGCGTTCTGGTGGCACAGAGCCTGTTCTTGAGCCGCAGCGTCGCCGACTACACACTGGCGCGCGCATTGCGCATTTTTCCAGCACTCGCCGTGTGTGTGCTGTTAACCGCCATGGCGCTTGGTCCGCTGTTGAGCGAGTTGCCGGCCGCCATCTATCTGCGCGATCAATGGACCGCATCCTATATCGTCAAGACACTGTCGCTGTGGACTGGTTCCGCCGAACTGCCGGGACTGTTTCAGAACAATATTGTGCCGCGTGCGGTCAATACATCGGTGTGGACGCTGAAGTATGAGGCGCTGTGCTACGGCCTATTTGCGCTCGTTGGGCTGGTCCTGTTGCATATGAAGGCGTGGCGTCAGGCGGCGATGATTGCAGCCTTCGCCTGGCTGATGTTCGCACTTGCCGTGCCCTCGGGCATTTCGGCGGCGCAAGGTCCGCGCTCGATGCTGCATGTCCTGCACTACTTCACGATCTTCTTTGGCACCGGCGTGCTCGCTTATGCAGCGCGACAGTGGATCCCCGTGCATGCGGCAGTGCTGCTGCCGCTTGGCGCGCTGTTCTGGATGGCCATAGACACGCGCTTTGCAGTGCCGGCCATGGCGCTGTTCCTCGGTTACGCCTCGATCTGGCTGGCAACGTTCCGGTTCGGGCCCTTACGCGCGTTCACCAACGGCAACGACTATTCGTATGCCGCTTATCTCTATCATTACCCTGTGGCGCAGGCGATCTTGCACTTTGCACCGAACATGCACGTCGTGCCGTTGATCGGCCTCACCGCAGGCATTGTGCTGCCACTGGCATTCCTGTCCTGGGAAATGGTCGAGCGGCCGGCACTTGCCTTGCGCAAACGCCTGCACCGGCGCGTTGAAGCTCAGACGATCGACACAGCCACTCTTGGAACAGCCACTCTTGTAACAGACCGTGCGACGGTCGCCGCTCCATCCGCGCCATCGGAGTCCATTCAGCGGGCTGCCGTCGATGTGGCCTCCCCACAGCCCGCGTTGCCAGCTGATCTCAATGCTCCGCTGGCGCGCGTCTGGCGTCCCATGCCGACACGACGCACCATCTCAGTGATGCCTGAGTCGTCGACAGCGCAGGCCGCGTCTCAGCGCTTTCCGGTGACGCCGACCGTTTCGGCTGCAGAACAAGAACCGCCTGCAGCAGCGATCGTCGCGCCTCCGTCCGAGGCGAAATCACTGCCAAAGCCTGTCCAGCGCACCTTCTCCGCGCGTAAGGCGGCCTCGCCTGCCGAAGCCGAGCCCGCAACCCCACCGGCCGTCATTCCACAAAGCCGCATGGCACTGGCAACCAACCGGTCGAGACCGTCGTCGCCACCGCTGCCATCTGTTGAGCCTCAGGCCCCAATTGAACCGAGCCGAGCCGTTGTGGTTGTCACCGACGAGGATACTCAGTCTTGGCGCGTCGCCCCGCCGCGACCGAATTGGCAGCGCCCCAACCCGCAGCCGACCTGACGGAGGCCGCGGGTCTCCTCACGCGCCTCGTCACGGGCGCGCGTCGAGGACACCGCGGCGGATCTGATCTTCCTCGATGCTCTCGAACAAGGCGCGGAAGTTTCCTTCGCCAAAGCCGTCGTCGCCTTTGCGTTGGATGAACTCGAAAAAGATCGGGCCGATCACGGTTTTCGAGAAGATCTGCAGCAGCACCTTCGTATGCTGACCATCCACAACGCCCTCGCCGTCGATGAGAATGCCGTTTTTCTTCATGTGCGCGATCGGCTCGGTGTGGCCCGGCACGCGCGCGAGCGACTTGTCATAGTAGGCAGCAGGCGGCCCCGGCATGAAGGCGAGGCCGCGCTCGGCAATGGCGTCCGTCGCTGCGTAAATGTCATGCGCGCCAACGGCGATGTGCTGGATGCCCTCGCCCTTGTACTGGCGCAGATACTCTTCGATCTGACTCTTGTCGTCGGCGCTCTCGTTGATGGGAATGCGGATCTTGCCGCAGGGGCTTGTCAGCGCGCGGCTGTGCAAGCCAGTCAACTTGCCCTCGATGTTGAAGAAGCGGATTTCGCGAAAATTGAAAGTCTCGTGATAGAAGCGATACCACGTGTCCATATTGCCGCGAATGACGTTGTGCGTGAGATGGTCGATATAGTGAAATCCGACGCCAAAAGGCGCTGGGTCTACAGCGCCGAGCCACCGGAACTCCTGCTCGTACGGTGAACCTTTCGCGCCGTATGTGTCGACAAAATACAGCAGTGACCCGCCAATGCCGATCACGGCCGGCACATCGAGCGATTTATCGGCGCCTTTGTATTCGGTGGCCCCGCACGCAAGTGCCCGCTTCAATGCCGCTTGCCCATCGACGACCCGCCACGCCATGGCCGGCGCGCAGGGCCCATGTTCGGCAACAAACCGTGCCGCATGCGAACGCGGCTCGCGGTTGAGCACGTAATTGATCGTGCCCTGGCGATAGAGCGTGATGTTCTTGGTCTTGTGCTGCGCGACGGCGACATAGCCCATCTGCTGGAACAGGCGCTCCAGCACCATCGGCTCGGGATGCGCGAACTCAACGAACTCGAAGCCATCCGTGCCTGCCGGATTGGCCGCGCTGATGACAGGCGGCGGCGTTTGATGCGGGAAGGGGCCCATGGTCACGCGCTCCGTGTTGGTCTCGGAGCAGACTAGCGCAGGCCACGTGCAGGTGGCGTGCATTCAAGGGAACAATGAACAATTGCGATGCGCATTTCATGCATGTTAGAAGCTCTCTATGCACACTTCGAGCTTAGATCGCTTTGACATCGCGCTGCTCGCCGCATTGCAGGCGGACGGCCGATTGACCAACGATTCGCTGGCCGACAAGGTCGGGTTGTCCGCTTCGCAGTGTTCGCGGCGGCGCGCCGCGCTCGAGGCTGCCGGCACGATTGATCACTACAGTGCGCTATTGTCCCCGACAGCCCTCGGCCTTGGCGTCACCGCCTTCGTCCAGGTGACGCTCAACACCCACTCGCCGCAGAACTCAAGGCGCTTTCAGACACTGATCGACACGCTCGACGAGGTGCAGGAGGCCTACTCGCTCACGGGCGAAGCGGACTATCTCGTCAAGATGCGCGTCACGGACCTCGCGGCCCTCGCGCGCATCTTGAACGACGTGCTGCTGCCCCACGGCAGTGTCGCCCGTGTGCGCTCGTCGATCGTGCTGGAGCGGCTGAAGGAGACAACGCGCCTGCCGCTCCGTCATCTGGGCAGCGCCCGAGATGCAGGTAAACGGCGCGGTGCCAAGTAGGCGCCCTCGTCGATCACCGCTTGGCGCGCATGGCCGCGACGCGGCGCGCGATCTCATCGGGGTCATAGGCGGCGTCCAACTTGGCGCGTACGTCTGGCGTGTTACCCAGGCCGATAGACGCCGCGTTCAGCGCTGCCTTCATGGCGGCCAGCGGCCGTGGCGGGAGCGCTGCAAGTTCGGTTGCAAGCGCGCGCGCGTGTGCGTCAGCGTCGTCGCGCAGTTCCGTCAGCATGCCGATGTGCAGCATCTCGGCGGCGTCGATGGTCTCGCTCAGAAACACCAGCCGTTTCGCCACATCGAGGCCGAGATGCGATACATAGCGCTGCAGCGCGCTGGCATACAACGGGACGCCGATTTTTGCCGCCGGCATCTGCATCTTTGTGCGCGCCGTCCCGATGCGCAGATCGCACGCGAGCGCAATGTCGGTGCCGCCGCCGACCACAGGTCCCTCGATGATGGCAATCGTTACAGGCCGCGCGTTGGCGATGGCGTTGGCCGCACGTTCAAAGTCGCGTTCGCCACCGTGACGTCCGCGCTCTGTGGTGCCGCCTGCTGCTGCCAACGCGCCAAGATCAAACCCAGCGCAGAAAGTGCGCCCTTCGGCCGAGATGAGCAGAACATGCACATCCGGGCGTGCCTCGATCACCTCCATGTGCGCGAGGATCGCTGCGAGATCGCGCGGCTCCAACCGGTTGGAGCGCTCGCCGCGGCGCAGGCGCAGCTCCGCGATGTGAGGCTGCGGAAACGTCAGCACCGGTATGTCGCCCGGTGCGGTATTGGATGCAGACATGGTTGCCTCAAGCGGCGCGCGCCGTGGCCATTTCGGCCGGCAAGAGGTGCGCGATGGAGTTGGCATAGTAGCGCAGAATGACCGTATCGGCGGTGCTTGCAGTCAAGACACCATCTTGTTCCGTCACCAGGTGACGCATCTTGAGAATGCGCAGGCCGGAGTCGATGGCGTAGTCGCGATCATCGCGCGGGATGTGCACATAATGGCCGTGCGCTTCGAGCCACGAGATGAGGCTGTGCACGCGTCCCTTCAACTCGAACAGGGTTAACCCGGACGAACCCGCGTCAAGCAGTGCGGTTGCGACCATGGGCACGGGAAGCGCCGGAATCGAGCGCCCGATGGCCTCAATCAGATGCTGCCCCAAGCCTTCGATGGCACGATGGCGTGCGTCATCGGACAGCGGGCGCAGATCGAGATCGCGCGCCGACAAATAGCCACGCATGGAAATGGGCTCGCCGAAGCTCACACAGGCATAGCCGTTCTTGTACCAACGCCCTGTCAATTTGCGGCCGAGCATTTTCGCGAGATAGCGCACGAACACCATCGGATTGAATTTGAAACGTGGCTCCTCGCCCGGCTTGAGGTTTGCCGCCGCCGTCAAATTGCGATCCTCGAGCACGCGGTCATAGTTGAGACCAACGGGTACAAAGATGATATCGCGCGATCCCTTGGGATCGAAACTCTGCACCATGTAGGCGAGCAGTCCGAGCTTGGGTGGACGCAGCGTGCCATCGCGCGAGAGCCCGCCTTCGGGAAACACGGCCTGCACCACGCCCGCATTGGTCGCCATGGCGACGTAGCGCGCAACGATACGCCGGTAGAGCAGGTCCTTTGAATTGCGCCGGATGAAGTAGGCGCCCATCGAGCGGATCAGCGACGACAGCGGCCAGATCTGCGCCCACTCGCCGACAGCGTAGCTCAACGCGGCCGACCCAGACGCCATGTAGGTCACCACGATATAGTCGACGTTGGAGCGATGATTGATGACGAACACGACCGAGGCGTTCGGGTCGATCGACATGAGTGCTGACGGATTGGCATAGCCAAGCCGCACGCGATACAGCGACTGCGAGACCATACGAGCGAGCTTGGTGCCGACCCGGAAATACAGCGCCGCACTGAAGGATGGCACGATCTCGTTGGCATAGCGCCGCGCGCGATCCATGGCGGCCTCGCGCGGGATGCCTTGCTCCTTGGCGTACGCCTCGACGGCTGCCACCACGTCGGGATCAAAACGCAACTGGTCGATCAGCGCTTTGCGCTTGGTCATCTTGAAGGGTTGGATGCGCAGGCTCAGGCGCGTGTTGAGTTCCTCGATGGCCTTGTTGGCTCGCCGTTTCAGAGCCCAGCGGACGCTCGGGATCAACAGCCTGTCAAGAATGCCGACCGCGGCCAGCGTGCCGGCGATGACCGCAAACCATGCGGGCACGGCGACGGTGCCGGTCCACAGGGAGGCAAGCGCATCGAGTAGATTGTTCAATGGGCTATCCCCCGCGCTGGTGTGCGCCCACTGTCGATACAATCAAATCTGCATCGCTGCGGCAAGTTTTTGGTCGAGTGTCAGAAGTGTCAAGTTTTACGCTTTCGCTGTTCCACCGATGATCGCGTCGGGTAGCTTGAGTTTACGGGCCTTCCGCATCGAAACCGAAGCGTCCTCTGCGGCTTGCTCGATAAGCAGGACGGTCACGCTGGAGAGGAATTGTCTGAAGGCGGCCTCCTGCGGTGCGCTTATCGCTGGAAAGCTCAAAAGCTCCATGCGCGTGATTTGACTGACCGCGCACTCGTTCAGTCGAGCGCCGTTTTGTTGCACCAAGTCGAGTGCAGGCTGTCGACCGTCCAGGATGCCGATGACGACGTTCGTGTCGAGCAGGAACTTAAGCCCATTCATCGCGCAATTTCCGCTGGGCCTCGGCAGGATCGTCCGCAATCGGCTGATCTTTCAGACGGCCGAAGTGGGCGTCCCACCCCGTACCCGGCATTGCCGGGAGCGCGGTCGCCTTGGCGCGCGCTTCCAAGAATTCCACTAAATCCAACACTTCGGCGACCATCGCCGGAGGGGCAGATTTCAGTTTGGCGCAGATTGTGTCGACGGCGGACATGGCACAGCTGCTCACAGTCACGCACTTTGCCGCCTCGAGAGCAGGGTGGCAATAGGCTAAGACTCAGCTGTGGTGCGCTTGGCGTTCATTTCTTCGGTGCCGGCAGGCTGTCGAGGTCGGAGATGTACCAGTCCTCGGCTCTGACGATCGCGGGGTTTTCGCCGTTGGCGTAGATCCAGCTGTCGACTGCCCATTTTTGGCCACCCTTCTCCGGCGGCACGAGCCACGCAGGACTGGATGTTGGCATCGCCTTCAGCGACGCTGGTGTCAGTGTCGCGCCCTTCTGCGGCGCTGCGGCTTTCGTGGCGATGCCTGAGAACGGCTTCTCGATCAGCACGGCCGTCCAATGCGTCCAGCCGGCGACACCGCGCAGATAGTTCTCCTTGGCGAACGGTACGCCGACCTCATGATGGCGAACAAGCCCGGCACCGGCGAGCACATTTAGATAACTCGTGGTGTTGGTCGCTTCGTCGACGCAGTCCTGTTGGGTCGGATCGCCGGAGGCCGCAAAGTCCATACCCGGCCGATCATCCTTGGTGCCGATGACATTGCCAACGCGCGTTTCCATCCAACCGATGGCATAGGCGACCGCGCGACGCTCCTGCTCGGGGCTGTCGGGCTCTGTGCCGCGGGTCTTGTCGATCAGCACTTTCAACTCGGCGAGATCGGCCTCGGTGAAGGTGAACTTGGTGCGCATCTGGCAGCCGTAGGCGTGACAGACGTAGACGGTTGCGCCCTTGGGCGCCGGAACCGAGAAGGTGGCGTAGTGCAAGGCTTGGGTGCCAAAGCCTTCGTGCGTGCACGCGCCCAGCACCAGCGCTGACAACACTGCGCCGAGCGTCCCGAGCCTCGATCGTCTTGCCGACATGCCGCCCCGCCCGAACCTTAAGTCTCGCTTGGGCCATATCTGATTCGGGGCGGGGGGCGGTTGCAGAGGTGTGGACAAAGCGGCGTGAAGCGGGAGCCCACTTGCTCGCGACTGTGCTCTTGACAGTCTTATCTGGTCGTCAGCGGTCCCCCGTGAGGTCGCCCTCAGGTCAACCTCGCCTCGCTCGTCGAGTCGAAGAGGCTGATCGCATTGGCATCAATCACGACGGTCGCCGCTTGTCCGACCCGCGGCGCATCGGCATCGAGCCGCAGATCGCCTTCGACAGCGAGGATGTGATCATAGCGGCTGCTATGGTCGCAAGCGGCGACGGCATCTGTCTGGTGCCGGCGTCGCTGACGAACCTGCATGTGCCGCATCTCGCCTATCGGCGGCTCAACGCCCGCGGGGACGCCACCATGGACCTTTACTGCATGTCCCTGGACGGTACGGACAACCCTTTACTGGCGGCGTTTCGAAGCAATCTGAGCATCGAGAGTCCGGTCGACATCAAGGGAAGGCGTCAGAAGCCAATAGGCCAACAAACCAGCGCTCCACGACGATCACGCTGATCGTCCGATTAAGTGTGTGAACCGACGGGAAACGGTATAGGCGGGAACTCAGTGAGCTTTGCGCGTGTACCTTGGTCATCGAGCGAGGTGCCATGGCTCGGATCGCGTTCAACTACGGCGCCCACCTGATCTGCCCAGCTTTCGACGCGTCGAGGCCGCCGAGTTCAACGGCGCGCGCGGCGAATGCAGGTTTGGCGATGGTGCTGAGAAATGTTTGCAGCGGCGGCCGGTAGCTGTCGCGCTGGCGCACGAGGATATCGAAGCGCTCGATGACAAGCGGTAGGAAGTCGAGGCCTGCCGCGGTCGCAACCGCGCGTGTGGCAATGCCGGCGTCGGCATGGCCCGCGCGGATGGCTTGCGCGATGTCGGGGCCGGTCGGCGCCAGCAAGGACGAACCAAGATCCCGCAGCGTGAGGTCATCGCGTTTCAGCAAGGCCAGCAGCAGTTGCTGCGCGCCGGCGCCTTCCGGACGAACGGCCATACGCGCCTTTTTGGCTTTGAGGTCTTTGATGGCGCCAAGTCCGAGAGGATTGCCCCTCGCCACCAGCAGCCCTTGATCGCGCGCGCAGAAATGCACGAGCACGGCATCGTAGAGGGTCGGCTCCTTCGAGACGAGTTCGATATTGGCGTCTTTTTCGAGGTCATCGAGATCGTGGAAGTGGATGGCGGCGGCAATCACCTCGCCCTTCAGGAAGCGCCGATATCCGCTCTCGCTGCCCTCCGGCAGGATAGCGAGGCCAGAGCGGCTCTCGACCAGCGCCCACTGCAGCAGCGGATCATGACTGCCGCCGACGATCGGCGGTGGTTCGGCCGGTGTCACACCGTAGGGCCGCGCCATGCCGGCCAGCAGCCAGCGGTCCAGATCGGCACGCGGAAACAGCCACTTCCCCGTGACCTTGGTGCACGGGATCGCCTGCTCCGCCACCAACTCATAGAGCTTGCGCTCTTTAATGCGCAGGTAGTCGGCAGCTTCGGCCGTATTCAGGAGATGCAAGCCTGCGCTTGTCTGCATTTGGCTGCGAATTTTCTAATTGTTGACTTGTGGGAAGAAAACACGAGACATGACCGGCGGTCAACTGCTGCCCGAGAGTTCGTTGTTTTGGATACCCAGAGTGCCATTTCTCTGATCTTGTCCGGCGACGCGGCGCTGTTCGCGATCGTGCGGCTGTCGCTGCTCGTGACGCTGTCGGCGACGCTGCTTGCCGGGCTGATCGGCCTGCCGCTCGGGGCGGTTGTGGCGCTCACACGTTTTCCAGGCCGCAACGCCGTGGTCGTCGCCCTCAACGGCTTGATGGGGCTGCCGCCTGTTGTGGTGGGTCTGCTGGTGTATCTCGCGCTGTCGCGCTCGGGGCCATTCGGCTTTCTGGGTCTGCTGTTCACGGCCAAGGCCATGATCATCGCCCAGGCGGTGCTGATCACACCGATCATCGCCGCGCTCACCCGGCAGGTGATCGAGGATCTGTGGGCCGAATACCGCGACGAGTTCATGGCCATGCAGGTTGGCCCTGCGCAGCGCGTCCAGGCCCTGCTTTGGGACGCGCGCTTTTCCTTGGTGACGATCTTGTTGGCGGGCTTCGGTCGCGCGGCAGCTGAGGTCGGCGCTGTCATGATCGTCGGCGGCAACATCGAAGGCTTCACGCGCGTGATGACAACGACAATTGCGCTCGAAACATCCAAGGGGAACCTCGCCCTCGCTATCGGTCTAGGACTGGTGCTGATCGTCATCATCCTCGGCGTCAACGCGCTCGCCTGGAGCGTCCGTCAGTGGTCGGAGCGCCATGCGGGATGATCTCGACATCGCAGCAACGGTGCTGCGGCTCGATGGCATCATCGTCACCGCGTGTGCGACGACGATCATTGACCGCCTCTCGTTGCAAATCAGCGCGGGCGCGCCGACGGCCATCATTGGCCCGAATGGGTCAGGAAAAACCACGCTGCTGCGCGTTTTGATGGGATTGGTCGCATATACGGCCGGAGAGGTTCAGATCGAGTCCGCCGCCCGCGCTATCGTGTTTCAGAAACCGGTCATGCTGCGCCGGACTGCGGCTGAAAATGTCTTCTTTGCGCTCCAAGCCGCAGGTCGCGCCAGCGACACCGCGACAGTCGCCGACCTGCTTGATCAAGTCGGCCTCGCTGATTTGGCGGATCGTCCGGCGCGGCGGCTATCGGGCGGCGAACAGCAACGTCTCGGCATCGCCCGCGCCCTCGCCCGGCAGCCACACCTTCTCCTGCTGGACGAAGCCACGGCCAGCCTTGATCCCGCGCAAACCAAGATCATCGAGGATCTCATTGGCGCAATCGCCAGATCCGGCGTGAAGATCGTATTTGCGACGCACGATCTCGGTCAGGCGCGACGCCTCGCGGGTGACGTCGTGTTCCTGGTCAAGGGCCGCGTGGCTGAGCACGCCCGCACCGAGACCTTCTTCACCCAACCCGTCAGCGAGGCCGCACGCCGGTTCATCGCCGGCGAACTCGTTCTATGAACCAAGGAGACCTCACGTGAAGCTGACCACTCTTGCTGTAGCTGCTCTGCTGACAGTCATGCCGAGCCTTGTCCAAGCTCAAGACAAATCCATCGTCGTTGCCTCGACGACGTCAACGCAAGACAGCGGCCTGTTCAGCCACATCCTGCCGCTGTTCAAAGCCAAGACCGGCATCGACGTGAAGGTCGTCGCGCAAGGCACTGGGCAAGCGCTCGACACCGGTCGGCGAGGCGATGCTGACGTCGTGTTCGTGCATGCCAAATCGCAAGAGGAAAAGTTCGTCGCCGACGGGTTCGGCGTGCAGCGGTTCGAGGTCATGTACAACGACTTCGTCTTGATCGGGCCGAAGGCTGATCCCGCCAAGATTAAAGGCGGGCGGGACATCCTTTCAGCCTTGAAGGCCATCAACGCGGTGGGTTCGCCGTTCGTCTCTCGCAGCGACAAGAGCGGCACGCATGCGGCTGAGTTGGCGCTGTGGCAGGCGGCCACACTCAACCCTGCAACGACAAAACCGCCGTGGTACAAGGAAATCGGCCAGGGAATGGGCGCTGCGCTGAACACGTCCGCCGCGATGGGCGCGTATGTGCTGGCCGATCGCGGCACGTGGATCAGCTTCAAAAACAAGGACGCGCTGGACATTGTCGTCGAAGGCGACACGGCGCTGTTCAATCCATACGGCATCATGCTGGTCAATCCGGCGAAGCACCCGGCCGTCAAAAAGGATCTCGGCCAAGCCTTCATAGACTGGATCGTGTCGGCCGAAGGTCAGAACGCCATCCGCGCCTACAAGATCGACGGCCAGCAGCTGTTCTTTCCCAATTTCGATGCTGGTCAGATGAAGAAGGCCGGGTGACTGGATGCGGTTCGCCCGCCTCGCGCTTGTGCTGATCATTCTGGACTGATCATTGTTGACGTTTGCGCGCAACTCGCCAAAGCTTGGCCCATGACCGACACGCTCTCAACCGTCTCTCGTATCTTCACCGACCACTGCACGGGCGACGCTTTGCGTCGGGCGGAGGATGGGGCGTGGCCATCAGCGCTGTGGGAGCGGTGCATTGATGCGGGCTTGCATCTCGCGTTGGTCGATCGGGGCGATGAGAACCTTGAACTGCCTGTCAGCGAGGCCTTCGCCATTGCACGGCTGGCCGGTCATCATGCGGCGCCAATCCCGCTGGTCGAGACCATGCTGGCCAACTGGCTGTTGGCGCGGGCGGGCATGGCCGCCCGGACAACGCCAACAGTCATTGCGACTGCCCCGTTCAAGCGCGTGCCATGGGGGCGACGAGCAGCAGTCGTCGTTGTCGCCGAGGCGACACTTGCACTGGTGGATCGCCCAACCGTTGTTCGCGAAGGCCTGTCGCTGGCGAAGGAACCACGTGACACGCTTGCGGTGGCTGCAGGAAAAAACATGCCGCTGCCGCGCGGTCTCGACGGCTTGAAACTGCATGCCGCTGGCGCGGCGCTGCGCGTGGCGCAGATGGCCGGCGCGATGGACTGTATCGCCGCCATGACGATCCGCTACGCGACGGAGCGCGTGCAATTTGGCAAGCCTCTGGCCAAGTTCCAAGCCATTCAACACAGCGCGGCTGTTCTCGCCTCGCAGGCGGCCGCAGCCGGGTGTGCCGCCGACATGGCGGCCGACGCTTTTGCCGATGGCATCGACGTGGCGCGGATTGCGGCCGCCAAGACGTTTTGCGGCGACGCGGTCGGTATCGCCACCGACCTCGCACATCAGGTGCATGGCGCCATCGGCTTCAGTCGCGAGTATGCCCTGCATCATCGAACGCAACGTCTGTGGTCGTGGCGCGAAGAGTACGGCAACGACACGCACTGGGCGGTCATGCTGGGCAATCGCATGGCGCATGCCGGCGCGGACAATCTGTGGGCGGAGATCACGGCGCTATGACACCGACCTACGACATCGCGTTTGCCCCGCCGCCACCTGCACCTGAGGCGGAGACACTGCGCCGCGACGTGCGCGCGTTCCTGGCCGACGCGTTGGCCCATCGCAAGCCCGGTGAACGTGCGGAAAGCTGGATCGGCTATGACCCAGCCTTCAGTCGTGCCGTTGGCGCGCGCGGCTGGCTCGGCATGACGTGGCCGAGAAAATACGGCGGGCACGAGCGGACCGCGCTCGAACGCTACGTTGTTACGGAAGAAATGCTGGCAGCCGGCGCACCGGTGTTTGCGCACTGGATTGCTGACCGCCAGAGCGGCCCCGCGTTGTTGCGCTACGGCACCGAGAAACAGCGACAGGAGATCCTGCCGCGCATCGCACGCGGAGAATGCCAGTTCGGCATTGGCATGAGCGAACCGGATTCGGGCTCGGACCTCGCCTCGGCGCGCACCAAGGCCGTCGAGACGGCGGACGGCTGGATCGTCAACGGCACGAAGTTGTGGACGTCGGGCGCCCATCAGGCCGACTACATCATTCTGTTTTGTAAGACCCCGTCACCGGGTGGCAGCGACACCGATCGGCACGGCGGCGCAAGCCAGTTTCTGGTCGACATGAAACGCACACCCGGCATCGAGATCCGCCCTGTGCAGGCCCTGACGGGCGAGCACCACTTCAACGAAGTCGTGTTTCGCGACGTGCGATTGCCGGGCGACGCGCTGCTTGGCAAACGCGGCGATGGGTGGGCGCAAGTGATGAGCGAGCTCGCCTATGAGCGCAGTGGGCCCGAGCGGTTCTTATCCTCGTTTCAAGTCGTGATCGAACTGCTGCGGCGGTTGGGGCCAGTGCCAGACCAGGCCAGTGCCGCGGCCATTGGCAGGATCGTGGCGCGCATAGCGGTGTTGCGGCGCATGTCGCGCTCCATCGCGGGGATGCTGCAGGCAGGGCAGGACCCAGGCTTGCAAGCCTCCATCGTCAAGGACCTCGGCGCCATGCTGGAGCAACAGATCCCCGAGATCGCGCGCACGATCGCAGCCGTCGAGCCGGATCTCGCGTCGGAAGATGGCCTCGAGGCGGCGTTAGCTTACACGATCCAGCACGCGCCGTCGTTTTCGCTGCGCGGCGGCACGCGGGAAATCCTACGCGGGATCATCGCGCGCGGCGTGGGATTGAGGTGAGTTGGACGACGGCAAGGGCGGGTGCGGTCGTCGCGGCAGCATGAACGATCTCGCAATACTCACGGCAGCAAGTGTGGGTGCGTGCGGACCATTCAGGCCGCTTCATCGGCATAGCGCGTGAACCGGGCGAGATTGCTCTCGCCCGGCCCTAACGCTCAGCAGGCTTCCGCCATCACCCGCGTCTGCAAGGCCTTGGGCAGGGCCGCGTAGTGGCTGAAGGTCATGCTGAATGTTGCGCGCCCCTGCGACAGAGAGCGCACCGTGTTGACGTAGCTGAACATGTTCGCCAGCGGCACACAGGCGATCACCTCGTGCACGTTGCCGCGCATGTCAGCGCCGACGATGCTGCCGCGCCGGCTTTGCAGGTCTCCGATCACGGCCCCGAGGTGATCCCCCGGTGTCGTCACCACGACGCGCATGATCGGCTCGAGCAGATGCGGCCTGCCCTCGGCGAACGCCACAACGAAGGCGTCACGCGCCGCGATCTCGAACGCCAGAGGCGATGAGTCCTTCGCGTGCGTCGCACCATCGACCAGCGTCGCCTTCAGCGCGATCACGGGATAGCCCGCGAGCGTACCTTCGCTCATGGCCGCCGCGATCGCCTTCTCGACCGCGGAAACATAGAGCATCGGCACCGCGCCGCCGACGCACTGGTTTTCAAACAGCAGCCCCGCTTCACCAGGATCACGCGGCTCAAGCACAAGCTTGATGCGCGCGTACTGGCCGGTGCCGCCGTTCTGCTTGCGGTGCGTGTGATCGACCTCCGCTGCGACCGTCAGGGCCTCGCGGTAGGCGACGCGCGGCGCACCGAGTGTAGCGTCGACATGATAGTCCTCCTTCAAGGTTTCGACGGCGATCATCAGATGCAGTTCGCCCATGCCGGCGATCAGCACCGCGCCCGTTTCCGGGTCTGTGCTCACGCGCAGCGACGGGTCCTCGCGCGACATCGCCGCGAGCGCCTGACCGAGGCGCTCATGGTCGACAGACGCGCGCGGCTCGATGACCGCTTCAATAACTGGTGCCGGCGTCGCGAGACCATCCAGCACGATCGGTTGGGCGGGATCGCTCAAAGTCTCGCCCGTCCCAGTTGCCTTGAGACCGACGATGGCCACGACATCGCCTGCCGTTGCTTCGCCGATCTCGGTCTCTTCGTTGGCATGCATGCGCAACAGACGCCCGATGCGTTCGGTTCGGCCCGTCGCCGCATTGACCAGCGTATCGCCACGCCGGATGCGACCGGCATAGACCCGCACGTACGACAGCGCGCCGTAGCGGCTCATCTGCACCTTCGAGACAAGCGCGACGGTCGGCGCCTCGGCCGAGGCCGCGCGCGTTTCCGTCTCGCCCGTCGCCGGGTTCACGCCTTCGACCGGTGGGCGGTCTGCTGGCGCAGGTGCAAATGCGACGATCGCATCGAGCAGTGGCTGGACGCCGATGTTGCGATAGGCAGAGCCGCACAGCACAGGCTGCACGCTGCCGCCCACAACGCAAAGCCTGATCAGCGCACGCAGCTCATCCGCCTCGAACACGTCGCCGCTGTCGAGATAGCGCGCGAGGGCGCTATCGTCGGCATCGGCGACCTGCTCAACAAGATGGGCCCGCCAGACCTTGGCTTCGTCGACCAAGTTTACCGGGATGTCCGTCTCGCGCGGATGCGCACCGCCCTCCCAGACAAAGGCACGCATCGTCACGAGATCGACAATGCCGACGAACGCGTGTTCGCAACCGATCGGTCGCTGCAGCACGATCGGCTTTGCGCCGAGGCGCTCGACCAGCTCCTCAATGACCGCATCGAAATTCGCGCCGACCTGATCCATCTTGTTGACGAAGCAGAGACGCGGCACGCCAAAGCGATCCGCTTGCCGCCACACCGTCTCCGATTGCGGCTCGACGCCGGACACAGCCGAGAACACAGCGACGGCGCCGTCCAGCACGCGCAAGGACCGCTCGACTTCGATGGTGAAATCAACATGCCCGGGCGTGTCGATGATCGTGATCGACGCATCCTTCCAAGTGCACGAGGTCGCGGCCGCGGAGATGGTGATGCCGTGGCGTTGTTCGAGCGTGCGGAAGTCCATCGTCGCGTTCCCGTCATGCACGTCTCCGATGCGGTGGATGCGGCCGGTGTTGAACAGGATGCGCTCGGTCAAGGTGGTCTTGCCGGCGTCGACATGGGCCATGATGCCGATGTTTCTGAGAATGCGGGTCATTGTCGTCTCGCAATAGGATCCGCGCCGGCCGCACGGTCTGCGCCAGCTGCAGCGACCACGCACAGATACGCGCGAGCCTTCAGGCTCTTGCATGATCGGCGCTGGTCAGTTCGGGATTCGGGTTTTCTGGCAACGGGCGGCGGAGGGGCCGAGGGCGTCGCAGGGGAGGCGCGGCGTGCGCCTCATGACTGATGTCACGATGGCGCGCTTTAGCAGCGCTCCCGATCCTGGCTATCGTCAATCATGACACCCTCCGATATGCGCGCACGCAAGTTATGCTGCGCAACGCGCATAAATACGATGCGCGATGCAGCGTCAATCAATTGCACGATCAAACTT
This sequence comes from Hyphomicrobiaceae bacterium, assembly GCA_031374735.1. Classification (GTDB taxonomy): domain Bacteria; phylum Pseudomonadota; class Alphaproteobacteria; order Rhizobiales; family Hyphomicrobiaceae; genus JABFRJ01. The sequence goes on along the minus strand of JANMGQ010000010.1, from coordinate 138,827 downwards.
GAAATCTAGATGAAAACAGACCGAAGTCTGCCCCGCCCCGTCACCCCCTGGCGGTGGGCGCACTTCGAAGTCTAGTGTCGCGCGCCACACCCTCAAGACCACGACCACAGGCTCCCCATGTCCGGCAAACGTCCAACTGTTTCCTCCCGTCACGGGATTGTCGCGGCGGCGCACCCGCTCGCGGCCGCAGCCGGCGCCCAGATGCTCGCCAAAGGCGGCAATGCCTTCGACGCCATCGTCGCGACCGCGGCAGCGCTCAACGTGGTTGAGCCATTCATGTCGAGCCTCGCCGGGATGGGGCTCGCGACCTGCTGGGTGGCGAAAGACAAGACGATGCGCGCGCTCAATTTCGTGTCGCCGGTGCCAGCGAAGTTCCCTGTCGACCGCTTCACCAAACGTGATGAATTGTATCGCGGCGCACACGCCGTCGGCACACCCGGCAACTTCGGTGGCTGGGCTGAGATCAACGCGCGCTATGGGAAGTTGCCGCTCGCCGACTGCCTTGAGCCCGCCATCCGCCTCGCCCGCGACGGCTATGCCGTCACCGAATTCAACGTGCTCGAATCCAACGCCGTCGCGCCCGATCTCGCCAAGTATCCAGATCTCTACGGGCCCTGGGCCAAAAACTACACGGATGGGTCGGGCAAGCTGAAGCTCGGCTGGATGCTGCGCCAACAATCGTTGTCAAAGACGCTCGAAGCGCTCGCCAAGCATGGGCCGAAACACCTCTATTCCGGCGCCCTTGGCGAGGCGCTGGTTGCGTGCGTGCAAGCCGGCGGTGGCAGCGTCACGATGGCGGATATGGAGGCCATGCCTGATCGGATCGCCAAGGCCTGGCACGCGCCCGCGTCCGCGCGGTATCGTGATCTCACGGTGCATGTGCCCGCGCCGCCGTGCGAGGGGTCGCAGATGTTGCAGTCGCTCCGCATTCTCGATGGCTTCGACCTGTCGAAAATGGACAACAACGGCGCCGACCACGTCGACACCGTCTTGCGCGCCATCCGCCTCGCGGCGGGCGATCGCATCGCCAACAATTTCGCTGATATGGCCAAAGTTTCCGCGTTGCTCGGCGAGGCTCGCGTGGCCGAGTTGCGCGCTCGTGTGCGTGACGGCAAACCGATCACAGGGCCCACAGAGCAATGGATGCCCACACCCAAGGCTGAGACGCACACGACGTCAATGAGCGCAGGCGATGCCGATGGCAATCTGGTGTGCCTGACCAACAGTCTTGGTGCGCCCTATGGCGCGGGCGTTATCGTGCCGGACACGGGCCTGTGCCTCAACAACTTCCTGTTTTGGGCCGACGTGCAGGCGCAGTCTCCGAACCGCACGAAGCCCGGCGCGGTGCTGCCCATGTGCATGTCGCCGTCGATTTCGATGCGCGGCAACGAGGCCGTGCTCGCGCTTGGTACACCCGGCAGCTACGGCATCATGCAGACGCAGGTGCAGGCGCTGGTCCAGCACGTCGACTTCGGCCACAGCCTGCAGGATGCGATCGAGCAGCCGCGCGTGCGCCTGTGGGATGGCCGCGCCATCGAACCTGAAACGCGCCTTGCCCGCTTCGTGCTCGATGAGTTGCGCCGCCGCGGCCACGAGATCATGGACGCTGGCCCGTGGACGATGAAAGTCGGCGGCATGCAGGGCGTTGCGCGTGATCCCGCAACCGGCATCATGACCGGTGGCTGCGACCCGCGCCGTGACGGCTATGTGGTGCCTGTCTGAGCATGGCTTGATACCAGCGGTCAGAATTTAACACTGACCGAGCATCATCGTCATCCCGGACTGATGCCGATCTGCCAGCTGTGGTTTGTTCGTTCGGGTCCGCGCCGGCTTCCCGGCTCGCCAGAGCATTTTCCACCATAGTGGGCACTGGTTTGGTGCAGAAAATGCGACCAACACAGACTCTGGCCATCGTGGGCCGTCTGACCCACGATCAGTCCCGCGACGGGTCCGACGTCCCCTGAGGGACCGCATCCGGACCGAGTCCACAGCATCCCCAACCACATCCCGGACGCTCTAGAACATCCCGGCCCGATTGGAGATGAGACATAAATACGCCCTATGGTTGCAACGCACCAGCGGGACCTTGCGAGAGGGTTAAGCTCGCGGCTTAACCGCACTCGAAGAGTGCAACACGCAGCATCTTCACAGCGGCTGCAAAGTTCGCCACTCTAGCAGTATCGTGCGCTTGACGGTCTGTTGACGCACGGATGTTCGAATTTACTTGGTTGGGGATCTTTATGGCCAAAGCACCACCAAAATCAAAGCTCGGAACCGAGGTTTCTGCGAAGGGAAAGACGGCTATGACTGTCGCGAAAAACGAGCCGATGCCGCATATGCCGGAGAAATTTTCGGTCGGCAACATATTGCTTTGGGGAAAGCTTGTTAAAATGTGGTCGACTGGCAAGGCCTACGACGAAGTGCCTGTCATGCCGCAGCCACGCTCGCTTGCGGAGCTGAAACGGCAGATGGACAAAGTTGAACTTGAATATAAAATGCCGGAGCATATTACGGGGCTTGTGGTAGTGAACTATACCCGTGAAGCACTTGTTTTGAGAGTGCCGGAAAAATCTCTGGTCGAAGACGCGGAGAAATTCCTTAAAGATAAGCGATCAGATTATCCTGAGCTGGAAATATACAAGCTTTTTGAACAGTATGAAGATCCGGCTACCGGAAAAATCAAGAAAGAGCATAAGTTAGATTTTCACGCCGCGCGACTTGGAGACTATACGCTCGCTCATTGCGGTTGATCCGAGGAGGGCAGCGCGGCCACTGCTCTCTCTAGCCCGCTCCGCAGGGAGTTGGTGACCTCGACACATGAGTTTGCGCTCGTTTGGAGCAACCACTCGGTGATTTCGGCATTACCTGACGGCATGTTCGATCTCCATGAGCGCTTGATTTGAGCATAAAGCGTTGCGCATTCACTACCTGCACCGGCAACATCTCCGGAAAGGGCTCTTGCGGCGATTGCCACTGCTTGACCAAAAGTGATGCCTTCAACCTGTTTCGAAACGCGAACCACGGCCGCGTAATCTCTTAACGCGAAACTGTTGTACGCTTGATAGGCGACCATCTCCGCTGAGTGATGGCGCGTTGTAGAAGTGGCTCGCTCAATCAAAGCCTCTGCTTCCTGCCATTTACCGCAGAGGCCAATGCCTGCTGCGGCCGCAACACTGGCCCATGCGTCGTTTTCGTTGAGCTCTAGAACTAGACGAAAATGGTGCTCAGCCATCCCGAAGTCGCCCAACAAGGCGTGCGAGTAAGCAGCTGACCGATGTCCATTGGCTGCCCTAGGATCGATCTTGATTGCCGTTTGGGCCAATTCCAACGCCTTGACGTGAAGATCGCGATCCCGAAAGATCCCTGGAAAAATGAAGTGCTTCAAATTGTATAAGGTAGCCAAAGAGGCGTAACCGCGATCGAACGCTGGGTTGTTTTTCAGAAGCTCCAAGAGCGCCTTCTCTGCTTCGTACCATTGCTGCGGGCTGAGCAGATGTTTTGGTTGATCGTGTTTGAGCCAGATATCATAGACAAGGGCCGGGTGAGCCGCGGTCGCACTTGAAAATGCCTGGATTCGTTCTGCGGAAACGCTCAAATTCAGCCAACGCGCCAGCTGGCGGATAACCTCATCCTGGCTCTTGAACCAATTGTCACGCGAGAGGTGGATCAGCTGCGCGTCGACCACTTTCATGCTCTCCAAGTCGTGCAGGCTCAGCGTCAGGCGGATGGCGCCGTCGGCTTCGATGGCGCGGGCGTCGATGACATACTCGCCATTTTGGCCACGCGGCCACGTTGCCGGGTCCCAGACGCGTTTGGGCTCGTGGATGTCCCACTCGCGGAACTGGACGAGACTGCGGACGAGATCGCCGCGGAACCCGTCGACATAGGGGCGCGCGTCGGCTGAGAGGGCTGACATGTCGAATGCGCACACGCCGATCACCAGCCGCTCGCCCGGCGCCAGCTGCAATGTGGGCTCGGGCGGCAAGGGTGGTGGCGGCTCGCCGCTGTCGATCACCGCGATCTGGCCCATCTTGATGGCCGCGTTGAGTTCGATGGTCGGCAGCGACGGCTCGGTGCCCAGTTGCTCGTCGAGATAGTTTTCGAGCTTTAGGAAAAGCGTGAGCGCCGCGCCCGAATCGCCGCGCTCGGCCAGTTGGCGCATGCGCAGGCGCACGGCCTCCTCGTTCGAGGGGTCGAGGTTGCTCAAGGCGCGGGCGGCCAACTCGCGCGTGTGCATCTCGGCCTTCTTGGAGCGCATCAGATCTTCGACGCGATCGAGCACGCGGCGGCCATAGGCCGTGCGCTTGGTGACGACCCAGGATTCGAACTCATCGTCGACGCGCTTCAGGTCGTCGAACAGGCTTTCAAACAGCCGCTCCCGATCGAGCAACAGCGTGTGCACGCGCCCCTTTGCCAACTCGTCGACGACCTCGGTCAGATCGACGTCGACAAGGCTGTGGTCGATGGTGATGGTATGTCGATCGAGCGCTTCGTTGATGAAGGCTGTCAGCCCGTGCTTGTTCAGGACGCGGCGCACTTCAAACAGCGCATTGCGCAGGTTGCCTTGCGCCTTCAGCTGTTCCTTGGCGCCCCACAACAGGCCGGCAAGCCGTTCGCGCGAGATGGTGCGTTGGTCGTGCATGGCGAGCACGCCGAGCACGGCGCGGCTCTTGCGATTGCCGAGCTGCAAAGGTGTTTCGATGCCATCAACACAGACAAAAATGGTCACGTTGCCGAGAACGTTGACCCGCAACCGCACCTTGCCTTCGCCCTGCGGTATGCCCCTGTCGTCCGGCATCATTATCCTTCCGCCGCCTGTGCGGCGGAGCTCCACGCTCAAACCTCGTTTGATCGGCTTTGCAAATGTGCCGCAGGTCTGCCGTGTTGTCCACATCCGTCCGCGTGCGCTGCAGAAAAGGTTATCCGGCTCGCGACGATCGCCTTGGTCCTTGGCGCCACATGAGAGCAGCGGTTCTCAGTGTGGCAGATTGCGCTTCATTGTGGTGTCTGACCTCGGTCAGACACCAACGCTGGCGCCACATTTCAAATTTCTGACATGGGCGCCGGATGCTTCACGGCAGGCGCGATCCGTGACATCACATGTCATGGCCACACAAGACGCGACGCCCCTCCTCGACATCTCGAATCTGCGCGTCGCCTTTCACACGCCGACAGGCGTGGTGCATGCGGTGCGCGGACTGTCGTTCACGCTCGGTCGTGAGCGACTTGGTATTGTGGGTGAAAGCGGCTCGGGCAAATCCATGACCGGACGCGCGATCCTGGATCTGATCCCGCCGCCCGGCGTCGTGACGGCGGACCGCATGCTCTATCGCGGGGAGGAGCTGTCGACGATGGACCGGACCACGCGGCGCAAGTTGCGCGGCCGGCGCATGTCGATGGTGATGCAGGACCCGAAGTTCTCGCTCAATCCTGTTGCAACCGTCGGCAAGCAGATCGCCGAGGCCTATCGCGTGCACCAGAAAGCGAGCCGAGCGGAGGCGCGAGATCGCACGCTCGCCATGCTGGAGGCGGTGCAGATCCGCGAACCCACCCGCGTGTTTGATCTCTATCCGCACGAGGTGTCAGGCGGCATGGGCCAGCGCGTGATGATCGCCATGATGCTCATTGCCGAGCCCGACATCCTGATCGCCGACGAGCCGACGTCAGCGCTCGATGTGACCGTGCAGTTGCAGGTGCTCAAGATTCTCGACGACCTGGTCACCAAGCGCGGCATGGGGTTGATCTTCATCAGCCACGATTTGCATCTGGTACGGTCGTTTTGCGACCGCGTCATCGTCATGTATGGCGGCAAGGCCATGGAGACGTTCCCCGCCGCCGAACTCGCTGATGAGAGCAAGATGGCGAGCCGCCATCCCTACACGCTCGGCCTGCTCGGCTGCCTGCCGGATCTCGACCAGCGCAAGGCAAAACTCGCCACGCTCAACCGCGACCCTGCGTGGATGGCTTAATGCAGCGTTAGTTGGCAGGCTTCGGTGCGGGCTTGGGTGCAGCCGCGGATGCGGGTTTCGCCGCCGCCTTCGGGGCTGCCACAACGGGTTTGGCTGTTGGCGTCTTGCCCGCCGGCGCCGCAGGGCCGTTACAGAACGTGGCCGTCACGAGGCACTTATACTCCTGTCCGATCACGGGCAGGTACAAGTAGTCCTCGCAGCTGACAGTCTCGTTGCTCTTGACGAGAGGCCCCTTCCAGCCACGCCGCTTGGCCTCTGCTTCAGAGTATTCCTTCAAGCGCAGCTGCGCCTGTGCGATCGTCTCCGGCCGCCCGACTGCAATATCCGACAATGGCAGACGCATGCACTTTTGCGCCGCAGCCGGTGCGGCCGCGCTCTTTGCCGGAACCGCAGGCGCCGCCACTGCGGGTTGGGCCGTTGGCACCGGAGCTGTCTGTGCAAGTGCTGAACCCGAGCCGACGCCAAGCGTCATGACGACGACTGCCAAAACCGAACGCATGCGTTTACCCTCTTTGTGGATCGCACGTCCTTAGCGTGCTGCGCCTGATGTGTCTTGACGGCAAAAGTCCACGTTGACTAGGCCGCCCAGCTCCGTTTGTGCCCTGGACAACGGCGTGACCTCGGCCAACACTGTCTCCATGCGCGGCATTGAGCCGACCGCTCAAGCCAGGACACGCCGTCAACCAGGGACCGATCATGGCCAAAGACCTGCTCGAAAAGCTTGCCAAAGCCATCGCCAAAAAGAAGATCCGGATCGTCGACCTCACGCAGATGCTGAAGCCGTCGACACCGGTGATCCAGCTGCCGCCGGAGTTCGCGCCGTCCGCGCCATTTTCGATCTCTGAGATCTCGCGCTACGACAGCCGCGGCCCAGCCTGGTACTGGAACAATATGGCGCTCGGCGAACACACCGGCACGCATTTCGACGCGCCGATCCATTGGATCACGGGCAAGGACTTGAAGGACGGCGCGACCCATAACCTCGATGTCCAACGCCTTGTCGCACCGGCCTGCGTGATGGACTTTTCCAAAGAGTGCAAAAAAGACGAACGGTTCCTGGTGACGCCAAAGCACATCAAGGCCTGGGAGAAAAAGCACGACAAGGTGCCGGAGGGCTCATGGGTGTTGATGCGGTCCGATTGGTCGAAGCGGACGGATCCCGCAAAGTTCCTCAATATGAAAGAAGACGGGCCGCACACGCCTGGTCCGGGCGCCGACGCGGTGCGCTTCCTGATCGAAGAGCGCAACGTCAACGGCTGGGGTGTCGAGGCGGTCGGCACGGATGCGGGGCAGGCGTTCTCGTTCGAGCCACCGTTCCCGGCGCATGCCTTGATGCACGGCGCCAACAAGTTCGGCCTCGCAAGCCTCACCAACCTCGATCAGCTGCCACCGACCGGCGCCCTCCTGATCACCGCGCCGCTCAAGATCGAGCACGGGTCAGGCAGTCCGTTGCGTGTGCTGGCGTTGGTTGCGGAGAGCTGAGACAACACGGCGGGGTAGCGCGGTAGAGCACGTCTAAAGCAGCTTGGAATCTGCGTGCTGTGTCGTTTGTGTTGCTTCGAAGGCAGCCATTGAACTATACTACGCCAAGGCGGACGTGAATTCTGCCTGTGTTTCGCCATCAAGACCAGTGACATGGGCTTGGTGGAACACGTGGCGGCGACGCCTCCTGGAAGGGCAAAGAACCTGTGACGACCGAGACCATCGCTGCAGCGGATGTAGCAATCATTGAACGGTTGAAGACTGTAGGGCTGCGCCCGACGCGGCAACGTCTCCTGTTGGCTGAATTGCTGTTTGGGTCCGGCGACCGGCACGTCACAGCCGAGATGTTGCATGAAGAGGCCGTGGCGGCCGGTGAACGGGTTTCGCTCGCCACAGTGTACAACACGTTGCACCAGTTCAAGTCGGGCGGGCTGTTGCGCGAGATCGCGCTCGATGGTCATCGCGCCTACTTCGACACCAACACATCGAATCATAACCACTTCTATGTCGAGAAGGCGGGTGTGCTGATGGACATCCCCGGGGACGCCATCCACGTCGACGGCCTGCCGGAGCCACCACCAGGCATGAAGATCAGCCATATCGATGTCGTGGTCCGCCTCGTGAAGGCGTGACGCGCTGGCGTGTCCCTTTGGGCATCGATGTCGACGCTCGCGTGAGAACCGCGCTACATCTCGTGTCTTGGGCCGGCCATGCCGCTGGCCTCTGATGCGAGGACACACATGCTGAAGCGGATCTTGATCGCCAACCGCGGCGAGATTGCCGTGCGTATTGCGCGGACGGCCGCTGATCTCGGTATCGAGACCGTGGCTGTGTATGCCGCCGACGACACCCCCTCATTGCATCGCAACGCCGCGACCAAGGCTGTCGCCCTCGATGCCTCGGGACCACGGGCGTATCTCGACATCGCCACGATGCTGCGTGTCGCTAAGGACGAGGGCTGCGATGCCGTTCACCCCGGTTACGGCTTCCTCAGTGAAAGCGCGGCATTCGCCGAGGCCTGTCGCAAGGCCAAGATCATCTTCGTTGGCCCGTCGCCCGAGACGCTTGCGGCACTGGGCGACAAAGCCAAGGCGCGCGACATCGCCATGCAGCTCGGCGTGCCCGTGCCCGATGGCACGCTCGAGGCGACGAGCCTCGAGGTCATGCGGCGATTTTTTGCCGGGCGGGCAAAGGGCGCCGCGATGATGATCAAGGCCATCGCCGGTGGCGGGGGCCGCGGCATTCGCATTGTGCGGTTTGCGGATGAACTTGCCGAAGCCTATGCCCGGTGCCAGTCCGAGGCCAAAGCGGCGTTCGGCAATGACGACCTGTATTGCGAAGAGCTGCTCACCGATCAGCGCCACATCGAGGTGCAGATCATTGGCGACGGCACGGGCAATGCCATTGCGCTGGGCGAGCGCGAATGCTCGCTGCAACGCCGCCAGCAGAAGCTCATCGAGATGGCGCCGAGCCCGTCACTGACCGCCAAGGCGCGCGAGTCCGTGCTGGACGCGGCAAAGAAGATGGCCACGGCACTGAAGTACAGTGGCCTTGGCACATTTGAATTTCTTGTCGATGCGACGGCGATGCGCGGTGTGCAGAATGTCACCTTCATCGAAGCGAACCCGCGCCTGCAAGTCGAGCACACCGTCACAGAGCGCGCCTACGGTGTCGACCTCGTCGAAATGCAACTGCGCATCGCGGGCGGAGGGCAACTCGCCGAAGCAGGTCCGTTTCCAACGAAGGCTATGCCGCGCATGGCCATGCAGCTGCGCGTCAATGCCGAAACGATGCAGGCCGACGGCTCGGCCAAGCCTGCAGGCGGCACGATACAATCGCTGCGGCTGCCCGGCGGCCCCGGCGTGCGCGTCGACACGCACATGACATCAGGCGGGGTGCTGAGCCCGGCCTACGACAGCCTGCTGGCAAAGGTCATTGTTGATTTGCCCGCCGGCGATCATGCGCGCCTCGTCGCGAAAGCAGCGCGCGCCCTGGCTGAGTTCGAGGCTGTGGGCGTTGCAACGAATGCTTCGTTTCTGGCGGCTTTGCTGGCGGATGAGCAGGTGCAGACGAACCGGGTGACGACACGGTTTATCGATGAGAACGCCGCACGGTTGGTTGAGGCAGCAGGCCAAGTTTCAGCGTCGCGGGTTCCCTCACACCCTAATCCTCTCTCACGAGGGGGCAGGGTATCCCAGGGATCGTGGACGATCATCGACACGACAATCGCAGCGCCCCTCCTCGGCTCCATCGTCTCGGTCGCCGTCGAACTCGGAGCGCATGTGAAGCGTGGCGCGACGCTGGCTGTCATCGAGGCCATGAAGATGGAGCACCTCGTCGAGGCGCCTCGCGGCGGCATCGTGCGCGCGGTGCACATCGCCAAAGGCACCGTCGTCGACGAGGGCCAGCCGCTGTTCGAGATCGAGGCGGATGGAGCCGATGGCGGCACGGACGATAGCCGACATGCCGTCGACCTCGCGCACATCCGCCCAGACTTGCAGTCCGTCATCGACGCACATGCCCTGACGCTCGATGCCAACCGCCCCGAAGCCGTCGCGAAGCGCCGCAAAACCGGCATGCGCATGACGCGCGAAAATCTGGCAGATCTGCTCGATCCTGGCTCCTTCATTGAGTACGGCGCATTGGCCGTTGCCGCACAGCGCGCGCGCCGCTCGCTCGATGATCTCAAGAAGAATACGCCGGCCGACGGGCTCATCACCGGTATAGGCACAGTCAATGCCGCGCACACCACACCCGAGAGCGCCCGCGTCGCAGTCATGGCTTACGACTACACGGTGCTGGCGGGCACGCAGGGCAAGCTCAATCACAAGAAAAGCGATCGCCTGCTGCAAGTCGTCGGCGATTGGAAGATCCCGATGGTCATGTTCGCCGAAGGCGGCGGCGGACGACCAGGCGATACGGATGCGGCAGCCGTCGCGGGCCTCGACTGCACGACCTTCAATATGTTCGCGCGCCTCTCGGGTGTCGTTCCGCGTGTCGGCATCGTGGCGGGGCGATGCTTTGCCGGCAATGCGGCACTGCTCGGCTCAGGCGATGTGATCATCGCCACGCGTAACTCATCGATCGGCATGGGCGGCCCCGCGATGATCGAAGGCGGAGGCCTCGGCGTTGTCGCGCCCGACGATGTTGGCCCTGTCAGCGTCCAGGCGCCGAACGGCGTCATCGACGTGCTGGTTGAGGATGAGGCGGCGGCGGTTGCGGCAGCAAAGCAATACCTCGGCTATGTGCAGGGCGACCGTGCGGCAGGCGTGGCAGCCGATCAGCGGACGCTGCGCCACCTGGTTCCGGAAAACCGCGTGCGCGTCTATGAGATGCGCAGCGTGATTGATGCGCTGTGCGACGAGGGTTCCGTTTTGGAGTTGCGCCGCGACTACGGCGTCGGCGCCATCACGGCCTTCGTGCGCATCGAAGGCAAACCGTTCGGGCTCATCGCCAACAACCCAAAGCATCTCGGTGGCGCGATTGATGGTCCGGCATCGGATAAGCTCGCGCGCTATCTGCAGCTCTGCGACGCCTACGGCTTGCCGATCGTGTCGCTGTGCGACACACCCGGCTTCATGGTTGGCGCACAATCGGAAACCACGGCGACGGTGCGGCGCACATCGCGGCTGTTTGTGACTGGGGCCGCGCTCCGCGTGCCCATGTTCACGGTCGTATTGCGCAAGGGCTATGGACTCGGCGCCATGGGCATGGCGGCGGGCGCGTTTCATGCGCCGTTCTTTATCGTGGGCTGGCCGACATCGGAGTATGGCGGCATGGGTCTCGAAGGCGCGGTGCGGCTCGGCTATCGCAAGGAGATCGAAGCTGCGAGCGCGAAAAACGCCGCCGATGGCGAGGCGTTGTATCGAGAGCTGGTCGGGAAGTCCTACGAGAAGGGCCGCGCCATCAACATGGCGAGTTTCCTAGAGATCGACGCCGTCATCGACCCGGCAGACACGCGCCGCTGGTTGCTGCGTGGCCTCGCAAGTGTACCAACTGTTCTGCCGCCGCGACGCGCGTTTATTGATACGTGGTGAGGTCACACAACAAAGCCGGCGCCGCGACGCGGAACCGGCCTTGTTGCGTCGCGGACGTCGTTACTTGCCGAGGATGGCGACATTGACCCGCGCGATGCCTTGATCGGTCATGCCGATGACTTGGGCGGCGCGACGGGAGAGATCGATGATGCGGCCGGCGATATAGGGGCCGCGATCATTGATGACGACTTCGACCGAACGGCCGTTGCCACCATGCGTGACGCGCACGCGCGTTCCAAACGGCAGCGTCTTATGGGCAGCCGTCAGCGCATCGGGGTTGAAGCGACCGCCAGAGGCAACCGGCTGAGGCTGCCAGTAATACGAGGCAATGCCGGACAATGTGCCGCCGCCGCCGGTCGATGTGACCGCCGTGCGGGCCGGTGCAGGCTTCGTCGCGGCCTTGCGCTGCGGACGTGATCCGTCATCAGACGAGGCAGTCTGTACCGGCTTGCTTGCCGGCTTCGAAGTCGCAACCTTCGGCGATGGTTTCGCCGCAACGGCTTTCGGCGCTGCCTTAGGTGCAGCGGTGATGGGCGCGGAGCGCATCAGGCTAGACCATGTCACAGGGTCGGCATCAGCAGCCGCCGGTGAAGCAGCCGAAATCAACGCGCCTGCCGCAAGCAGGAACGCAACACGATAAGACTTCATTCAGGTCTCCTGTAGATCAAGACCGGTTGGCTTGAGACGCGCCGGGATGGTCGCGCCCCGACAGGAGCAACGGCGTCGATTCACTATATGGGCAGGAGGCCGAGCGGAGCGCAGCATCGCCACCCCGCACAACACTCCGAATGTGGCCCTCGCCGCCGTTGCGGCGTGCCCGGGACAGGATGTCACCGGGGCCCTCACACCTCCTCCGGACTGGTCGTGATCCGTGCGCCAACAGTGCGCGACGACGGGACCAGGGCCGCGAGGCTGATGCGCATTAAGCATAGAGGGCAGTCAGGTCAAGCCGGGCATTAACCTTTGCAGCCATATGGTTAATCGTGCATCTTCGCGCGATCACTAGGCAAAGTCCGCTGCCTCTCTACTGGCCGTGTCTGCGCCGCCAGGCGGCCGGCCCGGTGTCATGGACGCTGACCCCTTTGCTGTCGACCGCCACAGTGACCGGCATCTCCTCGACGCGGAACTCGTGGATCGCTTCCATGCCGAGATCCGCAAACGCCACCACGCGTGACGCTTTGATGGCCTTCGAGATCAGATACCCGGCGCCGCCGATGCCGATCAAGTAGACGGCGCCGTGCTTCGCAATCGCGGCACACGCCTCAGGCCCGCGTTCGGCCTTGCCGATCATGCCGATCAGGCCTGTCGACGCGAGTATCGTCTCGGTGAAGCGGTCCATGCGGTTCGACGTGGTTGGGCCGGCTGGGCCGACGGCCTCGCCGCGCACGGGATCGACCGGGCCGACATAATAGATCATCTTGCCGGCCAGCGAGACCGGTAGCGGCTCGCCGCGCGCCATCATTTCGACCATGCGCTTGTGCGCGGCATCGCGGCCCGTCAGCAGCGTGCCCGTGAGCAGCAGCTTCTGTCCTGGCCGCCAGGCCGCGACATCGACTTTCGACAGTTTGTCGAGGTTGATGCGAGTCATGTGCGTGCCTGCTTGCGCGGCGATGTCGACGGGCCAATCAGCAAGATCCGGCGCCTCGAATACGGCTGGGCCGGAGCCGTCGAGCGTAAAGTGGATGTGGCGATTGGCGGCGCAATTCGGGATGAGCGCGACCGGCATCGAGGCGGCGTGCGTTGGGAACGTCTTGATCTTGACGTCGAGCACGGTTGTTGCGCCGCCCAGCCCCTGTGCGCCGATGCCAAGCGCGTTGACACGATCGAGGATCTCGACGCGCAGCGCCTCGAGTTTGTCCCGCGGCCCACGGCTCTTCACGTCGGACATGTCGAGCGGCTCCATGAGAGCCTCCTTCGCGAGCAGCATCGCTTTCTCGGATGTGCCACCGACACCGATCCCGAGCACGCCCGGCGGACACCAGCCCGCGCCTGATGCCGCAATCTTGGCCACCACCCAATCCGCGACGTTGTCGGCCGGATTGAGGGCTGCGAACTGCGCCTTGTTTTCCGATCCTCCGCCCTTCGCCGCCACCGTGATATCGATCGCATCGCCTTCAACGAGTTCCACACTCACGATCGCCGGCGTGTTGTCGCGCGTGTTCGTACGGCCAAACAGCGGATCGTTGATCAGCGAAGCGCGCAGCGGATTGTCCACATGCGTGTAGGCACGCCGCACGGCTTCATCCATCAGCGCCTGCATCGATCGTTTTGTGTCGATGCGGGCCCCGACGCCGATTTTCAAGAACACGTTCACCGTGCCCGTGTCCTGGCACATGGGCCGGCGGTCGATGGCGCTCATGCGGGCATTGAGCAGCAGTTGCCCGATCGCGTCCTTCGCGGGCGGTGCATCCTCCCGCGCATAGGCACTCGCAAGGTGGCGGATGAAGTCAGCGGGGTGGACGCACGCGATGAATTGCAGGGCGTTGGCAACGCTCTGGACGATATGGTCTTCGCGATACCGTGTCACGCGCGCTCGCTCACTTTGCCCATCTCTCACCTTGCTCGTCGCCGGCCAAGACGTGGGGGATCCGGCAAGCCCGCATATCACATCCCCTTCGCCCCGCGGCCGATGGCGGCGATGCCGGTGCGCGAGATCTCGACTAGTCCGAGGTTGCTCATGATCGAGATGAACTGTTCGATCTTGCTGGTGCGCCCGGTCAATTCAAACACGAAGTGCTCGGTCGAAGCGTCGATGACATTGGCGCGGAAAATTTCAGCGAGGCGCAGCGCCTCGATGCGTTTCTCGCCTGTGCCTGCGACCTTGATAAGCGCCAGTTCGCGCTCGATGCCGTTGCCGTCCTTGGTCAGGTCGGCGACGCTGTGGATGGGCACCAGCCGTTCAAGCTGATGGATGATCTGCTCGATCACAGCCGCCGTGCCCCGCGTCACGATGGTGATGCGAGACTGGTGCTTCTCATGGTTCGTCTCCGAAACCGTGAGACTGTCGATGTTATAGCCGCGACCAGAGAACAAGCCGATCACACGGGCAAGGACGCCCGGCTCGTTGTCGACAAGCACAGACAACGTGCGGCTGACGACCTCGGCCTTTTGTTCCTCGATCGAGTAGGCGGAGCCTGTGGCTTTCTGAGACATGGGGTTGTGCGAATTGCGAGTTGTAGGTTGCGAGTTGAGTTTCCCAATTCGCAACTGACAACTCGCAACTCGCATCCTTTTCACTTGGCTGCGATGTAGCTCTCGGCCACGTCGTGGCCCTTCTCGTAGTCAGGCAAGAACCACGGCTCTTTCAATGCGGCAAGGCGCCAATCGACGAACACCTGGTGTTTCAGCACCGCGTCCATGTAGAGGCGCGTCTCGGGCTTCACCTTCACCTGATAGGTATCGAGGCGCGTGACAACCGGCGCGTACATCGCGTCAGCCGCCGTGAAGGCGCCATACAGGAACGGGCCACCTTTGCCGAAGTGTTTGCGTGCTTCCGCCCACAAGGCCTCGACCCGCACGATGTTGGCATCTGCGTCGGGACCATGGCTCGCCTTCGGCTTGAACTTGCGCCCGAGGTTCATGGGGCAGGCCTGACGGAGTGCCTGGAACCCGGCGTGCATCTCGCTGGACGACGCACGTGCATGCGCGCGCGCTGAAGGGTCCTGCGGCCAGACGTGCGCCTGCGGAAATTTTTCGGCGACGTATTCCATGATCGCCAGGCTCTCCCAGACGCGGATGTCGCCATCGATCAGCAGCGGCACTTTGCCGGTCGGGGAGTGCTCCAGGATGTTCTTCTTTGTGTCCGGCTGCGACAGCGGGATCACGGTCTCTTTGAAGGCGACGTTGATGGCCTTGAGCAGCATCCACGGCCGCAGCGACCAGGACGAATACAGCTTGTTGCCGATGACCAGATGCATGGTTGAACCCTCGTTGTGGGCTGAGCTTATCACGGCTTGAAGCGCTGTTCGAGACCCGGCTTGGAGTAACTGCTTTGAATCTCGGGCCGCACCCGCGATCAGGTTTTGCTGATTCTCGACGTCACTGTTTCGATGCGCGTTTGACGCAGGAAATCGTCGAAACTCGTTCCGCCTGTGCCGATTGCCGATGCCGACGGAGGCATCTGTCGGCTGATGTACTCCGCGACAAGCCCCATATGCTTGCGGCGCAACTCGTCCATGGCAACGATGCAGGCATTGTACGCGTCAAGCAGGTTGGCCTCGTTTGCTCCACGGACCGTTGTGCGGATGGCTGAGCGACGGCTCACATCTTCGATAAATGCGCGGTGCCGTGGTGGCATGTAGTCCCGCATGGACATCAGGAAGCCCCGCGTGAGGTCGTGCGCGTGCGTGATGCCAAGGGCCGCGTCGATCGATTGCAACAGGGCCGACTGGGCCGCACTGCCGCCGTTGTAGACGACTGGTCCGACGCCCGTGCCTTCGTATGTCACGCCGGGCTGCGGCCAACTCGCGAGATAGGGCCGCACGTGAGTATAGAAGATGTAGGGGTCGCAGCTCTCGCGGACCGACAGAAACGCGGTCGTGGTCGCGCCGATCAGCCGCGCAGTCGCATGCAGCGTGTCGGCAAGCCGGCCATGGTCCCCCTGCTCGGCTGCGTCCATGGCATCAAGCAAGCGCGGCAACACAGGGGCACCTGCGAGTTCAGCGCCGACGGTCGAGAGAAAAAACCACTTCTCGTCGATGCTGCCGCGAAACGACACGAGCGTGTCGATGTTATCCATGGCGAGCGGCTTCGCCGTGTCGAGCCGCCGCCAGTTGTCGAGCACGATCGTTGCGTGGTGCGTGATCGGCATTCGGCCGAGCGTGCGCGACAGCGCGATCAACGGCACCGATATGCATGCCGGGATCGTTGTCGTCGCACAGGTTCCGACCAGCCACGTGTTGGCGAATGCTGTCAGCAGCAGAAACCCGCGCCGTTGTTGTTCGATATCAACCAGGCCACCCGCATCGAGCACTGGCATCGCGGCAAGCGCCGCGTGCGTTCGATGGCGCATGGTCAGCACGGGCAAATGCGCGGCCACGTGATCCCACGCATCATAGGGTGCTGGCAACGCGAGCAACGGATCACGCCCCGGTACGAACCCGCGCACGGCGTCGATGTCGTAGTCGGCCAGTTTCATGTGAGATGCACCATCGCCTGCTCCAGATCGGCAATCAGATCTTTCGGATCTTCGAGGCCTGCATGGAAGCGCACGATGATGCCGCGCTTCGACCAGTCCGTGACCGTGCGCATGGCCTGCACACCCGTCAGATTGACGAGGCTCTCGTATCCGCCCCAGGATGCGCCAAGCTGGAAGTACTGCAGGCTGTCGATAAAGCGATCGACCTTGTCTTGCGGCGCCTTGAGTTCGAGGCTGAACAGCCCGCAAGCGCCATTGAAATCGCGCTTCCAGATGTCGTAACCTGGATGCTTCGGCCACGCCGGCCACAGCACGTTCGCGACTTCCGGCCGCTGATCCGCCCACGCGCAGATCTGCATGGTCGTCTCAGCGTGCACGGGCAAGCGCACGGCCATGGTGCGAAGCCCGCGCAGGGCCAGAAACGCATCATCGCCCGAGATCGTCATGCCGAAGGCCGTGTGCCAATCGTGCACCGGTTTCCATGCGGCCTCCGTCGTCGTGACCGCACCGAGCAGAAGGTCGGAATGTCCGGCAAAATGCTTGGTTCCCGCCACCATCGACACGTCAGCGCCATGCTTCAACGGCTGGAACAGAATGCCGGAGCCCCAGGTGTTGTCGACGCACAACGTGATGCCGCGCGGCTTGGTCAGGCGCGCCAGCGCCGGCAGATCCAGCATTTCAAAGGCGCCGGTGCCGGGAACTTCAGCGTAGACGGCTTTCGTGTTCGGCCTGAAGCGTCCCTCGATGTCGGAGCCGTCGGCCTTGTAGATCTCGCAGGTGATGCCCATCGGCTCGAGTACGGTTCGAGCGATGCGCCGCGTCGGCTCGTAGGCGGCTTCGGTGATCAGGCAGTGATCGCCCGGGCGCAGGAACGGCAACAGGCCAAAGCCGATCGCAGCCAATCCTGAACACGACACGCGCGTGCGATAACCGCCTTCGATGTCGGCGATCATGTCTTCGAGGGCAAACACGATCGGCGTGCCGTTGGTGCCATACGAGAACTCTCGATGGCCCTCGGCGGCGCGGGCCCGCGTGGCGCGCTGCGCGGCGACGTTTTCATAGAGCACAGTGGACGCGCGATAGACGGGCAGGTTGACGGTGCGTCGTTCGCCCTTCTTCGGCCGGCCGGATTGAACGAGCCGTGTGCGGATCGAACTCTTGTCGATGCTATCGGTCATAGTGATCCCGGGAAATCCTGACGATCCAGTCGTGCGTGATCGAAAGAGCTAGCGCGCCAAGGTCACTGGTGCAAACCGTCCGTCCTCCCGGCCTCATGACAGGCAACGACATGTCCATGGCCGAAGTCGCGTAATGCGGGCTGCTCCAAGCGACATCGGTCCGTCGCAAAGGCACAACGTGCCGCGAAAGCGCAGCCAGCCAACGGCTCGCGCAGCGACGGCACGACGCCTGCAATCTCGGCGAGGCGTCCGCGGCGGCCGGCCTTGCGCATGCGCGGGAGAGACGCCATCAGGCCTTGCGTGTAGGGATGCAAGGGGCGCGCGAACAGGTCCTCGACCGCGGCCTCTTCGACCTTGCGACCGGCGTAGATCACCACAACACGCTCGCACATTTCGGCGACAACGCCGAGATCATGTGTGATCAAGATGACTGCCGCGCGTGTGCGTGCCTGTAGGTCTGCTATGAGCTGAAGGATTTGCGCCTGGATCGTCACGTCCAGTGCCGTCGTCGGCTCGTCAGCGATCAGGAGCTTAGGATCGCAGGCGAGCGCCATCGCGATCATGGCACGCTGACGCATGCCGCCGGAGTAGTGATGGGGATACTCCTGCGCGCGGCGCGCGGGATCGGGGATTTTCACGAGGGCCAGCATCTCAACAGCGCGATCATGAGCGGCTTTGCGACCCAGGTTCTGATGAATACGGACAGCCTCCGCAATTTGATGTCCGACCGTGAATACCGGGTTCAGTGACGTCATCGGCTCCTGGAAGATCATGGCAATGTCGTTGCCGCGGATGTCGCGCATCGCGGCTTCGTCGAGCTGCGCGAGATCGCGCCCCTGGAAGTAGATTTCGCCGCCAGCGATACGGCCGATCTTGGGCGGCAGAAGTTGCAGGATCGAGAGCGCCGTGACACTCTTGCCGCATCCGCTCTCACCAACGAGGCCGAGCGTTTCGCCTGGATTCAGAGAGAACGACATGCCATCGACGGCACGCGTGATGCCGTCGCCGGTGTGGAAACAGGTCTTCAAGTCTCGAACAGACAGCAGCGGTGTGGTCATGGCGTGTTTCGCGTCATCGTCATGTCACCGCCATGCACGCTCGCGCTAGGTCGACGCCAAAGCATGGTCGATGTCCGCGATGATGTCCTTGGCATCTTCGATGCCGATCGACAGACGAACGACGTCACCGCCCGCACCGGCGGCCTTGCGTTGTTCGTCGGTCAGTTGGCGATGTGTCGTCGACGCCGGATGGATGACCAGCGAGCGCGTGTCGCCGATGTTGGCGAGGTGCGACAGCAGATTGCACGCCGAGACGAATTTGACGCCGGCGTCGTAGCCGCCCTTGACGCCGAAGGTGAACACAGAGCCCGCCCCTTTGGGCGTGATGCGTTTTGCGACAGCGTGGTTTTTGGAGGTCTCGAGGCCCGCGTAGTTCACCCAGGCCACTTTTGAGTGCTTCTCAAGGTGCTTGGCGACGGCCAGTGCATTGGAGCAATGCCGCTCCATACGCAGCGGCAGCGTCTCAATACCGGTCAGGATTTGAAAGGCATTGAACGGCGAGATCGCAGGGCCGAGATCTCGCAAGCCAATGACGCGGCACGCGATAGCGAAGGCAAAATTGCCGAAGGTCTCGCCAAGCTTCATGCCGTTATAGCTCGGATTTGGATCTTGGAGCGTCGGATACTTCCGCTTCGCTGCGAGCCAGTCGAATGTGCCGCAATCAACAATTACGCCGCCGATTGAGTTGCCGTGGCCACACATAAACTTGGTCAGCGAATGCAGCACGATGTCGGCGCCATGCTCCTTGGGCCGGCACAGATAGGGCGAGGCCATGGTGTTGTCGACGATGAGCGGTAGGCCATGTTTCTTGGCAATCTTCGAGATTGCATCAATGTCGATCACGATGCCACCTGGATTGGCGACGCTCTCGATCATGATGGCTTTGGTCTTTGGCGTGATGGCGGCTTCAAACGACGCCGGATCCATGCCGTCGGCCCACTTCACGTGCCAACCGAATTTCTTGAAACCGTGGTTGAACTGATTGATCGAGCCGCCATAGAGCTGGCGGCCGGCAACAAACTCGTCACCTGTTTCCAAAAGCGTATGGAAGGTCACCAATTGCGCCGCGTGGCCCGATGCGACCGCGAGGGCGGCCGTGCCGCCTTCGAGTGCTGCCACGCGCTGCTCAAGAACGCCTTGGGTGGGGTTGCCGATGCGGGTGTAGATGTTGCCAAAGGCCTCGAGCCCGAACAGGGAGGCGGCATGGTCCGCGTTGTTGAAGACAAAGGCCGCCGTCTGATAAATCGGCGTGATGCGCGCTCCCGTGGTCGGATCAGGCGCAGCACCTGCGTGTATGGCAAGGGTCGCGAAACCAGGAGCCTTTGCGGTATCAGCCATGACGAGTTCCTCAGGATGGTTCTTTGTCCCCCATATGACGAGCAACGGTGACGGCGCGCACAAGTCAAGTCACTTTCTAGCGGCGGGCAGCTCGGCTCGGCGCCGATGCGCCTACACCACTGCACCCGACCCTTTGCTTCGCCACAGTCTGCCGATAGGGTGTCGGCGATGCCAATCTCGGCTGCGGAGACCCGCATGACCTCTCGCCACCTGGGCTGCGCTTTGGGCGTCGCCTGCAGTTTTGCCGGCACTCTTGGATTTGCCGACGCCGCGCTGGCCGCCTCCAAAGTGCGCCTCGCGGCGCATCGGGCTGTCTACGACATGACGCTCGGCGTGTCGCGCAACTCCGCGAGTGTCACGGGCGTGCGCGGGCGCATGGTCTATGAAATCACCGGCAATG
Source organism: Hyphomicrobiaceae bacterium (assembly GCA_031374735.1). GTDB lineage: Bacteria > Pseudomonadota > Alphaproteobacteria > Rhizobiales > Hyphomicrobiaceae > JABFRJ01. The sequence continues at coordinate 118,228 of JANMGQ010000010.1, read as the reverse complement.
CGTGTGAGGGCTGGACGCAAAACATGCGGCTGGTCACGGAAATGAGCACGACGGAGGGGCAGCCGACCGTTTCAGACATGCGCTCATCGACCTGGGAAGACGGCGTCGCCAATCTGTTCCGTTTCAGTACGTCGCAATTGCGGGACCAGAAGTCCGGCGATGCCACGAAGGGAGACGCCAAGCGCGAAGCGAACGGCACCGTTGCCGTCGAACTGACTCAGCCCTCCAAGGCAACAATAAATTTGCCGGCAGGCACAGTCTACCCAGTCCAGCACTCGATTGCTCTTTTGGACGCGGCGTTGGCTGGCAAGACGACCATGCGCGCCGATCTCTACGACGGCTCGGAGAAGGGTGACAAAGCCTACGACACACTCGCTCGTATTGGCCGCAAGGCTGACCCGGCCGCAATCAAGGCATTGCCGGCCATGAAGGGCGCGACATCGCTCGACGCATTGGCCGCCTGGCCCGTTTCAATCAGCTATTTCGAACCGGGCAAAGACAAGACCGACGCGACGCCCGTCTATGAACTGAGCTTCCTGTTCTTCGAGAACGGCATCTCTCGCAAGCTCGTCATCGATTACGGCGATTTCTCCATCAAGGGCGAAATCACCGACCTCGAAATGTTGGACGCGGGCAAATGCGAGCCGAAGTGATCGAGTGATTCATCGAACATATTGACGTCCAGCAAGCAATGGCGGTCCTCGTTGAGTCCAGGGCGATTGCATGAACGGGACATTCCCTCTCCCCCTGCTCTTCGCAGGGGGAGAGGGTGCCCAAAGGGCGGGTGAGGGGCAGGAGCTTGCTCCGACGCAATACGTGCGAGCGCAGGAGCGCAAGTCTATCGCACCGGCTCTTGCGACAACCCGATCCCGGAGTGCGTTGCTGCCCCTCATCCGCCCTATCGGGCACCTTTTCCCTTGTGAAGGACGAGGGAGAAGGGAAGCAGCAGTCGTGCGATCGCCATGTCGTTGGGTCTCGTCGGGCCGTCATTTTGCGTTGCAGCATCGATCTTCCTTGCCCTTGTCCGACATGCGTTGCACGATCCGGGACACAACGACGGCGGACAACGCCGCGCACCATCCTTGGGAGGACCCACATGATCGGCATGACCAGTTTGAAGGCGCTCGTTGCAGCGATGACTACAAGTGCCGCGATGGCAGGGCAGGTGCTTGCGCAGAGCACACCGATCGAGATCAAGTACGCCTCGACGGCGCCACCCAAAACGGTCTGGGCTATGCAGGTGGAGCGCTTTGCCAGCGATGTGACGGAGAGCTCTAAGGGTGCGTTGAAGGTCAATGCCTTCCTCGGCGCGCAGCTCGGCAGCGAACAGGATACGATCCAGCAGGTGGCGCGCGGTCGCATTGAGAGCGGTGGGTTTTCGCTGACCGCTGGTTCGCTGATCGTACCGGAGCTGTCGATTATATCGATCCCATTCCTGTTCAAGAACGGCGCCGAGCAGGATTGCGTGATCGATATGCCGGCAGTTGCCAAGTACACAGATGAAAGCTTTGCGGCCAAAGGCGTGCAGTTCCTCGGCTGGTCGGAAGTCGGCACGACCCACTTTTTCGGCAAGAAGCCGATCCTGGTTCCCGATGATATCAAGGGACTGAAGGCGCGCTCGCAGCCAAGCAAGATCGGCGCCTACATCTGGACGACGTTTGGCGCCAACCCGAATCCGCTGCCGGTCACCGAATGGAATTCGGCGCATCAAACGGGCCTCGTCGATGTCGCCGACAGTGGTCCCACGTACTATCATTTCGCTGGTCTCGGCAAGATCGCGCCGGTCATGACGCTCTCGGCACATCAGGATCTCGCGGGCGTCGTGGTCATGAACAAGGCATTCTACGACAAGCTCACTGCGGACCAGAAAGCTGCCGTCACGTCGAGCCGCGTTAAGAACCCCGACACCAAGCTGCGCGCCGAAGTGCGGGGCTTTGAAGAGAAGATCCTCGAAATGCACAAGCAGGGTGGTGGCCAAGTGGTCGCGATGCCGGACGCGCAGCGCGAAGTTTGGCGCAAGGCCATGGAACCGCAGTTCGAGAAGATCGTTGCCGACGTCGGTGGTGACGGCAAGCGCCTCTGGGGTCTGATCCAGGACGGGCTCAAGACCTGTCGCAAGTGACGTGCGTTGATGGAAAAAGGCCGCGCGGCCTGCGCAAAGTGACCGATGATGCCGCTGCCCCGGTGGCAGCGCGCGTCTCGATGGGGAACGAGACATGTCTGCACCGACAGCTTCAGCGTCGTCCGCCGCGGCGCCGAGCCATCCGCCTGCACCCTCGGGCGTCCGGCGGCTTCTCGAAGCGTGGCACACGACCGAGTGCTATGTCGCAGTGGCGGCGTTCACGCTCATCGCAGCGCTGTTGCTTGGCGATGTCCTGCTGCGCGAGTTCATCGGCCCGGTGCTGCACAAGCTCAACATCTATCAGGGCCGCGTCGGCATGTTCGTCGGCTCGTTCAAGATCACCGTGTTCGCGCTCATCGTCGGTTCGTTTGCGGGCATCGGCATCGCAACGGCGACCAACAGCCATCTCGTGCCGCGCGTCGGCTTCGGGTGGGTGCCGCCGGCGTGGGGGCCGTTCATGGACCGGCTCGCCGATGTGCTCACCGGCATCGTGCTGCTGATCGCCACTTACTACGCCTTCCAGTTCGTGCTCTCGTCCAAGGCGACGGGATTGCGGGCAGCCGTCATCGACTGGCCGGTGTGGCCGATCCAGCTCGCCCTGCCGCTTGGCTTCGCCTCGGCGGGCCTGCGCTACTTCTTCTACGCCGCGTGGCCGTCGCTGCGTCCCGAGGCTCCCGAGTTCCAGGAATAAGCGCCCCATGAAGACGCTCGGGATTTTCGGTTTTATTGGCGCATCGTTGCTGTTTCGCCAGCCACTGCTGGTGATCCTGTTCGGGGCCACGGCGCTCGCCCACATCTTCTGGGGCAAAGGCCAGCTCGACTACATCATCGAGGACATGTGGGTCGGCCTCGACAAGGAGGTCATCCTGTCGATTCCGCTCTTCATTCTGTGCGGCGCCGTGATGACACGCGGCTCCATCGCCGCACGATTGATCAAGATCCTCTCGTCCCTGACGAAGCCGCTGCCAGGCGGCATGGCCGTCGCGTGCATTCTGTCGTGCGCCGTTTTCGCGGCCATCTCCGGCTCGTCGATCGTGACCATGCTGGCCATCGGCTCGGTCATGTACCCGGCCATGCGCGAAGCCGGCTACGACACCAAGTTCACCATGGGCGCGATCATGTCGGGCGGCACGCTCGGCATCATCATTCCGCCGTCGATACCGATGATCATCTACGGCCTCGTCACCGAGACCTCGATCACCGCGCTGTTTGCGGCCGGTTTCGGCCCGGGCATTCTGCTGACCATCGTGCTGTCGATTTACTCGGTCTGGGCGAACCGTCATATGGCCACGCAGAAATTCTCAGCGGCGGAGTTTGCGACGGCATTCCGCGAAGGCATCTTCGCGCTGATGATGCCGATGATTCTGCTCGGCGGCATCTATACGGGTTACTTTACAGCGACGGAAGCGGCCGCGGTGGCGCTCGCCTATGCGCTGCTCGTCGAGATCTTCATCCACCGAGAACTGAAGTTCAAGGATTTCTATGGCGTCGTGCTGGAGACCTCCAAGCTCGGCGGCTCGCTGTTTCCGGTGCTGGCCGTGGCGCTCTCGCTCAACATCATCCTGACTGAGCATCGCGTGCCCGAGGCGCTGGTCAACGTCATGCAGAGCTACATCTCGAGCCCGCTGATGTTCATGCTGCTGGTCAACATTCTGCTGTTGATCGTCGGCTGTCTGATGACCACAGGCGAAGCCATCCTCGTGCTGGCACCGCTGCTCGCACCGATCGCTGCAAGCTATGGCTACGACAAGGTGCTGTTCGGGCTGATCATGATCCTGAACCTCGAAATCGGCTATTTGACGCCGCCAGTCGGGCTCAATCTGATCGTGGCCATGAGCGCGTTCAAGCAGCCCTTCGGGCTGCTGTGCAAAGCCGCGATCCCCTTCATCGTGCTGATGCTGTTCTGCCTCGCACTCGTCATCTGGCAGCCGTGGATCGCCATGTCCTTGGTCGGGAACTAGCGCGACCAACCAGGCCCGGCTTCCCGCGTGATCGAGCCTTGAAACCGGCTCAGTGCGCCGGGAACAAGCTCATAGGCCAGTAACCGCATGAGATCGACCGGACCGGGCATCGAGATTTGCCCTGTAGGTACCGGCACAAAGCCGAGACGACCATAGTAGGGCCTATCACCAACCAGGATCACCAGCGCGATGCCGCTTGCGCGGGCAGCCTCCAGCCCCTCGCCGATCAGGCGGCGCGCATGCCCCTGGTTGGCATAGTCCGGGTGCACCGCAAGCGGGCCGAGCATCAGCGCGCGGCCCTGCCCGCCGATCAGGATCGGCGCGAAGCGGATAAAGCCCATCAGCCGCGGGCCATGTGCCGCCAAGCGGCAGAACGGCGTAGAGTAAGGCAGCCCCTCGCGAATGCGATAAGCGGTACGCGTCAAGGCGCCTGGGCCGAACACGATGTCATGCAACGCGCCGATGCCGGCAAAGTCTGCTGGCGTCACGGGGTGGGTCGTGACGCCGAGCGCCGCTGATTGCTCCGCGTGCGTGAGGAACGGTGCGGCGATGGACGGCTGTGGAGGCTGAGACATGCGAACTCCGGCGAGGCACAAGAAACATGTGCAGCCGGCATGTTCAGGAGAACGCCTGCGTCGAGATCGCTTCTGGCGAGAACATGCGCACGGCCGCGCGGGCTGACAGCGTCGGCCCGCGTCGTCGCGAGATGTGAAGGCACGTGTTCATGGTGCGGCGCGTAGCATGTGACGTTCAGGTCGTCGAGCGTTGCAGGAGCCGTATGGTTTCCCGATGCAGCCGTGTCGTCGGATCGCACCAATCGAACAGACTGTCGAAGTGATTGACGCCCGCCTGCTCGAACATCGCTGCCTCCGGCACACCCCAATGCGCGGCAAAATCGAGAGACTGACCTTTGAACTCGTCGGTGTCGCGCTCTGCCCACCCGACCACGAGTGGGCACGTCACCAAGGGCTTGGCGAACATCGGGCTGTTGCGTTTCGCTGAGGCACGATCGAGACCAAGCGCATCGTTCACATATGTCAGCCGGATAGGCTCCAGATCGTACACGCCGCCCAGCAGCACTGCCCCGGTGACGAACGCCGGGTCGACACCACGGGCCACCCAATCTGTCGTCAGCATCATGGCCGCAAGGTGCGCGCCAGCCGAATGGCCTGACAGCACGAACGGCCCGGCATCAATGCCAAGCCGCTGACGGTTGAGCCAAAGCCAGACCAACGCTTGCCTGTTTTCCTCGACGATCATGTCCATCGTCGCGTGCGGCGCCAGCGTATAGTTGATGGCGGCGTAGGCGTAGCCAGCCGCCGTCAGTGGTCGCGCCGGAAACGACGCGTCGGACGCGTTCAGCGCCTGCCAATAGCCACCGTGGATGAAGATCAACACGCCTCGCGGCGTCGACACTGGCAAGAATAGGTCCAGCGTCTGCTCGGGCGATGGGCCATAGGTGTGTGTCGCGAACCGCGACGAGGCGTGCGCCGTGCGCGCGTCAGCGCTGCCGCTGGCATAGCGGCTGAGAAACGGCTCGATGCTTGGCACCATCGAGCTCGGCGAATAGGCGCGGTCAAGTTCGGTGCGCGTCATGCCGCGATAGAGCACGGGACCAGGCGACTCCGTCATGAGGCTTCACCCGGTTACTTGCAGGCCTTTTGCTGGGCGAGGCAGTACGTGAGCGGGCTTGGCCCGGTGCAGGTCAACTTCGGCACGCCTTGGGCCATCAAGCCCTTGTCCTTGATTGAGTTGCCGAGTGCTGCCTTGGCCATGAACTCCGCGAGGTCCTTGGTCACCATCGTGGCTTCGCCACCGGCCAGCACGCACGTTTTTGCCACGGCCGGAGCCGCGGCCAGAGAGATCGTTGCCAGAACGGTGATGGCTGCGAGTTTTAGCATGGCGGATCCTTGTGAAGTGCAGTCGACGAAGTGAGGTATGCTGCAAAGTTACCGGCTCCCATAGCGGGTTCACGGCATTGCCAGCCACGGTCAAGGCGTAGCCGAGCTTAAGCTGATCCTCGCGGTGGGCGCAATCGCGATGCGGGTCGGTGTGGGTCGGTGTGGTCTGGGTCAAGGGTAGGTGTCGCTAAGCGGGTAATGTCAGTGCTCCCGCAGAATGCGAAGCGACACGAGCCCCTCAGCATCACGCTGCGACGGCACCGCGCTTAAGGGCACGTCACCGCCAAAGTCGAGCGTGATCTCGACGCCGCGCACGCACGCGAGCACCGTGCAGATGGCGGTTGCCTCGCTCGCGTCCCAAACTGGGCAGCCGACCGTCAGATGGTTGTGGTTCCCCGGTCCTGATCGACCCTTGAACGCAACGATGTCGAAGCCGTGCATGCCGTAAGCGTCGCGATAGCGCGGCCAATGGAACTCGCGCACGTCCTGCGGGTCGCCCATCATTTTGAGTTCAGCGACGATGGCAAAGTTTGCGCGCGGGGAGGCAACTCGCGGAACGCGCACCGTATGTGTGGGCAATGCGCGAGGATCGTGACGCCGATCCGCATGTGACGACGCCATCAGCAGCACGCCACCCGAGTCTATGTCCACCAACGGCGGCTGCTTGTGCGTGTTCCAGTAGAACGTACCGATTGTGTCGTCGAGTTCCTCGTCGCCCGCGAAGGCGTTCCGATTGAGGCGAGAGGGGCCGTCCTGGATCGGACACTCGAAGCGGCTCAGTTGGCGCAGAATGAAGGTGACGGCGTCATCGATGGTCTCGGCATCGAGCCAGCTGTAGGCCGTGTATTGATACTCGTCTGGTGGTCGTCGTTCGAAACGCGTGAACCCCGAGATCTGCACGCGGTGCCCGAGCGCGCGCTCCAAGACCCGTAGCGGGCGCACGCGCCGCTTACACGGATTGTGGCCCGGCGCGAACTGGCGATAGACGTCCCACCAGGCGGTGATCAGCATGCGGAGGCTCGGGAGATGTACGTGCGAGTCATGGCAGCAACAGGTCAGTTTGAAACGCGCCTTGAAACGCGGCCGATCATGATGTCGCTTCGAGCCGGCTGCCGAATGCGAGGCACGCCGTGATGTCCTCGCGTTGGAGATCGGGGTGCTCAGCCAGTATCTCGTCGACGGAATCGCCCGCGCTCAGGTATCCAAGCACCGTTTCAACGGTAATGCGTGTGCCTCGCACGATCGGCAAGCCGTTGCAGATTGCCGGATCGACGATAATCCGTTCAGGGGCGTTTGCGGGAGCCGAATCCATGCGTTGAACCTCTCAGGAGCAGCCCCCCTCAACCAGCAAAAGGACACTCGGCCCGCAAACACCCCTACTCCGCCGCCTCCAACACCGGCTCCACCCGCTCCACTCTTGCCGCTGCGAACTTGAACTCGGGGATTTTGCCCATGGGGGCGAGCTGCGGGTTGGTCAGCATGTTCGCTGGAGCTTCGGCCGCCATCACCACGGGGTGGCCCTGCTAGCCATCTCGTTGGCATCCCGATTGTTAAGCAACCAGTAGAAGTAACGCTCAATGCTATCGAGATAGGCTACCTTCGACTTGCCTTCTAGTCGAATGACGCCGTAGCCCTTTGCGACAGCCAGAACGTCGGCCTTGTCGAACTGAGGCTCTGACGCAAGCTTTGCCAAAGCCAGCTTGAAGGTAGGCTCGTCCATTTTCGCATCCTGCAACATCTTCACGTAGGCAGTGCGGACGGACGTCTTGACGGCGGCAGGATCCAGTTTGCGCTGCACATTGCTGATGAATTGCTCGAACTCCATGTCTGCATAGTCATCGACAAGCGCGAGCAGTTCTCCGATGTCTCTAGCAGCAGCAACAGAGCCCGCAGCGGCCAGGGTTTCTTGTGCTTCAATCAATGGACGTTTGATGTCACTCGTCTTCATGGTTGCGTCTCCATGGACCTTTGAAACGCAGGGTCTACCTTTCGAATCAACTACATCATGATCGCGACTGCGCGAAGGCAAGTCGAGGGAGTAGCGATTAAGCGCGGAGCTTCTCAACGGCTTTCGTAACCGACAGCTTGTCGGTCGGGCGGAGGGCGGCCGCAAGCTTTGCAAGCGCGTCCGCTTCGTCTTGGAGACCAAGGCTCTGGCGATGCCGTGCGATCGTATCGAGAACGCGACGCAACTGAACGACTGTCATGACTTGGCTCCCAAATGCCGAAAGACTTCTTCTCCGAGCTTGTCGAAGGCTGGCTTGACAAACTGCTTGTTTGTCAAATAGCCGACGTTGCGACCTGCAACCTGTGAGAGTTGGGTAAAGTGGCGAAGCCGCGCTTTTGTTATATAGGCATGACCACTCCAGGCCGAAAGGACTTGTTTCGCTTCTTGCAAGGCGACGTCTTCGGCCTGTGTGAGTTCGAGTGAGGTGTTCTCGGTCAAGTTTGGCACGATGAGGGCCTTGGAAAGCCCAGGCGCAAGGGCGCGCAACCCTGACATTCGGGTCAAGAACCGCTGGAAGGCATCGACCGACAAGCTGTCGAGAACTGTCGGAACAATGAGCATATGCGCTGCGCACAAGGCGTTGATTGCACCAAGGCTGGTCCGCGGCGGGGCATCGATCAGAACGATGTCGTAGGCCTCTTGGACTTCGGTCGAGACAATCAGTGATGCGAGGCGGTACCGAACGTCGTCAGAGACTTCGCCGATCAGCCAGCGCATCATCGTCTGGTTTTCGAAGCGGTCAAATGTCTGACCAGCTGTGATTATCCGGGTGTTCGGAAGCAGTGACGGCACTTCGCGTGCGCTTTCCGCTAACCATGCCCCGCTGACTTCACCGTTGAGGAGCGGTTCGGCGAGAGTGGAGGTCCCCCAGCGCATCTTCGCGCCAGAAAGGATCGTCGCCGTAAGCGATCCTTGGTAGTCGAAATCGATCAACAGGACGCGCTTCTTAAGTTCAAGAGCGAAGTAGGCTGCGAGATTGGCGGTAATGGTGGTCTTTCCGACGCCGCCCTTGAGGTTTGCGACAACAATTACTTTGGTTCGGCTCTGCTGAAGCTTGGTCGCACGCTCGGCAGTCGGTGGAGCGCCGCGGAGGCGCCAGAGCTCTTCCTCGGATCCAAGGAGTGCCGATCGAAGCTCGTCGAATTTGGCGAGGCGTTTGGTCAGATCAGCGACCTGCAACAGGTTCGCCTTTATCGTTTCGTCGTTCTCGCGCGAGCTAGCGAGATTCTGCTGATCAACGTAGGCTTTGGTCAATTCGCCGTTCAACTGACCAATTTTGGTCGCTTGGTTGGCAATTGTCATCCGGAGCGTGCCAGCATTCTCCTTCAGATCATTGACTTCGTGGCGCGCATCCTCGCGGCCACGGTCTCGGCTATCTTCAAGAGCTTTCGGATGTGCGGTTTCAGCGTCCAGCCGCCGCTGTCGCTCAACCTCTCGGTTTCTAACAGCCTCGGCCAAGTTCTCCCGGACGACAGCTAGCTCTGTGGCTTTCGACTTGGTACCCCATTGGAAAAGTAGCAATCCGATCGTCCCGAGCGTGCCTAGGATCCCGACGAAGGCCGTAAGCAACTCACTGGACTTCACATTGACTATTGTCTTCAGCCATTCTGCTAACTCCACGACTTCCCCCGACAACGCGCGCAACATCGCCAGAGGAAGCATATTCAACGTGTGCTGGCAATTGGCGGAACGCAAGTACCCCCTACTCCGCCGCCTCCAGCACCGGCTCCACCCGCTCCACCCGTGCCGCGGCGAACTTGAACTCGGGGATTTTGCCCATGGGGTCGAGCTGCGGGTTGGTGAGCATGTTCGCTGGCGCTTCGGCGAAGGCGAACGGAAGAAAGACCATGCCTTCGGCGACGTCGCGGTCGGCGCGGGCTTTCAGTGTGAGCGAGCCGCGACGCGTTGAGACGCGCACCAGTCCGCCAGGTTCGACGCCGAGGCGGTCAAGTTCGTTCGGATGGAAGCCGGCGATGGCCTCGGGCTCGAGGCTGTCGAGCTTGGACGCACGGCGCGTCATGGAGCCGGTGTGCCAGTGCTCCAGCATACGCCCCGTTGTGAGCACCATTGGATACTCCGCATCCGGCACTTCGGCCGGCGCGCGCAACTCCGTCGGCACGAGCTTGGCGCGGCCGGACGCGGTCGGGAACGAGGTCGCGAAGATGATCTCGTTGCCGGGCTTGTCGGGCGCGTCGCTCGGATAGGTGACGGCGTCTTCGCGCACGAGGCGCTCCCAGGAAATGTTCTTGAGCGAGGGCATGACGCCGGCCATCTCGGTGTAAACCTCGGAGATGTGCCCGTAGTTCCAGGGCAGACCGACGCGTTGCGCCAACTCCTGAATGAGCAGCCAATCCTGGCGCGCCTCACCTGGCGCTGGCACGACGGGACGGCCGACTTGCACTTGCCGGTTCGTGTTCGTGAACGTGCCCCATTTCTCGGCGTGCGCCGACGCCGGCAGAACCACGTCGGCATGCCACGCGGTCTCGGTCATGAAGATGTCTTGCACGACCAAGTGTTCGAGATGGGCGAGCGCTTCGCGCGCGTGCTGCACATCCGGATCGGACATGGCGGGGTTTTCGCCGAGAATGTACATGCCGCGGATCACGTCGTCGTGGATCGCGTGCATGATCTCGACCACGGTCAGGCCGCGCTTGGCGTCGAGCTTGACTCCCCAGGCCGCCTCGAACTCGGCGTGAATGGCCGGGTCTTCAACGCTGCGATAGTCCGGGAATACCATCGGGATCATGCCGGCATCGGACGCGCCTTGCACGTTGTTCTGCCCGCGCAGCGGATGCAGGCCCGTGCCTGGGCGGCCCGTCTGGCCGGTGACCAAAGCGAGCGCCATCAGACAGCGCGCGTTGTCGGTGCCGTGCGTGCTCTGGGATATGCCCATGCCCCAGAAGATGATCGACTTCTCGGAGCGGGCGTAGAGGTGCGCAACTTCGCGGATGGTTTTCGCCGGGATGCCACAGATATCGGCCATTTTCTCCGGCGCGAAATCCTGCACGCGGACTTTGAGCTCTTCATAGCCCTCGGTCATCGCCAGGATGTACTGCACATCAACAAGACCATCGTTGATGATCACGTGCAGCATGGCGTTGAGCAGCGCCACGTCGGTGCCAGGTTTGAACTGCAGGATGTGTGAGGCATAGCGCGAGATGCCCTGGTTCTGACCGCGCGGGTCCATGACGATGAGCTTCGCGCCACGACGTGCGGCGTTCTTCAGGAACGTCGCGGCGACTGGGTGGTTCTCGGCGGGACGTGCGCCGATAACGATGATGCAGTCGCTATCTTTCGCCGCGGTGAACGGTGCCGTCACAGCCGCTGAGTTCAAGCCTTCCATGAGCGCCGCAACTGACGACGCGTGGCAGAGCCGCGTGCAGTGGTCGACGTTGTTGGTGCCAAAGCCCTGGCGGATGAACTTCTGGAACAGATAGGCTTCTTCGTTGGAGCCCTTGGCCGATCCAAAACCGGCGATGCCTTTGCCGCCATGTGCGCCGTGGACCTTCTTGAGACCAGCCGCCGCAACGTTGAGCGCTTCTTCCCACGTGGCCTCGCGGAAGTACTTCAATTCCTCACCGCGCTTGATCTGCATGTTGGCGTCTTTGGCGACGCCCTCGCGACGGATCAGCGGCTTTTTCAGACGATCAGCGTGGTGGATGTAGTCAAAGCCGAAGCGGCCTTTGACGCACAGGCGGTTGTTGTTGGCGGGGCCATCGCGGCCGTCGACGGCGACGATCTTGTCGTCTTTCACATGCACGGTGGTCTGACAGCCGACGCCGCAATAGGGGCACAGCGTATCAACGGATTTGTCCGCCTTGACGATCTTCTTCTGTGTTTTGGCATCCAGTAGCGCACTTTCCATCAACGCACCGGTCGGACACACCTGCACACATTCACCGCACGCGACACACGTGCTGTCGCCCATGTCCTTGTCGAAATCGAACACGATTTTCGCGCCCGCGCCGCGGTAGGCCATGCCGATGACGTCGTTGGCTTGCACGTCGCGGCAAGCGCGCACGCACAGGCCGCAATTGATGCAGGCGTCGAGGTTTACTGAGATAGCGGCGTGCGTGACGTCGGACTTGGGCTTGTGGCTCTTGGGCAGCCGGCCTGCACCCTTGGCGCCGACATCGACGCCCATCTGGTCGATCCATTGCCAGAACTTGGCATCGGGGTCATGGCTGTCGGCGCGCGGCGGCTGGTCGGCGGCGAGCAACTCGAACACCATCGCCTGGGATTTCTTCGCCCGCTCACTCTCGGTCTTGACCTTCATGCCCTCCGACGGTTTGCGCTGGCAGGAAGCGGCGAGCACGCGCTCGCCCTCGATCTCAACCACGCAGGCGCGACAGTTGCCGTCCGAGCGGTAGCCCGGCGCATCATGCCAGCATAGGTGCGGTATGTCCGTGCCGTTGCTCTTGGCGACCTGCCAGATGGTTTCACCCGCTTCTGCGCTCACCTCTTTGCCGTTGAGGCTAAAGATGATCTTGGACGTTGCCGAAGACGTGGAAGACGACATCGTTAGCGAGCCTCTCCCCGGCGATTGAAACACCGGGCCAGTTGGATCGATCGGAAGGCGCGCTCTGGGCTTTCCGGCCGGCTATGGGCTGCGACCCTCGGTTGGGCGCAGACGCTGGTATACCATATGCCACTCGCAGGTGCGTGTCGAGTTTAGTCGCGATCAGTCGGGACAGCACAGGCCAAATCTTGCCTGCCAAATCTTGCTGCACTGCAGCAATGATTGCACAGTGAACGGTTGGTCTTGGTTGATAACCGGGCGTTGCCTGACGTCTCGACGTCAGACTGGCATCAATCCGGTCAACTGTATTGTTTACAAATCCCGCAAGCCGCGATCACAGGCCCTTTACGAGCTCACAGTTTCCCATCTGGTCAGCGCTCCCGCATCGCCTCCTTGGCCTTGATCAGCGGCTTCAAGAGGTAGTCCTTGACCGTTCTCTGCCCCGTGCGGATTTCGGTGGTTGCGATCATGCCGGGAATGATGGGATGGCGTTTGCCGTCGGTGGTGGTGAGGAAGGCGTCGCGGGTGCGCACGTAGATCCGATAGTGGAATTGGCCGCGATTGAATTTGTCCTCGATTGTGTCAGGCGACACGCGGTCGACGGTGGCGGCCAACGTGCCATAGATGGCCGGATCATAGGCCGTCAGCTTGACCACGGCCTCAAGCCCGGGGCGAATGAAGGCGATGTCGCGTGGGCTGAGCTGTGCCTCGATCAACAGATGATCTTCTATCGGCACGATTTCCATCAAGATGCCGCCCGGCTGCACGACGCCGCCGATGGTGCCGATGGCGATATCCTTGACGACGCCGCGGACCGGTGAGTGCAAGGCCGTGCGCTTGAGCTTGTCGGCACGGCCGTCGAAGGCTTTGCGCAGGGGCTCCAGCTCGAGCATGACCTTCTGCAGTTCCTCTTTCGCGGCAATGGCGAAGTCGCTGGCGAACTGATCGAGCTTGCCTTGCAGCTCCAGGACCTTCTGCTTCAGCCGCAGAACCTCTACATCGCTGGCGGCGCCTTTCAGTTGCAGCGGCTCAGTAATGGCGAGTTCCCGCTTGGCCAGATCGAGCATTTCGCTGACGGATTTGGAGCGATCGTAGTGTGATTTGCGCCGTGCCGCGAACAGCGCCTTTTCGCGTGCGAGGATCGCCGGCGGTGGTAAAGCGTCGGCGGGAAAAGAGAGGTCGCGGTCGTCGCGGATTTCGGCCTCCAGCCGGTTCGCGGTTGCCGTCATGGCGGTGATGCGCGCCGATGTCTCCTCGACCGTCGACCGCGCCAGCACCGGGTCGAGCGTCAGGAGTTTCTGACTGGCTTCGACGATGTCCCCTTCACGCACCGCAAGCTCCAACACGATGCCGCCTTCGAGGGACTGGATCATCTGCCCTTTGCTCGACGTGATGACCTTGCCTTGTCCGATGGCAGCCTCGTCGATCTCGAACACGCTGGCCCAGGTGGTGAAGGTTGCGATCGCGATCATCGTGACCCACAGCGTGCCGGAGGCCTTGGGAGTCTTGATGTAGGGGCCGATCGGCGTTGCCTCATCGGACGCGGTGAATGCCTCAACCCGCATGGACGTAGCCTTTCTGGTGAGGTCCGGGAGATCCGCTCACTGCGGCGGTTCGGGGCGGTTGCGTTTGAGCGCCCGCGGCCGGCGCACGCACCGAGAGCACGCGGAGAACGTCGTCGCGCGGGCCGTCGAGCACGACACGGCCGCCGTCGAGCACGATGATTCGATCGACGATATCGAGCACGGCGTTGCGGTGCGTGGCGACGATCAAGCCGCGCGAGCCGAGCGATTGCCTCAGGTTGGCGAGAAACTGGCGCTCGGTGTTTTCGTCGAACGCGGATGTCGGTTCGTCGAGCAGTAGGACGCGCGGCGCGCGGACCAGCATGCGCGCAAGCAGCAGCGATTGCCGTTGTCCGCTCGACAAGCCACGACCGCCTTCGTGAATGACATGATCGAGGCCTTGGGCCTGGCCGAACAGAGCTGTGTTGGCGCAGGCGATCTCGAGTGCGGCGGTGAATGCGGTGTCGGCCGCGGCGGGAGCTGCGAGCTTGAGGTTTGAACGGATCGTGCCGTAGAACAGGCCAGCGTCCTGGAACAGGGTGCCGATGTCACGCCGCACGTCGGCGCATTCGATGGCCGCCATATCGGTGCCATCGAGCAGGATGCGCCCTTCAGTGGGCGGCATCAACCCGCCGGCAAGCTTCAGCAATGTCGATTTGCCGCTGCCGATGCGCCCGAGCAGTGCGATGCGCTCTCCAGGCTTGATGGTCAGGTGCGCGATCTGCAGGGCTGGTCGGCCGGACTCGTCATAGCTGTGCGACACGCGGTCGAATTCAAAGCCACCCGCAAGAACCGGTCGGTGAAAGCGCTCGCCCTCCCCGCCTTGGTCGGTCGGCAGACGCAGCAGGCGATCGAGCCCGTCGCGGGCCACTTTTGCGCTTTGCAGCTTTGTGAACACGCCGGCGATCTGCGCCAACGGCGCAATCGTGCGACTGGTCAGAATAGAGCAGGCCAACAGCGCGCCCGTGGTCATGCCGTTGGCGAGCACGATGTGCACGCCGACGACCAGCACCGCCACATAGGCGACCTGCTGAATCGTCTGTGTGCCATTCATGAGCAGCGCGGAGAGAAATCGCTGACGCAGTCCAGTGACGCCGGCGGCGGCATTGACCTCCTGCCACTGGGTGGAGAAGCGTTGCTCCGCCTGCATGGCTTTGATGTCCTCGATCCGCTCGATCGCTTCGACGAGCATGGCGTTGCGCAGTGCGCCCTCGCGCATGCCCTCGCGGGACAAGCGCGCCAACGGTCGCTGCACCAGCATGCAGAGGACAAGAACAATGGGCACGACAGCGGCAACGACATACACGAGAGGGCCACCAATCAACGCGATGACCAGCATGAAAATGGCGATGAACGGCAGCTCGAACAATGCCGCGAGCGTGGTCGATGTCAGCAGTTCGCGGATCTGCTCGAGTTCGCGCAGTTGGGTGATCAGGGTACCGGACGACTTCGGCCGCTTGTCGTTGCGCAAGTAGAGCGCCCGGGTGAAGAACAGGCCGGAGATCTGCAGGTCCATGACCTTGCCGAAATTGTCGGAAATGGCGACCCGCATCATTTTCAACAACAACTCGAACGCCAGGGCGATGGCGACGCCGAAGGTCAGAACCCAGAGCGTCGGCGCCGATTGCGCGGGAATGACGCGATCCCAGATCTGCATGGCGTAGATGGCGGTTGCGAGCGCCAGGATGTTGGCAAACGCCGCGCCGCCCGCGAGTTCGAGATAGCGCATGAGATGCTTTGACAGCATGGCGCCGAACCACGAGCGTCGGTACGGCGCAAGAAACGCGTCAATCCGCGCGTCACGCGCTTGCCCCGCTGAGCCAACGCAAACGACCGGCCCATCGACCACGCCGTCGAGCCACTTGCACTCGACGATGCGCTCGACGGTGCCGGTCGGCGTGAGAACCAAGATCGCCGCGCGCCGCTTGCTTTCGATGCGCTTGATGATGACGACGGAGCCGTCCTCAAGTTGCGCGATGCAGGGTGTCAGCGGCTTTAGCAGAATGGACTTGCGCAAGGTCGCGACATGCGCCCTGAGCCCGATGGCCTGTGCGGCAACACAAAGGGCGAGCTGCGCGGGTTGTCCGACCGCGCTCAAAAAGGCCAGCCGCGCTTCCTCAGGCGAGGGCGCAACATGCATACCATTGGCGACCAAGAGCAACGCATCGAGCCACGGCCGTTGACCGCGTCCGGCCGTGGGCGTGTCGTGTTGGTGCTGCGGTGACGTCATGGGCGGACTCGTTGGTTCTCGCCGGCCGTCGATGCCGGAGACATGGAAAACACAACGCAACAGCCACTAGGCAGACGCCGCCCACCGCCATCTCAGTCCGCAGCCAGAACTTGCAGCTGACTGACCAGTTCACCGCGTGCAGCCGCCGCCTTCACCACCGCCAACCACGCGTCGGCGTTGGCGTTGATCTGCTCGGTTTCGGCCCGGTAGATTTCTTGTTCCGTGTTCAGTACTTCAGTCAGCGTGCGCTTGCCGATCTGATACTCGGCCAGATAGATGTCGCGGCTTTTGCGGGCCAGATCGGCCTGGTGGACAAAGATCGCGTAACGCGCCTGGGCACCGCGGATGTCGGCGTTGGCGGTGTCGACCTCGACGTTGGTCGTCAATCGCGCCAGCGCGGCGCTGTTTTCGGCCGCCCTCGCCTCTTGTTTGGCCGCGGTGATGCGGCCCTGCGTGGCGCCGCCATTGAAGAAGTCACCTTGAATAGACAGGCCCAATACGGACTGCGAGCCATGGCCGGGATCGGCAATCGCATAGGTCTGGGTGCCGCGCAGGTTGATCGAGGGATAGAGACTGGCCTCGGCTGCCCTCGCGCGGGCATGGGCGGCCGCGGCCGCGCTCTCGGCCGCGGCGACACCAGTTGCGCCATCCGAGCCATGCTTCGCCATGCGTTGGGCGATCGTTGCGAGGGTCGGTCCTGGGTCGGCAACAGACGCCGGCCGAACGCCGATCAGCCGATACAGCTTCGACTGAGCGGCTTCACGGCGGGTTTCGGTGCGGACTTTTTCGCCTTGCGCGCCTTTGAGGCGGACATCGGCGAAATAGACGTCCGCCTGGTCGGCGGCACCACTTGCAGCGCGCAATTTGATCATCTCGAACAGCCGCCGCAACGAGACCTGATAGCGATCGGCGGCGGAGGCGAGGATTGCGCCGCGCGCCGCTTCCAAGTGCGCCTCGCTGGTTGCCAAGGCCACACGTTCGCGCGTGTCGTCCAGTTCGGCGCTGCGCTGGCGCGATGTCGCTTCTGCTGCCTCCAGCGTGCTTTGGGAGCGGCCGAAATCGTAAAGGAGCTGCGTCCCCTCGAGGCCTACCGAGTGCGTCCCGGCGCCGATCGTGGACGAGGTTGAGCCCGGCTGCAACGCGCTCAGGTTCGAGGTGTATGCCAGCTTTGGATACCAGGCCGCTTTCGCCACGGTGACTTCTGCCCGGCTCTGGCTGATCGCTGCATCTGCCCGACCAAGATCGGGATGCTGAGCCAAGGCAAGTCCGACGGAGGCCACGAGCCCCATCTGCGAGAGGGGAACGACTTTTTTCGGCGCTACGACCGCCGGCGCAGCGGCGTCCGAACGGACCACAGCGTGCGTCGAGTTGGTCAACGATGGGGCGGCTGATGGGGGCACAATTTTGGATCCGGCGAACGATGGGAGATCACGCGACGCACACCCGCCAAGGCCCTGCAGCAGAAGTGCAAGGCAGAGATTGCGCAGAAACTGACCAACTGACATACACGCCACGGGACAAACTCCGACCACTCAACCCAACGAACGCTACCTAAGCGTGTATGTCCTGTTATGCAATCTTTGCGAGATGTATTTTACACAACAATTTTAAATAGCGTAAATTCCGCCGGCAACTGTGGTGCCTGGGTGACAATCGGCTGCCAGCCAGACAGCGGCAAAAACGCACTTCGGGACGCGAACATGCGTTCGCATCCCAAAATGAACAGTTCTCTTGCCGCGTGGCCGTTAGACCACTGTGACGTTGATGCCGTGCTCGATGAGGACATCGCCGCTTTGGTTTGAGGCGGCCAAGGCCGCGTTGTGATACACGTCGAAGGTGTGTCCATCGATCACCTGCTGGTTGCTCGTGGTCCAGGTGTTCGTGCCGCTCTTGGCCAGAACCACCGTGTCGTCGGCGCCGCCGAGGATCGACAAGGACTGGCTCGGGCTGCTCGTCTGTTGCAGCACATCCGACAGGGTGAGCTTCAGCGTGTTGGCGCCGCTGCCGTTGATGTCGAACGTCTCGAAACCCTGCACCTTGTTGCCGACCGCGTTGAGGTCGAGGGTCATGCCCGAGGCATTGATCGTCAGCTGATCATTGCCGAGGCCGCCGTCGACACGGTTGAAGTTGGTGCCGTCGATCGAGATCGTGTCGTTGCCGGCGCCGCCGTAGGCGACGTCGAACTCACCGGCGTTGCCCGTGTCCGAGGCGCTGCCGATGCCTGTGATGGTGTCGTTGCCAAGACCACCGGCGATGCGGTCGACGCCGCCGACGATGGCCGTGTAGCCCGTGGACGTGCCACCTGCCGCAAGCGTCTCGTCGTTGACCGAGGCGGCCTGTGTGAGGTTCGCCTGCGAGCCGTAGATGAAGCTCGTCTGGCCCGCATCGGTGCCACCGGCAGAGTTGCCGGGTGCGCCAACCGCGATGTCGGCCAGGCCGTCACCATTGAAGTCGCCCATGGCCACGGACGCGCCGAAGTATTCCTGGGCATTGTTGCCCGTGAACTTCACGGCCTTGCCACTCGTCACGAGCGCGTCGAGGTTGGTCGACGAGGTGAACGTGCTGGCGACGTTGGCACCGGCTTGGCCGTAGATGACGTAAGCGGCGCCGGCTGCAGTATTGCCAGAGACGTTCTCGCCCGGTGCTGACACGACCATGTCGTCGATGCCGTCACCATTGAAGTCACCGCCGCCCGCGATCGACCAACCGAGCTGATTGTTGCTCGTGTTCGATCCGCTCGAGGTTCCGGCCGAGGCCTTCGACAGGATGAAGCCAGTGGTGCCGTTCAGGCTGCCGAGGCTTGCGTCTGACCAGGCCACGCCCTTGGCCTGACCATACATGATGTAGGTGCGGCCGGCGCCCGAATCGTAGAAGTTCTGGTTGCCCCAGCCCGGCGAGCCGATGGCGAAGTCGTCGATGCCATCGCCGTTGATGTCGCCGATTTTAGCAACCGAGTGAGATTGCGCATAGTGGACGTTGGCATCGCCCGACGTTCCGCCCCACGAGGGAGCACCCGCAATCGAGGTGCCGCCGAGAGACTCACCAAGCTCCGAGCCCTTCAACTTGACGCCTTGAGCAGCCGTCAGGTTCTTGAGATCAAAGTTGCCGAGGCCGCCGGCACTGCCAAACAGCAGGTATGCCGTTCCCGTGTCGGCCACACCGTTGCTGTCGGCGCGCGGCGCCGTCACGATGTAGTCGTTGTAGCCGTCGCCGTTGACGTCGCCGACCACGCCGATGCGGTCGCCAAGATCGCTGTCGGCGGTGTAGTTGGCCGTTGTGTACTCGGTGGTCGTGATGGTCTGCGCAGCGGTCGTTGCCAACACGGTGCCGTAGGCGGCGTTTGTGCCGACGTTGTGCAGCCCGTCCGTGGCGGCATAGAGGTTCTGCCATGCCGCTGTCCCACCGGCACCCGCGTGCCCGTAAAGGACCGTGGCTTGGCCGTTGCCGCCGCCGTCGGACGAGCCGACGATGACATCACCGTAGCCATCGCCGTTGACATCGCCACCTGACAGGCCGGTACCCATCCATGCGCCGGTGTTGTAGTTGGCGATGATGAACCCGTCTGCCGTGGCGTTGCCATTCTTGCTGGCCGTGACGTCAGCCAGGTCGATGGCGTTCGCGGTGTTGCCGCCGCGGCCGAAGACCACGAAGGCGCTATCGCCGCGGTTCGACGACATCGCGAAGTCGGCGTAGCCGTCGGCGTTGATGTCGCCGATTGCTGACACGGTGTTGCCCGTGGTGCCAAGTTCGATCGAACCAAACGACATCTTGGTCGTCGAGATGACGATGCCCTGATCAGCGGTCATGGCATCGAGATTGACCTTTGGCACGCCGTTCTGGTCGCCATAGACGAGGTACTGCTTCGATTTGTAGTAGTACTGCTCGAGGCCGGCTTCGTTGGCTGGCGCCGAGACCAGGACGTCGCTGATGCCGTCGCCGTTGAAGTCGCCGATGTTGGCGACTTCGTAGCCCGAGTAGGCATACGACATCGTCGCAGTGGCTGTTTGCGTGATCTGCGCGGCGGGCGTCAGATCCACCTTGACACCCTGCTGGATGAGCACGTCGGCGTTGGTATTGGACGCATCCATGCTGGTGCTGTGGTAGACATCATAGGTGACGCCGCCCACGGTCTTGGTGGCGCCGGTCGCGTTCCACTGTGCGTTGGCGTCGTTGGTCAGCACGACGTGATCGCTCGCGCCGCCTTTGACCAGGAAGTCACTGGTGACGACCGACTTCTGGCGCAACACGTCGTTGGTCGAAACCGTCAGCGTGCTGCCGGAGTTGGCGAGATCGAAGGCTTCGAAGCCTTGGACCTTGGTCGCCAGTGCGGCCACGTCGATGGCCAGCGGCGAGCCGCCTTCCACCTTCAGCGTATCGCTACCGAGGCCACCGTCGACGCGGGTGAAGTTCATGCCCGTGATGCCGATGGTATCGTTGCCGGCTGCGCCGTAGGCCACGTCGAAGAGGCCAGCATTACCCGTATCGGAAGCCGCGCCGATGCCGTGGATGATGTCATTGCCCGCGCCGCCGTTGATGCCGTCAACGCCACCGACGATGGCCGACAGGCCAGACGTCGTTGCGCCAGCCAGCAGGTCGTCGTTGCCCGTCGAGCCCACCTGCGTGAAGCCCGCTGTTTGTCCATACGAGACGTAGGTGGCACCCGCCGAGGTCGCCACGCCGGCGGCCCCGATGGCCACGTCGCCGATGCCGTCGCCATTGAAGTCGCCCGTCGACACGGACGAGCCGAAGTATTCCTTCGCGGCGGCTCCGGTGAGTTTCTTGGCCGTGCCCGCCGTCACCATGGCGTCGAGATCGTTGAGTGAGGGGAAGGCGGCGCTGCCGCCGACCTTGCCGTAGACGATGTAGACCGCGCCGACGTTCTTGTTGCCGCTGTTGGCTTCGCCTGGAGCCGAGACGACCATGTCGTCGAGGCCGTCACCGTTCATGTCCACGCCGCCCGCGACCGACCAACCGAGCTGGTTGACCGAGGTGTTGGAGTTGGAACTCGCGCCAGCCGATGGCTTGTGCAGGATGAAGCCGTTGGTGCCATCGAGTGCGCCGAGACTGAGCGTGCTCCAGTTGACTCCGCTATCCCTGCCGAACACGACGTAGACGCGGCCAGGTCCGTTGCTGTCGAGCTGTTGGTTGCCCCAACCCGGCGAGCCAACGGCGAAGTCGGCGATGCCGTCACCGTTGATATCGCCAATGTTGGCGATATCGTTCGACTGCGACGTGAAGGCGCTGTTGAGGTTGCTGGTGCCTTGCGTCGTCGTCACACCGGTCTGGAATGAGCCCCCGAGTTGCTCGCCATACTCGCTGCCTGTCAGGCGGACACCTTGCGATGCCGAGAGATTGTCGAGGTCGAACTTGGCGAGTCCGTTGGCGCCGCCAAACATGAGGTAGGCGGTGCCGGTGTCGTAGACGTTGGCCTTGTCGGCGCGCGGCGCGGTCACGATGTAGTCGTTGTAGCCGTCGCCATTGACGTCGGCGATGACCGCAACGCGGGCGCCGAGATCTGCATCGCCGTCGAAGGTGCCGCCACCGGCATTGTACGTCGTGTTGACCGGGCTTGCCTCGGTGTAGTTCAAGCGATCGCCGTAGCCGGCGTTGGCATTGATCTGATGCAGACCGTCGACCGAGGTATAAAGGTTCTCCCAGGCCGTCGTGCCACCGCTGCCGGCGTGGCCGTAGTAGACCGTATACTGGCCCTGGCCGTTGCCGCCGCCATCGAGCGAGCCGACGATGATGTCACCGTAGCCGTCGCCGTTGATGTCGCCGCCGCTGAGCGACGTGCCGTTCCATGCGCCGGTGTTGTAGTTGACGATGACAAAACCGTCTGCCGTCGCCTGACCATTGTTGGAAGCGTCGATCGAACCGAGGTCGATCGTCGTGTTGGCATTGCCGCCACGTCCGAACAGAACGTAAGCTCGGTCGTTGGCGTTGGAGGAGATGCCCACGTCGGCAAAGCCGTCGCCGTTGATGTCACCGAGGTTGGTGACGGTCTGGCCGGTCTGGCCATACTCGAAGTTCGGCAGCTTGAACGTGGTCGCCGTGATGTTGATGCCCTGCGAGGCGTTCAGGCTATCGAGGCTGGCCGTCGGCACACCGCTGGCCTTGCCGTACACGATGTACTGCTCGGACGTCTTGTTGCCGACATGGCCGCTTTCGGAGGCAGGCGCACCAATCACGAAGTCGTCGATGCCGTCGCCGTTGAAGTCGCCGATCTTCGACACCGAGTATCCGGCCTGGGCATACGAGGTCCCAGCCGTGAGCGTCGACATGGTCGACGGCGCGGTGAACGGCGTCAGGAACTGCGCCGCAGCCGTGTGCACCGGCGATACATTGCCGGCCGCATCCATTGCGGTGACGCTGACGGTGCCACCGGTCGAGACGCCGGCCGCTGCCGTGAGCGACCAGTTGCCAGTGTTGTCCGCCGTCGTCGTATAGTCCGGCGTGGCGTGACCGGCCAGGTAGACCTTGACGGTCGAGCCGGCTTCGGCGGTGCCGGTGAGCGTGCCGTTGCCGGCGACATTGGAGCCAGCGACGAACGTCGGCGCGGTGGGCGCCGTCGTATCGACCGTAAAGGCGAGCGGGGTGCTGGCTGCGCCGATGTTGCCGGCCGCGTTGGTTTCCACAGCCGTCAGCGAGTGCGCGCCGTCGGCAAGCGGGCTCGATGGCGTCAACTGCCAGTGACCGAATGCGTTGGTAGACGCGGTGCCAAGCAACGTTGCGCCGTCGTACACCTTGATGGTGCTGTTCGGATCCGCGTTGCCGCTGAGGGTCAACGTGTTGTCGCTGGTGACGCCCGAGTTTGGCAGATAACCAATGGTCAGGCCCGTATCGGCGAGAGCCGAGAAGTCTGACACAGCCGGCGTCGTCGTGTTGACGGTGAAGGTGGTCGTCACAGCGGAGCTCGCAACACCAGCCGGATCGGTTTGCGTGATGCTAAGGGTATGAGCGCCATCGGCCAGCGTGGACGTGGTGATGGACCAATGACCGGTGTTGTCGACCACGGCCGACCCGACAAGGGTCGCGCCGTCGTAGACCTTGACGGTGTCGCCGGCGGTGCCGGTGCCGGCAAGAACCGGCTTGGCTTCATCCGTCGTCGCGCCACTCGCAACTGCACCTTTGACGGTGCCGCTGTTGTCGGTGACCGACGACAGGACAGGGGCAACCGGTGCTGTATGGGTATAGGTTGCCGAGGCTGCCGGCGAGGTATTGCCCGCCGCGTCTGTATCGACCGCCGTGACTGTGCCGGACTGCTGTGCGGCAGCCGAAGTCGCCGTGTAGGAGCCGTTGGCCGCAACTGTCGCGTTGACGATCGAGCCATCCGGGAAAGTGACCTTGACGGTCGATCCGGGTTCACCCGTGCCGGACGCTGTGAGCGTGCCATTTGCATTCTCAACCACGCCGACCGTTGGGGCAGCAGGCGCCGTCACGTCAGCGAACGACTTGGTGGCAGCCGGCGAGGCGTTACCGGCCGTGTCCGTCGCAACAACTGAGACGCTGCCCGAGGGCTGTGCTGCAGCTGAGGTGGCGACATAGCTGCCGTCGGCAGCGGCGGTGACGGTCTTGCTGGTGCCATCGGGGAAAGTGACCTTCACCGATGATCCTGGCTCGGCCGTACCCGAGGCCGTGACAGTGCCGTCGGCATTGGCAACTGTGCCAACAACCGGAGCTGCTGGAGCATTCGTATCAGCGACCGATTTAGTGGTAGCCAGCGACGCATTGCCGGCAGCATCGGTGGCGACAACCGAGACATTGCCCGAAGGCTGCGCGGCGGCAGACGTGGCGCTGTAGCTGCCATCGGCAGCGGCGGTGACGGTTTTGCTGGTGCCATCGGGGAAGGTGACTTTCACCGATGATCCTGGCTCCGCCGTACCCGAGGCCGTGACAGTGCCATCGACATTGGCGGCTGTGCCAACAACCGGAGCGGCCGGCGCAGTGGCGTCAGCGAACGATTTGGTCGCCGCGGGCGAAGCATTGCCGGCTGGATCTGTCGCGACGACCGAGACACTGCCCGAGGGCTGCGCTGCGGCTGACGTGGCGGCATAGCTGCCATCGGCAGCGGCCGTGGCGGTTTTGCTGGAACCGTCGGGGAAGGTGACCTTCACCGACGAGCCCGGCTCCGCTGTCCCCGAGGCTGTGACGGTGCCGTTGGCGTTTGCAGTCGTGCCAACAACCGGAGCAGTAGGCGCCGTCACGTCAGCGAACGACTTGGTGGCAGCCGGCGAGACATTGCCAGCCGGATCAGTGGCGACAACCGAGACGCTGCCCGAGGGCTGCGCTGCGGCTGACGTGGCGCTGTAGCTGCCGTCAGCAGCGGCGGTGACGGTTTTGATCGTGCCGTCGGGGAAGGTGACCTTCACTGACGAGCCCGGCTCCGCCGTACCCGAGGCTGTGACGGTGCCGTTGGCATTGGCGGCTGTGCCAACGATTGGGGCAGCCGGAGCTGTGGAGTCGGCGAACGACTTGGTCGCAGCGGGCGACGCATTGCCGGCCGCATCGGTGGCGACCACCGAGACGTTGCCCGAGGGCTGCGCCGCGGCTGACGTAGCCGCATAGCTGCCGTCGGCAGCGGCTGTGACAGTCTTGATCGTGCCATCGGGGAAGGTGACCTTCACCGACGAGCCTGACTCCGCGGTACCAGAGGCTGTGACGGTGCCGTCGGCATTGGCAGCTGTGCCAACGACTGGGGCAGCTGGAGCGCTGCTATCGGTGACGACTTTGGTCGCGGCCGGCGAGGCATTGCCGACGGCATCCGTCACCACCGCTGTGACCGTGCCAGAGGGTTGTGCTGCAGCTGATGTTGCGGCGTAGGTGCCATTGGCGGCAACCGGGGCGTTGACGACCGTGCCATCCGGGAAGGTGACCTTCACGGTGCTGCCGGGTTCACCTGTGCCAGAGGCAGTGAGGGTGCCGTTGGCATTGGCAGCGGTCGACAGGGTTGGCGCTACCGGCGCTGTGACGTCGACGTACGGTTTGGTGACGATCGGCGACGCATTGCCTGCGGCGTCGGTGTCGATCACCTTGACCGTACCGGATGTCTGCGGCGCGGTTGATGTGGCCGCGTAGGTGCCATCAGCGGCGACCACGGCGTTGGCGGTCGTGCCGTCCGGGAACGTCACCTTGATGGCGGAACCGGGCTCGCCGGTGCCGGAAACTTTCAGTGTGCCATCGGGATTTGTCGCGATGGTTGCGGTCGGCGCGGCGGGCGCGGCGGGCGCGGTCGTGTCGGTGACGGATGCGCTGACGGCGGGCGATGCATTGCCGGCTGCGTCAGTGGCCACGGCCGTAACAGTGCCGCTCGGTTGTGGACCGGCCGATGTGGCGGCGTAGGTGCCGTCAGCGGCGACAGGGGCGTTCACGACAGTGCCATCCGGGAACGTCACCTTCACGCTCGAACCCGGTTCACCCGTGCCTGATACCGTGAGGCTGCCGTCGGCTTTCGCCGTTGTGCTCAGGGTTGGCGCTGCGGGGGCAGAGACGTCGGCGTTGGTCTTCGTGGCAGCCGGCGAGGCATTGCCCGCGGCGTCGGTCGCAACGGCTGAAACGCTGCCGGACGACTGTGGTGCTGCCGATGTGGCAGAGTAGGTGCCATTGACCGCAACCGAGGCATTGACGACGGAGCCATCGGGGAAGGTAACCTTCACCGTGCTGCCGGGTTCACCTGTGCCAGAGGCCGTGAGGGTGCCGTTGCCATTGGCGGCTGTGACCAGGGTCGGGGCCGACGGAGCTGTGGTGTCGGCAAAGGCTGTGGTTGTGGCTGGCGAGGCGTTGCCCGCCGCATCCGTCGAGATCGCCGACACCGTGCCGGATGGCTGCGCTGCGGCTGACGTTGCCGTGTAGGTGCCATTCGCCGCCACTGTTGCCGTGACGGACGTGCCGTCGGGGAACGTGACCTTCACGGTCGAGCCGGGTTCTCCGGTGCCGGACGCGGTGAGGCTGCCGTTGGCATTCGAGGCCGTCGACATCGTCGGAGCGGCAGGCGCCGTGGCGTCGCTGAATGCCTTCGTGGCAGCTGGCGATGCGTTGCCGGCGGCGTCCGTTGCGACTGCTGTCACGTTGCCCGAGGTTTGCGGCGCGGCCGACGTTGCCGTGAAGGCGCCGTTGGCATCGACCGGAACGGTCTTGATAGAGCCGTCGGGGAAGGTGACCTTGACGGTCGAGCCCGGTTCACCCGTGCCCGAAACCTTCAGTGTTCCATCCGGATTGGCCACTGTGGCGACGGCAGGTGCCGCCGGCGGCGTCGTATCGACGGACGCTTTGGTGATGGCGGGCGAGGCATTGCCGGCCGGATCCGTAGCAACAGCCGAGATGCTGCCAGACGGTTGCGGTGCGGCTGAGGTGGCACTGTAGGTGCCGTTGGCTGCGACGGGCGCATTGACGACGCTGCCATCGGGGAACGTGATCTTCACGGTCGAGCCGGGCTCGGCTGTGCCGCTGACTTTCAGCGTGCCATCGGCGTTGGTGGTGGGCGTCAGCGAGGGCGCCGCGGGCGCGGTCGTATCGGCAAACGTGGCGGTGGCAGCAGGAGACGCGTTGCCTGCAGCATCCGTTGCGATGACTGATATTGGCCCTGACGATTGCGGCTGCGTCGATGTGACGGCGAAGCTGCCGTTCGGCGCCACGGTTGCTGAGCCCGTGCTGCCATCCGGGAAGGTCACTTTGACGGTCGAGCCAGGTTCGCCCGTGCCCGAGACCTTGAGCGTGCCATCCGGATTTGCCGTCGTTGCGAGCGTTGGGGTGGCAGGCGGCGTCGCATCGGCGAAGGCCTTGGTGGCGGCTGGCGAGGTGTTGCCGGCGGCGTCGGTTGCGGTCGCGGTCACGCTGCCAGATGGCTGCGCGGCAGCCGACGTGGCGCTGAAGGTGCCATTGGCGGCAACCGGCGCATTGATCGACGAGCCATCGGGGAACACGACCTTGACCGTGCTGCCGGGTTCGGCCGTGCCACCGGCGGTGATCGTGCCGTTGGCGTTCGTGGTTGTCGTTAGAACCGGTGTTGCCGGTGCGACGCTGTCGGCAAAGGCTTTGGTCGTGGCCGGCGACACGTTGCCGGCAGCATCGGTGCTGGTCACCGAAACCGTGCCAGATGTCTGTGGAGCGGCCGAGGTGGCGACATAGGTGCCATCAGCGGCAACGATGACCGTTTTGGTTGATCCATCGGGGAAGGTGACTTTGACGGTCGAGCCGGGCTCGCCGGTGCCCGACACGGTCAGCGTGCCATTGGCGTTCGGCGTTGTTGCGGCGGTCGGCGCCACGGGAGCAGTCGTGTCGGAGACGGTCTTGGTCGTGGTCGGCGAGACATTGCCGGCCTTGTCGACGACGCTGGCACTGATCGGTCCGGACGGCTGCGCCGTGGGCGAGGTGATGGCATAGGCGCCGGAGGCTGGAATGACGGCCGTGCCGATGCTGCCATCGGGGAACGTGACGCTGACGGTCGAGCCAGGCTCACCCGTGCCGGAGACCTTGACGGTGCCGTCGGGGTTGGTTGCGGCAACCAGCGTCGGGGCGGCAGGCGCGGTGGTGTCAGTGACGGAGGTCGTGGTGGCTGGCGAGACGTTGCCAGCGACGTCTGTAGCAACGGCTTTGACAACGCCCGATGTTTGCGGGGCGGCCGAGGTCAGCGCGTAGGTGCCCGACGCGGGCACGACCGCCGTGGCCGTGGTGCCGTCCGGGAACGTAACTTTCACTGTCGAGCCGGGCTCTGCGGTGCCTGATGCCGTCAGCGTACCGTTGGCATTGGGCGTTGTGGTCATGGTCGGGGCGACCGGCGCCGACGTGTCGGCAAATGTCGCTGTCTTGACAGGCGAGGCATTGCCAGCGGCATCGGTAACGACGGCCGAGATTGGACCAGACGTCTGCGGAGCAACCGAGGTCACGGCATAGGCACCCGAGGCCGGCACAATGGCTGTGCCTGTGCTGCCATCCGGGAAGGTGACCTTCACGGTCGAGCCCGGCTCGCCGGTGCCAGAGACGGTCAGTGTCCCATTCGGATTGGCAGACGTGGTGGTGGTCGGGGCCACTGGGGCCGTGGTGTCGCTATAGGTCTTGCTCACTGGTGCAGAAGCGTTGCCGGCGGCGTCGGTCGTGACCGCCGTCACGGTGCCGGAGCCCTGGGGCGCGGCTGACGTGGCGGAGTACGTGCCATTGGCGGCAACCGGCACAACGACGGACGTGCCATCCGGGAATGTGACCTTCACGGTCGAGCCTGGTTCGCCCGTGCCTGATGTCGTCAGCGTGCCGTTCGCGTTGGCAGTCGTGCCGCTGGTCGGGGCTGCAGGCGGGGTTGTGTCGGCAAAGGTCGACGCGGTCGGAGACGAGGTGTTGCCGGCGGCATCGGTCACGGTCGTCGCGACCGGACCCGACGTCTGCGGCGTGGACGAGGTGACGCTGTAGGCGCCGGACGCAGGTACAACGGCGGTGCCGATCGTGCCATCGCGGAAGGTGACTTTGACGGTCGAGCCGGGCTCGCCGGTGCCCGACACGGTCAGCGTGCCATTGGCGTTCGGCGTTGTTGCGGCGGTCGGCGCCACGGGAGCAGTCGTGTCGGAGACGGTCTTGGTCATGGTCGGCGAGACATTGCCGGCCGCATCGGTGGCAGTCGTGCTTACAGAGCCGGACGTTTGCGGTGTTGCCGAGGTCGCGGAATAGGTGCCGTTGGCGCCGACGGGGACGATGGCCGAGGTGCCATCGGGGAAGGTCACTGTCACGCTCGAGCCCGGCTCGGCCGTGCCGGAGACGGTCAACGTGCCATTCGGATTGGTGGTCGTCGCTGAAGCAGGCGCCGCCGGTGCCGAGGTGTCGACGAACGGCTTGCTCGCCGCGGTGGAAGTGTTGCCCGCGGGGTCGGTTACGCTGGCCGCCGCGCTGCCGGAGGTCTGAGGCGTGGCCGATGTCACGGCATATGCGCCGGACGCCGGAATGATGGCGGTGCCCGTCGTGCCGTCAGGGAACGTGACCTTGACGGTCGATCCGGGCTCACCCGTGCCGGCGACGGTCAGGGTGCCGTTCGCATTCGGCGTCGTGGTCATGGTCGGCGCAGTTGGTGCGCTCTTGTCGACATAGGCGCCAGTGGTCGCTGTTGATGCATTTCCAGCGGCATCGGTTGCGACAGCCTTGATGCTGCCGGATGTCTGCGGGGCAGCTGACGTTACGGCGTAGGTGCCCGAGGTCGGCACGACGGCGGTGGCGGTTGTGCCGTCCGCGAAGGTGACCTTGACGGTGCTGCCCGCCTCGGCGGTGCCACCGACAGTGACCGTTCCATTGGCATTCGGCGTCGTCGTCATCGACGGGGCGACGGGCGCCGTGGTGTCGACAACTTTCGAACTCACGGGCGCGAGCGTCTCACCCGACGGCAGCGTCACAGTTGACGTCACGGTGCCCGAAGATTGGGGCGTGGCCGACGAGGCAGAATACGTCCCATCGGTTCCGGCAACGGCCGTCACCGTGCTGCCGTCCGGGAACTGCACGACCACTTTTGAGCCCGCTGTCGCAACGCCGGCAACGGTCATGAGGCCGTTGGCTGCCGTCTTGATTTCAGGCGTGGCGGAGGTCGCCGTTGTCGATGAGCCACTGCCGCCTTTGGATCCGAACGCCATGGCGGCGCCACCGATTGCCAATGCGCCTAGCAACGGCAATGCGAAATCTCCCAGTCCGCCCGCAGCTGGTGCCAGCTCCGGCGCAGCCGCAACAGGCGCGCCCGGGTCAACCGCGACCGGTCCAGAGATGTCGAAGCCATTGCCGGTGGGGTCAGCCGCACTCGGGTCTACAACGGCCTCGTCGACCGACGGATCCGCTTTTGGATTGAGCTTTTTCTTCTTCGCCTTGGCAAGCTGGGCTTGTTTCGCCTGCGCAGACTTTTCATCCCCGGCCGCGGCGGCGGCCTGAACAACAGGTGCCGGCAAAGCCTGTTCGGCGCTCAGCTCTGGCTTTGCAACCGGTTTGGACGCGCCAAAGGACAAGAATGTTGCGAGGGATGCTGGGAGCTTTGCCATGGGAAGTGATCTCTTTGGGGGTCTGTGACGGCGGCGTGGGTTGAGCGTTTGGGACGGCTCGAAAGAGCTGCAACGATCGATCGAGCTTGAGCTAAATTTCGATTGCTATATCACGATTCTCGTCTTTAGGTTGTAGTTTGAATGTGTTAACAACGACTTATTGAGACCAGCTCAATTGCGCGCGTCGGCTTTTTCGAGAAGCTGTGGCTGGCAAATTACAAATTCAGGCGCAGCAAGTTGATTTGGAAGAGACGAGACTTGCAGGCGTGTTGATCCCCGGCACTGGAACCGGATTGGGGTACTTGAGCTCCGCTCGCATGCTCGATGGCCTCTCGGATCGCGTTTTATGAGGCAGGCGTCGACGCCGCTTATACGCTGGTCGACAACGCCGGCCGCCATGCGCGGTTCGTAGACGTGGCGTAGCATCGAGGCAGCGACGTCGATGACAACGTTACCGCCGACGCTGTCGATCATGCCACACAGTCGATGATCAGATCCCCAGCGCTGCGCCGCACCGTCGAGCGCAGCGAACAAGTTACCGCAACCTGAAAGCCGATCGGCCCAACGCTGGGCGAGAGCGTGGGCCGATCAAGAGTGCGTTGCGTCCTGAGTGCAGCCTCGTTCAAAAGCACTGCCAAATCGGGACTTCCGACATCATGTTTATAACCGAGACCACCGTGCGCCGCGAGCGCGCGATCGGAGATCCGCCCCCAATCCACAGGCCGATGCAGGCGAGACACAGCGGCGGTCCTGGCCGGCAAAGCAAGGCCCCAAAGTCACCATCGAACAACTGTGCCTGATCCTCGGTCTCACGCCGCAACGCGTCGCGCAGCTCGCGCAGCTCGCGCACTCCGGCGTGTTGGCGCAGCTCGGTCACGGGAAACACGGCCTGCAGAGTAGTGTTCAAAAATACCTAGTGGCGGTGACCGGCGGGCGTGCCGCTGCCGACCATCTGGCAGAACTTCCACGCGCTGCCGACCATCCGGGCGTGCGGTCGGCAAGATCGCCACTGGCTTGTTGGGAGGCAGATTGGCGCTACCGCAAAACGTCTCACGTTCATTTTGGAAAACGCAAACCGTTTCACGTTTCACCCTGGAAACGTGAAACGTTTAGCAAAAACCGCAATCAAGCCGGGCGAGCCTCAAGAGATCGCCTTCGAAGGCATCAACAACAAGGATGCAAGCGTCTTTCCGGTCGCGATTCCAGATCCGGTCGGACAGCTGTCCATGGCACTCTTGCATCGACCGCAGTTTCCCGGAACACGTCCGGAGGATATGGCTAAGCAGGGCTCGCGACGCCACGTTGATCTAGAACATGAGAGCATGTTTGGTGAGTACAGGGGGCGTCCCTCCGCCGATCTTCAAGCGCTCCCACGGCGTGATCGGTGTTGCAAGGCGATGATGTGAACCGAAGTGGCACAGATGTAGAGGCGCGCGGGCTTCATCGATCTCGTCACAAACAAAACGGCCGCAGTCATCCGCGTTTATCTGCCGCCCGATGCCAACACGCTGTTGTCGGTGACGGACCACTGCTTGCGCAGCCGCAATTACGTCAACGTTATCGTCGCCGGCAAACAACCGGCCCCGCAATGGCTCACGATGGATGCCGCCATCGCGCATTGCACGGCCGGCATCGGAATCTGGAACTGGGCGAGCAGCGACAACGGCGGCGAACCCGACGTGGTGATGGCCTGCTGCGGTGATGTGCCAACGATCGAAACGCTTGCCGCCGTCGACCTGCTGCGCAGATACTTTCCGGCACTCAGAATCCGCGTCATCAACGTCGTTGATCTGATGCAGCTGCAGTCGCCGAGCGGACATCCGCACGGTTTGAGTCATGCAGATTTTGACGCGCTCTTCACGACCGACATGCCGGTCATTTTCGCCTACCATGGCTATCCGTCGCTGATTGATCGCTTGACGTACAACCGCAGCAATCACGGAAACTTCCATGTGCGCGGCTACAAGGAAGAAGGCACAATCACAACGCCGTTCGATCTCGTGGTGATGATTGAACTCGACCGCTTTCACCTCGTGGACATGGTGATCGATCGCGTGCCCAAGCTCGGCTCGCAGGCGGCCAAAGTGAAAATGGCCATCCGCGATAAGTTGACTGAGCATAAAACGTACATCGAGGAATACGGCCTGGACATGCCGGAAATCCGAAACTGGCGATGGGGCGCGGTGCCATGACGGACAAGCCGGTCAGCCTCCCACGCACTCACATCGTTCGCCACGGCGAAACGGAATGGTCGCTCTCTGGCCAACACACCGGGCGCACCGACCTTCCCCTGACCGAGAGCGGCGAGCAGGACGCTCGCAAGCTCGCGGCTTGTCTTGGCGCTGTGGACTTCAGTCACGTGCTCGTCAGCCCGATGAGGCGGGCACGGCGAACGTGTGAACTTGCCGGCCTCGGTGGTGCCGTTCAGGTTGAGGCTGACGCGTCCTAATGGAACTACGGGGACTACGAGGGGCGGCGAGCAGCCGACATCCGACTTGAGCGACCGGACTGGAACATCTTCCGAGATGGATGCCCGCGCGGCGAAACAGCTTCGCAAATAGCTGAACGCGCAGACAGGATGATTGTCCGGCTGCGGACGTTGGCAGGCAATATCGCCCTCTTTTCGCATGGCCAGTTCGGTCGCGTCCTGGGTGTGCGATGGATCGGGCTGCCAATTGACCAAGCACAGCACTTCGTCCTCGGCACTGCTTCTGTCAGCATTCTTGGGTTTCAGCATGATCGGGTCGAAGACCCGGCGATCGTGGCATGGAACTGTCGCGCCACGGGGTGACCATGAGACCGTTTGAGTAGTTTCCGAGGCTATCGCTGGCCGGCGCGGAAACGCACCCTCGGCCGTGTCATCAGGCCCTCCTGAGACACTGCGCGTCGGTGCGTCAGGTCGGTGCGTCAGGTCGGTGCGTCAGGTTTGATGGAGTCTTTGCACCATGGCGGCCGCTGCAGATCTAACCCCAATCCGGACGGAGGCGGCATTGTCCGATATCCGCTCCGATACCATCACAGGTCTCACTGCATCAGATGCTCAAGCCCGCCTGAAAGCCGAGGGCTACAACGAACTGCCACGACCGGATCGGCGCACGCCTTTAGGGATCATCTTTGAAGTCATTCGGGAGCCAATGCTGTTGCTGCTGCTCGGTGCGGGCGCGCTTTATTTGATCTTTGGCAACCTCGGGGAAGCACTCGTTCTTATCGCCTTCGCATTGATGTCTGTCCTAATCACGGTCATTCAGGAATATCGTACCGAGCGCGTGTTGGAGGCGCTGCGCGACCTGACCAGCCCACGTGCGCTGGTCATTCGCGACGGTGATCGGGTGCGGATCGCGGGCCGCGATGTGGTACGGGGCGATTTCGTCGTCCTCAATGAGGGCGACCGGGTCCCGGCCGACGCGATCCTGGTGCAGAGCAACGACCTGCAGACCGACGAATCATTGCTGACTGGCGAGTCCGTCCCGGTGCGAAAGTTTGCACGTGACAGGGCTGCCCCGGTTAAGAATGGCCGGCCAGGTGGCGACGATCTACCCTTTGTGTTCTCCGGTTCGTTGATTGTGCGCGGGACCGGAATAGGTGAAGTGAGCGCCACCGGCGTTCGTAGCGAGATCGGCAAAATCGGCCAATCGCTCAATCTTCTGGAGAGCGAGCCGCCGCGACTGCAGGCACAAATCCGCCGTCTCGTGCGGGTGTTCGCCATGGTCGGTGGTCCGGTCTGTCTTTTGGTGATTCTACTGTACGGGACCTTGCGCGGGGGCTGGCTCGATGCGGTTCTTGCTGGCATCGCGCTTGCGATGTCGATGCTGCCCGAAGAACTTCCGATCGTACTGACCGTCTTCATGGCGATGGGCGCATGGCGCATCTCTCAAGCACGTGTGCTGACCCGGCGTGCGTCTGCCATCGAGACACTCGGCTCGGCGACGGTTTTGTGCACCGACAAGACGGGAACGCTGACCGAGAACCGGATGACGATCGTCGAGATGCGCCTCAAAACCGAGGCAATCTGCAAAGTCGACGCAATGGGCGAGGTCAAGCTGCCTGACGGATTTCCTGAACTGGTCGAGTTCGGTCTCCTCGCCAGCGCGCCATTGCCATTCGACCCGATGGACAAAGCCTTTCATGGTTTGGGCCAAAAGTCGTTGGGCGGGACGGAGCGCCTTCATGGTCCGGAATGGACGCTTGTGCGCACCTACGGGCTGCGGCCGGACCTGCTGGCCATGGCGCAGGTCTGGCAGACCAGCAAAAGCGAAATGACCTTTGTCGTGGCAGCCAAAGGTGCGCCGGAAGCCATTGCTGGGCTGTGCCAGCTCAGCGCGGCAGAGGTGGTGGGTCTCACTCAATCGGTGGATGCCATGGCCGCTGAAGGCCTGCGTGTGCTCGGCGTTGCGCGCGCCACTTACCATGGCCCGGATTTGCCAGAGTCGCATCGCGATTTTGCGTTCCAATTTCTGGGGCTCGTCGGTCTTGCCGATCCCTTACGCTTGAGTGTGCCCGAGGCGGTCAGCGAGTGCCGTTCAGCGAGCATCAGGGTCGTCATGATCACCGGGGACTACCCGGCCACCGCCAAGGCCATCGCGCGGCAGGCGGGTATCGATGCGGTCGACGTCGTTGCCGGCGCCGAACTTGAAAAACTAAGCGACACGGCGTTGGCCGAGCGCGTTCGAACGGCCACGGTGTTCGCTCGCGTCATGCCTGAGCAGAAACTCCGGATCGTCAATGCGCTGAAGGCCAATGGCGAGATTGTCGCGATGACAGGCGACGGCGTCAACGATGCCCCATCGCTTAAGGCGGCGCACATTGGAATTGCCATGGGCGGGCGCGGCACGGATGTCGCGCGCGAGGCCTCAGCGATCGTGCTGCTGGATGACGATTTCGGCTCCATCGTCAAAGCGGTGCGACTTGGCCGGCGCATTTACGACAACTTGCGCAAGGCTATCGCCTTTATCTTTGCTGTCCACGTGCCAATTGCCGGGCTGGCGTTGTTACCACTTCTATTTGGTCTGCCGATCCTGTTCGGTCCCATGCACATCGCGTTTCTTGAGATGGTTATGGACCCGGTCTGTTCGCTCGCCTTCGAAGCGGAGACAGAGGAAGACGACGTCATGCGTCGTCCGCCGCATGCGTCAAACCAACCACTGTTTTCGATAGACCTGATCGGTTGGAGCGTCTTGCAAGGTATCGTTGCCTTCGTGCTGGTGGCCGCCATCTTCATCATTGCGTCGAGACGAGGCATGCCGGAAGCAGAAGTACGCTCACTCACATTCTTTGCCTTGGTCATGACCGTCGTCGGCTTGACGTTGGTAAACCGATCGTTCAGCGCCTCTTTGCGCACGGCCTTCCGTCGGCCGAACCCGTCTCTGCGTTGGATCCTCGCGGCCGTCGTCGCGATGTTGGCGTTGACGCTTCTCTGGCCATTCGCCAGTCGCCTGTTTCGCTTTGGACCGCTACATCTGGATGATCTGGCGCTAGCACTTGGTGCCGGACTGCTCGTGGTGGTGATCCTTGAGTTACTCAAGCCACACTGGCGCGAACGGTTGCGGTCCTGATGGAGCGCGACGTGCCATCGCTCCAGACCCGTAGCGCTGCGACAACAGCATCGGGATCAACCTTCACCCACCACTTCCGACAATCAGCCCATTGGGCCATACCCAACCAGCAAACCAGCTGCTCACGAGGCCACCCACGACTGCCCACTTGCGCGACCAAAGCGCCTCCAAATACGGCAATGCCGAGGCTCCGAGCACTTGTGCTCTGGCAACGGCGCGTTGCCGTTGAGAGGGGAACGGCAATGGCTCCGTTGCCTTGGGCGGATGGTGATCGTCGACGATGCCCGGCATTTTTGTTTGCCTTTCCGGGCCAGACCAGCGGCGGATACGACATGTGCATCCGCGCCACGTCCTCTACTGAGTATGCGCGCTGGCCCAGCGTTCTCTCAGGCTCGGAAACTACTCATGCAGCTCCACAAATGCTCCTCGCTTGGACGCTACGAGCGTTGCAATGCTGCTGCGGACGTCGTCAGGTTGAGCTGCGACCGCCGACATGACAGCACTGAAGGAGCGCCGCACGGCGTAAAGCTGGTCTAACAGCGATAGCACCATGGCCATGGTGTCTTCTTCAATGTCGAGATCGAAATGCAGTTCGCTGATGAGACGAACGCGCAACGTCAGTCGTGTCGAACGAGATGTCTTGGCCAGCCATGGCCGGGAAGACCCAACCAAGCTTAATCCAGCGCCGAAGGGCTTCTTCAGTCAGGCCGCTATGCGTCGACAGGAGTTCACGCTCGGTGATCATGCTGGCTCTCTGTTTTATGGCAGCGCGTTGGCGTCGCCACACGCTCGGCCATCAACAGTGGCTCTTCCCGTATCACCGCCCTTTACGGCTCAACTGGCGTGCTGTTTCACCCAAGCGACATAGCGATCCATCCACGTCTGCAGGAATTGTCGGCTATCTGGTCCGATGTCGCCAGCCTTGTCGAACAGCCCGTCTTTGGCATGGATGAACGCTTCGGGCTGCCCGAGCGTGGGTACGTCGAGATAGGCCAGGATATTGCGCAGGTGCTGCTGGCCCATTGCGGTGCCGATCGCACCCACAGATACACCCAAGACCCCGGCAGGTTTGCCACCCCAGGCGTTCTTGCCGTAGGGCCGGGAGGCGTGGTCGATTGCATTCTTGAGCACCCCCGGAATTGACCGGTTGTACTCGGGCGTCACAAACAGCAGCCCTTGTGCGGCTCTGATTTCGCGCTTCAGTCGGTCGACGGCGCCAACTTGATTGCCGTCCTCATCCTGGTTGTAGAGGGGCAGATCATCGATCTGCAGCTGGGCGAACGAAAACTCTGATGGTGCCAGTTTCACCAGCGCCGATGCCAACTTGCGATTAAATGACTCGCGACGAAGGCTGCCAACCACGACCGCGATTTGATATGTGATCATGTTATTTTCCCAATTGCCGTATTTTGCAAAACTGAGGCCACCTGGGTTTCCGACCCAGTTGACCCGGTCGCGATCTCGTCACCGACGTCTCGAAGCCCAGCTGAAATGGACGGGTGGCAAGAGCATCGGAACCTACTCAATTGTGGCGCTCATCTGCGAGCGTGTCGAACACCTGCACGGCGTTGCGGAGTTCTTGACTGAGTGATGCTGCTTCGTCGGCGAAACGTTACCGCCGACCAACTTCATGCAGCATCGCTACCTCTTTATGGCTGCTTCTCAATTTTGACGCTCGGCAGCTTGATTTCGAGCACGCTCTGTCGGCCCTGGTAATAAAGATAGGCCAGCGTCGCGACGGCGACGGTGAGGACGAGGATGATGGTGTTGCGCGAAATGGTCACGTTACCTCCGGCTTGAGATTTGAGATTGTGGTGGCGGATCCGTCGGGGACGAATTTCGCCGGATCAAGGTGCTGCTTGGTTCAATTCAATAACCGGTTGTGTTGCGAGCGCATGGCGAACAGCGCGAGCGAGTTCAGGCACGCGGAACGGCTTTTGAAGGACCGCCGCGTCGGGTCTGTGTTCGGTAACGCTGGATATGTTCCCACTCACAAAAAGGTGTGGGATGAAGCCAAGCTTCAATATCTGCGCGACTGCCGCCACGCCACTGCCACCCCGCAGATGGGCATCAACGATCAGAAGGTCCGGCTTTAAGCGCACAGCCGCGGCGACCGCATCGGCTTCGGTGGCTTCTATGCCGCATACCATGCAACCGATTTCGGACAGAACTTCTGACAGCAAGGTTGCGATGTCGCTGTCGTCCTCGATCACAAGGACACGGGCCGCTTTCACTCGCACTTGAGTTACCCCTTGGCTGCTGTTGATCTGCAGGCGCCCGCTAGGCTGAGACCCAAACGAGAACTTGGGCACGAGCGGCGGCCTGTCAGCAGCCTGAGAGTGGGACGGTCGACGCATTGGTCAGTCTCAGCCCGACAACATTTGCTTTGGGCATTTTGGGCGCCGAATGTGACTCGACGAACCATAACTGCTTGTCGATGCCGCGCGAGATCTCCGTGAACAGGTCGGCCGTGTCGACATCGCCAAACTCCGTTGCAAGCCGGATTGCCTCACGAGTTGATTGGCCGAAGGCTGCGAGAGCTGCGGCGACAGCGAAGACGTGACTGTTCTCGTCGGCGATGCCGAGATCGTAAGGGACAAGGAATGACCGCTCGGCGGCAACTTGGATTGTACCGTGGGCTGTCCCACCCAGGCCGCCAGCACGCTCGGCAATCATGTCGGAGTAGTCTTCAACAGTCTCTGACACCTTGTCGAACAATTCATGGATGGCGATGAAGCCCAGACCGCGCACGTTCCAGTGCGCCTGTTTTGCCTGGGCATGCAGGTCGATGGCTGCGGCTAGGTGCTTGTTCAAGAGTTCAATCGACTGGGCCCGAATGGGCTCGGCAAGCGTGTTGTGAGTTGGCTGCATCGTCTGTCTCCAAGTCGGACTGATGAGAGGGGATGGCGCAACGATTTGTCGAACCTCAAGCTCTCTCCGACGGATGCAAATCCATGCAACGGTCGGAGAGAGAGGGGTCGAGTGGCTACTTCTTAACGGTTGGCAGCGTCTTCGCCTGCTCGGCTGTGACGGTCAGAACGACACGATCCGTGCCCATCTTGAACTGGGCCGGCATCAAGCGGACTCGCGTTTCGCCCATGCCGAGGAAGCCGCCGATGTCGGCGTGCATCTCAGTGACCTTGCCAGAGCCGTCACGTGCAAAAGCAGCGATTTCCCCGATCTTCTTGTCGTCACTGCTGTAAACGGCTTTGTCGATCCAGGCTTTGGCCTGCGCATCGGTCAGGGTGAGGCTTGGATCGGCCGGAGCTGCCGGTGGCATTGCATTTGGCGAGGTTTGCGCAGGCACGAGAGCCGGTCCGTTTGGTTCTGGGATATCTTTTGGACCGAACGCCGGATCCGACTTGGGAGCGACCGTTGTCTGGGCGAACGCCACGGTGCCCGACAATGGAGCGGAGGCGACAACAATGGCGAGGAGGGCGAAAGCTGAAGGTTTGATCATGTCATGTTCCTGTTCAAGTCGAGGCAACGCGCCTGGTAAGCGCGTCAGCGGTAACGATTTGCTTTTGCTTTACGTCTTTGCATGCGCTTTGCTTTTGCCGTGAGCTTCCACGGACTGCTTGTGGGCCGCTTCGCCCGAACCGTGAGCCTCAGCGGATTTCTCGACCGCGGCAGAGTGGTTGCCTTTGCCGTGAAGGTCGGCTGCGGCCTTGTGTGCCTTGGCTGCGGTTTCGTGATGTTCGGCGGCTTTCATATGGGTTGGGGCGGGCATGGGAGACTCCTTGAGGATCGTGATTGAGTGAAGGAACGGCCTCGGATCGGGGGGATGATCCGAGGCCGCCGCATTGGCTGCTACCCGCTAACGGAAGCTGGCGCTGACCCTCGGGGGAAGGGAGACACCACCAATGAAGCCGCTGGGAAGGACATCAGCGGGCAATGTCATCTAGGCCGATAGAGCCGGATCAGGACAGACTCGGAAACTACTCACTGCGTGGATGTGTGGTCACGCGTGGGCGCCGTCACGGACATTGGTTGAGCAACGCGATTGCCGTCGAATTGTCTGCATCTCATGAAGCCAGACGTGTTAGGCAGCGTAGGGGTGTCAACCATAAGGCTGCGTATCATGCCAACAGGACACCAAGCCCGACGAGCTGGCGGCAGCCGTGGATCAAAGGGTGACACGGGTGCTGTGCCGTTACCGAGGGCTGCTAGCAAGATTGCTGTGTCGCTCCCGCCACAGCAGGGCGACGTGGAGGATGCCTGCCACAGGCTGAGGCAGCCACTACAATCCCTCGTTCTGCTGCAATCGATCCTTGCACGAACGGTCCAAGGCGAAGGTGCAGCGAAGCTGGTTGCGAGGATGGACGCAGCGTTGGGCGTCATGACATCCATCGTGCACGATCTGGCGCATGGTTCTTCAAACGCGCCGTCAGCTGGAGATGCCACACAGAATCGACAGGCGCCACAGAAGCACTTTGATGGCGCTGCCTCCGTGTCCAAGCCGGACGCGCAAGCCGAGACGGAGATGCCGCGCGATACGATCATGTTTGTCGTGGACGACGACGCTGCTGTTCGCGACGCGATCGCGGGTGTGTTGGAGGACGATGGCTACGCTGTTCATCAGTTTGACTCCTGCGAGGCGTTCCTGAAGTGCGGCCCCAATGGCACGAACGGGTGCCTTTTGGTTGACGCGTATCTGCCCGGCATGAGTGGCATTGAGCTGTTGCAGCAGATCCAGCATTCCGGTCACACGATGCCGGCGATCATGATGACCGGTAACAGTGACGTGCCCATGGCCGTACAGGCCATGAAGGCCGGGGCGGTTGATTTCATGGAAAAGCCGATCGGCCGGGAGGATTTGCTGGCATGCATCGCGCGCGCGGTTGAGCATTCGCGTGACCAGCATCAGTTGGTGAGCTGGCAGCAGGATGCAGCAACCCAGATTTCGGGGCTGACGGCACGCCAGCACGAGATCATGGACATGGTTCTTGCCGGGCAGCCCAGCAAAAACATCGCTGCGGACCTCGGTATCAGCCAGCGCACGGTCGAGAACCACCGCGCATCCATCATGAAGCGGACTGGCGCCAAATCCCTGCCCGCTTTGGCTCGACTGGCTGTGGCAGCCGCAGCGGCGACGCCGGATCTGCAAGCACCCACGCTGCCGCTGCCTGCGTCACAGAACACCGCGCTGTCCGCCGCATAGGTAGATTCCGAGGCTCCAACCGAACACGCACTTCGTGGTTCATGGGTGCTGAATGAACCAAAAGTCCGGGCAGTCCCGGATGACGCGGCGGTGTGCCGTGTCCAAACAGTCAGGACAAGATCATGTCTGCCATCCATCCCGACAAGGCGTTCATCGTTGTCGCTGACGGCACAGGGGCGCGTTTCTTTCGCATTCCTGGGCACGCCGACAAAATGACATTGGTGGCGGAGGGTTTTCTTCACCCGACGCACCTCGACAGCGAAGGGCCATCGGGCAAAGGCCCACCGGAGCGGTCGCAACAGGAGTCTGATGAAGCGACGTTCGCCAAGCAGTTGGCGCATGAGCTGTATCGACGCGCGCACAACAACGAGTTCACGTCGCTCATCCTGATTGCCGATCCGCAGACGCTTGGGCAAATGCGGCCCCTTCTGCACAAAGAAGTCGTGTCACGCGTGACGCGCGAAATCGCCAAGACCCTGACCAAGGCGTCACACGAGGACATCCTGAAGGCCATCGACGCCTAGCCTACAAGCCTCATGGAGCGTGAGTAGATTCCGAGGCTACGCGGGCACGCTTTGATAACTTAAGCGTTGGGCTCTGCTCCTGCATCATAACCCTGAAGCAATCACTATAGGCCCGACGCAATCGCTACCCGCGCCATCGGTGCTCAAACTGCACCCGTTCAATGTTTGGAAACATCATGTCCAATCTGCGCATCGAGGCGCCTCGGAACCACCATGTGTCCGTCCGGTATGGAGACGGATTTCACTCCTTCCGCCTTGCGCGGGGCGCAACCCTCGGTGAACTCGCCGTTTGGATTGGTGGCCTCGACGGGCTGCATGATGGCGCACCCCTGACGATCGAGATCGCTGTTGAACCCCAACTGCTCCGCGTGCTGCCAGCGACGTTAGACAACACCCAGCCGCATTGAACCGACACCAAGAAGGACATTGACCATGGACAAAGACCGCATCAAAGGCGCCGCCCAGAAAATCAAGGGCAGCATCGAGAAGACCGTCGGCCGCCTCACCGGCAACAAGAAACTCGAGCGGGACGGCACCGTCGATAAGGCCGTGGGTTCCGCTCGTGAAGGCGTCGGCAAAGCCAAGGACGCGGTTCGAGACGCGGTCAAGGATCAATCCAAGTAAGCCCCACGTCATCAATTCGGACGACACAAAGGACGTTCACAATGCAAACCTTTAGCAAAGCCTTTGACAACTACGCCCAGGCAGAACGCACGGTCGCGGACCTCGAACAGTCGGGCGTATCCCCTGTTGAAATCAGCGTTGTCGCCAATCAATTCGTCAGCGAAGAGCGAGACGGGATGTCCGCTGCAGCGGCAGGCGCTGGCATCGGTGCTGCGGTCGGCGGCGGCGTCGGTCTGATGGCCGGACTCGGCATGTTCACAATTCCAGGTCTTGGATCGGTCATCGCCGCTGGATGGCTTGCCGCGACAGCAGCCGGTGTGGCCGCCGGTTCGGTCACAGGTGGGCTCATTGGCGCGCTGGTGGACGCGGGTACATCGGAGAGTGACGCGAACGTCTACTCCGAGATCATTCGGCGGGGCGGTACTTTGGTAACCGTGAAAACCAACAAGACCACGGATCAGATCCGGCCGATCCTCGACCGCCATTCACCAATCGATCCAGTTTTGCGTCGGCAGGAATACGAGCAGACCGGCTGGAAATCTTTCGATGCGTCAGCGCCTGCACACCAGCCGAACGAGGCCGAAATCGAACGCATGCGTCGCCGTACGTAAGGCTGAGTGCCCTCGCTTGGGGCACTCACTTCACGTTGTTCTAGGAGTACCCAATGACTGTTCGTCGTCTCATGGCCGTGTCCGTCGTCGCCGCAGCAGCACTGCTTGCATCGCCGGCGACACCGGTGCCAACCTTTGGTGTTTCAGCCCAAGCTCAAGGTAAGGACGGCAAAGGGCCCGGCGGAGGCAACGGTCCTGGTGGAGCCAATCGGTCAAGCCCGCCCGGCGAAGCTAGCCCTCCACCACGCGCGAATTCGCCAACGATTAACCGTGGGCCAGGACCACGGCCAAACGCAACGCCTGACCGACCAGGTCCTGGGCGCATCGTCCAGAGACCGCGCGACGTAACCCCGAACCGCATCGTCATCCGCGAAGGTGATCGACGGCGCAACGACGGTGATCGCCGTCGTGGCACACGCTACGTTTGGGGACCTGGGATCGCATTCTACTTTTACGATGGTTTCTACCACGGCGACTGCTCCTGGCTGCGCCGCAAAGCACGAGAGACCGGCAGCAGGTATTGGCGTCAGCGTTACGAACAATGCCGCGACGAATAAATCGAATCTGAAACGAAAGGCACAGCTGTGTCGAAGATCCGCAACGTCCTCACCCTAACCCTCACACTTGGAGCATTCCCCATGACGCTCATGTCCAATTCGGCTGCACAAACCCCGGTCGCTCAGCCGTCACCCCCGGCCGTTGAGTTCGTGACCACGCAGCCAGCCAACCAGTCGCTTGCGCGCGTTTTCCTCGGCGCCAATGTGAAAAATCCGGAGGGCCAGACTGTCGGCGACATCAACGATCTGATGTTCGACAAGGCTGGCAACATCAGCACCGTCGTGATCGGCGTCGGCGGCTTCCTCGGCATGGGCGAGAAGATCATCGCAGTGCCGTTCACTGCTCTGACGATGAGTTCCGGCGCCGACGGCGCGCGCACGATCACGCTCAAAGCCAGCAAAGACGCGCTGAAGCTCGCG
This sequence comes from Hyphomicrobiaceae bacterium, assembly GCA_031374735.1. GTDB lineage: Bacteria > Pseudomonadota > Alphaproteobacteria > Rhizobiales > Hyphomicrobiaceae > JABFRJ01. The sequence continues at coordinate 74,479 of JANMGQ010000010.1, read as the reverse complement.
CCAACATTCACCGCGACCGAAAAGACGACCATGGACGCTGTCCGCGATAAGGCCGTCGATCTCGGCCACAAGACCGCGGACAAGGCCAATGAACTTAAAGAGCAGGCCGCCAAGAAGATCGAAGATATGACCAAGGGTCAGCCGGTCAAGAAGTAGGGACATCAGACGATCATTTCCGCATCACGTCACTCTGAAGGAACACACCATGCAAGTCGAAGCACTCCTCATCCTCCTCCTCATCGGCGCCGTGGCTGGCTTCCTCGCCGGCCTCGTCGTCAAGGGATATGGCTACGGTCTGATCGGCAACATTGCCGTTGGCATCGTCGGCGCGGTTATCGGTGGCTGGCTCTTGCCACGGCTCGGCCTCTACACCGGCGGTGACATCATCGGCCAGATCATTGCGGCGACACTCGGCGCAATCGCACTCCTCTTGGTCATCGGCCTCGTGCGCCGGGTCGCTTGAACGTGAAGACCTGCATCGGCCATTCGGAGCATCTCGTGCCAACTGATGAACGAGAGTATGCGCGGATGATGGCCGCCCATTTGCAGAGTGAAGCCAAGCTAAAGCTCGGGATCTCGGTCGCGGGCTTTGGCCTTGGTGCCATGAACTACCTGGAGAACAGCATCACGCTCGACGCCACTGCCGCGTCGCTGTTCGGCTTGCCCGCCGATGAGCCCATCGACAGGGAAAGAGTTCACGCCCGATTCCATCCCGCGTGCGCGCCGGATTTGGCAATCCAGATCCAAGCTGTCCTCGATCCGACGGGGAGCGGTTTCATGGCGGTCGAGCACCGTGTTGTCGGTCAAGACGGGCGCGCTTTGTGGGTGGTGGCGCGCAAGCAGATTGAGTTCTCGATTGATCCAGCAACCGGGAAAAGCCGCGCTGTGTCGGGCTTGCTGGCCGTACGTGACATCACGGACCGGAAAGCAGCCGATGATCGCTTGCGGATATCAGAGATCCGGTATCGGCGCCTCTTTGAAGCGGCGCACGACGGCGTTCTGCTGGTCGATCCCGTGACGTCAAAGATCGTTGATGCCAACCCGTTCATGACGCGGTTGCTCGGTTACAGTCACGATCAGCTTGTCGGCAAGGAGCTGTTCGAGATCGGGCTGCTCAAGGATCGCACCATGAGCCAGGATATGGTGCGTCGGTTGATCACGGATCATCACGTCCGCTACGAGGATCTGCCGCTTGAGAGCGATGCGGGACAACATCGTGACGTGGAGGTGGTTGCGAACCTCTACGACGAGGGCGGTCACGCGATCATCCAATGTAACATCCGCGATATCACTGACAGAAAGCTGGCTGATGCCATCGCCTTGCAGAACTCGCGGCTGTTCTCGACGCTGATCGAACAGGCGCCCAGTGGCGTGTACGTGATCGATGCCGCATTCCGAGTCCTGCAAGTCAATCGTCTCGCAGCGCCCGTGTTTGCGGCTGTCAATCCATTGGTCGGTCGCGATTTCAATGAGGTTCTCAACATCGTCTGGGGACCGAAATTGGGCCAGGAATTGGCTGCGATCTTCAAGAACACGTTGGTGACAGGGGAACGTTATTCCGCAGAGTCGCTGACTGCGCTGCGGTCCGACATCGGCGTAGAACTCACCTATGAATGGGAGGTTCAGCGCGTGACATTGGCGGATGCGAGCTATGGGGTGGTTTGCTATTTCAATGATATTACGGCGCGCAAGCACGCTTTAGACGAGGTGGCCGAGCGAGAGGCCCATGTGCGGAGCATTATCGACAACACACAGGCCTTTATAGGTCTTGTGAGCCTTGATGGTACGCTGCTCGAAGCCAACACGGCGGCCCTCAGTGTGGCTGGTGTGTCGCGCGAGCACGTGATCGGGCAAAAACTCTGGGACACGATCTGGTGGTCCCACGATCCCTCGGAGGCGGCCCGCCTGCGGGACGCGATTGCGCGCTCCGCAAAAGGCGCGACCGTGCGCTACGACATGGTCGCGGCGGGCGCGGGCGGCGTGCGCTTTGATGCCGATTTCATGCTCGCGCCGGTGCGCGACATCAATGGCGTGGTGACCTTTCTCGTGCCCTCCGGCACCGACATCACCGAGCGAAAACAGTCCTTGCAGAAAATCCAATTGCTCATGGGAGAAGTCAATCATCGCTCCATGAACCTGCTCGGTGTTGTTCAAGCCGTGGCGCGGCAAACGGCGCGTGACGGCGATCCCCAGACCTTCGTGACGCGGTTGACGGAACGCATCGCCAGCCTTGCCGCCAGCCAGGATTTGCTGGTGCAGAATGAATGGCAGGGCGTTGAGGTCTCCGATCTCGTCGCGGCCCAGTTGTCCCACTATAGGGACCTGATGGGGACGCGCGTTATCTTCGATGGGCCGACGGCTCGCCTGACGCCGGCCGCGGCCCAGGGTATCGGCATGGCTCTGCACGAGTTGGCCACCAATGCCGGGAAGCATGGGGCATTGTCTTCCGGTGAAGGCCGCGTGCACATCTCCTGGCGGATCACCGCCGTCGCACCTCTCATGTTTGAAATGTGCTGGATCGAAACAGGCGGCCCACGGATCGATCAGCCGACACGCAAGGGCTTCGGGCAGAAAGTCATCGGCCCCATGGCTGAGGCATCCGTCAACGGCACCGCTGAAATCGATTATCGCACGACCGGCCTTGCTTGGACGCTGATTTCGCCGATCTCCGACACGCTCGAAAGGGGGCGCACTGAGCCGCCCGCATCACATGCACAACTCTGAACACCAGCGTGACATGCGCATCCTCATCATCGAGGACGAACCGATGATCGCGCTTGATTTGCAGGACCTGCTCGAAGATGCCGGGTTCGATGTGGTCGGCGTTGCGGGCAGGCTTGAGAAGGCGCTGCACGTCATCGAGACGACATCGATTGACGCGGCCGTCGTCGATGCCAACCTCGGTGGCGTCAGCTCAAGTCCGGCGGCGATCGCGCTGGCCGCCAAACGGGTGCCATTCATTGTGTTGTCAGGCTATTCGCTGAAACAGCAAGAGGCCGCATTTCCGAAGGCGCTGTTCATCCAGAAACCGTGCCGCCCCGCGCAGCTCATCAACGCGCTCAAGGCTATTCGGCTGCAGCAATGAGCTGTCGTCAGGGCAACGGCGGCTCGTTCAAACACTCGGACTGCTGAGGGCAACCATAGAGCGACTGAGCCGCGGCAATGTCCGACCGTTGCAATCCGTCGGCTTGTTCGTCGTAGCGATATCCCATGATCGCGCCCGAACTGCCGGGATGATCCAAGCCGATCGCGTGGCCGATCTCGTGCATGAACGTGTGGCGCAGATCATAGACGTCGAAATTGCCGTCGAAGCCGATTTTCCACCGATGTTTTGGATTGAGGCAGACATAGGCCCGCTCAATCGTCGCTATCGGATCGCCTCGTCCGCGGGGGCGCGCCCCCTTGGCAATGTTGCCCCTCACAGCGCCCAGGGCCTTTGCAACGGGCTGTGCCCCATGTTGACCCAAAAGGCTGAGATTGGCGAAGGCCGGTCCGCTCGACCGTGTGATCGCGCCCACGAGGATATCGGCACGCTGGTCGTCGCCGACTTCAATGAAGCGAATGCTGGCAACGCTTTCCCAGGACGCAAAGGCAGAACGCAACTCGGTCCTCGCTGCTGTCTCTGTCAGATGATCTGAACCCGCGACGATCTCCGAGAAGGGCCCCATGGCGCCGCAATTGTCGGGACTGAGGGTCTTCTTGGTGTCTGGCAGCGTGAAGGGCCGCGTCAAGGCCGCATAGGTGATCACTGTTGTTTGCCCAGCCAAAGGTGGCGCCCACCTTACGGCACGGCCGTCGACGCGCAGCAACTCGTCGGCAGCCGTTAGGCGTGGGCCGAAGAGCAACGCAACAAAGGCCACTGCGACGCCAAAAAACCAACCCAACCCCAAGCGAGCCCCCTGTCGCGGCATGTCTGTCCGCCCCTGTTCCCCACGCCCGTATCGTCGTGTTCCCCAAGCCGTCTGTTGGGTCCCCTACGCGCTGCTCCTCTGTGTCGCTATCCTACCATCGGCCCAAGCCATCCACCCGTGGCTTGGGCCGATGCAGTCTGTCAGGCGGGCTCGGCTTCCCCCGAAGCGAGAGCGCCGACACGGTGTGCGGCAATCCTGCTGCGCGACACCCTTTGCGCGTGCTGCTCTCGACGATAGAGGCCTCTCGACCATTTCTGGATCGACTGGCTTGGCCATCGCCGTTGGCAGCATCACGCCACGACAGAAGCACACACTACCCGGGTCCGTCTGTGGCGCACGCCACCGAGGAAGCCGCCTCGGCGGTCGCGCTATTGGAAACAGCGAGCAGCGCCGAGCCATCCCCTGACTAGGTAGACTCCGAGCCTATGCAATATCTGGCATGCGCGTAAGCGTGAGCCTCGCTGGTCATCGGCGCTCTGGCGGCGGAACATCCATGATCGCGAAAGACCTAGCAGTACCGACAAAGAGCAACCAACTCCTCGGCGCACTGCAGCTGGCAATCCGCGAGCGTATCGAACCGCATCTGAAGTCTGTTGACTACAAGCTCGGCGACGTTGTCTGCGAAGCCGGCGGTTCAATCGAACACGCCTATTTTCCGGAGGGTTGCGTTCTCTCTCTGCTGACTGTGCTTGACAACGGAGACGCGATCGAGACGGCAAACATCGGCCGCGAAGGCGCGTTCGGCCTGTTCGCCGCAATGTACAGCCGTGCGTCTTTTAACCGGTCGCTCGTGCAATTGGAGGGGGCGATGCTGCGCTGTCCGATCAAGGTCTTGCGGGCCGAGTTTCACGGCAGTGGTCATGTTCAGGATCTCTTCGTAAGCTATTCGGAGACGTTGCTATCACAGGTCCAACAGACCGTTGCCTGCAATGCGATGCACACGACAGAACAACGCATGTGCCGCTGGCTTCTCATGATGCACGATCGCGCCGAAGGTGAACCTCTCACGTACACGCACGAATTTCTCGCGGGCATCCTTGGGAGCAATCGTAAGTCAATAACGGTCGCCGCTCAAAACATGCAGGCTGCCAAGCTCATCACCTATCGCCGCGGCGTAATGCAGGTTCTCGACCGGTTCGCGCTCGAAAGGGCGTCTTGTGAATGTTACTCAGTCGTAAAGCAGAGATTTGACATGTTTCTCAGGTCGAGTTCAGCCCCAGTTAGATGAAGGTGGCGGTCGGCCGCCCTTCACGAATTGGAGTTCCGCCGCCGGATTGCGACGACACCACGCCGCAACCCCGGCCATCGAGGGCAAACAAAGTCACCATCAGCGCTTCAATTGCGCGAGTACCTTGGTCCAGGTCTCCGGATGGACGGCTGCTCGTGGGAGGATCTGCCCCATCGCGATGTTGGTCGTCGCGTTCGCGAGGTGCACGCCCTGGTCGAGATGTTCTAGATCCACGTATTCGGATCCCTCACTAAGCCCTCTGGCGGTCTCCGCGTTGCTGACCCTGGCAATTTCCTCATCAGAAAGCAGCTTCAGGATTGTCTCGCGCGCGATATGCTCAGCGCGGTTGGATGCTGTCATGACGACACTCCTTGTTTGGTTTTGGTGCCTCTGCCGCGACCGCCAAAGCGGCCAGACCGACGCCAGCGCCGCGGAGCGGGATCTCCGTTCCACGGCACTCAATGCGAGTGAGAGCGGGGCGACTACTTCGCGATCTTCGGCAGCGCCTTGGCTTGCTCCGCTGTGAGCAGCAGCATCACATGGTCGCCCATGAACCTGAATTGCGCCGGCATAACCCGAACGCGGGTTTCGCCAAGACCCAGGAAACCACCGACGTCGGCGTGCAACTCCGTAATGTTGCCGGCGGGATCGCGCGCGAACGCAGCAATTTCACCGAGCTTCTTGTCGTCGCTGCTGTAGACCTTCTTGTCGACCCAGCCCTTGGCCTGCTGATCCGTGAGAGTGACCTTCTGTGCGTCCGGCATGGATTGCGGCGTGGCGGCCTGAGGCTGCTTTACGGCCGGGGCGGGAACGGCAGATGGCGGCGACGTCGGCGGTGTCGTTTGCGCAACGGCCGCCGCAGACGAGATCAACAGTCCGGTTGATATTGCGATGATTGAGAGTTTCATGATGAGCCTCGATTGGTGTGAATTGTAATCGTGTGCGATGCCGCCGCCAGACCCCCGTTAGTGTGCTGCACTGCTGAGGGTGGACTGGATGTCACGTTTTCGCGTGCGCCGTGCTCTTGCTGTGCGCTTCAGCTGACTTCTTTTGCGCGGTTTGGCAGCAACCATTGGCTTCCTTCGACTTCTCGACGGCGGCGGAATGATTGCCTTTGCCGTGAAGATCGGCCGCCGCCTTGTGAGCCGTGGCGGCGGCTTCGTGATGTTCAGCGGCTTTGGTGTGGGTTGCTGCAGGCATTGGACGCTCCATGAGTGTACCTGGGAACAAAAGCGGCGGTCTTGCGTTGGGGGAACGCAAGACCGCCGATCACTGGCTGCAGCCCTGGGAAGGGCGCGTGCACTGCCATCACGCGGATCAACAGGCACTTCCAATGACGCCAGCTATGACGGACATCAGCGAGCGCTCACATCTAAGCCCGACACGCCCGATCGCGACAGGTTCGGAAACTACTCATTTTGCGGCACACCTGAGGATCGATCGCGATCAGCCGGCCCATGAGTAGTTTCCGAGGCTACGAGCCGGTCATCGATCCCTTTATGACACCGTCATCGGTTGAACAGGTAGGCCATCGCATCCCGTTTAACCGGCGTCAGCTCCGTCAATCCGATGAAGGTCACGCAGCATTCGATGCTTGCAACAATCGACAGGCCGGCACCCGGCCGCTCGCGCAGGTTCCTTCGCCTGGCGCGCGGATTTTGGTCTGGCGGCACGCGATCGCAGGCTTGGCTCCTGACTCTTATGCTGGCGTTATGCCTTGGCTTGAATCTGGCGGCGGCCCTCGCTGTCAATCGTTGGTACAAGGGCTTTTTCGACGCGCTGGAGCAGAAGAACGCCAACGCGATCATGCTCGGACTGGCCGCAATCGTGGCGCTTGCCTTGGTCTCTGCTGCGGCCTCAGTGGCTCAACTACAGACCCGCACACGACTGCAGCTGCGCTGGCGCCAATGGCTGGCAGGCACTTTGATCTCGCGCTGGCTCTCGAACCGTCACTTTTATCAGCTGACCATCATTCACACGGACGCTGATAATCCAGAGGCACGCATTGCCGAGGATGGCCGCACCGCCATCGACCTTCTGGTCGACTTCTCGCTCGGCGTCATCAATGCGGTGCTGGCAGCAGTGTCATTCATCAGCATTCTCTGGTTCGTCGGCGGCTCGTTGAACGTCGCTGGCGTCGTCATACCCGGATACATGGTTTTCGCGTGTGTCGCGTACTCAGCGATAAGCACGTTGGGCATGTTTCTGCTTGGCCGGCAGCTGGTGCGCCGCGTCGAAGAACGCGCCGCTGGTGAGGCGCAGCTGCGCTATGAACTCACCCGTGTGAAGGATAACGCTGAGATCATTGCACTGATGGCTGGCGACGATGATGAGCATGCGCGCCTCAATGCGACGTTCACCGAGGTCGTGCAGCGCCATCTGCGCGCGCTGCTGTGGCAGGCACGGATGATGTGGCTGAGTGGCGGCAACTATGTTCTGGCGCCGGTCGTGCCGTTGCTGCTCGGCGCGCCAAAATATCTTGCTGGCGAAATGAGCCTCGGCTCGCTGATGCAGGCGGCCGCGGCCTTTGCCCAGGTGCAGGTGGCACTCAATTGGCTCGCAGACAATGCCGTGCGCCTCGCTGATTGGTTCGCGGCATCGCATCGCGTCACGCAGCTGTCTGATGCGCTCGACAGCCTTGAAGTCAGTCTCGGTCCCGACGGCCAGCGCGAGGCGATCACGTTGGGCGACAGCCCGGACAATCGCATCCACCTCCGCAATCTCAACATTGCGCTTCACGATGGCCGCATCATGATCGACGGCGCCGAGGCCCACGTGTCGCCCGGCGAGAAAGTATTGGTGAAGGGCGATTCAGGCACCGGCAAGAGCACCTTGATCCGCGCCATGGCGGGGTTATGGCCCTGGGGCAGCGGCGAGATCCTGCGACCTGTCGGGGCCTCCATATCGTTCATGCCACAACGACCGTATTTTCCGCTGGGCACGCTGCGAGCAGCGTTGCTCTACCCGCATAACGATTTGACCGTCGACGATCAGAAGATCTCCGACGCCCTGGTTCGCTGTGGGCTTGAGCACCTCATTCCGCGCCTCGACGAAACGGAGCAATGGGGCACGCTGCTGTCTGGCGGTGAGCAGCAACGGCTGGCTTTTGCGCGTGTCTTGATCAACCCGCCCGACATTTTGATCATGGACGAACCGACCTCTTCGCTGGATGAACTCAGCCAGTTCAAGCTCATGGAATACATGCGCGACCTGTTGGCTGCGACGACTGTGATCCACGCCGGTCACAGACCCGGCCTAGACCACTTTCACGACCGCGAGATCCAACTGGTCCGCGAGCATCGGGGCGGCCCGGCAACAACGCACGAGCGCCGCTTCACGGCCCTGGAAATTGCCGCGCGTGCGCTGCAAGGGCTGGGGCTGAAGAAAAGGTAGCCAGGTCCATCGGTAAAGGTTGACCACGATTGCTGCCAGCGGAGCTTTCTCACGTCGAATGAAGGGCAGGCACTCCCGTTTGACTTCGGGCTTCGGCCGCAAATGGTCGGTAGACTGCATATGGTACTGATCAGTTCCGCCGCCCGGCACTGGTTTCCCCTACCGTCAGTCACGGACAGCAATGCCTGGACGGACGAATGACGAACTCCATCTCTAGCCTCCGAATGCAGGCCGGCGCCATCGAGATCGCCATGGGTTCGGTTGTGGTTCGCGTCATCGGACGCGTCGACGCCGATGTCTTGAAGACCGTGGTCGAGATCATCAGTAGAGTCGGGTGCATGGCCAGCGCGAAGCGCCGCGCCGTGGAGCAACCGGCTGCGGCGATGCTCAGGAGAGGGTGCCTTGGCGGCCCAGGCGAGGACGCGGGCGGACCTGACATAACGATCGCCGCTGCCCTCGGCGAACGCCACGAAGCTTCTGAGTTGGACCGACTGACTGCGGAACTTGAAGCCCAGCGAGCGCCTGCCGTCGACGTATCGTTCAAGATCTCGGCTCAGCATCACACGCCTCCCGGCCAGGACTGCGCGATCTGGCGCAGCATCGTGACGTCGACCTTGGCGTAGTGTGCGGTCGTATCCGGTGAGCGATGCCGCAGCACGGTGCCGACCATGTCGAGCGTGGCGCCGCCGCGCAGCATGGCCGTCGCGGCCGAATGCCGAAGCAGATTGGCGCCCGTCGTCGGTGTCTGGATGCCAGCTGCGCGAATTAGCCCCGCTGCCACTCACGCGCCAGCGGCGCAAAGTAGCTGTCGAGCAAGTCAGCCGTTATGCTTTCAGCCCGAGGTGGGTTCCAACGCGGCGCCTTATCCTTGTCGACCAGCAGCGCCCGCACCCCTTCAACGAACTCGCCGTCGGCGAACAGGCGCGTGCACAGGCGGTATTCAACGAACAAGGCTTCGTCGAGCGAGGTGTAAGCCTTTGCCCGGCGGATCGCTTCCAGCGTCAACGCCAACGCCTTTGGCGAACGCATTGCCAAATCGGCGCGGGCCTGTGTCGCCAACGGATCGGCTGACGTCAGCAGTTTTGCATGAACTTCGCACATCGCCGCGCCATCGAACATGCGATCGATCAATTCGCGCTTGGCCGCGAGTGGCGAAGGGGGCACAGGCTCGCTAACGTCTTCGATGATCTCGTCCACCGGGTCGCCCCGTTGCGCCAGCTGCGCAAGCAGTGCCGGCAGCTTCGCAACCGGCACGTAGCTGTCGGCGAACCCGGCTTGAATGGCATCCGCGCCGCTCATGCGCGTGCCCAAGAGCCCGAGATAGACACCAAGTCGCCCCTGAGCCCGCGACAGCAGGAACGTACCGCCAACATCAGGGATCAGCCCAATCGTCGTCTCGGGCATGGCGAGTTGCGAACGTTCGGTGACGATGCGATGGCGCCCATGGGCCGAGAGGCCGATGCCGCCACCCATGACAATACCGTCCATCACAGCGACATAGGGCTTAGGATAGCGGGCGATGAAAGAGTTCAATCGATATTCGTCGGCCCAAAAATCTTCCGCGTCGGCCGGCGCCCGCGCCTTGGCATCATAGAGCCACCGAACATCACCGCCAGCGCACAGTCCTCTATCACCGGCGCCATCGAGGATAACCACCTCAACCGCGGGATCATCGCGCCAGGCCTGCAGGGTTGCATGGATCGCCTTCACCATGCCCCAGGTCAGCGCATTGAGCGCCTTCGGCCGGTTGAGTGTGATGCGCCCTGCACGCCCCTCTCGGCGCACCAATACCTCGTCTGTCGATGCAACCGGTTCGGCCACGCTGATCCTCCACTGGCCCGCGTTCTCGCAGTCGGCGTTCACGTTAACAGTGGGGTAGCGGCTCACCAGACACGCCGCAAGGTCGCCGGTCGCGGGCATGGCACGGAACGTGCTCACCTCTGCGGTGATCGATGACGCCGATGCAATAGCGGCGGCATCAGGGGCCTCCGGAAGAACAGAATGAAACAGAAAACCAGTCAGATCCTGTTCGCCTACTGGAACGGCGTCCGTGGCGAACGAATGGCCCCGCGCCGGTTCGAGATCGAACCAGCGCGCATCGCCTCAATTCTTCCGGAGACGTTTATTCTGGAACGGCTCGACGGCGACACCTTCGTATATCGGCTCGCAGGCACACGGTTGTGTGAGCAATTCGGCTACGAGTTCCGCGGCACGAACTTTCTTGATGGCTGGAATGACGAGGATCGCCACACGATAGCGCAGCAATTGGCACAGGCGGCGGCGCAAGGCGGCGTTTTGATTCTCGATGTCGAAGCGGGCGTCATCGACCAGAGCCGTCCGCGCATCGCATTCGAGATGACGCTGATGCCCCTCGTGCATACGTCCGCCACAGTAACCCGCCTGCTCGGCTCCTGCTCGGCGATCAATCCGCCGACGTGGCTTGGCTCGGAAAAGCTCGCGTCGCGCCGACTTACAGCGCATCACGTCGTGTGGCCGGATGGACGGCCGCATGCCGTTGCAGATCGCTATCGCAACCAGGCGCCATTCCTTGCCAGCCTCTCGGGCGCGCGGTTGGTCAAGAGCGAGAGGCGCTCGTTTCGCGTCCTCGACGGCGGGTTGACCAAAACCGAAGACCGCTGACAGCCAAAGCGACTGGCTGCTAAACCCCACTGACCGGCTACATCACAAGTGGAAACGTACCGGCTCGCCCTGAGCCGTGGATGCGAAAGCCCCGTCCCACACCACCCGGCGGCCTCGCACCAACGTGCCGACAGGCCAACCCTTCACCTTCACGCCATCATAGGGCGTCCAACCCGCGCGCGATTGGATCCACTTGTTCGTGATTGTCTCGGTGCGCGCGAGATCGACGACGGTTAAGTCGGCGTCATAGCCCACCGCGATGCGGCCCTTGTTGGCGATGTTGAACAGCCGCTGCGGTCCGGCACTCGTCATGTCAACGAAGCGCTGCAAGCTCAGCCGTCCCGCATTGACGTGGTCGAGCATGATCGGGACCAGTGTCTGCACGCCGGTCATGCCGGAATGGCTTTCGGGATAGGGATGATCTTTTTCTTCGCGCGTGTGGGGCGCATGATCCGAGCCGAGGATATCGATCGTACCTTCGGCCAGAGCTGCCCAGAGCGCCTTTTTGTGGCGCTCGTCACGCACGGGCGGGTTCATCTGCGCATAGGTACCAAGACGCTCGTAACACTCAGGCGCGACCAGCGTCAGGTGATGCGGCGTCACTTCGATCGAGGCGTAGGTCTTGTGGTCGCGCAACCAGAGCGCCTCCTCGGCTGTCGACAGATGCAGGACATGCACGCGCTTTCGATAGATCTCGGCAAGTGCAACGAGCGCTTGCGTTGCAAGCAAAGCGGCCGTCTCGTCGCGCCAGATCGGATGCGATTTAGGATCGCCGTGCCTGCGTTCGCCTGCGCGCGCCCGTAAGCGCGCTTCGTCCTCGGCGTGGAACGCTGCCCGGCGCGAGATCTTGGCGATAATGCGCTCAAGGGAGGCAGCATCCTCGACCAGCAGATCTCCCGTCGACGCGCCCATGAATACTTTGATGCCGACCGATCCTTCGAGCTGCTCCAGCGCAGGGATCTCGTCCACCGTCTCGCGTGTGCCGCCAACATAGAACGCGAAATCACAGAACATGCGATGCCGCGCACGGCGCACCTTGTCGGCAAGGGTCGCCGCCGTCGTCGTCAACGGCTTGGTGTTTGGCATCTCGAAGACAGCTGTGACGCCGCCCATGACTGCTGCGCGGCTACCGCTCTCGAGATCCTCCTTCTGCTCCAGACCGGGCTCGCGAAAATGCACCTGCGTGTCCATCACGCCAGGCAAGATGTGTAAGCCCTTGCAGTCGACGATCTCGGCCGCCTTGCCCGTCCCAAGTGCGCCGACGGCCGCGATACGGCCGCCGGAAATCGCGATATCGCGCACGCCAATCCCGTCGTGATTGACAACGGTCGCATTGCGCAGCAGCAGATCATAGGTTGCGTCGGTCATGAGCGCCTCGTGTTTTGGAGCCCTTCTGGCGATCCGCCGGAACAAGAGCAAGAGCATCGCGGCAACGCCTATCGCCGCCCATAGGCAAGCACTGCGCCGACCACCCCGGCTGCAGCTACACACATCAAGCCGATGTCGTAGCGTTCCGTCGTGGTCAGCAGAAGTGCGAACACAGCAGGGCCGAGCATATAGCCGAGGAAAACGATAGCCGTTGCGCCCGCAACGGTGGTGTGGATCTCGCCCGGGGCGATGCGCACCATTTCGGCGATCTGCACGCCATTCCAGCTCGATACCGCAATTCCAGAAACGGCGGCGACCAGAAACATGAGCCACACTGGCCAGGCAGGAGACGAGGCCGCCAGGGCGATCGAACAGACTGCCGACGCCACGCCAGCCGCAGCCAGCACCTCGCGTCCAGACCCACGCTTGTCGGCTGCCCAACCCAGCATAATGCGGCCAACGATGCCCGTGGCTTGCGTGACGGCAAAGACAGCGCCAGCGAGCGCAAGCGAATAGCCAAGTTTCGTCACCAGATATGTGACCAGGAATGCGAACCACGTGCCCTGGCAGAGCGAGTAACACATGCCCGCAAGGGCCAAACGCAAGAGAGCAGGTGTGCCTGTCACCGCACGGATGGGCGCTGAAATGTTGCTCAGACTCAACAGCGCCGCAACACCGATCGCAGAGGTCGGCTGCCGGTCTGCGTCGACCTCAGCGCGCAGCGGCTGCACGCAGGCGATGACCACGATGCCGATGAGCGCCGTCGTGCCGATCGCGCCCCAGATCCCGAAGGCCGCGATAACGGGCGGTAGAACCAGCCCGGCCAAAACGCCGCCGATCGGCACGCCCGCCTGCTTGATCGAGAACACGAGGCTTCGTCTATGCGGCGGCGCGTAACGCTGCAGAATGTCGCTGCCGGCACCGGGTGATGGACCATAACCGAGGCCGAGCAGAAATACGGCGAGCCCGATTGCCGCCGGCTGCGGCCATGCAATCAAGAACAACCCCGCAAGCCCAGCTGCAGTTCCCACCTGCAGACTGCGAATGCTGCCAAAGCGGCGAATGAGCGGCGCACCGACGAACAAGAATACGATCGACCCGAACGTGCTCACCATGGACAAGTAGCCGATGGCGCTATCAGCGATACCAGTTGTGGCTGTCAGATAGGGCGCAATCGTCGGCGGCAGGCGAATGAGAAACGATGCCACCGCCTGCAGCGCCATCGTCGCAACGAGGACGGAAATCCACGATCTCGTGGTCCGTTTCATGCGTTGGCCGCCGACGTAACAAGTCCCGCCGCTTTGGCAATGGCAAAGGCACCGCGCTCGGCGCAGGTGCTTAGTGCGCCATGCGCGGATAACTCGAGCGCCTGTGCCGCTGCCACGTAGCGCCGGGTTAACTCTTCGTTGGCGATGACCGTGATCAGACGTCTGCCGCCGTGGGCCGCGTCGGCGATTTCTGCTCCGATCAAGAGGCCCGAGAGATGGTCCGCCAGCGCGTCGGCGGGCAAGCGGTCGAAAAGGCCAAGCGTACGCGCAGAAAAGACGCGGTGCAGCAGCGCACCGGGGCCGCCGGCAGCTGCGCCAGATTTGACGCCTGCGATAAATGCAGGCGTCATCTCGCCGTCTGAATGCTGCGCATCCGTCATAAGGCGGCCCAGGATGGTATGGCCGCGCAGGGCCGCATAGATCTCACCTGTCATGTAGGTCGCAAAGCGTGTGATGCGCCCGCCCTCCACATGCGCCCATTTCGAGTGCGTGCCGGGGAGAACGCACACGCCATCGACAACGCCTGCGCCCAGGATCTGGGTTTCCTCTCCGCGCATCACATCGGGGACGCCCGCGTTCGAGGTATCCAGCCCTGGCACGATGCGCACGTCGCCGAGGCTTGGGCCGAGGCTTGGGCCGAGGCTTGAGCCGAGGCTTGAGCCGAGGTCTGCGCCAAGATCTGACCCGAGGTCTGAGGTTGAGATAGTCAGCAATGCGGCAGCGATCTCGGGTAGGCCTGCGGGGCATGGCACATACATGGTTTCCTTCCAGCCCTGCCGGCTGCCGATCATGCCCGACAGTACGATTGGCACATCGCCGTGCGTTCGACGCCAGGGTGCAACAAGCTTCGCCAAGGCCTCGCCGAACCTGCGATCAGGCACTGCCAGAATGCCTGGCCCGTCCGACGCGCGTGCAATGGCGTTGCCCCGCGCGTCGAGCAAACTGGCACGACAGGAGGTCGTCCCCCAGTCGACGGCGATCAGGCGAGCGCGTGACGTCATGAGCCGAAGATGGATTTGAGTTTGCTGCTGGTTTGATCGTGCGTGAGGTTCATCGACAACGGCGTGATTGATATGAAACCGTTGTAGATCGCCCACAAGTCGGTGTCAGGCGTTGTGTTCGATCGGCGCCGTTCATAGGCGAGCCAGTAGTAGGGATTGCCCCAGGTGTCGTGCCGCGCGTCGATGCCGAGCAGGTCATTCTCACGCTTACCTTGGCGCGTGATGTTGAGCCCCTTGGTCTTGTCAGGCTCGGTGTCCGGAAAGTTCACGTTCATGAGGACGCCCGCCGGCCAATCAAACGAAATCAGTTTGCGGACCACGTCTGGGCCATGCGTTATGGCGCACGACCAGCGCGGATCAGTTTTGCTCTCAAAGCCATAGGCTTGCGACATCGCGATCGAGCGAATGCCGACCTGTGTACCTTCGAACGCGCCTGCGATCGTGCCGGAGTAGGTGACGTCCTCGGCCATGTTTGCGCCGCGGTTGACGCCCGACAGAACAAGATCTGGAGGTTTACCGGCCATGACGTGGCGAACACCCATGATCACGCAATCGGTCGGCGTACCGCGCACGGCAAACGCACGTTCGCCTATCTCGCGCATGCGGAGCGGCTCGTTCAAGGAGAGGGAGTGGCCGGCACCCGATTTATTGACCTCCGGCGCGACCACCCAGACATCATCCGACAGCTGCGCCGCAATTTCGCGCAGCGCATGCAACCCCGGGGCATCAATGCCATCGTCGTTGGTGAGAAGGATGCGCATGCTGGGTCGACCTCTTGGGCTGGCAGAGGCGTTTAGACCACGCTCGCGACGTCAGGTGAAGCGCTCGCAAGCGGTGGCAGCCAAAAGCTGGTGCAAATTGCATTGGGACGCTGCCGCGCGATGCAACTGGCATGCGGCGTCAGTGCAACTCGCGCATTTTCGAAAAACAATCGAGAAACACGAGGCAATGTATTGTTATTCAACCGATTTTTGCAAGGCGTCATTAACCGCAAATTAGATGCTCAAGCGCTACTGTCGGCACAATCGTCCGTAGACTGCAGCGGAAGCAAGCCATGATGAACCGCGCAATAGGTGCCGGCAAAACCAAGTCGCCCTCGCTCATGAACGAGTACGCGTCGCTGTTGGGCGATGCGGTGCTGCGTCACCGAGCCCGGATCGCCGAGCATTCCGCCCGTATCGAGGCGGAACTGGCGAGCAATGTGAAGTCAGAGTTCATCGCCAACATGAGCCACGAGTTGCGCACGCCGCTCAACACGATCATCGGCTTCTCCAAGCTTCTCGCCCAGCAAGATCAACGCAAGTTGGTCGACGCCGATATCGTCGAGTATTCGACCCTCATTCAAGACGCCGCCAGCCATCTGCTTGCTGTTATCAACGACATCCTCGACATCTCAAAAATTCAGAGCGGCAAGTACACCCTAAACAATCGCGAAATCGATGTGGAAGAGGTGATCAGCGTATCGTCGTCGTCCTTCCGGCTTATTGCCCAGGACGCATCAATCGCGCTTGACGTCGATGTTTCGCCGGATGTGCCCGTCATCAAGGGCGATGCGGTCAAGCTGCGCCAGATCCTGACCAACCTGATCTCAAACGCGATCAAATTCACGCCGGCCGGTGGCAGCGTCGCGATCGAAGGCCGCCGCCTCAACGACGGTGGCGCGATGATCCTCGTGCGCGACAGCGGCATCGGCATGACCGAGGAAGAAATCCTCGTCGCATTGACGCCGTTTGGCCAGGTCGACGGCGGCAAGACACGCTGGCGCGAAGGCACCGGTCTCGGCCTCCCGATCGCAAAAGCGCTCGTCGAACTGCACGGCGGCGGCCTCAGGATCTCGTCGATCAAGGGGCGAGGGACTGAAGTTTCTATCTTGCTGCCGCCATCACACCTCGTTTCCGGCCTGCCTGATCATTACCCCGCTGAGATGACGGCGACGCACGCCTGACATCGTCTTGCATTCCCAATTCACCCCGCGACACGACCGAGACTGCTATGACCATGACAGCCCCGCTTCTCAATGAACAACCCGGCTCGCAAAAGCTGCTCGATCTGTCGATCGGCCGCATCGTGTCCGTGACCGGCTCGAAGGCGATCGTTCTGCTCGACGGCGGTTCGCCGCTGCCTGGCACCGACAAGCGCGCCAAAAGTCCGTCGCATAGGCCCGAAATGGGCACCTTGCTCGCCATCGATACGATGAACACTGTCGTGCTCGCCATTGTGTCCGCGCTTTCCGTGCCCGTGCCGGCGCAGCGCGAGGGCGACGTAGAAATCTGGATTGCTGAACTCGGTCTCGTGGGCGAACTCTGGCGCCCGCGTGACGGCAAGCCCGGCACGTTCAATCGCGGCGTCACGGTCTATCCGACGCTCGGTGATCGCGTGCGTGTCGCCTCCAAGCCCGAACTCGAAATGGCCTTCATGGGCGACACGAAGGGCTCCGTCCGCGTCGGCTGCATTCGTCAGGATTCAAGCATCCCGGCTATGATCAAGGTCGACGACCTGCTCGGCAAACACTTCGCCATCCTCGGCACGACAGGCACCGGTAAATCCTGCACGACCGCGCTGATCCTCCGCGCGATCCTGAAGGAAAACCCCAATGCGCACTTGGTTCTCCTTGATCCGCACAACGAATATTCGACCGCGTTCCCCGAGTGGGGCGAAGTGGTCTCGCCGCGCAACATGCAGCTGCCATACTGGCTGCTGACGTTTGAAGAATTCGTCGAGGTCGTGCTTGGCAACACAACGGACCGCAAGCAGGAAGTCGAACTGCTGCAAGAACTGATTCCGATGGCGAAAGGCCGCTATACCACCAGCCGGGCCGACGCAAAAACACAGGCTTCGCTGCGCAAGGGCCTCAACCCTGAGACCAAGTATACCGTCGACACGCCGGTTCCGTATCGCATGTCCGACCTGCTCGCTCTCATCGACGACCGCATGGGCAAACTTGAGAACAAGAAAGACATCTCGCCCTACCGCAACATCAAACAGCGCGTCGAATATATCTGCCAGGATCCGCGCTACGCTTTCATGTTCGGCTCGCTTACTGTGCACGACAGCATGGCGCAGATCCTTGGCCGCATCTTCCGCGTGCCGGTCGGCGGCAAGCCGATCACCATCCTTGAACTGACGGGCATTCCGCACGAAGTCGTCAACGTCGTCGTCTCGGTTCTGTGCCGCATGACTTTCGATTTTGCTCTGTGGTCCGAAGGCGCCGTGCCGGTCACGCTCGTGTGCGAAGAAGCCCACCGCTACGTGCCGCTCAACTCTTCCATGGGCTTTGAGCCGTGCAAGCGTGCCATCGCCAAGATCGCCAAGGAAGGCCGCAAATACGGCGCTTCGTTGTGCATCGTCACCCAGCGCCCGTCCGAAATCGACCCGACCATTCTCTCCCAGTGCAACACTGTGTTTGCGCTGCGCATGTCCAATGACCGCGACCAGGAAATCGTCACCTCGGCGATCTCTGATACTGGCCAGGGCCTGCTCGAGTTCTTGCCCGCGCTCGGACAGCGCGAAGCCATCGCGTTCGGTGACGGCGTAACGCTGCCGGTGCGCATCAAGTTCGACGAACTCGCCAAGAACTGCATGCCGCGCTCTTCGACCGCACGCTTTTCTGAGAAGTGGCAGCGCTCGGTTGGTGACGAAGGCTTCCTGGAGGGCATCGTGGAACGTTGGCGCGCGTCGTCGTCTGGTGCCAACGATATCATGTCACAAAGCCTCGCGCTCCTTGCGGACGCGATGGGCTCGGTCAATGGCGACGGCTCTCAACCGATCGAGCAGGATATCGCAGAGGAGTACGGCGAGGCCACCACACTTGCTCCCGCACCTGCGCCCGTTGCATCAGCGCCGGGTGGGTCTCGACTGCCACGCCGGACCGAGCCTTCAGAGCTCGGAGCGGCCCGCCAAGCAGCTGCAGCAGTCCCGGCGGCGGCGCCTGCAGCGCAACCCCGTTCGGCCGGAAGCCTGCTGCGTCGCGATCTTGCACTGCCGACGACGGCCGCGGCACCGGGCTCCGCAAACCTCCGCCAGCAACAGGCTGCAGCAGCGCCCCAGCCTGCCGCCGCAGTGGCTTCAGGTGGTGGCGGCGCACTCCGCTCGCTGCGCGAGAAACTGCTCGCACGCAAATAACTTACGATCTGCGCTGACGCATCGTCTTGCATCATCTGTGTTCGGCACGGCATTGTCGTGTCAAAACAGAGAGGCGAGCAATGCGCACCAACATCATGAAGCAGCACCTGCAGCGTGGCGAAACCGCGCTCGGCTGTTCGCTGATGTTTCCCTCCCCCCAGTTGGTCGAGATGCTCGCCTATGTGGGCTTCCATTGGGTGTTGCTCGATTGTGAGCACGGCTCGCTCTCGCTGGCCGATGTCGAGATCATGTGCATGGCGGCAGATGCGGCAGGCATCACGCCGATCGCGCGTCCGCGCTCGAACGATGCCGCCGACATTCAGTCCGTGCTCGATCGCGGCGCCCACGGCGTACAGATTCCGCACGTGAATTGTGCCGATGATGCGCGACGGGCCGTTGCTGCCGTTAAGTTCGGCCCGGGCGCCGCGCGTGGTCTTGCTGCCGGAACGCGCCCGGATCGCTGGGGCCTCGGCGCCAAGATGCCGGATTTTGCTGCACGTCAAAACGCAGAGACGCTTGTGTGCGTGCAGATCGAACACGCGGATGCCGTGCGCAACGTTGACGAGATACTGGCGGTAGACGGCATTGACGTGTTTTTCATCGGTCCCTCGGATCTGTCGCAGTCGATGGGCCATCCCGGCAATCCGCGTGAACCCGTCGTTGCGCGCGCCATCTCCGACACACTTGCGAAAATCAAGGCCGCCGGCCGCACATCCGGCATGCCCGCCGATGCGACGACGCTCGACAACGTGCGCGCCAGTGGCTGCCGCTACATCTACTCACATCTGCCGAAGGTGCTGGGTGATGGTGCACGCCGCTTTCTGGGCTCATGACTGTCGCCCTTTGACAATGCGCGCGACGATCAGTGCAGCAAAGACGCTCGCAATCGCGACACCCGCGATGATAGTGCCGATCGTCTTCAATTCGGCGCTGCCGGATCGGGCTGGATTGAGCGCGACGACCGCAATCACAAGCGCGGCAGCGATGGCCAACAGGCTCCAAAACGCGCGGCGCAACGTGTCGATCTCGACACCGCGCACAAGCCGCTCGAGCAATGCTGCGATAAGCATGGGAACGCCAACGAACAGCGCGCCGGCAACAATTTTGATCATCAGGGATTCGGTCATGGCAGGCTCCATCGCTGAGTGGTTGATGGAGGCACTGTAGCGGCGGTCCAATCTTCACGCTGTGCTGGAGAACACAGGCTTGGCTTTAACCGCAGGGGGAAGATATTGCCTTGGCCTCGTCACACGCATCTCTTTGCTTGCGAGAGCAAAGCAAGCTATCGGCGGATCGCCGTTGGGCAAATGTAGCGCTTTAGACATTGCTGCCGCGATGCGACCCAGGACGCGTCGTCAGCGGCATGGATCGGCGGCGCCCAGACACTGGGCAGACGCGGGACAGGCACGAGGGATGACGCTTCTACATGGACACGCACAACGCCAAGTCTGGCACCGAAAACACGCGTCTCGACGGACAGGTCGCAATCATCACCGGCGGCGCGCGCGGGATCGGCTTTTCCATCGCACGTCTCATGGCCCTTCGCGGTGCCAAGGTGATCGTGTGGGATTGGGATTTGTCACCACTCGACGCGGCTGGAGCCTTCAAGCCGGCCCGCACCGACAAGGTCGACGTGTCGAAACACGAGGATGTTGAGCGTGCATTCAATGCAGCCGTGTCACAGTTTGGGCAGGTACACATCCTCGTCAACAATGCGGGCATCAACGGGCCTATCCATCCAACTTGGGATTATCCGCTTGCGGATTGGGATCGGGTGATCGCGATCAATATGTCGTCGGTGTTTTATGCCAGCCGCATTGCGGGCAAGCATATGGCGGCGCTGAAGTATGGGCGCATCATCAACGTGGCCTCCATTGCCGGCAAGGAAGGGGTGATGAACATCTCGGCCTACGCGGCGTCGAAGGGTGGCGTCATCGCGTTCGCCAAGAGCCAGGCGAAAGAGCTCGCTGAAACAGGCGTCACGGTGAATTGCATTGCGCCAGCACTCACCGAGACACCGTTGCTCGAGACGATGACAGCCGAGCATATCCGCAACATGAAAGCCAAGATTCCGATGGGCCGCTTTGTGCAGCCCGATGAGATCGGCGAACTCGCAGCCTGGATTGCGAGCCCGGCCTGTAGCTTCACCACCGGATTTGTGTTCGATATCACCGGCGGCCGCGCGACATACTGATCGATGTCATTGAGGTTCGCCATCAGAGTCGCCCGTCACCGGAGCCTATCGTGAGCACAGACTTCAAGGACAAGATCGTCGTTGTCTCCGGCGCAAGTCGCGGCATCGGCTTTGCCATTGCTGCGGCCTTCGCGCGCGAAGGGGCTCAAACCGTCATTGCCGCGCACAGTGCCGAGAACCTGGCAAAGGCGAGCGATGCGATCGTCTCGGCTGGTGGATTGAAGCCACTCAGCATCGCAGGCGACCTGCGCACGCTCGAGGCTTGTACAGCCGTCCATAGGGCGACGGACAAGGCCTATGGCCGCTGCGACGTGCTTGTGACGTCGGCCGGCGCCACGAAGGCTGGTGCGTTTTTGAAGCAGCCAGACGAAGATTGGCACGACGGCTTTGCCCTCAAGTTCTATTCCTGCGTCCGCTTGTGTCGCTTGTTCTGGCCCATGCTCAAGGTCTCACATGGCGCCGTCGTCAATGTCATCGGCACGGCTGCGCGTGCCCCAGATCCGGAGTTCCTCGTTGGCGGTTCGGTCAATGCCTCGGTCGCTAATTTCACCAAAGGTCTCTCCGGTCTTGGCAAGCGCGATGATATCGTCGTCAACGCGATCCTGCCGGGCCTCACCGAAACCGAGCGCGTCCACACTCTGTTTGCGCAGCGCGCGGCGGCAACTGGGTCGACACCAGACGACGTGCGCAAGGCGGCGATCGCCAAAGACGGTCTCGCTCGCTTGGGCCTGCCCGAGGACTCGGCTGAGTTAGCCCTGTTCCTGGCAAGCCCCAAGGCGCGCCACATTCAAGGCACTTCGATCGCCGTCGACGGCGGCAGCACGACTGGCGTCTATTGAGCGCTGGTTGTCCTCGGCGCTCATCCGACTTGGTTCAGCCCATGCAGATTGGAGCAAGTGCATGTCGGCCGCACGTATCGCTGTTCTTGGTGCGGGCCTGATCGGGCGAACGCACATTGCTGTGCTCCGTCAGGCGCATCCGGAGTTTGCCCTGGCGGCCGTCGCCGATCCATCGCCGAGCGCCAAAGCTGAAGCTGCAGCGCTCGGTTATGCCTGCTACGCGACACTTTCCGAGCTGCTCGACAAGGCCAAGCCTGACGGCGTGATCCTGGCGGTGCCCAATCAGCTGCACGTGTCGGCAGGCCTTTTGTGCGTCGCAAGAGGGCTGCCGATCCTGATTGAGAAACCAGTTGCCGACAGCGTTTCGGAGGCGCTGCGTTTGGTCGAAGCGGCCGAGACGGCAGGCGTTGCCACGCTGACAGGCCACCATCGTCGACACAACCCGATCATGCAGCGCGCAGCAGACATTGTGCGCGAGGGAGGCGTCGGCCGTGTGGTCGCGGCGACAGCCCGCTACCTCAGTCACAAGCCCAAAGGCTATCACGATGCGGCTTGGCGACGGGAGCCCGGTGGCGGGCCGGTGTTGATCAATGCCATCCACGATATCGATTGTTTGCGCATGCTGGTTGGCGACATCGTGCGCGTGCAGGCCGCGAGTTCGAACGCCGTGCGCGGCTTTGCGGTGGAAGACACGGCGGCGGCCGTGCTCACATTTGCCAACGGCGCACTCGGCACGCTGATCTGCTCGGATACCGCCTCAACGCCCTGGAGCTGGGATTGGGGTGCACGTGAAAATCCGTCGTTCCCCTACGACGACCAAAGCTGCTTCGATATCGCCGGCACGCTCGGCGCGCTCTCGGTGCCGACGCTTGAACATCGCTGGCACGACACGGGGCGCGAAAGCTGGCACACGCCGCTGACCATGCGCCGTCACCATGTTCCACTGACAGATGTCTATACGAACCAGATGCTCAACTTCGCCCGCGTCATCCGAGGCATAGAGAAGCCCGTGATCACCGGCCGCGACGGCACGCGCACGCTGGCCACGACATTGGCGATTTCGGAGTCCGCGCGAACGGGCCAGCCTGTTGATGTCGAGGCGACGATGACAGGGGCGGCCGGCACGGCGACATCGAGAGCCACGACATCATGATACGGACGACACGCCGCGCCTGCATCATCGGGTGGCCCGCAAAGCAATCCCGCTCGCCAAAGCTGCATGGCTATTGGATCAAGCGGTATGGCATCGATGGCGAGTACCGTGTCGAGGAACACCCGCCAGAGACGTTCGACGACGTCTTTCGAGGCCTCGCCGCCCAAGGTTATGTCGGCTGCAACGTGACCATGCCGCACAAGGATCGTGCGTTTGCGCTGTCACAGCCCGATGCGCGCGCGACGGCCGTCGGCGCGGCAAACACGATCTGGCTTGAGGATGGCACCTTGTACTCGACCAACACCGACGTGGAGGGTTTCGTCGGTGGGCTCGATGCGCGTGCGCCGGGTTGGACCACGCGCACGAAGACTGCGATCGTGCTCGGCGCGGGAGGAGCGGGGCGCGCGGTCGTGTGCGGTTTTGTCGAACGCGGGATCCGGGACATTCACGTGGTCAATCGTTCGCCAGACAAGGCTGAGGCGATGCGCGCACGGTTCGGATCATCTGTGCACGCAGCTACCTGGGAAGATCTGCCGCGCCTCTTGAATGGGGCAGATCTGCTTGCCAACACGACCTCGCTGGGGATGAGTGACAAGGATGTAATGCCGCCGCTCACTCTCTCACTCATGCAGCGGCGCGCTATTGTTGCAGATGCCATCTACGTGCCCCTGGTGACGCCGCTGCTCAGCGCGGCAGGGGCACAGGGGTTGGTCACCATGGACGGCCTCGATATGCTCATGCATCAGGCCGTCAGAGGGTTTGAGCTGTGGTTCGGCAAGCGACCGGACGTGACCCAGGAATTGCGCGATCTGCTGGTGGCGGACATTCTCGCGGCGTAAGCACGCTCATGTTCGAGTGCGCAGGATCGCCACGAACAAAAGCGCATTCGCGGCGGCCAATGCGAGAGCAAACCATTTGAGCGCGTCGGTCAGGCCGACCTGGTCAGCCAATAGACCGCCCGCGATGACGGGTAGGCTGAAGCCGATGTAGGCGTACACAAAATACCCGGCCGCGGCGCGCGCCCGATCCGAGCCTGCGCGTGCCGAAACTTCCGCGAGGCCGCCGAGATACGTGAAGCCGTAGGATGCAGCGCTCGTTGTTGCAGCCCCGATGACAATCAGCGCGAGATGGTGTGTCGCGACGCCTGCCGTCATGATGGCAAAGCCGAGCGGCACCAGGATAAAGCCGACTTGCAAGGCCCGACGGTTCGTCAGGCGGCGCGCAAGGGGCTGGCAGAGGAAACCGACGAAATTGTTGAGAAACAAGACGAGGCCCGTCCACCCCGGCAGCCCGAGCGCCGCAAGTTCCAGCGGCATCAGCGCAATCACCATGCCTGTCGCCGACCAGGCAAGAAGGATCGCATAGCCTGCCGGCCACGTCCCCTGCGGAAAACGTGGCAGGCGGATCAGTGAGACATCGCGGGGCGTGTCGGCGCGGGGCAGGGCAAGCACGGCAATGGCAAGCACCGGCGCTGCAAGGATGAGGGCTGCAAAACTCCACGGAAACGACGTCGTTCCCTGCAGTCCGATGCTGACGCCGGTTGCGAGTGCTCCAGAGCCAAAGCCGATGGACGTCGCCGATGTGACCAGCAAGGCTGCTGTGCGCGCGTGCACGTCACCGAGCAACTCGGTCATGTAGGCCGTCCCGGCCGTGGTGACAAAACCGATGCCGATGCCGAGGATCACGCGCGCGATACACAGCACGCCCCAGGTCGGCCACGCTGCAAGCAAACCCGCCGCAACTGCGCCACACAGGATGCCGGCCGCGATCGGGATCCGCCGCCCTATACGGTCGGAAAGACCGCCAAGCAGCAGCAAGGTCGGCATCAGCCCAGCCGCGTAGCAGGCGAACGCGACTGTAACGGCGCCTGCGCCAACGCCGCTCTGGTCGGCATAGAACCGATACAGCGGTGCCTGCAGGTTGACAGCGTAGGTCGCAACAAACAATGCCGCAAAAAGGGTCGTTACCGCCAAGACGCGTCTTGGCGCTGCAATCGTGTTGGCATGTGTCATCACATCACGATAGCGACGCCGCGAGCGCATGTCGCGGCACAGCATGTCTCAGGTGAGCCCTTACAGACTGGAGCCGAGGACGAGCGTCCAGAACGTCTTGAACTCGGTCTTGGGGTCCTGCACCAGGGCAAGGCCCATTTCGGTGGCGTCGGACAGCAGCAGGTTCTTGTTGTGGCCGGCGCTGTCCTGCCAGCCCTTCATGACCTCGTCGAAGGATGCTTGGCCCGTGCCGACGTTTTCGGCCGCGACCTTGGCATTGTAGCCGGTGCGCTTGACGCGATCCCAGGGGTTCGAGCCGTCGGAGCCGTAGTGCGAGATGCGGTCCCATTTTGCGAGGTCGCGCGAATGGGCCTTGGCGGCCTCTGCAAGCGCCGGATTGAGCTTCAGCGGCTTCAAGCCTTTGGTGGCGCGATAGGCGTTGATGGTATCGCGCGCCTTGTCCAT
The DNA here is from genome assembly GCA_031374735.1 of Hyphomicrobiaceae bacterium. Classification (GTDB taxonomy): domain Bacteria; phylum Pseudomonadota; class Alphaproteobacteria; order Rhizobiales; family Hyphomicrobiaceae; genus JABFRJ01. The sequence continues at coordinate 48,906 of JANMGQ010000010.1, read as the reverse complement.
GTCGAGCTTGGTGGCGCCGAAATCGCGATCGGCGAGGGCGCCGGCGGGCGCTTTTTCGAACGAACCTTTCGGTGCGCCGTCGAGTGCCGCCGTCTGCTTCTCGCTGGCGACGGACTTGCGTGACGGTCGCGCGGTGGTGTCGCCGCCAAGCCCGGTGCTGTTCTGGCCGGAAATGTTGCGTTGCGTCGGCGGCGCCTCGTTTGAAGCAAGACCGGACGACAGATTGGCTGAACCGAGAGAGCATCCGCCAAGGGCAGATGACAGAAGCGCGGCGATCAACGCCAATTCGGGAACGCGAACCATCACTCACTCACTCCCGCAGACGCACGCGCGGTTACAACTACGCCCGTTATGCCCAGAACTCGTAAACCGTTCGTTAACGCTGACAGGTCGGTAACGACTGTTCCGAATCCGTCGACGTAACGCGCAGTGACGATACGGGGCATTGCCCAGCCAGACAGAGCCGGATGATGATGGCGCCATTGCGCCGACGATTGGGAGAAGCTGGGATATTGCCTGAGCGCTGGCCCTGCTTTGGTCGAAGGACTTGTGCTGTCGCGCTGACCGAGGGGCTGGTGACGGAACCGGCCTCGCAAGATCTGGGCAATGAGCTCGTGAGTGGCGAGGCGAGGCGATGTAGTGATCGGTTGTCGTCACTTCGGTCACGCAGTTACGATCGAACGCTTGCTGCCTCTATACGTCTATCCGCTAGGATAAAATCATATCCAAACGTCTACATACATGGGTTTTTGCAGATTCTTCAAAACCCACATTTTATCAATAAAAACAAGCGATATCAATCTATTACATGGATTTAAGAGACTGCGACTGCCTCTGGCACGCTCGCTGCAATTACATCTGCATCTTCCCTAGCTCCAAACCCAGGAGATGCAGTCATGGCCAACCAGTCCCTGTTCGCCTCCATCCGCGGCAAGCTGTTGCCGCGCCCGGACACGACCAACCAGGCCGGCGCTCCCGCGCATGCCTTCGGCCCGAAGCACCGGCTGGCGCAAGCGGCCATGACGGGCACGGTTCAGCCGACGTTCTACGCGACGGCTGACATGCAACTGGCCGAGATCCTGGCCGCGATCGACCAGGTCGAGCCGAAGTTCCTCGCGCAAGCCGCCATCTACGCACGCCAGAAGGGCCATATGAAGGACGTGCCGGCGCTCTTGCTGGCGGCGCTGTCGACTAAGGACAGCGCCCTGTTTGCTCAGGCGTTTCCGAAGGTCGTGGACAACGGCCGTATGCTGCGCACGTTCGTGCAGATCATGCGGTCGGGTGCGGTTGGGCGCAAGTCGCTTGGGAGCCGTCCGAAGCGAATGGTGGAAGCGTGGATCGAGCAAGCCTCGATCGAGCGCTTCCTGCAGGCCGCCGTTGGCCAGCAGCCGTCGCTCGCCGACGTGATCAAGATGGTGCACCCGAAGCCGACTGGCCCGGAGCGCGCCGCCTTGTACGCCTGGGCGATCGGCAAGCCGTACGACGTGAAGGCATTGCCGCAGCGCGTGCAGCAGTTCGAGGCGTTCAAGCGTGGCGACACGAAGGATCTCCCGGACGTGCCGTTCCAGATGCTGACCGCGCTGGAGCTGAAGCCAAAGCAGTGGGCGCAAATCGCGCGCACCGGCGGCTGGCAGATGCTGCGCATGAACTTGAACACCTTTGCCCGTCAGGGTGCGTTCGAGATCGATGGTGTGGCCGACATGGTCGCCAAGCGGCTGGTGGACAAGCACGCAATCGCTAAGGCGCGCGTGCTGCCCTACCAGTTGATGGCCGCTTACAAGGCGGCTGGCGACAACGTGCCGGCGCAGGTCCGCGAGGCCCTGCAGGATGCGATGGAGGTTGCCTTGCAGAACGTACCCGAAATCGCTGGCCGCGTGATCGTGTGCCCGGATGTTTCCGGCTCCATGCAGTCGCCCGTAACGGGTCACCGCAAGGGCGCGACGACTTCGGTGCGTTGCATCGATGTGGCCGCTCTCGTGGCTGCCGCTATGCTGCGTGTGAACCGCGGGGCCCGCGTGCTGCCGTTCGAGCAGGCCGTGGTCGATTTGCGCCTCAACGGGCGTGACTCGGTCATGACCAACGCAACGAAGCTGGCAGCGATCGGTGGTGGCGGAACCAACTGTTCAGCCCCGCTCGAACTCCTGAACAAGGAGAGTGCGAAGGCCGATCTCGTCGTGTTCATCTCGGACAACGAGTCCTGGGTGGACGCGAAGGGGTCTCGCAACACCGGCCTGATGGCGGAGTGGACGAAGCTGAAGCGCCGGAACCCCGGGGCCAAGCTCGTCTGCATCGACATCCAGCCGAACGCCACGACGCAGGCACCCGACAGCGCTGACATCTTAAATGTCGGCGGCTTCTCGGATGCCGTGTTCGAGGTCATGGCCTCGTTCGCTAGGGCTGAGCGCGGTGCCAAGCACTGGGTCGCCCAGATCGAGGCGATCGAGGTGTGAAGACTGCGAATTGCGAATAGCGAGTTGCGAATAGTGTTTATCCCTGCTCGCAATTCGCAACTCACTACTCGCTCGTCTTCTGGCGAATGCCGACGGGACTACATCGTCACAAAGAGCGTCGCGTCTGAGAAACGCGGCCGACCCATCGTTATCGGCAGCTCAATCTCGTCACTCTTGTCGCCAGACGAGCTGTTTGAATTCTCTTCTGTCCGCCAAGATGGGGCCGACAGCACACGAACACTCGGCGCGTGGGGATCGCCTCCTGCGCCGGCAGAAGATGCTATCGCATGCCTCGGCGAATGCTCTGCGGGACTACATTTGGATTGTAACGTCTCGCAACCCTGTCTCGTCGCCGGGACTGCCTCGACATCACGGGCCAGGAAGACGCGCGGTCGCTGGAACGCTCTTCTCGCGAAGTCGAAATTCTGCGTCGTGCCCCCGCCACGGGGTGCGGCGCGGATGTGGGTTCTCGCACGGCCCGCCGCGTCTGCGGTGGCCGCGCGCCTTCCCGGCCTGACGCTATGTCGTGCGTGGCGGCCGGCTCCCCGCAGGGGAGTCGCCACGCACAAACAAGAACGCAACGAATGCGGATGAAACTACATTACACTGACGGTCGCAGGTTCAAATCCTGCCGCTCCTGTCATCGTGCGGGGGCGTAGCTCAGCGGTTAGAGCATCAGGAACGTTTTATCACACCTTGTCGTTGCGCCTCTACCTACGCCTCGAAATGACAGGAACAGTCGAACCAAACATCGCGACGAATGCTGGCGGAACTACATCGCTGATAACGACCAGGTCGTGGGTTCGAATCCCACCGGGGCTACCATGGCCCCGTAGCTCAGTGGATAGAGCAGGAACGTTTCGCCGTTCCTCGTCGTCGCGAACTGACATGCAACGCAAATGAATATGCAGGAGACGGAATGATATCATCCGCGCCTTCCGGCCTCCCGGACCCCGATCCGGGATCGCGTAGCGGAGCAGGACAGGCGCAACAAGACAGTCGCGACGAATGCCGGTGGAACTACATTTTGGATGACCGGGTCGTGGGTTCGAGTCCCACCGGGTCCACCACCTCTTGGCTCGTGCGCCTTTCTGGAGACCGCACAAACTTTCCGGGGCGCACGACACGTACGAACGCATAGCTCAGTCGGTTAGAGCACGAGCCTTTTAAGCTCGGGGTCGCTGGTTCGAGGCCAGCTGCGTTCACCAGGAATGGGCCCGTAGCTCAGCGGTAGAGCAGGAACGTTTCACCACTCTCGTCGTCGCGACTTTTCTAATTGCGCAAGCCGACACGCGTAACCGCGCGCCGTCCGGCTTGCGCGGAGACCACCCGGCGAATGCAGCACAGGAGTACATTTTCCCAATGTCTCGCTCTTGTGCGTTCAACTTGTCGCCGGGACCATGCCAGGATGCAACGAATGCAGATGGAACTACATGGTAACCATCGGTTCGACCCCGAACAGCCGCGCACCACAGCGTCGCTGGAAGTTTCATCATCTCTCGTCGTCGCAGCTTGCAACTCGCTAATCCGGCGAAAGCCGTGCAGGACTACATTTGCCAAATCGATGTCTTGCACATCACTTGTCGCCGAAACCTATTCATCCAACGAGCATACGCATGATCATCCTCGACGGCTCTCAGGGCGAAGGCGGCGGCCAGATTTTGCGCACGGCGCTGACGCTGTCGATGATTACGGGGCAACCGTTCCGCATCGAGAAACTGCGCGCGGGCCGCAAGAAGCCGGGTCTGTTGCGCCAGCATCTGACCTGCGTGACAGCCGCGCGCAGCATCTGCGGTGCGAAAGTCACCGGGGGCGAACTGCTGTCGCAGAAGGTCACCTTCGAGCCCGGCCCCGTGAAAGCCGGCGCATACGAATTTGCCATCGGCACGGCGGGCGCCACGTGCCTCGTGTTCCAGACGGTGTTGTTCGCCCTGATGCGCGCTGGCCAATCCACGGTGCGCTTTGGCGGCGGCACACACAACACGTTTGCGCCAAGCTACGACTGCCTTGATCGCACGTTCCTGCCAATCTTGCGCCGCATGGGTGGCGAGATCGCAACGCGGATTGAGCGCCATGGTTTCTATCCAGCGGGCGGCGGCTGGTGGCAGGCCGACATCGGCCCGGCGCCAATGCTCGGCGCACTGACGCTCGATGACGCTGGCCCCCTGCAGAGCCGGCACATCCGTACCCGGGTTGCCAACATTCCCTTCGACGTCGCCGAGCGCGAGGCGCGCGCTGCCGCAGACCAACTCGGATGGCCCGTCGGGACGATTGAAAGCCATACCGTGAAGGCTGATGGGCCAGGCAACGTGCTCATGATCGAGATCGCGTCGGAGCACATCACGGAAGTGTTCACGGCCTTTGGCGAACGCGGCCGGACGGCTGAAGCCGTTGCTGCCGATGCCGTCGAGCAGGCGCGCGACTACATCGCTGTCGGTGCGCCGGTTGGCCCGCATCTTGCGGACCAATTGCTGTTGCCCATGGCACTCGCCGGCAAGGGCAGCTTCGTGACGTCGCGACCGACGCCACACACCAAGACCAACATCGAGGTGATCGAGAAATTCCTGCCCGTTGAGTTCGAATTGACGGAACTTGAGCACAAGCGCTGGCGCATTGTGGTTGCGGCCTGATTGGAGCGCTGTAGGCTGGCCAGCATCGCTGGCGTCACCGTGGTCTCGATCCTGCTGCGAGCAAGGGTAGCTGCCTCGACTGCAAACAGCGTAGACTGCGCGCAGGCTGGTCGATTGTGGGGTCCGCCAGGGGGACGACATCGTGGACTCCAATCTGGCAAACGCCGCTGTCATGGCGACCTATTCGGTGGGCTGGCGCGTCGTGCGCAGCCGGCTCGCGTTCGCGCCGTTCGGCATACCTGTGGGCGCTCTGCTTTATCACGCCTACGTGCCGGGCAAGGGGATCGTGTGGCAACCGGTGATGCTGGCAATCTTGATCGTGGGGCTCCTCGCGGCCTTCATCACAGGCGCCACGTGGCGGGAGGGGTTCGGCAGCGACATGACCCTGGACATGGCGGGCCGCCGGATCGAGGCGACACAGTATTGGTTTTGGGGCAGCCGCAATCTCACCTTCGATTTTGCAGATGTGATTGCGGCCGGCGTGGTGACGCGAGTCGGTCGCGGGCAGAGCGCCAGCATGCCCTATGCCCGTCTGCGAAGTTCGACCGGTGGAGAAATCCATCTGGTGCTGGTCGGGCAAACGCAACGGGCGTTCGCGGATGCGGTCCGCACGGCCGACGATGTGTGCCAGCGCCTCGGCACACCGCGTGTCGATGTCGATGGCCAGCTCGGATGATTGTCTGGATCCATTGCAGGCAATGTGGCTTGCTTCGGCATTGGCCGTAGGGCATTCCAACGCGATGCAACCTTCGGAGGAGCGGATGGGAGCGCCAGGCAAGGACGGGTTTTCAGAGCAGGCGGTGACACACGCCGTGGCGTATGCCGACTTCATCCAGGCCGAGCGCGATCGCCTTCGCGCCGGTCTGCTGGACCAGCCTCCGGTCAAGGCGCCCGATGATCCGCGACTGGCTGAGGCGTTGCGATTGCCATCGCCAACCGGGGATGGCGTCTCCGGACGGGCGCTCGGCACGTTTGGCGAGATTTGGCGCACGCGGCATCAAGGTGCACTGAAGGGGCTGCCGCACGGAACCTGCGTGACCGTTGATCTTGCCAGCGGCCTTTGGTTCACGGCCGAAAAGCGGTGGGCCGCATATGATCGGCGGGACGAGGTCTTGGGCAAGGGGCGCACGGGTTGGTCATTCGAACATGGCATTCCTCTCACGCTCGGGAGCGGCCTTTGGGCGTTGCACTCGGAAGCATAGATGAGCGGCGTCGGCGCCTTGTTCGCATGTCGCTCGCATCCGGTGACAGTTTCCTGGCCTTGGTGGATACCGGCTTCAACGGTGATTTCTACATGACGGTTGCGGTCGCGACTTCGCTTGGCATCGGCGTGCCGGAAGATTTCGAGTATGTCGAACTGGCGGGCGGAGTTGAAGTCAAGGCTGCGACCGCGCGGGCTGCCGTCCAGTGGCTGACCGTCAATCGGATGGTCGACGTGTTTGTTGTGGCAGAAGGTAAGCCGGGCCGCCCCTTCCGCGACGGCGATCCCGTTGCGCTCGCGGGCACGGGCCTGCTTCATCCCCATCTGATCCTCCTCGACTTCGAGGCCGGTACGGTCGAGATCGAACGGCAATAGCAGGTCGCAGCGCCTCTCAAACAATCAACGCGTCGAACAACCGCTGAACCTCGGCGAGAGTCGCCCGCAGGTGCGCGTCGAGCAGCGCGAAGGATGGCAGATTGGCCGCGCGGGCGAGCAGCAGCTTGAGGCCGTCGGGCGCTTTCGATGGATCGAAAGCGCCATCGAGGCACAGCCGCAGCACCTGGGTCAGGTCGTGCAGCAACACCGCCGAGGCGCGCAACGTGTCTGCTGCATCTCCCTCAAGCACGCCAGCTGCGTGCAGTTTTGCCAGCGCTTGCACCGTATTCTGCTCGAGCACCTCGGGCCGCGCGTTGGCCGATACGAGCTGCAGATGCTGAGCGATGAACTCCAGATCGACCAGACCACCGCGCATCTGCTTCAGATCCCAGATATCGTCCGTGCCCTTATCGGCAACAATGCGCGCGCGCATGTCGCGCACATCGGCGGCGATCTTGGCGCGGTCACGCGGCAGCGTCAGCGTGTCATGAATGGTCTGCTCGACCTTGGCCGCCAGATCAACTGGGCCAGTCACGATCCGCGCACGCGTCAGCGCCATATGCTCCCATGTCCACGCGTCCTTGGCCTGGTAGTCGATGAAGCTCGACAGCTGCGTCGCGACGGGCCCCTTCTGGCCAGACGGCCGCAACCGCATGTCGACTTCGTAGAGACGTCCCTCCGACGTCTGCGCATTGAAGGCCGCAATCAGCCGCTGCGTAAAGCGCGCGTAGTACTCCGTCGGCGCGAGCGGCTTGGTGCCATCTGATGCAGTTGCGTCCGGCGCGAAATCATACACGACGATCAAATCGAGATCGGACGCCGCCGTCATCTCGCGACCACCGAGCTTGCCCATGGCGATGACGACGGCGCCACCACCCGCGACACGCCCGTGCACGCGCTCCATCTCTTCGCGCACGCGGTTCGCCAATGCGTCGATCAACTGGTCCGCCAGCAGCGCATAGGCACCGCCGGCTTTGTCGGCTTCGATCGTGCCGGTGAGCACCCGCACGCCAATCAGAAACGCCTGCTCATGCCCAACGGCGCGGGCGCGATCGAGTGCCGCTTGTACGTCGTCGGCGGTCGCCATCTCGACCGCGACGATGCCTCGGATCATGTCGCGGCTTGCGAGCGCGCCGAAGAAACCCGGATCGAGCACGGCATCGAGCACACGGCGATGGCGCCCGAGCACGCGCGCAAGGCGCGGTGCCGATCCCATGATGGCCGCCACCAGATCAAGCAGATTGGGGTTTTCCTTGAGCAGCGAGAACAGCTGCACGCTGGACGGCAACTCCAGCAGAAACCGGTCAAACGCGTGGATCGCTTCATCGGGATCAGCCGTCTTTGCGAGCGCCGCAATCAACTGCGGCTGCACGACCGTCAGCAACTCGCGCGCGCGGGGTGAACGAATGGCGCGATAGCGGCCATGATGCCACCCGCGCACGAGCGCGACGACACCCGTTGGATCGCCATAGCCAAGGTCGCTCAATGCCTTCAACGTCGCGGGATCATCAGCTTCGCCGGCAAACACCATGTTGGCGCCGCCGGAACTCAACGCCGATGCCTTCTCGAACAGGCGCACATAATGGCGCTGCACGGTTTCGAGCGTCCTGGTCAGGGCAGCTGAAAAAGCTGCTGTGTCGGCATAACCAGAAAAGTGTGCGAGCCGCGCGAGACCGTCGACATCTTCTGGCAACGTCTGGGTCTGCTCATCGTCGAGCATCTGTAGACGGTGCTCGATCGTGCGCAGGTGCACGTAGGCTGCGTGCAACTCATCACGTACGACCGGCGTGATCCAGCCACGCCGCTCGAGGTCTCTCAATGCCACCAGGGTTTCAGGCGAGCGCTGATCCGGTTGACGGCCGCCAGCGATCAACTGTTGCGTCTGTACGAAGAACTCGATCTCGCGGATGCCGCCGCGGCCAAGCTTGATGTTGTGGCCAGCAACGCGAATATCGCCAAAGCCCTTCACAGCGTGGATCTGTCGCTTCATCGCCTGGATATCGGCAATGGCCGCATAGTCCAGATATTTGCGCCAGATGAACGGCTGCAATTCGTTGAGCAGCGCCTGGCCCGCCGTGAGATCGCCCGCGACCGCGCGGGCCTTGATCATGGCGGCGCGTTCCCAGTTCTGGCCGAAGCTCTCGTAGTAATTCAGCGCCGTTTCGCGGCGCACCGCGATCGGCATGGCGCCCGGATCAGGCCGCAGCCGAAGGTCCGTGCGGAACACATAGCCGTGCTCGGTCCGCTCTTGCATCAGCCGCACGAGATCGCGCGTCAGGCGCACAACGAAGGTCTGGTCCTCGTGTTTTTCAGCGAGCTTTCCACGCACCACGTCGGGATCGTAGAAGACAATCAGGTCGATGTCGGACGAATAGTTCAGCTCGTGCGCACCGTGCTTGCCCATGGCAATGATCATGTAGCCCGAGCGCATCTCTGCCGCGGGTTGCGTATCGAGCCAATCGCCACGCGCTTGTGCATGGCGAAACAGAAAAGCGAGCGCTTCGCGCACCGCCGCATCGGCGACAAACGCAATGCCGCGAGATACGTCGACATCGACATAGAGGCCGCCGATATCGGTAAGCGCGAGATACAGGGCCGCGTCTGCCTTGAAGATGCGCAGAGGACGCATCGCTTCGGCGAGCGAAGTCGCCTGTGCCATGTCCTCGGCCAGCTGCGCGGCAAGGGTCGTGAGCCGCGTCGTCGCGTCTTCAGACAGTGCTTGAAGCAGGCTCTTCGGTCGCTTCAGCGCGAGCGCGCTCAGATACGCGGACGCACCGAAGACACCGTCGATAAGCCCTGATACGCCGGGTTGTGCCAACAGGACCTGCAGCGGCAACAGGCTCGTATCAGTCGCAATCAGTGCGGCGAGTTCATCGCGATGCCGCGCCGCCAGACCAGCATCGTGCACGACGGGTACTCTCGTGATGCGGTCGGCGAGCGCAGCCATTTCGTCCTCCGAAAGCGTCACCTCATGACCGATACGCCAATGAACCACACATGCAGCCACATGACGAACGCCACATACAGCACGATGCCACCGCCGATGGCGATGACATCGCCCATCAGTTGTCCCTTGCGGTCACCGAGCGGTCCCAGCACGGACGCGCCCAGTGCCGCCCGCCTCTTGACGGAAATGCGGTCATAGACGGCGTAGGCCAACAGCGATCCGAACAGGATCACCGAAACGAGATCGCCGCGCACGAACAGATGCCCGAGCGCCCACAGTTTCGTCGCGACCAGCAGCGGATGCTTGACGATATCGCGCACGCGCGAGGCCACGTTCGACGCCACGAGACAGATCATGGCCGGCAGCATCAGCAGATATGTGACGTGGCGCCCCCACGACGGCGGCACGAACAGTTGCGGATTGATTGCCGTCGGCAGCCGCCGTGCCTCGCCGTAACCCCACACGATGAGCATGAAGGTTGCGAACGAGAGCACCGAGAACAACAGCTTGTAGGCGTTCGCGCCAAAGCGCGCCCGCAGGCTGTCCCGCAACGACGGGATCGTCGGGATCAAATGGATACCGATGAACGTGACGAGGCCGAGGATCAGTTTGGTCATGCGCGCGCCCTTGATCTACTGGCGAGACAGTGCTGCGAGTTGCACGCCGACACAAGACCCGGTGCTGCGCTACCGATCGCGCAGTCGCACGCGCAGCCGGACAGACACAGCCACCAGCCGCCGCACACTGCGCTGGAACGGCACCATCAACGATGAGACCACACTGTGCGGATCACCTGGAATTTCGCCCGGCACCGGCGTCACGCCAAACGTCAGGTGCTCGCGCTGTTTTTGTGGAATGTGCAGCGTCCCGAAGAGCCAATCGAAGATGGCGAGGCAGCTGCCGAGATTGCGATTGAAATGGATCGGGTTCGTCGAGTGGTGAATCTGGTGGTGCGCCGGGCTGATCAGCAAGCGGCCGAGCAGTCCGGTGAAAGGGATCCACACCTGCGTGTGGTGCAGTTGTAGCAGCAGATAGGCGAACACCGTCAGCACCAGGCTGTAGCTGAATGTGCCGACGCCGTACTCGAGCCCGAAGACGAAGTGCAGAGCACCGTTGGTAAAGCCGACTGTGAGGGCGAGAATGTTGGCGAACTTCAGCGAGTCCACTGGGTGCATGCGCCATGTGGTCAACGGTGACAGCACCTCGGCATCATGGTGCACGCGGTGAAATTCCCAGAAGAAGGGAAACGCGTGAGCGATAGCGTGGTCGATGTAGTAACCGAACTCATAGGCCAGATAGAGCGCCAGCGAGCCGATGATGGTCACAGTCCATGGCGACAGCGCAGACGGAGAGAGCGGCCCGAACGTGCCGGTGAGAGCGCTATAGGTCCACGCACTGATGGCGAGACCAGAGACCACGAACCAGCCAAGGACCAGGCCGAACACTTTGGTGTTCGCGATGTAGTAGACGATGTCGAGCGCATGCGATCGATGGCGCACGTAGCCGGGCGTAAACACAAGGCGGAGTGCGCGCCAAAAGCGTGCCCGGCGAAGTGTCGTGCCGCCGCGCGTGCCGATGTAGAGCACCGCAATCGCAAGTGAGAGCGTCAGCGAGACAAAGGAGAACAGGCCGTCTGGAAATATAAACAAGCCAACGGCAAGTCGTGACGACAGCGGCGCTTCAGACGGAACAGGTTCCAGCATCACCGAGGTGGCGATGGCCGCAAGCACCAGCATAGCGAGTGCCCAGGCCATCACGCCGAGCACAATCGACCAGCCGAGAGGCTGGGGGGCGCGGCGATGGCCCATGGTGGCTGAGAACATGAGAGGAACCGTTTGCTCTGACATCAGCTCTGGTTCTACGTGTATCGAGCTAAGATGCCGTTAAGGTTCGTCTTTTCCAGAGAGTCGCCCGGCCCATTGGCTTGCCAACAAGCATCAGCTGCACAAGCCAGAAAGACGATCTTCCCCTTGGCGTTGCCGCCGCATCCCATTAACGTCGCGCTCAAAAGCATACCAGGAGCTATCGAAATGGCCGAACTGCGCCGCGTCGTTGTCACAGGTCTGGGACTGGTCACGCCTCTTGGCGTTGGTGTTGGGACAACCTGGAAGAACATTCTCGAGTCCAAGAACGGTGCGCGTCGCATCACCGAGTTCGAGGTGTCCGACATCACAGCGCAGATCGCCTGCTTCGTGCCGCGCGGCGGCGGCAAGGCCGAGGGCAAGTTCAATCCTGATGATTGGATGGAGCCCAAAGAGAGCCGAAAGGTCGATGACTTTATCATCTATGGCATGGCGGCTGCCGAGGAAGCTCTCGCCGACGCCGGATGGAAAGCCGACACCAAGGACAAGCAGGAACGCACGGGTGTGCTGGTCGGCTCCGGCATCGGTGGCCTCAGCGGTATCGCTGACGGGGCGATCCTGGTGAAAGAAAAAGGCCCGCGTCGCCTCAGCCCGTTCTTCGTGCCGGGCCGCCTGATCAACCTCTCCGGCGGACAGATTTCTATTCGCCACGGCCTCAAGGGGCCGAACCACGCCGTCGTTACCGCATGCTCGACGGGCGCACACGCGATCGGCGATGCCGCGCGTTTGATCGCGCTTGGCGATGCGGATGTGATGGTGGCTGGCGGTGCCGAGAGTCCCATCTGCCGGATCGGCATGGCCGGCTTCGCCGCCTGCCGCGCACTCGCGACCATCTACAACGACACGCCGCAAAGGGCCTCGCGCCCCTACGACAAGGACCGCGATGGCTTCGTCATGGGCGAAGGGGCCGGCATCGTCGTGTTGGAAGACTACGAGCACGCCAAGGCGCGCGGCGCGCGGATCTATGCCGAGGTGACCGGCTACGGACTCTCGGGCGACGCGTTCCACATCACGGCACCGTCCGAAGATGGCGACGGCGCCTATCGCTGCATGCGCGCGGCCATCAAGCGCGCCGGCATCGACCCGAGCGAGATCGGATATGTGAACGCTCACGGCACCTCGACCATGGCCGACACGATCGAGCTTGGTGCCGTCGAGCGCGTGTTCGGCAACGCGGCGTCGAAGCTTGCCATGTCGTCGACCAAGTCGGCCATCGGCCATCTGCTGGGCGCAGCCGGCGCGGTGGAGGCGATCTTTTCGATCCTCGCCATCCGCGACAACGTCGTCCCGCCGACGCTGAACCTCGACAATCCCGATGTGCAGACCGCGATCGACCTCGTGCCGCACACCGCGAAAAAGCGAAACGTCGATATCGCGCTTTCGAACTCGTTCGGCTTTGGCGGCACCAACGCAAGTGTGATTTTCAGCCGCGTGTGACCCCTCAGCCTTCGAGAATATCGCGCCGCACCGGCTTGGGTTCGCCAAACAGCGCGCCCTGGCCAAGACTGACGCCGCAGGCGGTGATGCGGTCCATCTGATCTTGTGCCGCGATGCTGGCAACAATGATCTGCAGACCGACGGTCGAGAGATGGCGCGTCAAGTCCGCGGCCGGGATCACAGATGCACCGTGTGGCAGGCCATTGAGAAACACATCGGCGTCAAGCTTGGCGAACGTGAACCCGCGCGCGGCCAGCAGATCGAAGTCCATGTCGAGATCGGTGAGATCAGCGATGGCGAAATGCAGGCCGATATCGGCCAGCGTCGCCAAGGCCCACCAGTGCACCCGGCCGAAGGCACGCACGTCCGCCTGAGTGAACGACAAAACCACCGGCGGCGGCGTCGGGCCGCCCATGGCGGCGTCGAGGGCATCGATAAAGGCTTTGTCGGTGAGACTGTCGCCGAACACGCCCGCGAGCACATCCGCAGGCGCCCCTCCGCGCCCCTGAACCTTGCGGGCAACGCGGGCGACGCGTGGCAACTTCAGGGCGTCGATGGCGCCAGCGAGCCCCGTCGCGCGTGCGACTTCTGCCACTTCAGAGTCAGCCAGCGCCTCGCCGCTCTCGTCGCACAAGCGCATGATCACTTCGAAATGGCTTGCCCGCTGTTCGGTGAGACTCTGGATGGGTGCCAGCAGAACATTGACGCGCGCCTCTGCAATGGCTGTTGCAACCCGCGCCCCGACGTCGGCTGCTACGGCTGGCGCGCCGAATCCAACACGCAAAGACGGAGTTGTATGACGCGCCTCGTGAGCGACTGGCGTCGGTGCTGTGCTGGCAGGGCTAACGGATGCCGCACGGTCTGGGTCCGGATGCACGGCTTTCGCGCCAGGGACGCCTGCCGCCATCTGTCGTACGAGCGCTTCAAGCTCGGCCAGTTCGATGTCGGCTCGTGCCTTCGGGGCCGTTGAGATTGGTGAGGACGGGACCGCGGGTGCAGCCTCTGCCATTTTCGGCGGCGGCAGGGCGTGCATCGGCTGGCGCGCATGGAGTGTTGCCGGTTCAGACGCGCGGTCGTTGCTGGTTTTGACATCCCCTTCGACTGGCGACGGTGTTGCAGGCCGATTCGCCTGCTGTGGCGTCGCCATCGCGCGAGGCTCTTTCGGCATGGCGCGTCTCTTTGCGGGCGGCGATTGCGGCGCAGTCAACCCGAGGTGACCCGCGGAAAGAACCAAGGCGGTCAAGCTGCCCGCCGTCACCGCGAGCCATCCGGCCGCGCCGGCCTCGTAAAACACGCCAAGACCCGTGGCGGCGGCAATCATACCAATCGAGCCGAACACGACCACGTCGTGACCAGTTCCTGGTCCAATACCTGGCGCGTCCATCTGCAGATCATTCGCAGCGAGCGTGTCCATCGTGCATTATCCCGTTATCGAATCGATATCCTTCAGTGTTGCCGATCCATCCGTTCATGCAACTGCCAACGACGCGATACCGCGAGTCTTTCCCGAGGTTTCAACAGCTTCGATAGGCCTGGCTTCGATAAACTCGGCGCCCTAGCTAGGTGGCCGGCATTTCGGTCATGGCCGGCGCCGGTGAGCGCAGAATGGCAATCACTGAGAGGCCAAACAGAAGCGCGGCCAGCCATACAGCGGCGGCCGTGCCATAGCCGGTTGCCACCGCGCCTGCCGCCAGCGCTCCAAGCGGACGCACCCCATAGATCGCCGTCGTCAGCGTCGCGGCAACGCGGCCCAGCATATCTTTTGGGGTCAGCATCTGGCGCACGCTGGTTTGCAGCACCAGCCACAGCATCGGGCCAAAGCCAAGCGAGAACAGGCCGATATAGAGGCCCACGGCCCCGATGCGCGGCGCCAGCAACGCCAAGGCCAGCACACCGGCGAGCGAAGAGACAGGGCCGAATACGAACAGAAATCCGGTTGGCAGTTTGCGCAGCGCCGTCGGCGCAACGGCTGCGCCGAGCAAGGCGCCTGCCCCATAGCAAGCCCAGGCCTGGCCGACGATCAGCTCAAACCCGCCACCGAACAGCTGCTGTGCATACGGGGCCAGCACGGCTGTCATGGCGAAGAAGGCCGAGTTCCAGGCCAAAGCGCACAGGCCGATGGCGCGCAGGATCGGCTGCTGCCACACGAAGCGCGCACCATCGCGGATCGATTGCAACATCGACATGCCACTTGCGACCTGTGGCGCTTCGCGGGGCAAGCCGAGGACGGCGATCATCGACACGATGCCGGCGACCAGCGCGACGGCAAATGCCGCCGCTCCGTAGCCACGTGACACCAATATGCCCGCAGCAAAGGGCGCGGTGAGCGCCGCTGAGGCGCGGCAAAACTCTAAAGTGGCATTGGCTCGCGCAATGCCGTGCCCGGCAGCGAGGCGCGGGAGAAGCGCGAAGACGGACAGGACCTGAAGGACCACACCGGCCGAGCACAAGAATCCAGCGACAGCCATCAGGACAGCATTGGCAGCCCCATCTTGCGTGGCGATGAAGCCGACCCCAGCACCCACAAAGATAAGCAGTGCGCCAGCAATCATGATGGAACGGCGCGACAGACGGTCTGCCAGAACGCCAGCCGGTAGCGACACCACCAGCCACGCTGCGGCCTGTGCCGCGACCACGGCGCTGACCAAGCCGGCCGATGCGCCCGCAGCGGTCAGGATCAGCGGCAAGGCGGCCAGCACAAACTGGTCGGCGACGTGGGCGGCTGTTGCAGCCGTCGCCAGAGTTGGAAAGCGGCTGTCGATGGTTTGGGTCACACTTGGGCTCCTGGGTGCCGCCTCTCAAAGCATGCGGCCCAAGGCGCGGCGACCCGAAAAGCAATCGGGCCCTCGCGGTCCCGATCGTGTGGCGTGTGTCAGCTGCGATATCAGTAGGTGAACTTGAAGGTGCCCATGAAGCGCTGGTCGCACTGGAACACTGTGCCCGTGCAGAACCCGCCGGTGTCCTTGATGTTGGTGTCCCAATAGCGAAGGTCGAGCGAGAACTTCTCGATGCCAAAGGTGACGCCCGCATTCCAATAGCTGTAGGTGTTGCCGCCGTTGGCGACGATCGCGGTGAAGCGGTCTGTGTTGCCCTTCTGATAGCCGTAAAGGGCGCTCAGGCTCGGAGTCACGATGCCGAACTGTGGCAGGGTGTATGTCGCGCCAACTTCCCCTGTCCACACTTTGCCGGTTCCGTTCGTGTACTCAGGCGACCAGAACAGCGTTGCGGCCAACGACAGGTTCTTTACCACTTCGCGGCTGACGCCAGCCTTCAGCTCGACGTAGTCGGCTTCCTTATCGAACAGCGTCGTCAAGCGTTTGTCGCGAGCACCGGGATACGCGTAGTAGATGAGGCCAAAGTCAAAGTTGAAGCCAGCGAACTCGGGCTTGTAGCCGGCATACAGATCAACCTCGGCCCGTGCTGTTGGGCCGCCGCCCGGAACCTCATTTCCGAAATCGATGCCGGACGCCCAAACACCCGCGTAGAACTTGCCGTAGGCGACATCCAGGCCGGCCTGCCCTGTCGGGCGCTCGGCGGATTGAGAGAAACCGCGGAACACATAATCCGAAGTAATGGCCACATTGAACGAGTAGCTCAGTGCGGGCTTTTCCTGCGCGACGGCGCCGCCGCACACAACCACCCCAGCGACAAACGCCGCGAACCCAAAATTGCCACGCATTTTACTCTCCCGCCACACGTTGTATGCACTGTGTCGCCCGGCGGCGTCCGAGTGACAACGGGAAACAGCCGGAATATCAATGGTTTCAGCGGCAGGTCACAGAATTGCAACAGTGCGGTAAAATTGACTTGTTTCGCGGCGTTCGGCTTATTTTCAAGGCGCTCAAATGGGCAAGGCTTGGGCGGTGATGCCTGGATTTTCATCATTTTTTCACGCCGCCCCAAACGACAATCGCAGCCGACAGTATCTGCGCCACGGCCGCCAGCAGGAACGGCACCGCGTAGCTACCCGTCACATCCCGCAACAGCCCAAACGCGCCCGGGGCGAAAGCGAACACAACCTGATTGATGGCTGTCAGCAAAGCGAGCGCGCGCCCGATGTCGACCGGCCGGTGCTCGCTCTGCAAGATCAATGGCGGCAACGACAGCAGGTTGCCGACGCCAAGCCCGACCAACACACAGCCGCCGATTAACGCCTCCGCCGACGTGCCGATGACAAGCAAACCGACCCCAGTTGCCTGGATCAGGAAGTTGACCGCGCCCGCCAAGCGCCGGCGCCCTTCGCCGACGAACCACGCGAGTGCAAACCGTCCAACGATCGCGCACACGGTCGCAAGAGACAGGCACAACGCCGACAGCGTGGCACCGAGGTCTGGCGTGAGACGCAAGATCAGGTGCGTGATCAGCCCCATCTGCGCAAAAATACCGATCGCGTAGGCAATTGAGAGCGACGAGAACCTTCGATCCCGGAGCAGCTCCGCTCGCGTGCGTGGCGGGAGCTCGACTTCGGCCGGAAAGAACGTTGGCAATTGCCGCAGCGCTCCATCCGGCAAGACGCCAACTCGCGCTGGCGTTTGCCCCAACACTGCGCCCGCCAGCGGCCACAAGATCAGCAGCCCGCCGGCCGCGATCACGATCGAGGCCGTCTCGAAACCGAATGCCGAAATCAGCGACGTCCACACGGGCGTCATGAGGACACCGCCGATGCTCGCGCCGTTATAGGCATGCGAGAGCGCCAGCGCGCGCTTCTTGGCAAACCATGGCGCCACGAACGCATTGATGGCGGCCCCGCTCAGAACCGCCCAGCCCGTGCCGGTGAACAGCGCTGCCACATAGAGGTGCCAGATCTCTTGCGCGTGGGCGAAGCCCATGGCGCCAAGCCCAAACGCCACCACCCCCATCCGTGTGACGCGTGCGATGCCAAGACGGCGGTGCGCCTCGTCAAGACCAAGAACAAGGAGCGCGCTGAACAGGAAGTGGACCGTGATGGCGCCCGACACGAGTGAGATCGGCCAACCGCGCTCGCGCACGAGCTGGCTCACATAGATCGACGGTCCGTAGAACCCGAGCCCCCAGGCAAACACAGCCACCACAAACGCCGCCCCGACGACTTTCCAGCCGAAAAACAGACGCGGGGCGGCAGCGGTCGTATGCATCAGGAGAGACAGTGCATGAAAATCGTGACATGAAAATCGGGCCGGTAAATTTGGTTAGGCAGATGCCCAAAGTCGCCTTCACGCCGAACATCCAGCGCCACGTCGCTTGCCCGGATACGCAAGCGCCAGGAGAAACGGTGCGTGAGGTGCTCGACGCGGTTTTTGTTGGCAATCCGCGAGCGCGTGGCTACGTTCTTGATGACCAGGGCGCGCTGCGTCGGCACATGACCATCTTCGTCGATGGCCGGCAGATTGCGGACCGCGAGCGCCTGTCCGATGCTGTCGGCGCGCACAGTTCCGTCTACGTCTTTCAAGCCCTGTCCGGAGGTTGATCATGTCAGACCGTCTCCTCGTCTCGACGCGCAAAGGCCTGTTCACGGTTGCGAAAAGCGCCAAAGGCTGGGACATCACCAAGGTGGATTTCCTCGCCGACAATGTCACGCTGGCGCTTTACGACCGGCGTGACGGCACGACCTATGCCGCGCTCGATCACGGCCATTTCGGCGTCAAAGTGCATCGCGCAAAGCAGGGCCAGCCGTTTGAGGAAATCGCCACGCCCGCCTATCCGCCGCGGCCTGAAGGTCTCGTGCAGAACGACATGTGGGGCAAACCTATTCCCTGGTCGACACAGCGCATCTGGGCGCTGGTTGCAGCTGGCGCGGACGAGCCCGGCACACTGTGGTGCGGGACGATGCCCGGCGGCTTGTTCAAATCGACCGATCACGGCGCCACGTGGCATTTGCTGCGTGGCCTGTGGGATCACCCCAAGCGCCCACAATGGAACGGCGCTGGCATGGACCTGCCGGGCTTGCACTCCATTCTGATCGATCCGAAGTCGTCGAAGCGCGTCGCTATCGCCGTCTCGACCGGCGGCGTCTGGTTTACAGAGAACGGCGGGGACACCTGGGAACAGCGCGGCGCCGGCATGCGCGCAGACCATGTGCCGCCGGAAGACACCAACGACCCGAACTCGCAGGATGTGCATCACCTCGCCTGGTGCCGCGGCGATACGAAGCGCATGTGGGTGCAACATCACAACGGCATCTTCATCTCCAACGACGAGGGCCGGACCTTCCGCGAGATCATCGACGTGAAACCGTCTGTGTTCGGCTTCGCTGTCGCGGCCCACCCGACGGACCCTGACACCGCGTGGTTCGTGCCTGAGATCAAGGACGAGAAGCGCATTCCCGTCGACGGCAAGCTTGTGGTCACGCGCACGCGCGATGGCGGCAAGACGTTCGAGGTGCTGACCAACGGCCTGCCGCAAAACCACGCCTATGACGTGGTCTACCGCCACGCCTTGGCCATCGACACATCAGGCAACCGCCTCGCCTTCGGCTCGACGACAGGCGGCCTGTGGGTGAGCGAGAACCAGGGTGACACTTGGTCGTGCGTGACGCACACGCTACCGCCGGTGTATGCGCTCACTTTTGCATGAGCCACGCGTGGAAACGGTATGACCAGCGACCAGCCTTCGGCAGCCGACCGTGGCAAACGCGGCACCGTCTATATCGATTGCACAGGCACGTGGTTCTCGACGCGAAACACCGGCGTCCAGCGAGTCGTCCGCAACATTGCAATCCATGCCGCCGAAGCCGGGGCTACGTCGGGCTGGACTGTGCGCTTTGTGGTGTTCGAAACGGATCGCTACGTCGCGGTCGAGGCCGCAACTGAGTTTCAAGCGCGCGCCGAACAGCCCCTTTCGGATCAACCCAAAGCCAAGAAGCCAAGTCGGCTCAAACGCAGGTGGTCTCGGCTGGTCGGTCGGGTCGCGGCGGGTCACCGGCGCCTGCGGCAGATGGTGCGCACAGGGCCGTTTGCCGGCCACCTCGGTCATCGCTTTCCGTTGTCGCCAGACGCTCTCAGCACAGCTGGAGCTGGCGACATTCTGCTGCAGGCCGAAGTGCTTGGCGACGACCGCGAGGCCTTCGAACGGATCGACGGTTTCAGCGCGCGGGGTGGGGTCGTTGCTCAGGTCGTCTTCGATCTCATCCCTCTCACGCATCCAGAAACGTACTCGAGCAAGTTCGTGCGGTTGTACAAGGCACGACTCGATGCGGCCTGCCGCAAGGCCCATGTCTTTCTCGGCATCTCGAAAGCGGTGCAAACGGAGATCGAAGCGTATGTTACGCGTACGATTGAGCGCAGCACGCCTGCGGCCTTTGAGCATTTTCGCCTCGGCAGCGGGCTCGATCTTGCCCGCGCGATCAGCCCTGTCAGCGCTGCCGCCACAACTGCCGGCACGGCTGGAACGCATCGCTTCCTGGTCGTTGGCACATTGGAGCCGCGCAAACGACACGGGCTGGTTCTGGACGCGTTCGAACGGTATTGGGCCGCGGGCGGCACGGCAGCATTGATCATCGTTGGCGCCGTGACTTGGCGCAACGAGGCGCTGCTCACCCGCCTAGACACCCACCCCGAACGCGACCGGCGCCTGGTCGTTCTTCGCGCCGCGTCGGACGCCGATCTTGATCATCTCTACCGGTCGTCGACGGCGCTCGTATTTGCGAGTGTCGCTGAAGGCTTCGGCCTGCCCATAGTGGAAGCCGCAACCCGCGGGCTGCCCGCCATCTGCACGGATCTGCCGGTGCTGCGCGAGGTCGCCCGACCGGACACCCGGTTTTTCCCCGCCGACGACGTCGCAGCTCTGGCGGCACAGATCGATGCCGTATGCCAAGAGCCGCCCGCCGCCAGGATTGCGACGCCCTGGCTCACCTGGTCGGACAGCGCGCGTGAACTTTTCGCAGCTTTGGATCGGGCCTATGCCGACCTGCCACGCACGGCGCAGGATGGCGGCTCTGAGCCAAGAGAAAAACACTCACGACACTCCGGCTGATGCGCGCCAGACCACTCGGTCGTGGCGCGCGCGACCATGTCTCAGCGTGAACGGTATGGATCTCTCCTCACGTCTTCGTGAAGTCGCCGCAGGCTTGCCCCCTTGCGCTCGCAACGGCGGCGCGCTTCCTTGGAAGCTGACGGTTGACAATAACGGCTCCAAGCGGGCCGAGGGAGAGACACGCCATGGCGAAGCTGAACATCAACGGCAAGACCGTCGACCTGAAAGTGGATGGCGACACGCCGCTGCTGTGGGCCATTCGCGAGCAAGGCGGCCTGACCGGCACAAAGTATGGCTGCGGTGTGGCCCAGTGTGGCGCGTGCTCCGTGCACATCAACGGCGAGGTCCAACGCTCCTGCTCGATCCAGGTCAAGGACGTCAAAGCCACCGACAAGATCGTCACCATCGAAGGCTTGTCACCAAACGGCTCGCACCCCGTGCAAAAGGCTTGGCTGGAACTGGAAGTCGCCCAGTGCGGCTATTGCCAGACCGGCCAGATCATGGCGGCAGCGGCACTCCTCAAGAAAAAGCCAAAGCCAACCGATTCCGACATCGACGAGGCCATGACCAATATCTGCCGCTGCGGCACGTATCAGCGCATCCGCGCCGGCATCAAATTGGCCGCCACCGGCGGCACGCCGGCGAAGAAGGGGTAACGCGTCAACTGAACGCCAGTTGAACGTCAAGCTTCTGATATCCTTTCTGTTTCGACGGACCCATCGCCCATGACGAACACCATGACAGACACTTCGACCAAAACCAAACTCTCACGGCGCAACTTGCTTATCACCGGCGCCGCGGCTGGCGGCGGTCTCGCTATTGGCCTGCAAACGGGCATTGGCGAGGCCATTGCCCAGCGCGTGCTCGGCACGCCCGGTGACGAAGTCGCCGCTTGGGTCGTCATCAAGCCCGACAACTCCTACGTCGTGCGCATCGCGCGCTCGGAAATGGGCCAGGGCACGCTGACCGGCCTCGCACAGCTTGTCACCGAGGAACTCGATGCCGACTGGTCGAAGGTCCAATGGGAATATCCGACACCCGGCCAGAACCTCGCCCGCAAACGCGTGTGGGGCGACATGTCGACCGGCGGCTCGCGTGGCATCCGCGGCTCGCATGACTATGTCCGCCAAGGCGGCGCTGCGGCCCGCCAGATGCTGCTCCAAGCAGCGGCCGCTGAGATGAAAGTACCCGTTGAGGAACTGACCACCGACAAAGGCGTCATCACCCACGCCAAGTCGAAGAAATCCATCACCTATGGCAAGGTTGCCTCCGCCGCAGCCAAGTTGCCCGTGCCCGACCTGAAGACGATGAAGCTGAAGGACGCCAAGGACTGGAAGATCGCGGGCAAGCCGCTGAAGCGCCTCGACACCAAGGACAAACTCACGGGCAAACAGGTCTACGGCATCGACTTGAAGATGCCGGGCTTGCTCAACGCATCGATCAAGGACGCTCCTGTTCACGGTGCCAAGATCGCCAGTGTCGATGACGCCAAAGCCAAGACCATGCCGGGCGTAAAGGGCATCTATCGCGTCGGCGATGGAGCTGTCGCCGTTGTCGCTGACACGTGGTGGCAAGCCAACAAGGCGCTCGGCGAGATCAAGATCACCTACGAGGACTCGCCGAACTTCAAGGTCGACACCACCTCCATCGCCGCGTTCCAAAAGACCGGCCTCGACACCACAGAGAACGTGTTCTCCGCCAACAAGGTCGGTGACGCAGCTGGCGCCATCGCTGGTGCGGCCAAAAAGGTCGAGGCCAGTTTCTCGTCCCCCATGGCGCACCACGTCACCATGGAGCCGATGAACTGCACGGCCAAGTGGACCGCCGACAAGTGCGAAGTCTGGGTGCCGACGCAGAACGGCGAAGCCTCGCTCGGCGCCTGCGCACAGGCCGCGGGACTGCCTGCCGAGAAATGCGAAGTCTATAAACTGCACCTCGGTGGCGGTTTCGGCCGGCGCGGCGCGCAGGACTATGTGACCAAGGCCGTGCTGCTCGCCAAGCAGATGCCGGGCGTGCCGGTGAAGCTGCTGTACTCGCGCGAAGAGGATATGCGCCGCGGCTACTTCCGCCCCGTGGGCCAAGCCAAGCTGCAAGCGGGTCTCGATGATAAGGGCAACCTCGTCGGCCTCACCATGCGCATTGCCGCGCAATCCATCCCGGCAGCGCTGCTGCCGCAGGTGCTGGCGCAGAACAACGGCAACGACTTCATCATGTACCAGGGCCTCAACGACATCGGCGGCCCGCGGGCGGCTGAAGGCGGGTTCGGCTACACGATCCCGAACCTCAACATCGATTGCGTCATGCGCAACACGCACATGACGCCGGGCTTCTGGCGCGGTGTAAACAACAACCAGAACACGTTCTGGCTCGAGTGCTTCATGGACGAAGTGGCCAAGGCCGCCGGCAAGGACCCGCTGGTGTTCCGTCGCGAACTCATGAGTAAAGACCCGCGCACGAAGAAGCACCTGGACGTGCTCAACGCCGTCGCTGCAAAGATCGGCTGGGAAACGACCAAGCCCGCCGCCGGCACCTTCCGTGGCATCGCCCAGCAGATGGGTTACGGCAGCTATGTTGCGGCGGCCGCCGAAGTCTCGGTCAACGATCGCGGCAAGGTGAAAATCCATCGCCTCGTGATGGGCACGGACTCCGGCCACGTGGTCAACCCGGATCAGGTCGAAGCACAGGTGGTCGGCTCGGTCGCTTATGGCTTGTCGTCGACGCTGCTTGAGGAAATCACAATCAAGAACGGCGCGGTCGTGGAAGAAAACCTCGACACCTACGACATCCTGCGCATGGCCGATTTCCCCAAGGTCGAGACGGTGACGGTTCCGTCCGGCGGCTTTTGGGGCGGCGTCGGCGAGCCGACGATCATGGTCGCCGGCCCAGCCGTCATCAACGCGATCTTCGCGGCGACAGGCAAGCCTGTTCGCTCGCTGCCGCTCAAGAACGTGAAGCTCCGGGCGTAGAGCAAAAGCCACCCTCACGACTATGGCCGGGCTCGTCCCGGCCACCCTCGGTCCGGCGTCCGCGTGCGTTTGAAGAGTCGAAGAAGGGCGTGTCGCCTCGGTCGCTGAGTGACGTTTGTCTCAGCGCCGGAATTGCCCTTGCCCCCCGATGGCCTTACGGTGCTGCTCGCAACCGAGGTCGTCATGTCCGATATCGCACCTGTTCGCCGTCAACTCGCACCCACGGGCACGCTGCGTGCCGGCATCAATCTGTCCAACTTTCTGCTCGTCACCGGCAAGGCGACCAATGGTGATCCCGTCGGGATAGCGCCTGACATGGCGGCCGAGATTGCGCGGCGCTTGGCTGTGCCAGTATCCTATGTGACTTTCCCACAGCCAGGACCGCTTGCCGACAAGGTCGACACGGATACGTGGGACATCGGGCTGATCGGCGCCGAACCGCAGCGCGCTGAAAAGATCGCGTTTAGCAATGCCTACGTCGAGATTCGGTCGACCTACATGGTGCCGCCGGGCTCGACGATCGGAGCCGTCAGCGACGTGGATCGGCCGGGGGTGCGCATTTCGGTGACGGCCCGCACAGCCTACGGCCTCTGGCTCGAGCGCAACATCAAGCATGCAACGCTCGTGCTGTCTGAGACCATAGCGGACAGTTTCACGCGCTTCCGTGACGAGCGGCTCGATGTGCTCGCCGGGCTGGAGCCGCGCCTCATCACGGACGTGCAGGCGATGCCTGGCGCGCGTATTCTGGATGGTCAATTCTCCGCAGTGCAGCAGGCCGTTGGCACGTCGCGGAAAAACCCGGAAGCTGCAGCTTGGCTTGAGGCCTTTGTCGCCGATGCGAAACGGTCAAGCTTCGTTGGCAGCCTCATCACCAAGCATCATGTGCGCGGCCTGTCGGTCGCGCCGTAGCCACGTCGTCCGTAGCAGCGTCGTTAGTCGAAGATCTCGGATAGCCAGTTTTTGCGCTTGCCGTGCTTGTGGCCGCGGGAGTGGTCATCGTCGTCATCGTAACGTCGCTGATCGCGATGTTGGTCTGGCGGCGGCGCATCGCGGCGGGGCGGCGGGCCACCGAACAGGCCTTGGTTGAGCATGCCCGCTTGTGGCGGCGCCGCCTGTTGCGCGCCGTCGCGAGGCCCACCGTCAGCCCGCTCTATGATCTTGTCGAGTTCGCCGCGGTCCAACCAAACGCCGCGGCACTTCGGGCAGTAGTCGATCTCGACGCCATGGCGGTCGCTCATGACGAGATCGACTTTGCAGGACGGGCACGGGAGGCTCATGATCATCTCCTTCTTGCGATAAACAGGATGTGGCGATGCTGCCCTCCTATTGCGATGGAACGCCGGTCCTTGTTCGAGACTTTCAATGAGCGGGCGGTGGCCGCGCTGATCTTGCCGTTCTCATCGTCCCCGGGTCGTCAGCCAGACCCCGACCAGGATCAGTGCCAAGCCGACGCCATGATACAGGCGCACAGGCTCGTTGAGCAGCGCCATGCCGAAGCCGAAATTGAACACCGGTATCAAGTGCAGGAACACGCCAGCACGGCCAGGGCCGATGGCTTCAACGCCACGCGACCAGCAGACATAAGCGACGATAGATGTGAAAATGGCGGCATAGGCCACCGCGCCCAAGCTCTTGGGCGATGGCACGAAAACGGAGCCGCTGATGTGCTCATAAATGGCCCATGGGATATTGGCCGCGGCGGCGGCAATGGCGAGCGCGAACAGAAAGCTGCCAAGAGCGATGGGCGGGCGCTTGCGCAGAAAGGCCGAGTAACCTGCAAACAACGCCATGTTGGCGAAGATGATCAGATCGCCCCGATTGAACTCCATATGGCGCAGCACATGCAGATCAAGCCGCGATGCGATGGCGATCACGCCTGCCAGTGACACGGCGATGCCAAACACCTGTAAGGGCCGCAGCGCATCGCGAAAGGCAACGAAACCCGCAAGGGCAAGCATGGCTGGCGCAACCGAGTTGAGCACGCCCATGTTGATCACAGTCGTGTACTGGAGGCCGACGTATTGCAGCGTGCCGAAGATGCCGCCGCCGGTGACGCCGAGCGCCGCCAGGGTCAGCCAATGCCGCCGCATGAGTGCCCAATCGCGGCGGATGCTGCTGTGGGCAAAGACGCCCACCAGCACCACAACCACGAGCCAGCGCAACATATTGACCGTCGCAGGCGGAACTTCGCCGGCGATCGAGCGCGCAACAACGTGGTTGCCAGCCCAGCTCAAGGCCGAGAGCGACAGAAACAGCGGCGCGAGCCAAACCGCACGCGATGGCGCAGCCGACGTGAGCGCGGATGTTGCTGGCGGCGCTGTAGGCGTATTGGCTGACATCGGCATGGTCCTCTGCCCAAATCATAGGCTGCGTTGCCCTTTGCGCGAAGCGCTCGGCCTGCAACGGAGCCCTGCGGCCGGCAGCCTCAGGAGGCGAGTGCATCGGCGAGGCCAGCGTCGCTGAGAACGCCGACGGCGGCGTCGAAATCATCGTCCGAAATCAGCACACGCACGGGAAAAGCCGTCGTCCAGGCTTCGACGCTGCTCACGTGCCGGTCAGCAACGAAGTGGCCGATTTCAGCGTCGGTCAGCAGCGTCTCGACGTAGCTTAAAAGCACCGGATCGGTCGTCGTCACGAGCACACGCATGGCCGGGCCTTTCTCGTTCAAATCCTCGTATGCCCCTTGCACAGCGCATTCGGCTGAGACCATGTCGGGACACAGGTGGTTGGCCGTGCGGCCACGACACGAGGTGCGACAATGCGCAAGCTAAGCATCGTCTTTTCGATCTTCGGCACGGTACTCTGTTCAGGAGCCCACGCCCAGCAAACGCGCGCCCCTGAACCACGAGAGAAGTCTGTCGTAAAGGTCGAGACTGTCGCCAAGGGTCTCGTGCATCCCTGGGGCCTGCAGTTTTTGCCTGATGGGCGCATGCTGGTGACCGAGCGGCCGGGGCGGTTACGCCTTGTCACGCGCGACGGCAAGATCTCTGACCCGATCGCCAATGTTCCCGCCGTATTCGCCTCCGGCCAGGGTGGATTGCTTGATGTGGCTGTTGATCCGGCGTTTGCGTCTACCGGAACCATGTATTTCACATTCGCCGAACCCCGCGGTGCTGGCACTGCGGCAACGAGCGTTGGCCGCGCCAAGCTTGCGATAACGGGAAGCAGCGGCAGCCTTGAAGATGTGCGCATCATTTTCCGCCAGCAACCCCAGACGAGCGGCGGGCTGCATTTCGGCTCGCGCATCGCCATGGCCCGCGACGGCAACCTGTTTGTCGCGCTTGGTGAGCGCTATCAGCGCGACCGGGCCCAGGATCTGACCACGCACTATGGCAAGGTCGTGCGCATCGACCCGAACGGCGGCATGGCGAAGGGCAATCCCGTACCAGCCGGCAAGGACATCCAGCCAGAGATCTGGAGTTACGGCCATCGCAACATGCAGTCGGCTGCCATCCACCCCGTGACCGGCAAACTGTGGACCGTTGAGCACGGCGCGCGCGGCGGCGATGAGATCAACATCCCCGAGTCCGGCAAGAATTACGGTTGGCCCGTGATCACCTACGGCCGCGACTACTCGGGTGCCAAGATCGGTGAAGGAACCGCCAAAGCCGGCTACGAACAGCCGATCTACTATTGGGACCCGTCCATCGCGCCTTCGGGTATGGCGTTCTACACGGGCGACCTGATGCCGAAATGGAAAGGCAACCTGTTCGTCGGGGCGCTCGCCGGGCAGCATCTCGCGCGGCTGGTGCTCGATGGCGAAGCGGTCGTTGCCGAGGAAAAGCTGCTCGCCACCGAAGGGGAACGTATACGAGATGTGCGCCAGGGGCCGGACGGCGCGCTCTATCTCCTGACGGACCACCCTGAGGGGCGGATTTTGCGGGTGACGGGGCAATGAGGCAGTCCGTTAAGGCTGACGCTAGCCCGTTTAACCTGCGGCAATCCGACATTTACGTGCAGAAGCGATACGATCTGTCGTGCTCGCCCGTTGCAGGGCGAAAATGCCCCCCCTATATACCCGCCAACATCGACTGATCCCAGGGGACCAAGCACGTCGGCCCCGGGTGGTGTTCAACCTTTCGCTCGGATCCAATCCGAGCCTGGCTGAGCATCACACGGAGACGAAGGACCCAGACGCCAAAAGCGGGTCTGGACTTCCGGGGACGCAGGGGTTTAGGCGGCTATCTTGGCCGCCTCGGCTTTTGCGCAATGGTCGGTGACCACCTGACCCGTGTCCACCACCGTTCCCTGACCCACCTGACCGACGAGCGGTTCGCCGCAACATGAAGGACTTGAAGTTATGGCAAAAGTTATCGGCATCGACCTCGGGACCACGAACTCGTGTGTCGCCGTCATGGACGGACCGAAGCCCAAGGTGCTGGAAAACGCCGAGGGCGCTAACACGACGCCGTCGATCGTCGCCTATACCGAGGGCGAGCGCCTCGTCGGCCTGCCGGCCAAACGGCAGGGCGTAACCAACCCGACGAATACGTTGTTTGCCATCAAGCGACTGATTGGACGCCGATTTGATGATCCGGAAACCGAGAAGGACAAGAAGCTTGTCCCGTTCAAGATCGTAAAGGCCCCCAACGGCGACGCCTGGGTCGAAGCCCACGGCAAGACCTATTCGCCAGCCGAAGTGTCGGCGGCCATCCTGTCCAAGATCAAGGCCGACGCCGAAGCCAAGCTTGGCGAGCCCGTCACGCAAGCGGTCATCACCGTGCCGGCGTACTTCAACGACGCCCAGCGCCAGGCGACCAAGGACGCCGGCCGGATTGCTGGCCTTGAGGTCCTGCGCATCATCAACGAGCCGACGGCGGCGGCGCTTGCGTACGGCCTCGACAAAAAGAAAGAAGCCAAGACCATTGCCGTCTACGACCTCGGCGGCGGTACGTTCGACGTGTCTATCCTGGAGATCGGCGACGGCGTGTTCGAAGTGAAGTCGACCAACGGCGACACGCACCTCGGCGGCGAAGACTTCGATTTGCTGCTGTTGAACTATCTGGCCACCGAGTTCAAAAAAGAGAACGGCATCGATCTCAAGACCGACAAGCTGGCTTTGCAGCGCCTCAAGGAAGGCGCCGAGAAGGCCAAGATCGAGCTGTCATCGAGCCAGCAAACGGAAATCAACCTGCCGTTCATTTCCATGAACATGCAGACCCAGTCGCCGTTGCACCTGAACTTGAAGCTGACGCGCGCCAAGCTCGAGAGCCTGGTTGATGATCTGATCAACAAGACCAAGAACCCCTGCATTCAGGCCATGAAAGATGCCGGCCTGAAGGCAGCCGACATCGACGAAGTCGTGCTCGTCGGTGGCATGACGCGCATGCCCAAGGTGCAGGCGCTGGTGAAGGAGCTATTCGGCAAGGAGCCACATAAGGGCGTCAACCCCGATGAAGTCGTGGCCGTCGGCGCTGCCATCCAGGCCGGCGTGCTCAAAGGCGACGTCAAGGACGTGCTGCTGCTCGACGTGACGCCGTTGTCGCTCGGCATCGAGACGCTCGGCGGCGTGTTCACGCGCCTGATCGACCGCAACACCACCATCCCGACCAAGAAGAGCCAGGTCTTCTCGACCGCCGAAGATGGCCAGGGCGCCGTCACCATCCGCGTGTTCCAAGGTGAGCGTGAGATGGCAGCCGACAACAAGCAGCTGGGCGTGTTCAATCTCGATGGCATTCCGCCAGCCCCGCGCGGTGTTCCCCAGGTGGAGGTGACATTCGACATCGACGCCAACGGCATCGTCAACGTCGGGGCCAAAGACAAGGCGACCAACAAAGAGCAGAAAATCACCATTCAAGGCGGTAGCGGTCTTTCGGATGCAGACATCAAGCGCATGCAGCAGGAAGCCGAAGACCATAAGGATGAGGACAAAAAGAAGCGCGAGCTGGTCGAGGCCAAGAACCAGGGCGAAGCCATGATCCACGCCACGGAGAAATCCATGGTTGACCTCGCCGATAAGATCCAAGCCGAGGATAAAAAGAACGTCGAGGAAGCCATCTCGATGCTGCGCGAAGCGCTCAAGTCCGACAACAAGGACATGATTGCTCAAAAGACGCAGGCGCTGGCCCAGGCGTCGATGAAGATCGGCGAGGCGCTCTATGGCGGCGCTGCAGCCGGAGCTGCGCC
Organism: Hyphomicrobiaceae bacterium; assembly: GCA_031374735.1. Lineage (GTDB taxonomy): Bacteria > Pseudomonadota > Alphaproteobacteria > Rhizobiales > Hyphomicrobiaceae > JABFRJ01. The sequence goes on along the minus strand of JANMGQ010000010.1, from coordinate 18,962 downwards.
CGGCGGCGACGCTGGCGGCGGTCCGGGTGCATCTGCGGGCGGCAAGGGCAAGAAGGACGACAACGTCGTCGACGCCGATTTCGAAGAAGTGAAGGACGACAAGAAGAAGAGCGGTTGATCGTGCGTGGCGGCGTCGATGTTCGATGCCGCCGTCTGGTTGACGTGAGGTGGTGCGTTGGGGGCTCGGTACACACAATGGCTCGCCGCCGTGGCTCTCGCGGGTCTGTGTGCGATGTGTCCTCCGGCCGCTGCCGAACTTGCCGAACGTGATCTCGCCGACCTGAGATCGCTTGATCGCACGCTTGCGCTTGAGCGCGACGCGGCGGACGCGCTTCGGCGGCAGGACTTGGCGAAGCTGCGTCGTCTGTCGACTGATATCCGGCGCACCTACGCGCAGGCCCTGTCTGCCGCCCCCTCCATCGATCGCGCGCGCAATCTGGCCAAGCCCGGCGCCATCGGGCCCTGCCACATGGCCGGGCTAACCTTGCGTCAGGCTATTGTCGGTCTGTCTGATGGTCGCCTGAAGCCCCGCATCCGACCGAACCTCATCGATGCCGTCCCGCCTGATCTCACCGACCAATTTGCGGCCCACATGCAGCGTTGCGAACTGCTTGAGCGCACAGAACCCAGCGTGCGCCAAATCGGCGGTTCCTGTCTGATCGACGGCAAGCGTTGCCGGGAGAGCGAGCGATGAATTTGGTGGGTGCACACGTGCAAAACTGTGTCGTCTCGGCGTCACTTATGCCCTGGCCGTGGCATCAGGCCTTGAATTACAGGGCTGCAAGCGACATTTCGCACACATACCCTCTGCGGCCAGCGTCTTTTGCGGTCGTTCCGATGGACCGGAACACCCTCCGGCACGCAAACGAGTGACCACGATGGCGAAACGCGACTACTACGAGACGCTCGGCGTCTCCCGCGGTGCGGGCGAGGCGGACCTCAAGTCCGCCTTTCGCAAGCTTGCCAAGGAGCATCACCCCGACAAGAACCCCGGCGACAAGGCCTCCGAACAAAAGTTCAAGGAGTTGGCCGAGGCCTATGAAGTCCTGAAGGACCCGCAGAAGCGCGCGGCCTACGACCAGTTCGGCCATGCGGCCTTCGAGGGCGGTCGCGGCGGACCAGGTGGCCCCGGCGGGTTTGGACCAGACTTTGCCTCGTCCATGTCCGACATCTTCGACGACCTGTTCGGCGAATTCATGGGCGGGCGACGCGGCGGCAGGTCAAGAGACGGCCGCGAGCGTGGCGCTGACCTGCGCTACAACATGGAAATCAGCCTCGAAGAGGCGTTCAACGGCAAGACGGCACAGATCCGCGTGCCGACTTCGGTCGCCTGTGAAACCTGCAAGGGCAACGGCGCCAAGCCGGGCACGCAGCCGTCCACGTGCGCCATGTGCGGCGGCCAGGGCAAAGTCCGCGCCAGCCAGGGCTTCTTCACCATCGAGCGGCCATGTCCCTCCTGCCAGGGCCGCGGTGAGATGATCACTGATCCCTGCGGGTCGTGCACCGGCTCGGGCCGGACCATGAAGGAGGTCACTCTGTCGACCCCCATCCCAGCCGGCGTCGAGGACGGCACGCGCATCCGCCTGGCCGGCCAGGGCGAAGCCGGACTGCGTGGCGGCCCCGCCGGCGACCTCTACATTTTCCTCTCGGTCAAACCACACGACGTGTTCCAGCGCGATGGCGCCAACATTTTCTGCCGTGTGCCCATTCCCATGACCACAGCTGCCCTCGGCGGCCAGATCGACGTGCCGACCGTCGATGGCGGCAAGACGCGGCTGAAAGTTCCCGAAGGCTGCGAAGCCGGCAAGCAATTCCGCCTCAAGGGCAAGGGCATGCCCGTGCTGCGCTCGAAGGTGTTCGGCGACATGTACATCCAGGTGGAAGTCGAGACGCCGAAGAACCTGTCGGCTCGCCAGCGCCAGCTGCTGGAAGAGTTCGAGAAGGCGTCGCACAAAGACAACAGCCCCGACAGCCACGGCTTCTTCTCGAAGGTGGCGAGCTTTTTCAGCGATAAGCAGGGGTGATAACTTCGCAATCGCTCAAGCGATGGCGCACAGGACTGTCGCCGCGGTTTGACTGGTCTTTGAAAAAGAAAGCGGCCGGAGCGAAGTTTCGCGCCGGCCGCTCAATTGGGCGTCTCGTCAACCTATGCTCAGCTCAGAAAGACAAGCCGGCCTTCACCACGACCCAGCGGCCCTTTTGAACCTGCTGGACCGATGTGATGGTCGACGCAAGGTGGTTGGTCTTTGAGAACTTGGTCGGCGGCGAGTTGAAGATATCCTGGAACACATCGCCCGACTCAAGCGCATCGAGCAGCTTCTGGCCGGTCAGATCCTTGCCCGCGAGCTTGGCATAGTGCGCCAGAGTTACGACGGTGTTGTAGCCGATGATGGCCTGCGAGTTGGCAGCCGTGTTGTGCATCTTGCGATACGCAGCCAGCCAATCCTTGATCTTGCCCTGAGCCGTATCTTCGTACGGGATTTCAAAGCCGCCGGCTGAGTAAAGGCCTTCGACAACCTCTTTGCCGAGGGCCGGCACTTCAAGGACGTTCACGGGTGTCGCGCCCATGAATGTCGTTTCCCAACCGAGCTTCTTCGCTTCGCCCATGGCACCGATTGGTTCGCGGATGACCGCTCCGAGCACCACGAGATCGCAGCCGTCGGATTTCATCTTGGCGATCGGAGCGGAGAAATCTGTCGCGCCGCGTTTGTAGGACGTGACCGTGGTCGCCGTCATCTTCATCGCCGCCACGCCCTTCTGGAAGCCATCGAGCACGTTCTGGCCATACTCGTCATCCTGGTGCAGGATGCATGGCTTTTGCAGCTTCTTCTCGCTGATCAAATACTGGGTCGCGAGCTGGGTGCTTTCAACGTAGGGCAGCAGGTTGTTGAACTTCAGGCGTTCCTGAGGTTTCGCCGGATCGAACTTGTAGGTGAACTCGGCGGCGGTCAGAGGGAACAGCTGCAACACGCCGGCGTCGAGCGTGATGTCCTGCGCGGCGATCACCGTCGGTGAGCCCATGGAGCCCAGGTTGACGAAGATCTTGTCTTTCTCGATCATCTTCTGGGTGGCGAGCACCGACTTCTTCGGATCGTAGCCCGAATCTTCAAGAATAAGCTTGAACTTGCGGCCATGGACACCGCCGGCGGCGTTGATCTCTTCGACGGCCAGTTTCATGCCGTTGGCGACAGCAACGCCCCAGCCCTTGATGGGGCCCGACAGATCCTGGTGCGTGCCGATGACGATCTCATCAGCGCTGATGCCCTGGTTGGTGACTTTCGTCTGGGCGAATGCGCCCGTTGCGGCCAGTGCCGACAAGGCACTGGCCATCATTGCGTATTTCATGAGTTCCTCCACGTTTTTCATTGGGACGACACGCGTCTCCGCGCCGTTTCCTGACGACTGATTGTGGCTGTCTGACGGGCGAAGGGCAAGAGGGAAGGATGTATTTCTATCGAAAACAGCAGCGCCCTCGATCTCAACGGATCTCACCTGGCGCCGAGGTTGGCCACAGCCGTGGAACGACACGCTAACCGCCGCTTGTTCAGGGCGCTGAAAAACGTTGTGGGGCGGCCATCTGAATGTCAACGGCACCTGAACTGCGGTCGGCGCTGGCGCCTTGAGATGCAAACCAGGATAGAACCGCTTCTGACAAGCCGGATTGTCCATCCGGCCGGCGGTGCTCATTCAAGATAAAATGCAGTCGGAATGGGAATCTGGCGTGGTTTTGAACGAGATCGTTGAGCAAGAATGCCCACTCGTCCGGCCCCCAATACGTTGGCGCGCGCCCGCGCCCGACGGTATCAAATTTGACCCAGATGCCGGTCGCGACATCAAATTTTCGCTTGAAATCAGGCAGCGGCGCTTTGGGTAGAATGGCCGACACACGACGGTCGACCCCGAGAAGCGCCGCGCAATCTGCATAGGTCGGGTTTGCCACATCGATCCCCATGGCCTCATGACCATGATCGGTCGCGATGCGCAGCAGGTGGCCCGCGCCCGTGCCAAGGTCGAGGAGTGAGCGGCGCGGACCGTTCAGAAGCCCAAGCGTCCGTGCGACCGACAACTTGTGAGCCGTCCAATAGGGGAGATCGAGATATTTGTGTGGACCATCGGGCAAGGGAGCGGCCGCTATCGCATTGGCATACCGTCCCTGTAGGGCCTGATACGGCTCGGAGCTGATGCGTTTGGCGAGATCGATGAGATAGCGAACGTCGGCCATGTCTGTCGCATAGGCGTCGATGGCATTCAGTGTCGCCGTCATGAGATCAAACCCCGGCAAAGGCTGGCTTGGAGGTCGTGACGACTCGCCACCAGCGATCAGGCCACCAGCGACCGATACCGTGGCTGCGGTCGGTACAGGTTGGGCGATGGGCGTTGCAGGCCTGGAGGAACTTGGCCCGGAGAAACTTGGCCCGGAAAAACTTGGCCCGGAAAAACTTGGGCCGGAGGAACTTGGCCCATATAGGCTTGGGCCGAACTCGGCGATGGTCCACTGGTCGCGATTGTCATTGATGACACTCTCGGGGATGGGCTCGTCGAAAATCACGCGCAACGCGCCGCCCTTCGGTCGCGTCACCTCGGCAACCGTGAGGCGCATGGCCTTGTCGAACTTCTTCAAGGTAATGGCATCGCCAGGCTTGAGGCGCATGAACACACGCTGGCCCGCATCATCATTCTCGGAATGGCTGCACAATGCGCCTTTTGATGTGAAATACGCGGTATGAGCGAGGGTATACGGCGCGATATCTTCCCAGGTATAGTCAGCGTCCGATAAATACCCTTCGCTTGGATGGTGTAGCTCAAGCAGCGATAGGTCGCGCACAAGAGGAACATCGCGGCGTTTGGCCGTAATGTAGATGTTTTGGCCCAGCAATTCCTCCAAGGTGTGTTTGCGCCACTTGCGCCGCAGCTGCGGTGTCAAGCGGTCAATGGCCTCGACTCTTGTTTTCCATTCCACGATTTCAAAATAGGTTTCGATCACGGCGCGCAGATCCTGGACGCGGATGCGATTGTAATTGGCATTCCTGTAGTCGGGGTGTGTCGGCTCCAGATGCTGCCAGTCGACATGCTTGGCCTGCTCCTTGTCGGCGCGATCCCACTTGGCGACGGTGCGCGGCGACCTGTGATGCCCCGTCCACGAATAGTAGTTGCAATGGCAGAGCCAGAGGCGCCCACCCGGTTGCAGGGTCTCCCAGATCATCCGCACGACATCATGCGGCCGCTGGAGGTGCTCTGTCACCGCCGACATGATGGCGACGTCCACCGCGTGCGACTTCACCTTGTCGGCGACGTGCTCGAGGTAGCCCGAATAGAGATGCACATTCGGCAAAATGCGCATGATCTCGTCAGTCGAGTAGGCGAAGGCGTGATAGGGTGGAAATGAGGGATCGTCTGGGTTTCTGAAATCGCGCACCCGGTCCGTGCCGACATGCGGATCGACCCCGACATAGCTGGCGGCGCCCCCCTCCATAAAGCTCACGGCATGTGGGCCACCGCCCATGCCAATGTCGAGAATGCGCCGCCCACCCCATAGGTCGCGCCTGGTCATGATGGCGCCTTTGAAGTATCCCCAGGCCTTGGCTTCGGCGACGAGTTTTTCGCGTTCGGGCGATGTCTGCGCCTGCTCGGCCTTGGCGCCATGTCCTGCCAGGCTGCTTCCGGTTATCCGCTGAAACAAGGTCCGCATCGCGCTTATATCCACAGGGCGGCACGCACTATGTGTTGGTCGATGAAAGTTGTGCCGTCGGCACCCTGATATGCTAACGGCACGCACAATGTCTAACAGAGCGCATGGTACGGCGATACAGGTGCGGTGCGGATGAGATGTCTGGTCACGGGAAGTGCGGGCTTCATTGGCTTCCATGTCGCCAAGCGATTGCTCGACGAGGGGCACGAGGTCGTCGGCTATGATGCCTTCACGACCTACTACGACCCGCTCTTGAAAGAGCGTCGGCATGCCATCCTTGAGCAGCGCTCAGGCTATCGTGGGCATCGGGCCAACCTTGAGGATCTCGCCACCCTGAATGCCGTCTGGTCTGAAAAGCCCTTGGATGCCGTCATTCATCTCGCAGCCCAAGCGGGCGTCCGCTACAGCCTGGAGAACCCGCGCGCCTATATGGACGCCAACATCACCGGGACGTTCAACGTCCTTGAAATGGCGCAAAAGTATCCCGTCAAGCACCTCATGCTAGCTTCAACCAGCTCTGCCTACGGCGCAAATATCGCGCTTCCATTCCGCGAGGACGATCAAACGGCGCATCCCTTGACGCTCTATGCGGCGACCAAAGCTGCCACGGAGCTCATGGCACACAGCTACAGTCATCTGTGGGGCATCCCCACGACGCTGTTTCGCTTCTTTACGGTGTACGGCCCCTGGGGCCGGCCCGACATGGCCCTGTTCAAATTCACCAAGGGCATCCTCGAAGGCACGCCGATCGACGTCTATAACAACGGCCAGATGTCGCGCGATTTCACCTACATCGATGACCTCGTCGAGGGCATTGTTCGGTTGATGGCCGCCGTCCCCGCGGCGCCCAGCGTTGTGGCGCGCGATTCATCCCTGTCGCCTGCGGCCCCCTATCGTATCGTCAACATCGGCGGCGGCATGCCGGTCAACCTGCTGGATTTCATCGACGAAATCGAGCGTTGCATCGGCCGCAAGGCGATCCGCAACTACATGCCCATGCAGAAGGGCGACGTCGCCGGCACCTTTGCCAGCTGCGAAACGCTCGAACGCCTGACCGGGTTTCGTCCGTCGACACCTGTCAAGGTTGGCGTCAAAGAGTTCGTGACTTGGTACCGCTCGCACTTTTCGATGTGACGGCCGAGGCAACTATGACAGGTGCGGCAGCAATCGACTTGACCTCAAGCATCCGGTGCCGGCCATGTGTCGGCCATGAGCACCTCCACATTGATCACAGCCAACGCGACTGAAACCGATGTCGCCGATACGGTTTCGCGCGAAAGCCCGCGCCAGCGCGCGTTGCGTCGGCTTGTCGACCGCAAGAGCGCCGTCCTGGGCCTCGTCATCATCGTCGCCCTCGTGCTCGCAGCCGTGCTTGCGCCGTGGATCACGACGTTCGATCCGACCAAGCAAAGCTACACGATGCTGCGCAAAGCGCCATCGGCGCTGAACTGGTTCGGCACGGACGAATCCGGACGCGATGTCTTTACGCGCGTCGTCTACGGCGCCCGCGCCTCCCTCCTCGCCGGTGTCGTGTCGATCGTCATTGCCGTGGCCATCGGCGTGCCTGTCGGACTGTTGGCGGCCTATCGTGGCGGCTTCGTCGACACGCTGGTCTCGCGCATTACGGACGCCATGCTGGCATGCCCGTTTCTGATCCTGGCCATCGCGTTTGCCGCTTTCCTCGGCCCATCATTGACCAACGCGATGATTGCGATCGGCCTGACGGCGGCGCCACTCTTCGTGCGCCTGACGCGCGGGCAGGTCATGGCGGCCAAGGTCGAGGATTATGTGGAAGCGGCGCGAGCGGTCGGAAACCCCGCCTATCGCATCGCCTTCCGCCACATCCTGCCGAACATCCTGCCGGCGCTGATCGTGCAGGCGACCTTGTCCATCGCAACCGCCATCATCGCGGAGGCGTCTCTGTCATTCCTCGGCCTCGGCCAGCAGCCGCCCGCGCCGTCCTGGGGCTCGATGCTCAACACGGCGCAGCGCTTTCTCACCCAGGCACCGTGGATGGCCATCTATCCCGGCCTGGCGATTTTCCTGACCGTGCTCTCGTTCAACCTGCTCGGCGATGGCCTGCGCGATGCGCTGGACCCGAAAGAGCGGTGAGGCTGCGACGGATTGGCGCTTCGAAAGCAACGAGCGCCTTCCAGAGGGCACGGCCGTTCTCTGCGTCGCTGCCGACGAGCAAATCAAGGTCTTTCGTCACACGTGGCTGCGCGTGATAGCCGACGGCATAAGCACCCACGACGAGATAGCGGACCTTATTTTCGTTCAACGCGAACAAAAGGTCCCTGAAGTCGCGGTAAATCCGGGCTACCGGCTTCTTCGCCGTAGGCGTCCGTCGCCAATTCAGAAATTGCGCCGAGGCGTTCGTACGCCGGGCGCCGACGCCAATAGCGGTACTCGTCAGCCTTCATCTCGTCGAGGTCGGTGTGGCGGGTCATGGTCCAACGGGAGCGATCAGGGCGGGTGGTGGTCATGAGCCCTCCGGGAGGCGGGGAAGGTTGCGGATGGCGGCGAGGCGGGCGGACCGGACGCAATCTAAAGCAAGTTGACCAACTCGTCCTCTGTCAATCTCGACTGATCAAGGATCGAACGCAAAGTGCCGAGCCGCAAAGTTTTCCCTGCGTGCACCGGGATCGTCGCGCGACGCGCACGATCAGCCGGATGGACGAGGATATGTTGGCTGCCACGGATGCGCGTGACGACGAAGCCCGCGCGCTCAAGCGCACGAACCGCGTCACTCCCGAGCAACTGTCGGAGTCTCGGGTTCATGCGGCCGTCGGGATGTCGATTTTGATTTTGCGTACCTGAGGGATCTGGTCTGCGGGGACGGCTTCGCCTGCTGAAAGCCGTTCTTCGATGGCCAGTTCGATGGCCTCGCGGGCGTTCGCCAATGCATCAGCCTCGTTGTCACCTTGGGTGCAGACCTCCGGAAGTGCCGGCACGTGCACGACAAAGCCGCCATCTGGGTCGGGGTCGAGGATGATGGTGTAAGTGCGTTCGGTGGGCGACGTGTTGGCGGTCATGAGCCCTCCGGGAGGCGGGGGAGGTTGCGGAGCTACAGTTACTTCTTCGCCGATTTCCTCGGCGCGGCCTGCATTTGTCGGGCGAACTCCACCGCCGGCATAAGGTCATTGTTCTCCTCGATGCGCAGCATCCGGATGTCACGCACTGAGGGTGCGAACCAATCGAACTCCAACGTCAACTGCTGGACGGTCATCTGGCAGCGCACGACATCGATCGTCTCGTCGCCGAAATAAACGCTGCCCTGCTGGCGCGCGAAACCACGCTCGCGCAGGAACTTGCCGATGTCGGCATAGGCGTTCTGCCACGACGGGTGCGGATAGCTGGTCTCGAGCACCTTGGTGTCGAGATCGAAGGTGATGGCGTACATGACAGGGGATCTCGCGATGCGTTGCGAGTTATGGCCGATGCGGGGGCGGGTTGCAGTTGTCAGCATGGGGTAGGCTAGCATAATTTGCGCGGTTCGTGAGCCGGTGCTTGCGACTTTTCAAGGCTTTGGCGATCGGCGCTTCGTTTGCTTCTTCTTCTGCCCTTTTGAACTCAGTGGTTTCGGCGTCTTGTCAGCGATCGCACTCGCCTTGCGGATCGCGTCGACATCCGCGAGATCCTGAGGCCTCCCAGCGGCGAGTTTTGCTGTGATGAGGTCGTCACGCGAGATGAAAAGTGCGGTGAGGCCCGTGTCCGGATCGACAACTTCGATCGTTCTACTTTTCCACGCCCGCTCAAAGGTAATACCTGCGATCTCGGGGAGAATGTCGATTGCCACTGGCGGAACACCCATCGTGAAAAACGAGCCCTTCTCGACAAAATCCGCGGCTGTCAGTTTGCCCAGCGGCGCACCGAACTCCACAAGTGCACGAAAAACCGCCTCGCCGTTCTTTGGGGCCGGCTGAATAAGGATGTCGAGGTACTTGGTTGCGCGCGGTTGGGCGTGAACGATGACGGCCTGACCACCAACGACGAGGTATTTCACCTTATGCGCGTTGAGAGCGGACAAGAGTTCTTTGAAGTCTCGAAACATGGACGCCTTTCATGGCGTAGCCTTCGACTGCGAGTTCCATCCCGGCCGCCAGCCGCGCATGCACGGGCTGGGATTGCCAATAGGCGTACTCTTCCGCCTTCATCTGGTCGAGGTGAGTGAAGCGCCGGATGGTCCATGTCGCGCGGCGCTGGGCCGCACGGGCTTTGAAGGCAGGGTCTTTGGTGTCCATGGTCATTCATTCCGGGAGGCGGGGGAGGTTGCGGATAGTCTGAAGCCGCTTCTCTTCGGCCTCAGCGGCTTGACTCCGACGCAATTCTACCTCGGCTTGGCCCGCGTCATAGGCAGCTTTCTGGTGAGCCGCCTTGTGACGCGCAGTGGATCTGTTGATCGCGTCAGCGAATGCAACAGCTTCAATCGAACCTAATGCTGACGATGAAGAAGAGAAGATAGTCTTGTATGCATCCCAAGTTTCATATTCGAGCTTACCCTCTTCATCATACTTGTCTCTATAGCCAGAATCTTTCCCCATTTCCTGGATTGTGATCCACGCTTCCGTTTGTAGAGCAGACTTTGCGCCCGACAGAAAGCGCTTCCAAGCCGGAGCCTCGTGCCCGAATGTTCGGTTTGATAAGTCTGCAATGACATAGTCGAACCTCCAGAATTTCACTCCATACTTTTCGCTATACGAGCGGTCCAACCAGAGGCGACACTGCTTTCCGCTCAAGAAGAAGCGATGGGTGGTGACGCCCCAAACTTCATCACCGAACTAGACGTTACGCCTAAGCCCTCACTAATCAATTCGCGTTCAATACACCCGCGCCTTCGGCTCGATATACGCAATCTCGTTCGTCATCGTGAACGTGTGCACGGGGCGGTCGCCGAGGTTGACGGTTTTCTTCGCGTCGTCGGCGAACGCCAGCGTGTGCTTCATCCATTTCGCATCATCACGCGCAGGGAAATCCTCGCGGGCGTGCGCGCCGCGGCTTTCCTTGCGGGCTTCGGCGGAGTGCATCGTGACAGCGGCCTGGCTGATGAGATTGTCGTATTCCAAGGCCTCGATCAGGTCGGAGTTCCACACCAGCGAGCGGTCAGAAATGGCGATGTCGTCGGACTCTTTCCAGACCTGATCGATCTTCTGCACGCCCTCGCCGAGGATCTTGCCGTCGCGGAACACGGCGCAATTGGTCTGCATGATCTTCTGCATGCGCCCACGCAGCACGGCTGTCGGCGAGCCGCCCTTGGCGTAACGCATCTTGTCCAGGCGCGAGAGCGCGAGATCACCGGCGTCGGCAGGCAGCGGCGGTTGCGCTGCACCCGCTTCGACGGTTTCCCCCGCGCGCAGGCCGGCCGCACGGCCGAACACGACGAGGTCGATCAGCGAGTTGGAGCCCAAGCGGTTGGCGCCATGCACCGACACGCAGGCGGCTTCACCGATGGCCATCAGGCCGGGCACGACGGTGTCGGGATTGCCGCCCTTTGAGGTCAGCACTTCGCCGTGATAGTTCGTGGGGATGCCACCCATATTGTAGTGCACGGTCGGCAGCACGGGAATCGGCTGGCGCGTGATGTCGACGCCCGCGAACACCTTGGCGCTCTCGGTGATGCCAGGCAGGCGCTCGGCGAGGATCTTTGGGTCCAAATGGTCGAGGTGCAGGTAGATGTGGTCAGCATCCTTGCCGACGCCGCGGCCTTCGTTGATCTCGACCGTCATTGAGCGTGAGACGACGTCGCGTGAGGCAAGATCCTTCACGTGCGGCGCATAGCGCTCCATGAACCGCTCGCCCTTGGAGTTGGTGAGATAGCCGCCTTCGCCGCGTGAGCCTTCGGTGATCAGCACGCCTGCGCCGTAGATGCCGGTCGGGTGGAACTGCACGAACTCCATGTCCTGCAGCGGCAAGCCGGCGCGCAGCACCATGGCGTTGCCATCGCCCGTGCAGGTGTGCGCCGAGGTGCATGAGAAGTAGGCGCGGCCGTAACCGCCGGTGGCGAGGATCGTCTTCTTGGCGCGGAAGCGGTGCATCGTGCCATCATCGAGCTTCATGGCGACGACGCCGCGGCAGGCGCCGTCCTGGTCCATGATCAGGTCGATGGCGAAGTATTCGATGAAGAACTCAGCGGAGTGGCGCAGGCTCTGGCCATACAGTGTGTGAAGCATCGCGTGGCCGGTGCGATCAGCGGCAGCGCACGTGCGCTGGGCCGGCGGGCCTTCGCCGAATTGCGTGGTCATGCCGCCGAACGGGCGCTGGTAGATCTTGCCGTCTTCGGTGCGCGAGAACGGCACACCGTAGTGCTCCATCTCGTACACGGCCTGCGGTGCATTCCGGCATAGGTATTCGATGGCGTCCTGGTCACCCAGCCAGTCGGCACCCTTGACGGTGTCATACATGTGCCACTGCCAGTTGTCTTCGCCCATGTTGCCGAGCGACGCGGCGACGCCACCTTGGGCTGCCACGGTATGCGAACGCGTCGGGAACACCTTGGTGATGCAGGCAGTTTTCAGACCAGCTTCGGCGCAGCCGAGTGTGGCCCGCAAGCCGGCGCCGCCTGCGCCAACGACGACGACATCATAGGTGTGTTCCGTGAAGGCATAGGCCTTACCGTTCACCTTCGGTGCCGCTGCGCCGTTCGTTTTGCCGTTCGTGCCTGCCATCGGTCTTCTGCCCAGCTTCCAATCGAGCCGCGGGTGATGCCGCTGCATGTTCATACGTGAAGACGTGTACCGCGGTGCAGCACGTGCGGCAATGAGGCGATGTGGCTGGTTCACACCCCATCCATAAGCCAGTCGTCCAGCAAGTGTCGCCCGTCGCGATCCTCGATCTCGATGATCCACAGGTCGCTGTCGAAGTCGCGTGCGCGGTGGAGTTGCAGCTCAGCGTCGGCATCGGGGATGGTTTCGGCCTTGTGCATGCGCACGAAGCGGCGGTCTCGGCTTTCGCCGGGGCGAGGCGCCTCGAGCGCCTGAGGTGCCGGGCCATACAAGGTCGCGGTCCGGTCGGAACGGCTGACCTTGATCCATAGCGTGCCGTCAACCTCATCGCCGCGCTTGACCACAGCGGCAAACAGGCCCGCGCCTGACAGGCGCCGCAGATAGGCTTTTGCCCACAACTCAGTCGGCAGCCGCATGACGTTCCGTGTGTCCTTAACCAGCAGCCCCGGTGCCACTTTCGGGATGCGTTTCTCTGGCGTGCGGCCATGCTATCATCTCACATGACTCGCAGCATGCTATTTTGCGGGTGGGAGGCGTGCCATCGCCGACGTGACCGACAAAACCATCAAACGTGCCGCCACGATATCTCTCGTGGCGATGGGAACTGGCCTGTTGGCGCTATACTCGTTCACAGGCAATCGGACCTGCACGGAGCCACCTGAGCCCACCCATCCGCAATATCAGCAGCTCAAAGCCGAATACGACAAATGCCGGTCGCGGCGTTCGAGCAGCTCAAGCAGCCGGTCGCGGTCGTCCTGGTCGAGCAGCAGCGGCGGCTCTTCGTCGTCGACGGCGACCAGCAGTACGTCCCGCGGCGGCTTTGGCGGCAGCGGCTTCAGCTCTGGAGGATGATCCATGCAACGATTTGCGATCAAGCCACGGCCAAACCTCGACGCCCGCGCCAAGGAAACCGGCTTCGACTTCGCGACCATCGACGGCAAGCCCTACTGGGACGAAAGCGCCTTTTATGGCTTCAAGCTGGCCCACGTCGAACAGCACATCGAGGCACCAACGGAAGCCTTGGCAGACCTGTGTGCAAAAGCGGCGGCCCGCATCATCGGCGACGATAAACTGCTGACGCGCCTGGCCGTGCCGCAGCACGCCTGGCCGCTGATCCGCGCCAGCGCCAAGCGCGGCGAGCCGAGCCTCTACGGCCGCTTTGATTTTGCCTACGACGGCACCGGTCCAGCAAAACTGCTCGAATACAATGCCGATACGCCGACGGCCCTGTTCGAGGCGTCCGTGTTCCAATGGCTGTGGCTCGAAGACCAGCGCAGCGACGGCAACCTTCCGGCCGAGGCCGACCAGTTCAACAGCCTGCACGAGGCGCTGATCGAACGCTTCCGCGAAATCAAGGCGTTCTATCCCGATGCCGCGGACCTGCATCTCGCCTGCGACATGGACTCGACCGAAGACAAGGGTCTGATCACCTATCTCGAAGATTGCGCGTTTCAAGCCGGGTTCGACACGGCCACGTTTGCCATGTCGGACGTTGGCGACAATGGCCGCGGCCCGTTCGTGGATCTCGACGATGCGCCGGTCCACCTGATGTTCAAGCTCTATCCGTGGGAATGGATGTTCGCGGATAAGTTCTCGCGCTCGCCGTCGATGGGCATAACCCGCTTCATCGAGCCAACGTGGAAAGCCGTGCTCTCAACAAAAGGCATCCTACCGCTGCTGTGGGAGATGGCGCCCAACCACCCGAACTTGCTCGAGTGCTATTTCGAGGATGATCCGCGCGCGGCCAAGCGGCTCGGCGATCACTACGTCCGGAAACCCCTCTATTCACGCGAGGGCGCCAACATCACGATCGTTGACGGCGTGTTCCGCCTGGATGGCGATGCAGGCCCCTACGACAAAGGCGCGTTCGTGCGCCAGGCGCTCTCGCGCCTCCCCGTGTTCGACGGCAATCATCCCGTGATCGGCAGCTGGCTGGTCGGCGGCAAGGCTTGCGGGATGGGCGTGCGTGAAGACACCTCGCCCATCACACGCAACACGTCTCGCTTCATCCCGCATGCGCTTCTGCCCTGATCCCTCGCACTCGTGAGACGTCCATGGTTCTCCTGAAATCCGTCGAAGCCTTCTTCTGGTTCATCACCTATCTGGCCTTTGGCCTCGCCATGCTCGCGGTGTTCGCGCGGCTGTACTTCGTCATCACGCCGCACGACGACATGGCCATGATCCATGACGGCAAGGTGGCACCGGCCATTGCGGTCGGCGGGGCGATGCTCGGTTTTACGTTCCCGCTGCTGATGGCGAGTTATCTGCACGAGACCTTCTTCGGCTTCCTGATCTGGGCACTGATCGCCTGCTTGGTGCAGCTGGCGGTGTTTCGCGCCATCTATCTGTTCATGCCGCGTGCGATCGAGACCAACAACATCGCCGGCGCGACGGTCTATGCCTTTACAGCTGTGTGTGCGGGGTTGCTGAACGCGGCGTCATTCATCCCATAACGTGGCATCCCATATCGTGGCATCCCATAACGTGGCATCCCATAACGTGGCATCCCATAACGTGGCATCCCGTGACCGCTCAGCGCAGCTTGGCGCGCAGCTCGCCCAGCGCACTGAGAAATGCCTCATCAAGATAGGGGTCGAGGCCGCGCACCTGTGACACCACGCGTTCAGCCCAGTCGCCGTAGTCGGACATGCGGCCCCGCGTCCAATCCATCGGCGGGGAGCGCACGATGGATCTGACATTGGCGGTTTTGTCGGCGATCGATAGGAACTGCGCCCGGATCGAT
The DNA here is from genome assembly GCA_031374735.1 of Hyphomicrobiaceae bacterium. Taxonomy (GTDB): domain Bacteria; phylum Pseudomonadota; class Alphaproteobacteria; order Rhizobiales; family Hyphomicrobiaceae; genus JABFRJ01. The sequence goes on along the minus strand of JANMGQ010000010.1, from coordinate 3,808 downwards.
TTGCCCGCAATACGCTCGACCTGCAGGCGCTTGCGGGCGTCCTTGTAGAGGTCCTTGTCGTCGGTCACCTCGGCGACAACGGCGGCCACGTCAGGGCCAAACAGAGTGATCAACTCAACGTGGGTGGTGTTGGTGTCTTCGACGGTGTCGTGGAGGAAGCCCGCCGCCAAAAGAACGGTGTCGTCGCTGCGGGTGGACTGGGCGAGGTGGCTGGTCACCTCGATCAGATGATTGACGTACGGTTCCTGGTCACGACCTTTGCGCCGCTGGTCAGCATGGCGCGTTGCCGCGAACTGCGCGGCTCGCATCACAAGACCCAAATCCAGTTTCGACGTCATGTACTCTCCCCCGTCGCCCCTTGCCCCGAGACGCGTCAGGGGTCCTCAGACAGAGCACGGATCTTGAGCCGGATTTCAGCCAGTTCCGCGTCCAACCGGGACTGACGCGCATCCATCGCGTCCAGGCGCAACTCGGTCCGTTCCGAACGGACACTTGCCAAGCTTGCCATGCCGACGGCGTATGTCATCTGCGCTTGCACGGCATCGAGCGATTTGTCGATGCGCTCGAAGCGCGTGACTTCGGTGTCGAAGCGTTTGCCTTGCGTATCCTGCGTCGCGCGAATGTCCGCCAGCATACGCAATATCAGGTGGTGCGGCTCTTCGCTCACCGGTCGTCTCCGTGTCTGGTCCATACCGGCCATCCTATCGAGCCGGAGGTGTGATCTAGCCGTGAAAGCAGCACATCTTCTAAACATAGAGGTTGCATTTTGCAGCAACCACCATCGGAACATAGGTAGTACATACATGCGGCGACGTCCAGCCGAATTCGTCCATCGGTCAAGAGGTGGGTCAACCGTTGCAACTGTGTTGCGCCCAGAGCGAAGCCCTGACACAGGAATAACAAGCTCTTGAGAAATCGATCACCATGCACACGGATATCATCACGCATGCCGCATCGACACTGGCGAACTACGATGTTTTGCTGTGTGACATCTGGGGCGTGGTGCATGACGGCAATGTGGCCATTCCCGAAAGCTGCCACGCGCTGACGCGCTTTCGCGATCACGGCGGCACGGTTGTGTTGGTATCGAACGCCCCAGTGCCGCCCGATGCCGTTGCCCGCATCCTCGATGATAAACGCGTCCCGCGCACCGCCTGGGATCGTATCGTGTCGTCGGGCGGTCTCGCGGTGGACCACCTCACGTCGAACGGCTACCGGCGCATCCATCGGATCGGGCCCGCGGATCGCGACGCAGCCTTCTTTGCCGCCCTGCCCCCCGATGCGCCGCTCGCCGAAGCTGATGCGATCGCCTGTTCCGGCCTCTTCGATGATCACAAGGAAACGGGTGAGACATACCGCGAGCGGCTGCGTGCTCCAGCCCGCAGGGGCCTGCCGCTGGTGTGCGCCAATCCAGATCTGGTCGTGCATGTCGGACACGATCTTTTGCCATGCGCCGGGGCGCTCGGGATCGTCTACGAAGACCTCGGCGGCACGGTGATCTGGACCGGCAAGCCACATCCGATCGCCTATGCGACGGCACTCAAACACGCGGCCGATGTGCGCGGCCGCGACACGCCCAAGGCCCGCGTCCTCGCCATCGGTGACGCCATTCGCACCGATCTCGCAGCTGCCCGCGGCGCCGGCGTCGATGCCGTGTTTGTCGCCAACGGCATCCATCGCGATGCGATCCTGGCCAACGGCCAAATCGTGCCGGAGCGGATGCAGGCTGAGTTCAAGGCTGGCGGATTCTCTGCCCGGTACGCGACCCTCGGTCTCGTTTGGTAACCTGCACCAATCTCAGGGCTATTGGCCGAACGCAAACGTGTAGCTGCAAGCTATCGGACGCACAAAACGAAGCCGGGACAGCGGATCGGCGAGAACCGGGACGGGTTCGCGCTGCATCTTCCGTGATATCCCTCACGGCCGGTCGTATCCGGTCCTTGGCTGAGACTACTGAAAGCCTGAGCTTTGGCACCGATCCGCTGTGCTGCGTTCGTCACGGAGCGAGCATGGCGATGAAGCGGCAGGGTTCGCATACGACCACTGCCTGCCGCGGCGTCAGACACGGCACACCTCGCGTCCAAGGTGGTACGTTCAGCGCTTGGCTTGAACCATCACCCACCGGGCCGCAGCGTCCTCGATCCCGCTGCGGACGATGCGCATCATCCCGGCCCGATCGAAGATGATGGATACATACACGTTTTGCGTGTATTTTCCATTCTGTTGCGCGCCCTTGGTTAATCCGGGCGCCATTTTCGCGCCTTTCGCCCTCGTATGGTACGGATGGAGAGAGCCAAGGAGAACGCCCATGCGCAAATCGATGCTGACGCTGTTGTTCGCGCTTGCGGCCGTCGCCATGTCGATGCCCGCCGCCGCCCAGTGGGCCGTGCCGCCCGCTGCCTACACGTTCGAAACACCGAGCGCCTGCCCGATGGCCGCAAAGCGCTATGACGCGTGCGCCGATCAGATGGCGAAGTTCACCGAGGCGCTCGCCAAGGCGCATGGCGCCAATCGCAAGCTGCTGGTTGTCTTCGGCGCCGATTGGTGCCCCTGGTGCCGCACCGTCGATGGTAATCTGCCGACCGCGGACTACCTTGAGCACCCAGACCTCAAGGGCAAGGTGGATGTCGTCAACATCGCCGTCAGCGCCGCAAAAGATGGCCGCAAGATGCGACTGGCCAGCGGCATTGCTGTTCAAACCATGGTCGCGAGGGACATGCTGCTCGACCAGACCAACGGCGGCATCCCGTTCTTCGCGCTTGTCGATCCTGCAACCGACCGCCTTGCCATCGGTATGAGCAACGGCCGCTTTGCCACCATGGTCGACGATAAGCCGGCCAACCTCGCGCCCGAGTTCCGCGCCCTCATGACGAAGTCGCTCGGCGCCATGGAGGCCTACGCCGTGGCGAAAGCGAAAAAGCAGGGCTTGTGACACGGCGCGCTGGGTCGCGACCGCAGAGCCCCCGATGGCCCAACATGTCCAGCGAGCCGGGCCTCTACAGATGTCTCGGCGGCGCCGTCAAACCCACGGCACGGCCTCTGCTTCAGGTGTATCATGTCACGCAAAGCCCTCTCGCCCGCACCGACCTCGATCTCGCCTGGATCCGCCCCGCCGCTCGATCCAGCCTTCCAGCGCGGCTATTTTGCGATCGGTGCCGAGCGTACATCCAAAGCGCTGAACCTCGGCAACATCATGCGTTCGGCGCACGGGTTCGGGGCCTCTTTCACGTTTACGGTCGGGGCCATGTATCAGGCCATGGAAGCGCGTGCCGACACCAGCAAGGGCCAATGGCACCTGCCGCATTACAATTGGACGACGCTCAACGAGATGCATCTGCCGCGCGGCTGCGTGCTGGTCGGCGTGGAGCTGACCGACGACGCCACAGATCTGACAATGTTCCGCCATCCGCTCCGCGCGGCTTATGTGCTTGGGCCTGAGAAGGGATCGCTCTCGCCCGAGATACTCACAAAGTGTAAAAGCGTGATCAAGATCCCAACGCGCTTCTGCATCAACGTCGCCATGGCCGCGGCAATCGTGATGTACGACCGCGTGCGGTCGGCGAGTGCTGCGCCGAGACTGCCGTAGTTCATCGATCACAGCGCGCTTATGCGTCGCATACATTTGGTGCCATGGCGCGCCCTTGAAGCCGTGCCGCATTTATCCGAATAATGCCCTTCCACGACGTGTAGGAACGTCTTGCCAACTTGGCTTTGAACATATAGCGAACATGCGGTGCCTTGTGTGGAGCGCGCGGCCATGTTCTCAAGTGACTTGGCGACCGACCTGAACGCCTTCCTCGATCGCTTC
>JANMGQ010000274.1:0-17555 GCA_031374735.1 Hyphomicrobiaceae bacterium | reverse complement strand
ACAGCAACCAAAGCCAAACGCCTCGCCGGACAGATCCGCGCCCTCGGCTTCACCGTCGAGTTCAGCCGCGCCGCATGATACAACCCAACCCGGCACCGCGATCCCGGCCCGTGCTTCTTTCAGAGTAGGATCCCGGATATTCGTCGTGCGAAGGGCACGCCAAATTCCGGGACACCGTTGAATTTGGATGGCGTGGCCGCGTCAGCACCTGGCCCATAACGTCGAGCGTCCGACGGTAGGTCTCGGACCACCACGTAGAGCGAGGCAAACTCGCCCGACCATGGCTTGTCCGAGAATGGGCGTGCCTTTGTGGGCAAGCGCGATCAGCGTGCCGTAGACGGGCGAACCCGCAATGAACGGCGCGGTACCATCAATGGGATCGAGGATCCAAACGTACTCCGCATCGATCGCCGTCGCATCGCCTTCTTCACCGAGAATGCCGTGATCCGGAAACCGCCTCTCGATCATGCCGCGCAGCCGCTGCTCGATCTCGCCATCGAGTGCGGTGACGAAGCTGCGATCGGGTTTGACCACGGCATTCGGGCGCACGCGACCTGCCGGCGCCACCATAGCATGGGCCGCATCTGCGAGTTCGATGGCGAAGGCGAGCCAGGAGTCTGGAATGTCAGTCATCGCGAGTGCGATCCATCAGCGGCTTCTGCAACGATATGACCTGACGCCGCGTCAACAATTGTCAGGCTGCGCTTCGATCAAACTGACCGGCCATCCGGATTAACCACTCTAACAAGGCGCCGTCTACGCCTGTCCGGTGACGAAGGTGCTGCGGTCGCGGCGGGGCCCGCGGCCGTCGAACGGCGCGATGTCTCCCAACCGCTCGACACCTCGACGGAATGAACCACTGATCATGCGCACACAGACGTCACCGCTGGCGTCGATGAAGTCTCGCGCGGGGGCCGACCGTCGCGTATCGCTACACGAAAGAGACTCTCAATCGCGCCATGACGGGCGACGTCGACGACTGCATGGACCTCGAGGCAACGCACCATGTCCACTGCGGACAAACCGAGGATCACTGTGAAGCGTCGCGCGCCTTCGTCGAAAAGCGAGAACCGATCTTCAAAGGGCGGTAGCACCCACGTCCGGCAATCCTGTCCTCGATGACACCGTCGCTGACACCATCGCTTGCGCAACACGCGGTGACGTATCACAGTATGGACATGACGGGTGGGGACACTCCATGCACGCCTATCTCGCGCGACGAGTCTTGGCACTGATACCGACCTTGTTCTTCGCAAGCGTCATCGTGTTCGTCATCGTCCGGCTGGTACCGGGCAACGTCATCGACATGATGCTGGCGCAGAACGATGTTGGTGCCGACAAACTCACGCGCGAAAAGCTGATCGAGACCCTCGGTTTCGACCGCCCCATGTGGGAGCAGTATTTTCGCTGGGCCGGCCGCATACTGATGCATGGCGACCTCGGCAACTCCCTGTGGCAGAACACTCCGGTGACGGAGTTGCTCGCAGCCCGGATGCCGGTGACGTTCCAACTCGGGTTTCTGGCGCTGGTCGTTGCCTTGCTCGTTGCCTTGCCGATCGGCGTCTACTCCGCCATCCGGCAGGACACGGCCGGCGACTACATCACCCGCTCATTCTCGCTACTGATGCTATCGGTGCCGAGTTTCTGGATGGGCACGATGGTGATGGTGTTTCCATCGATTTGGTGGGGCTGGTCGCCGGAGGTGAGATTCGTCGCCTTCCGCGACAACCCCATCCAGAACCTCAAGCAGATGATCCTGCCTGCAATCATCCTCGGTACCGCGCTGTCGGCCATCAGCATGCGCATGACGCGCACGATGATGCTCGAAGTCATGCGCCAGGACTACATCCGCACTGGCTGGGCCAAAGGCCTCAGCGAACGCATCATCGTGATCCGCCACGCGCTGCGCAATGCGCTCATTCCGGTGGTGACACTGATTGGCCTGCAAGCGCCGATCCTGATCGGCGGCTCCGTCATCGTCGAGCAGATCTTTGTCATCCCAGGCATGGGGCTGCTGTTGCTCGATGCCATCAACCAGCGCGACTATCCGGTCATCACAGGCGTGTTCCTCGTCGTCGGCGTGTCTGTGATGGTCATCAACCTGCTGGTGGACCTGAGCTACGGCCTGCTCGATCCCAAGGTGAGGTACCGCTGATGGCGATCACGGCAGACGTTCCCGCGGCACGGCAATCAGGCGGGTTCTTGCGCTTCGTCGTGCGTCTGTTTCGTGAGAAGCCGCTTGGCGCAGTCGGTGCCGTCATCTTCATCCTGTTCCTGTTCTGTGGCCTGTTCGCCGATGTTCTCGCGCCCTATGGCCTCAACCAGATCAACCCGCGGAATCGCTTGAAGCCGCCGTCGTGGGCGTTCCCGTTCGGCACCGACAATCTCGGCCGTGATGTGCTCTCACGCTGTCTCTATGGGGCGCAACTGTCCGTTATCATCGGCTTTACAGCGGCCATGCTCGCCACGTTCGTGTCCGTGGTGATCGGCATCGTGTCCGGCTATGTCGGTGGCAAGGTCGACCTGATCACGCAGCGCTTCGTCGATGCGTGGATGAGTTTCCCTGATCTGATCGTGCTGCTGGTGGTCGTGTCAGTGGTCGGCGCCGGCATGCCGCAGATTATCGTCACCCTCGGCATGCTGCTTGGCATCGCCGGCTCGCGCATTATCCGATCGGCCGTCGTGACCACGCGCGAGAACATGTACGTGCATGCCGCGCAGTCCATTGGCGCCGGCACGCCGCGCATCCTGTTCCGGCACATCCTACCGAATGTGCTGCCGCCCATCATCGTGCTGTTCACGACCCGCGTCGGCAGTGTCATCCTGGCGGAGTCCGGCCTGTCGTTTCTCGGCTTCGGCGTGCCGCCGCCCGCACCGACCTGGGGCGCTATGCTCTCGGGCTCCGGGCGCACGTTCATGTTTCAGGGACCATGGCTCGCGTTGGCGCCAGGCCTGTGCCTTACCGTCGTCGTCTATGCCATCAACGTGTTTGGAGATGCTTTGCGTGATCTGCTCGACCCGCGCATGCGCGGGTCGAGATAACAAAAAGAAACTGCCAGGAGGAAGCCCATGTTGAGAAGCAGGAAAGCGAGTCTATTTGCATCTGCCGGTTTCGCGACCGCGCTACTCGCCGGTCAAGCGCTTGCCCAAGGCGAAGCCCCGCGGCCGGGCGGGACGCTCGAAGTCGGCACCGTCTATGTGACGTTGTCAGCGCTGTCGTGGGATCTCGCCGACTGGAACTGGAAGCAGAACCACGACACTGGGCAGTTCTATGAGCAGCTGTTTGCTGCCGATTTGACCAAGTCGAAACGCCTCGGAGGCAAGCACCCGTTCTATGCCGACGCCTGGCTGCCGAGCGATGCCATACGCGGCGAGTTGGCCGAGAGTTGGCAATGGATGGAGAACCCTCTCCGCCTCGAAGTAAAGCTGCGCAAGGGCGTCATGTTCCCCGAAAAACCCGGCGTCATGGCTGCGCGTGAGCTTATCGCCGACGACGTCGTGTTTTCGCAATCCCGCCTGGACAAGAGCCCTAAGCGCATCGCTGGATATTTTGACCATCTCTCGAAGGTCGAGGCGATCGACAAGCACACGGTGCTGTTCACGTTCAAGGAGTTCAATGCCGAGTGGGACTACCGATTCGGCTGGGGCTACTACTCAGGCGTCATGCCGAAGGAAGTGGCGGATGTGGGCGCCGGCAACTGGAAGAATTTGAACGGCACCGGGCCGTTCATGCTCCAGGACTATGTGCAGGGCAACTCGAACACCTACGCCAAAAATCCTGGCTACTGGGGGCGTGATACGATTGGTGGGCAAGAGGTCAAGCTGCCGCTGGTCGACAAGGTGGTGTTCCGCACTATCAAGGACGAAGCGACCTACCTGACGCAGTTGCGCACCGGCAAACTCGATATCCTCGAGACCATCCGTTGGTCAGCCGTCGAAGAGCTCAAAAGGAATGCGCCGGACTTGAAGTGGTCGAGATGGCTGTCCATGAGCGGCCAATTCATCGCCCTGCGTGTTGATACGAAGCCGTTTGATGACATCCGCGTGCGCCGCGCGCTCAACTATGCGGTCAACAAGCAAGAGATCGTCAAGGACTACTACGGCGGCAATGCTGAACTGTTCGCCTATCCACAGCATCCCGATTATCTCGGTTACTTTGAGCCGCTGGAGTCGATGCCCGACAGCATCAAGGAGCTGTTCACCTACAATCCCGAGAAGGCGAAGAAGCTATTGGCGGAAGCCGGCGTGCCGAAGGGCTTTACCTTCAAGGTCCAGGTCTGCTCATGCCAACCCGATCATACGGACCTGCTGCCGTTGATTGCCGCCTACTTCGAGGATGTGGGCGTGAAGATCGAGATCCAGCCCATGGAATACGGGGCTTTTCTCTCGGCCATGACCAGCAAGACCAATGCGCCGGGCTACTTGATGAACAACGGCCACACCAACCCCACAACGACCATCCGCAAGAGCTTCGTCAAGGGACAGGTCTGGAACCCCTCGCAGTGGAGCGATCCCGCCTACGACAATAAGATGGCGGCGGTCTATCTTGAGCGCGACGAAGGCAAACGCCAGGCCATGTTGAAAGAGATGACGCGCGAGATCCTCGACAAGGCGCCGTATGTCTGGCTGCCCACGCCCTACATCTTCACCGCGTGGTGGCCATGGGTGAAGAACTACGGCGGCGAACTGCGCGCGGGAGCCGTCCGCCCTGGCCCAATCTACGCACGCATCTGGATCGACCAGGAGTTGAAGAAGAAGATGGGCCATTGAGCCCCTCACCGGCGGACTGTGCGCGTGGTGTCAGACCCATGGGTCTGACACCCATTTCAGAGCGTTTAAAAAATGACAGCCCCTCTCCTGCAGGTCGAGAACCTGACGACTCGCTTTCGTAGCGACCGCGGGCTCGTGACAGCAGTCGATGGTGTGTCGTTCGACGTGCAGCCGGGCGAGACGGTCGCCATCGTCGGCGAGTCCGGCTCGGGCAAGAGCGTCACAGCGCTGTCGATCCTGCGGCTGATCCCCGATCCGCCGGGCAAGATCGCCAACGGCCAGATCCTGTTCGAGGGGCAGGACCTGCTGACACTCGATGATCCCGGCATCCGTGCCGTACGCGGCAACAAGATCGCCATGATCTTCCAGGAGCCGATGAGTTCGCTCAATCCGTCGCTGACGGTCGGTCTGCAGGTGGCGGAGCCGATCAACCAGCATCGCGGCACACCGTGGGCGAAGGCCTACGAGTTGGCGCAAGAGCTCATCGGGCGCGTGCGCATTGGCGACGCCGCGAGCCGGTTGCGGTCGTTCCCGCATCAGTATTCGGGCGGAATGCGTCAGCGTGTGATGATCGCCATGGCGCTCGCCTGTGCGCCGCGCCTGATCATCGCCGACGAGCCGACCACGGCACTTGACGTCACCGTGCAAGCGCAAATTCTGGATCTGCTCAAGGAGGTGACGCGGGAAACCGGCTCATCTCTGATCCTGATCACGCATGATCTTGGCGTCGTGGCCCGTTATGCTGATCGTGTCGCTGTCATGTATGGTGGCCGCATCGTTGAAATGGCGCCCGCGCGCGCGCTCTACAAGTCACCGCGACACCCCTACACGCGCGGCCTCATGGCATCGGTGCCACGTCTCGACGGCGGCGGCCGGCGCCTGGTGCCGATCGAGGGCCAGCCGCCCAATCTCGCGGATCTGCCATCGGGCTGCGCGTTTGCTCCCCGCTGCCGGTCCGCCATAGATCGGTGCCGCAATGAGCGCCCCGCCCTCACGGTCGCCGCCGATAGCCACCTCAGAGCGTGTTTCGCCGATGCTTGACGCCGCCCCACGTGCTACACCGCCGACAAGCGAGCCGAGCGAACTTCTGCGCGTCGAGAATCTGAAGGTCCACTTTCCCGTCACCAAGGGCGTCATCTTCAACCGGCAGGTGGCGACCATCAAGGCCGTTGACGGCGTGTCGTTCGCGATCCGCCGCGGTGAAACGCTTGGCCTCGTGGGCGAAAGCGGCTCCGGCAAATCGACCACGGGACTCGCGGTGCTGCGCATGCTGGCGGCAACCAGCGGCCGCATCATCTTCGAAGGGCGCGACATCACCGGGCTGGATCGGCTGCAGATGCTGTCGATCCGCCAGCGCATGCAGATGGTCTACCAGGACCCCTACGGCTCGCTCAATCCGCGCATGACCGTGCGCAACATTATCGGCGAACCTCTGACAGTGCACGGCTTCGACGCCGATCGTGCGGCGATGCGCGCCAAGGTCGACCAGTTGCTCGCCAATGTCGGATTGCTGCCAGAAATGGCCGATCGCTACCCGCATGAGTTTTCCGGTGGCCAGCGCCAGCGCATCGGCATCGCGGGCTCGCTCGCGCTGGAACCGAGCCTGCTCATTGCCGATGAACCCGTGTCGGCGCTCGATGTGTCGATCCAAGCGCAGGTGATCAACCTGTTCATGGACCTGCAGGAGCGGCTTGGGCTCACCTACCTCTTCATTGCCCACGATCTCGCGGTCGTCCGCCACATCTCAACGCGTATCGCTGTTATGTATCTCGGCCGCATCGTCGAGATTGCCAATCGCGACGACATCTACAAATCGCCGCTGCATCCCTACACCGAGGCGCTGATGGCGGCCGTGCCGGTGGCGGATCCCGAAATCGAGGCGACGCGACCACGCGTGGTTGTCACCGGCGAGGTACCGAGTGCACTGCGGCCCCCATCCGGCTGCCGATTCCATCCGCGCTGTCCGATGGCGATGGCGAAGTGCAAGACCGACGATCCGGAACTGATCACGCCGGCGCCCGGTCGCGCGGTCGCGTGCCATCTGCATGGGGGTTGAGCCCCAACGAGCTCGCTGAATGTCTCGATGCAGAACTGAGTGATCACAGCGAACATCAAGCGAGCCAACACGATGGCGCTGAAACCGGACGTCCATGGGCGCCGCGCTCGACGATGACAGGCGACCTTTCTCGTCAATGCCACGGCAACCTCGAACGATGGGGGGGCTCGATGCCGCTTTTTGAGCCGGTCTTTCCCAATCAGGCGCCAGCTCATCTCCGTGGCGATCACCACCCGCGCGAAAGAGCGGCCGTCCGCTTTCGGACGACGAGCCGACGCGAGACCCTATCGCATCTTTGATTGAGCATCCCCAAGCGGGGACGTCGCCTATCTCTGCACTGCGGCGGCGTTCGCTGTTCGTGCGGCAACCGGTCGGTTGCGGAGGTCGTTCTGCCGATACGCATCGCCGCCCCACTCACCGTGTAGACCCGTTGCAGATATCGGATGTGCAGAAAAAACGCGACTCCCTCTCCCCTCACTCTGAGGGGAGAGGGCCGGGGTGAGGGGCGGCTGCTTGCTCAGTCGACATCGAACAACAGGCACAAAATCAACAATTTGCCAGCTGATCAATCTCCGCCGGTGCGGATGCCGCCCCTCACCCTAACCCTCTCCCCGTGAAGGACGGGGAGAGGGAATCCGCCGTGCTCTCGACGGCAGCACCCACTGTGATCTGGACGGTCGTCGGCAGCGCCGCTCGGTCCCGAGGGGTAAGCTTCCGGTCGCGGAACGAACGGTTGGCCCCGAAAGTATCTGAGGAACAGCGGTCAATAGCCCTGCTTAAATCGCGTGCCCGCGCAGGACCAGCGCTATGGCGCCCATAAGAGCGCCATCAACCGGGAACCGCGCCGGCAGAATGACGATGCGGTGTTCCGGTCTCAGGTGTTTTGTTTTGAGAAGAGCGTGGTTTTCGTACGCTGCACGCATCGGATCGAGTAGAAGTGATCCCGCTGCAACCCCGCGCCCGCCGACAACGACCAGACTTGGATTGAGGACAGCTCCGATGACAGCAAGCCCATTGCCGACAGCGGATCCTATGCCACCGACGAGGGCGGAGCACTCCGGGTCACCACGCAATGCCGCTTGCACGATGTCGTCAATCGACGTCGCTGCTCTGCGTTTGTGTGCGCGCGCCTTGAGCGCAGAACGGAAGCTGCCGGTGTTCTCCAAGCAGCCAAGATTTCCGCACGTGCACCGCTCGTGACCGCCGTCAATGGCCATATGGCCGAACTCACCTGCCCCGCCCGCAACGCCTCGGAGCACCTTGCGCTCGACCACCAGCGCGCCCCCCAGACCAACATCCACTTTGACGTAGACGAAGTCGTCTTGCTTGGAGCCCGCGCCCCACAACAACTCCGCAAGAGCACCACAGTTGCTTTCATTATCGGCAAAAACCGGGGCCTCGAAGGCGGGTCCGAACAAGGCACGAATGTCTTGCCCAGACCATCTAGGAACAATCCCGCCCCGCTGAACCCGTCCGTCGGGCGCGACTGGCCCGGCGACGGACACGCCGACACCGAGCATGGTTTGAGGCGAAAGATCGAGGCTAACATAGGCGTCGAGGGCCGCCGTCCGAGCGGCAGACACCGCACGGGCCGGTTCGTAATCAGCGCCAAGTTCGATGTCGGCCGTGTGCAGGATGGCGTGCGACACGTCGGCGACAATGACGCGAATGCCGGTAAGCCCCAGATGGAGCCCTACACACGTGCCGACGCGGGGATTAAGGGTGAAGACTGAGGTCGGTCGTCCGGCGCCCTGGGAACGCATCGTTTGCGCAACTTCGACGACGACCTTTGAGCGCCGTAACTCTGCCAGGGACGTCGAAACTGTCGAGCGGGCAAGTTCTGTTGCCATTGCGATGTCGGCTGCGGAGACGTCACCACGCTCACGCATGAAGCGTACGATCCGCCCCTCGGGTGAGCGCGGGGCAAATTGGCTGAGGGGTGAACGACGTGCGTTGCGGGGCAAGGTGTTCCAGCATCTCCTGCTGTCATGACCGGAGCTGTCGTGTCTGCAGCTTTCATTGACGGCCAAATTCTTTCATGTCAGAAAAAATGCAGCCGTCAAGGACGGTCGAAACGCTCCGCCTGGATTGTTCAACTTGAGTTGGAGCGCCGTGTCAGTCGCGCCAGAGAAGCGGCCGCAAAGTGCCGTGTCGTCGCCGAGGAAACCTAGAGGGTGAAGCCATGACCAAGATGAGCCGCCGCAAGATGCTGGCCGGTACCGCTGGCGTGATCGGGGCGCCCAGCATCGCCCTCGCGCAGGCAAAGCCGCGCTTGACCATCATCTCTCAGTGGTCTGCGGGCAGCGATGGCGCAGCCATCACCGCACTCGGCAAGAAGTTCGAGGAGAAGGGCGGCACCTGGCAGCATTCGCCGGTACCGGGCTTCACCACCGACATGATGAACAAACTGCGTGCACAGATCATCGCAGGCGATCCGCCAGCTTGCTCGCAGTTGAAAGGCCCCGAGATTGCGGCTTGGTCGAAGATTGCGCCAACGCGCGGTCTCGACGAGATCGTCGCTGCTGCGGGCTATGAGAAAGCTGTCGCGCCCGACCTTGCCAAGCTGCACAAGCCCGAGGGCAAGTGGGTCGCTTTGCCGATTCAGATCTATTCGACCAATATGCTGTTCCTGTCGAAGCGCGCAATGGACATGGCCAAGGCCGAAAAGGCGCCGACCACATGGGCCGAGTTCAATGCGCTGGCCGAGAAGATGAAAGCCGCTGGCGTAGCGCACCCGATCGGCAACGGTGGCACACGCGCGGACGATGGACAGAAGTTCGAAGCTGTCTTCGCTGGCATTAGCCCGACGGCGTATCGCGCCGCGGCGATGAACCTCGATGACAAAGCCCTGAAGGGCCCCGAGACAAAAGCCGCGTTCGCACAACTGCGCAAAATCGCCGGCTGGATGGACCCGAACACTGCGGCGCAGCACTTCTCCACCAACCTCAAGCGCTTCGTCGCGGGCGAGATGGGCATGATGCTGCAAGGCGGTTGGGCGCAGGGCGTGTTGCTCAACGCCGGCTTCAAGCTCGATGACTTCATCATTGCGCCAGGCCCGTCGGACAATGGCAAGCCAGTGTTCACGCTCAACGCCGATGCCTTCATCTTCTGGCAGAGCAAAAATGCCGAGCTGCAGGCCGGCCAAAAGCTGATGGCCGAATTGGTCATGGACCCAGCGATCCAGACCGCATTCTCGCAGACGACCGGGTCGATCCCAGTGCGCACGGATGTTGATCTGTCCGGGCCTGGCTGGTCTGATGGCCAGCGCCTTACAGCAAAACTGCTCAAGGACGCGGTGGCCGGCAACCAAGCCGTGCTGAGCCTAGCCCACAATATGGCGCAGCAAAACGGTATCACGGCCGGAATGATCGATGTGATTACTGAGTTCGTGAAGAACAAGGACGTCACGCCGGATCAAGCTGTCGAGCGTCTCGCCAAGGCGGTGGATACCAATCGATGAGCCGCGCCGCTCCTGCGGGTACAGAGACGACGACCGTCGCGCGTCGCTTGTCCGATGCGCTGCGTCGCTTGCCGGAGCACGTGGTCATTTGGGTGCCACTGCTGGTGACAGCCGCGCACATTGTAACATTCTCGGTGTGGACGATCTGGGTATCGTTCACGCCGTCGACTTTGATGCCAGTGTCCGGTTGGGTTGGGCTGCGTAACTACAACGCGATCCTATCGACCCGGAACTGGCAGACCGCATTTGACAACATCTTTCTGTTCGGCGGCACGTTTGTTGTTCTGAGCGCCGCCATCGGCCTATTTCTCGCGATCCTGCTTGACCAGCGCATCCGCGGCGAAAACGTCTTGCGCTCGATCTTTCTCTACCCACTCGCCCTCTCGTTCGTCGTCACAGGCACCGTCTGGAGCTGGCTGCTCAATCCTGGCCTGGGCGTGCAGAAGTTCGTCAATGTCTTGGGTTGGACGACCTTCAGGTTCGATTGGCTGCTCGACAAGGACAAAGCAATTTGGACAATCGTCATTGCGGCAATCTGGCAGTCCGCCGGATTTGCAATGGCGCTGTTTCTTGCAGGACTTAGGTCCGTCGACGGCGATCTGCTGAAGGCCGCGCAGATCGACGGCGCCGGCCCCGTGCGCATCTATCGGCGCATCATCATACCGTCGCTGTGGCCGATCCTGATCACGGTCGTCGTGATCCAACTGCAGTTCGCAATCACGACCTTCGATCTCGTGCGCGCGCTGACCGGTGGCGGTCCTGGTATCGCGACGATGTTGCCGGCGCTCGTCGTCTACGACTTCATGTTCCAGCGCGGCCACATTGGGCGCGGTGCCGCAGCGGCCGTGTTGATGCTCTTGATCTTGCTGTCCGTGTTGCTCCCTTACTGGGCTTGGAGATATGTTCAGAGCAGGCGGGTTGCCAATGCGTGAGGCGAGCGTCACTCCGAGCCGCGTCCTCGTCTACGCGACCGTCTGGCTGATCGCGGCGGTGTACTTGATCCCCTTCGTCGTCGTGCTGCTGAACTCGCTGAGGTCGGCTGAGGAGATTGCGCAAACGTCCATGATCGGTTGGCCGAAGCAATGGGCGTGGAGCAATTATGCTAACGCCTGGGGCCAGTTCTGCATCGCGCAAACTTGCTCGGGCATTAAGCCCTACATGCTCAACTCTGCACTCGTGACCATTCCTGCAACGATTATCTCGACGCTCCTGGGCGCTGTTGCGGGCTTTGCTATCTCGCTCTGGCGCTTTCGCGGCGACCGTTGGATCTTCGGTATCATCGCGATCGGCATCTTTCTCCCGCAGCAAATGCGGCTGCTGCCTTGGACGGTGGTCCTGCGCGACATGGGCTTGACCAACACTTTGACCGGGCTTGTGATGATCCACTGCATCCAAGGCATGTCGTTCACGACGCTCTTCTGCCGCAACTACTACACGGCCATTCCTCAAGAACTGATCAAGGCAGCGCGCATCGACGGTGCCGGCTTCTTCCGCACCTTTTGGCGCATCATCTTGCCTCTGTCGCCGCCGATCCTAATAGTGACGGCCATTTGGCAGTTCACCCACATCTGGAACGAGTTCCTCTACGGCGTCACCTTCACGACCGGCCAGCAGCAACCTGTCACGGCAGCTCTGATTGCGCTCACGGCGGCCGTCGCCGACATCCCGCAGTATGGCGTGCAGAATGCCGCTGTCATAATTGCGGCGCTGCCAACGCTCCTCGTCTATCTGTTCGGGGGGAGATACTTCGTGCGTGGGTTGACAGCAGGTTCGGTGAAGTAGGCAGCCATGGCGACACTGACCGTTACATCCCTGCACAAGCGCTTCGGTTCAGTCGACGTGCTCAAGGGCATCGACATCGAAGCGAAGAGCGGCGAGTTCGTCGCGCTTGTCGGCCCGTCGGGCTGCGGCAAGTCGACGTTGCTCGCCATGATCGCTGGTCTCGAGAGTGTAACCTCGGGCGAGATCCGCATTGACGATCGGCTGGTCAACGGCATTCCTCCAAAGGATCGCGACATCGCCATGGTGTTTCAATCCTACGCGCTTTATCCGACCATGACGGCACGCCAGAACATCACCTTCGGCATGGAGAGCCGGCGCGTTCCGAAGGCGGCGCAGGACGAAGCAGTCGCCCGTGTGGCGGCACTCCTGCAGATCGAGCCGCTGCTTGGTCGCAAGCCCGCGCAACTTTCGGGCGGCCAGCGCCAGCGCGTCGCCATGGGTCGCGCGCTCGTGCGCGATCCGAAGCTGTTCTTGTTCGACGAGCCGCTGTCGAATCTCGACGCCAAGCTTCGCGTGGACATGCGCACCGAAATCAAAAAGCTGCACCAGCGCGTCGGCAAGACGACGGTTTACGTCACGCACGATCAGGTCGAAGCCATGACGCTCGCGTCGCGCATCGCCGTCATGCACCATGGCAGTTTGCAGCAGTTCGACGTCCCGAGCCGCGTCTATGCGCGTCCATCGAACATGTTCGTTGCGGGCTTTATGGGCTCGCCATCGATGAATTTCGTGCCCGCGACGCTTGCGACACGTGACGATGTGCTCGGTGTGGAGTTTCCCGGAGCGAACGGGGGCGTCGTGACCTTGCCGCTCACCCGTCGACCGTCGGCCGCCCCCGCGGATGGCAAGGTCGTGCTCGGCATTCGACCCGAGCACCTCTATCGCTACGATGCTGACATGAAGGCGCGGCGGCCCGCTCTTGTGCAGGTGACCGCGTCAGTGGATCTGGTAGAGCCGACCGGAGCCGAGACGATCGCGATGCTCAAGCTCGGCAGCCGCGACATTGTCGGCCGTTTCGAACCCGACGCTGCGCCGGAACCAGGGGAAACTTTCGCCCTCGGCATCGACATGGGGCACGCTTGTCTGTTCGACCCGGGTACCGAGCGGCTCATCCCCGAGGCCACGACATGACGTTTGCAACCTATCCAAGCCTTGCCGGCCGCGTGGCGTTCGTCAGCGGCGGCGGCACTGGCATCGGAGCCGATATAGTCAAAGCATTGGCACGTAACGGCGTGAAAGTGGCGTTCGTCGATATTGACGAAAAAGCCGGTAACGCCCTCGCCTCGAAGCTCAAGGAGGAGGCCGCTGCTGCGCTGTTCCTCGCGTGCGACGTCACCGACATCGATGCCTTGCGCCGTTGCATCGACACGACGCGGTCGCGCCTCGGCCCGGTCGGCGTGCTCGTCAACAACGCGGCGCGGGACGATCGCCACGATACTGCCGACGTGAGTGTGGATTACTGGGATCGAGCCCTCAATGTGAACTTGCGCCATCATTTTTTTGCGGCCCAGGCCGTGCAGCCGCACATGAAGGAGGTCGGCCAGGGGGCGATCATCAACCTGGGCTCGATCGCCTGGCGGCGCGCGGGGGCCGAGTTTCCGGCCTACGCAACGGCCAAGGCCGGAATCTTTGGCCTGACGCAAGCGCTCGCGCGCGCCTTCGGCAAGGACAACATCCGCGTCAATTCGATCGAGCCGGGCGCTGTCCTGACCGAGCGGCAGAAACGGCTCTGGTTCCAGACCGAAGAAGCGCTCGACAGCGTGCGCCATCGCCAGTTGCTCAAGGAAACACTGCTTGGCGACGATATCGCGCGCATGGCTTTGTTCCTTGCCGCCGACGACAGTCGCATGATCACCAGCCAGTCGTTCACCGTGGACGGCGGCCGATGATGCGTTCTTCTGTCGAAATTGATACGGGCAAGCTCGCAGTCCCGGTTGCAGACGCACACAGTGTCCGCTGTTTCAGGGGCATTCCCTATGCCGCGCCACCCGTCGGTGCGTTGCGGTGGCGCGCAACGGCTGCGTGCCCAGGCTGGACGGGGACGCGATCAACCGATGCGTTCGGCATGAACGCGATGCAGGCCCCGGTGTTCTCGGACATCGACTTGTCGACGCCCGGCGTGTCGGAGGATTGCCTGTACTTGAACGTGTGGACACCGGCGCAGATCGGCAGCGGCGAACGCCTGCCAGTCATGTTCTGGATTCACGGTGGCGGCTTTGCGGCCGGGCATGGCGCAGAGCCGCGCTACGACGGAGCACGGCTCGCCGCGCGCGGCATCCTCGTCGTGACCATGAACTACCGGCTCAATACGCTTGGTTTTCTCGCGCATCCGGCGCTCGCGGCAGAAAGCCAGCATGACGCCTCCGGCAATTGGGGCCTGCTCGATCTGATTGAGGCACTCGCGTGGACGCAACGCAATATCGCGGCGTTCGGAGGAGATCCGGCAGCTGTTACGATTGCAGGTGAGTCGGCCGGCGCCGCTGCGGTCAGCGCCCTGATGGCGTCGCCGATCGCGAAGGGCCTGTTCGCGCGCGCGATCGGCCAGAGCGGGGCATTCTTCGATGCGCCAGTCCGCAAGCTCGAAAACAGAACTCAAGCGGAGAGAGCGGGCGTGGTCTTCGCCCGCCGCCTCGGCGCGGAGACAGCGGTCGCGCTGCGCGCCTTGCCGGTGACGTCAATCATCGACGCGGCACCAGGACCAATGTTCCGCCCCATCATCGACGGTCACGTCATTCCTGCGCCACCCGTCGAACTGTTCGCCGAGCGCCGGCACAGCGACGTGCCGCTGCTCGCGGGTTGGAACAAGGACGAGGGCTTCAATCTTGGTCTGGTCGGCTGGCCGGAGCGACCGTACGAGGCGATCGTGCGCGACCTCTTTGGCGCCGGCGCCGCAGACGTGCTGAAGCGATATCCAGCGGGAGACGCAGCGACGACTGCGGCAGCCGCCCGAGCGCTCGGCGGTGATGCACGCGTCGGCCATGCCATGTGGAGCTGGATCGAAGCGCAGAAAGCGCACGGAACAGCCGACATCTTCCGCTTCCGGTTCGAGCGTGCGCCACTGACACCTGACGGCTGGTTCGGCAATAATTCGAGCAAAGAGGCAGGCGCCTTCCACTCCGGAGAGATTCCCTACGTCTTCGACACGCTCGATGCGATGCCGTGGCTCACTGACGATGCCGATCGTGAGGTCGCCCGAATTGCATCGGGCCTCTGGGTCAACTTCGTGAAGCGAGGAAATCCGAACGGACCTGGCTTGCCGGTGTGGCCATCACACAGATCTGCTGGCGCAGCCGTCCTACACTTCAAGGAAACGCCAACGGCCCAGCCGGCCAGGGACGGTGTCTACGAGTTGTTTTCGGAACTCATGACAAATGACAGCTCCCGCGTCGAGTGATTCAAAAATCACCAAGGAGCAAGTTATAGAATTTTGCCCGATCGACGTGGGTCTGTCGATGGATATCGTCGGCATCCTCAACCACGGTGCGTCCTTGCACGCGAGATTGCTACTGCGCCCCTCGCGCTGCATCCCGAAGACAAAGGCGCAGCCTGTTCCATGGCGGTCGGGTGACGATCGATCGTCGGTGTTGGCGACAATTTAACGGCAGCTTGCAACGCCATACCTGCCTCGAACAAAGCTGGAGCGAACATGCCAGCATGGTCGGCTCCTGTTGAGGGTTCCGGACGCCGGCCCTCATGGCCCTCGACACGCGCACGGGGCCGGCGTCAGGAAGCCTCAACAGGAGCGGAAGTTGGCGGTCAAGAGATTGTGGAGCGCCCACGCGGCGGCGTCCTGGCGTAACGCAGCCCATGTTCCAGCTTCCAGCATAGGTCCAAGATCGACGGGCGTGTGCTATTTGGGCGGGCGGAGAATGGACGAGACGAGGCATTGGACATGATCGACGGCAAGCAGCTGCTGCAGTGGGGCATTGAGCCGGGCAAGCGCTTCAAGGATGCGCTGGCGCTCGCGCGCCAAATGGAGGCCGCGGGTACGCCGCCGGACGATATCAAGCGCGCCGTGGTGGCGGCCTTCCCGGCGCCGAAAGTGATCAAGCGCAAAGAACAGGGCGCTTACGGCATCGCCATCTCGGCCGAGACCAAGGAGGACGAGGAGAACATCGCGGCCGTCAAGCGGCACATGGACGACCTCATGCGCTGCCCCGTTCTGGAGCACGGCGCCATCATGCCGGACGCGTGCCCATCGGGGCGGGCCATGGGCACGATCCCCGTTGGCGGCGCTGTCGTCTCGCGTGCCATCCACCCGGCGTTCCACTCGGCCGATATCTGCTGTTCCATGTATGCGACAGTGTTTGCGGATGGGGTCGACACGGGCGCCTTCATGGACGCCCTGCAGGCGTCGACGCGCTTTGGGCCGGGCGGGCGCAAGCCGGAAGACCAGATCGCAGATCCGATCACGGACGAGATCGAGGACACGAAAAATCCGTATCTGAACCAGCTGGCGCCGCGCGCGAAAGCGCAGCTTGCCGATCAGGGCGATGGCAACCACTTCGCCTATCTCGGCACCATGCGCGTGACGGAGCACCTCGTCTCAACGCTGAAGGCCAACGGGCAGGAACCGCTCGCCGCGTCCATCGAGGGCAAAGGCAAGGTGAACGTGCTCGTCACCCACCACGGCAGCCGCGATCTTGGTGCGCAGGTCTACAAGCGCGGCATCACCACGGCGATGGGGCACACGTCGCGCATCTCACCCGACACGCCCGCCCATCAGGCGTGGATCGATCCCGACACAGAGGAAGGCCGGCTCTATTGGGACGCGCTGCAGTACGTCGCGCGTTGGACCAAGCGGAACCATCAGTTGATCCATGAGGGCACACTGAAGCGTCTCGGCATTGACGCGCTGGCAGCCTTCGGCAACGAGCACAACTTCGTCTGGAAACGCGGCAATCGCTTTTACCACGGCAAGGGCGCGACACCGGCTTGGAAGGACGAGCGCGGACATCCACTTCTGGGCCTCATCCCGCTCAATATGGCTGCGCCAATTTTGCTGACGCTCGGCCGCGACAACACGGAGTTTGCAAGCTTCTCGCCCCATGGCGCCGGCCGCAACAAGAGCCGTACCGCGTTGTTAAAGGAGCAGGGCATCTTTGGACTTTCACCGGAGACGTTCATGGTCGAGAGCCGGAAGCTGTTGGACCGGCAAACGAAGGGGCTCGATGTGCGCTTCTTCTTTGATCGGCCGGACGTGTCGGAGACCCCGATCGCCTACAAGAATGCTGATCAGGTGCGAGACCAGATCAAGGCGTTCGGCCTCGCCGACGTGATCGGCGCCATTCAGCCGAAAGGCTGCATCATGGCCGGCGATTTCGACAAGCCATGGATGGTCAAAAAGGCGGACAAACAGGGCAAGATGGGCAAGAAATGAGGGATGACGTCGAGCGGTCGATCCCCACAAACGCGAGCCGCTTGCCACCTCATACCGGCCCAGCAAAGTTGTGACTCATACCAGCGGCCAGAATTAGTGACGGATGC
>JANMGQ010000257.1:0-17091 GCA_031374735.1 Hyphomicrobiaceae bacterium | reverse complement strand
CCCCAGTCGAGTGGCCTCTCACGCGCAAACACGCTCAAAGGGGCCGTACGTCAGGCGATCGGCTCGACGAAGCTCGATGCCGGATCCGTTTTCCACTGCTCACTCGCCCGCGGCATTGCGGCTGATCCGGTGCTGCAGGAGTTGATCAAGACCGCAGTTGGTGTGATGGGCAAAGACGACCGCGCCTTGGTTGCGGCCTTGGAGACGATACGTATGGGATAACGCGAGCGTTCGCGAGCTGAACAAAGAGCTAAATTTGAAGGCATAGGATCGGATCGTGACGACATTTTCACTGATCGGCGACCACACAGAGTATAACTGTGGCAGCGCAGCCGTAATCGAAGTCTTGCGACACGCACTTGCCACGCATGGCACTCTTGTTGCTGATCCAGACACGGCCGACTTGGTCATCGTCAACGGTGAAGGGACGATGCATCACGGAGCATCTGGTTTTCATACGAAGATGCGCGCGCTCGTCCGCGCACAAAAACGCGGGCAGCGGACGGCGCTCGTCAATACGGTCTGGCACGAAAATCCTCGCGATTACGATGACACGCTGAAGGCACTGCACGATTGTGTTACGCGAGGTCGCGCAAGCCTCGCCGAGCTGACGTCACGACACAGCGTTGCAGCAACAGGTCAGCTCGATCAATCCTATTTTGCGGAAGTCAGTGGCGGTAGGGTTGTGGCCGGCTTTGAGGATCAAGTCCTACTGACCGATATGTGGGCTGACAATCTCGGAGCATTCGTTTGGCTGGAGCACCCACGAGTTGCCGACGCGCGGCGACTGGACATCACAAAGTTCACTTGGCCCGACCTCGTTGCGACGCTGCGAACCGCGCGCCTGGTCATCACGGGGCGCCACCATGTGCTGTACGCGGCGTGTCGCGCTGAAGTCCCATTCGTGGCCATCAGAGGCAACAGCCACAAAATGGAAGATTTGTGTTCTGATTTTCACATACCCGTCGCATCCTCCGTTGCCGACATCGCGGCGCTGGTACAGTGGTCTCGAGCCAACGACGCGACTTTCCGTCGTCTGTTTGATCAGATGCGGGCAAAGCGGCCTTGGTCGCCTGAACTTGCACTGTCGAACAGGGCTCGACCCCTCAAAGTCTACCCGCCGCACTCCGCCGCTTTGCGAGCCAGGCTGGCTGTTCGGCGCGGCGCATTTTTTGAGGCGCTGGCGCCGTTCGAGGCCGCGCAGATGGAAGCACCGGCCGATGCAAATTTGAAGATCGAGTGGATTGAGGCGGCGCTGCGCGCAGGTCAGTTGACCGACGCGCTGCCGAGTGTCTTTCGATGGTTGTTCGCCGGCATCGATGTCGCGCGCAGTCTTGGTGCCGTAGCCGGGATTGGAAGGAGCGACCTTTATTGGACGCCACGCGGAAGCCATTCGATCGACACGATCGGATGGTGGGCCCACGCCGTCGTTTTCAACCAAGCGCTGGTCGCGCTGGATTTCGATCGGGCCCTGGTGTCTGCGGATATGGCGCGGGCGGAGGCCAAACGATCATTCGGCGAGAGTGGCCAAGTGGCGGCGGTTGTCGCGCTCGCCTTGCGCGCGACTTATCTTCAAGAGGGAAGATTTGCGACCGATGTCTTGCAGCGCGGTACCGACGGACTGTTGGACGATTGGCATCGAGCTGTGGCAAGGGTGTTCGTCGATTATATCAGGCAATTTGTCAGCGAGGATAGCGCTGAAAACATAAGGCAGGTCATGGCATGCCCAGCTTGGGACTGCTCCGACATGCGGCACGTTACGCGCACACTGCAGTGGATATTGGATGGTGAAACCAGATCACTGCTGAACGAATGCCTCGCTGACACTGCCACTTTCCCCGGAAACAACGGGCTTTTAGGACTGGCAACCTGCCTCGCCGCGCAACTGGGTGATCAAGACACACTTGAACGGCTCGCGGCCGGCAACGACGGTGCGCGCAAGGAAGCGGCTCACAATCCCTTCGTCGCGGAGGCCTATGTCAAGATCAACATGCCCTCTGTTGTCACGGCCACGGTCACGTCGCTTGGGCAGCAGATGGCCCTGCTCCAGGGGCATCTCAGGGCGTTCAATGCGCTGGCAAGAGACCCAAGCATTCGAATTGCAGTGGTTGGCAACTCACCCATAGAAGTCGGTCAGGGTCGAGGTGCCGAAATTGACGGACATGACGTTGTCCTCCGCATGAACCGCTTCGAAACCAGTGATGGGTTTCGAGCGGATTATGGCTGCAAAACAGATGTCGTCTTTACGCTGGAAGGCGGGCCGCTACGTGAGTTGCTGGCGAAATGCAGCCGTGATTGTTTGATCATTCTCAAAAACCCCTTCGGCCTGAGGGCCCGCCTCTCCCAGGAGGTGCGTGCGGCCCTGGGCGATGGGTTTAAGATCGGCATCGTGTCCGACCGGGATACACGCGCCCTTTTGCGCAAGCTCGGTTCGCGTCCAAGCACTGGTCTACTGGTGACGCACATGCTGCACCACGCGAGAGGCACGCTCAATCGGCAGTCATTCTACGGCTTTTCGTTCGTTGATCAATTGGAGACGCAGGTTTCCAGTCACTACTTCGAACAGAGCCGGGCAAACATGTCGCACAGTTGGATTGCTGAACGGGCGCTGTTTGAGTCCTATTTCAGATCTTGAGCGAGGTCGCCATGTCGACGGTCCCTGATCTCCCCCCTCTGGTCTGCGTGTCAGCCATCGCCAATCACCCAGGTTGGCTTGATCGCCGCAAACAGCGCCTCCACCAGCTCGGTGCGGTTCGCCAACACGGCGCGCTGATTGAGTGAGCCCTTGTCGGTCAGCTCGGCGCTGTCGATCGAAGGGGCCTCCGCCACGAGCACGAGGCGCTCGATCCGGTTTGAACTGCCGGACGCATTGGCGGCGAACGACGACAGCCTGTCAGCGAAAAGCGCGCGCACGGTGTCGTCGGCGGCAAGGTCAGCCAGACTGGCTGCAGGCTTGCGCGCCAGCGCCCGGCAATGCTCGACATCGACGAACACGAGGGCCGCGATGAACTCGCGATTGAGCCCGGCCATGACGACATCTTGGATGTAGGGCGCGCAATGATCGACAAAGGCTGTGCGCAATGGGCCAACCGCAACCCATGTGCCAGTTGCGAGCTTGAAGTCTTCTGCGATGCGGCCGTCGAAGTAGAAACCACGGCTCACGTCTCCGGGCACAGCGAAGCGCAGCGCGTCGCCGAGACGATAGAAACCTTCGTCGTCAAACGCGGCGCGCGTGAGATCCGGCTGTCGCCAATAGCCAGGTGTGATGTTGGGCCCGCGCACGCGGGCTTCAAGCTTGTCGCCCGCTGGCACCAGTTTCAAGTCGCAGCCGCGCGCGGGCAGGCCGATCAAACCGGCGTCCGACATGCTCGCGTCGGCTGCGAGCGCAAACGGTGCCGTCTCTGTCGCACCGAGGCCGGTGAGGATGATGACCCGTTCGCCCGTCGTTTGGATCGAGAGGTCGTCGAGTTCGTCCCACACGTGCCGCGCCATGCCCGCGCCCGCGTACCACATCATGTGCAGACGCCGGAAAAAGCTCTGCCGCAAGTCGGCGTCAGCGCGCAGATGCGGGACCAAGGCCGAGAAACCCTTTGGCACATTGAAGTACCAGGTCGGCGAGATCTCGCGCAGTGTGCGGACTGTTGCACCGATGCCGCTGGGCGTTGGCTTGCCGTCGTCGATGTAGAACGTGCCGCCGTTGTGGAGCACGAGATTGAAATTGTGATTGCCGCCGGCCGTATGGTTCCACGGGGCCCAATCGACGATGACCGGTGGCTCATCGCGGAAGAAAGCGAAATGCTGCGTGATCTGCTCGACATTGGAGGTGAGCATGCGCTGCGTGTTGATCACGCCCTTCGGCACGCCTGTGGAGCCGGACGTGAACAAGAACTTGGCGATGCTGTCCGGTGTGATCTTTGCGCGCGCGGCGTCGACATGTGCCGCTACATCGGCGACTTCGACCTCGAGCTTTGCCAACGTGGTTGCAGCGCGGCTCGAAATAGCGCCAGCATTGACGACCAACTCGACATCACCCGCCAGCACCTCGCTGATCGCGCGTTCGAAGGGGCGCGGATCGGCGACGAAAACGAGACCTGGCGTCAGCAGGCTGATCACGGCACGCAACTTGGCAAAGTCCGTCGATATGGTCGAATACGCCGGCGCAATCGGCGCGTAGGGGATGCCGGCGTACAGCGCGGCCGTTGCCAAGAGCGCGTGACTGATGCTGTTGCCAGAGAGGATCACGATCGGTCGATCGGCACTCAGGCCGCGGGTCAACAGAGCCGCCGCGATGCGGCGCACGCGCGTTGCGCCTTCTGCGTAGGTGACCGTGCGCCAACCGCCGCTGGTGTCGCGCTCGGCAAGCCAGATGCGCTCAGGCGCGACCGTTGCCCAGTGATCAAGCCGATCGGTGATGCATGTCGGATAGTCACCGAGCGCGCACGCATTGCGCACGATGATCGCCCCGTCGCCGCGGACGTCCATCGTGGCGCTGACGTCGCCGAGGTTCAATTTGCGCGCAGGGGATTGGGTCATCGTCGATGTGGACTATGTGAGAGCACTGGCGATGTGCGATGTGAACGTGCGACTGACGGCCGCCGGGTCCGGCGCGTTGCTGATGGGGCGGCCGACCACCAGATGCGACGCGCCAGCGCGTATCGCTTTCTCCGGCGTCAGCACACGCGCCTGATCGCCATCCGGGCCTTCGGCCAAGCGAATGCCGGGTGTCACGATGAGGAAATCCGGGCCGATCGCCGCCCGGATCGCCGCGGCCTCCTGGCCCGACGAGATGACGCCGTCGAAACCAGCTGAGCGCGCGAGTTTGGCGCGATGCACGACAAGATCCGCGGGCGACATCCCCGTGATGCCCTGCTCGGCGAGATCAACAGCATCTGTGCTTGTCAGCACGGTCACCGCCAGCAGCTTGAGTTTTGAGCCGCCACGGCCCTTGACGGCCGCGTCTAGAGTCTTGCGGTCGGTGCCGTGAACGGTGAGATAGTCGAGGCCAAGCGCGGCAATATTGGCAGCAGCCTTCTCGACCGTATTCGGAATATCGAGCAGCTTCATGTCGAGGAAGATCTGCCGGCCCTGCGCCTTGAGTTTCTGCGCCAAGGCGAGACCACCGCCAAACAGCAACTCCAGGCCAATCTTGTAACAGACGCCGTCATTTCCGATGCGCGCGACCAGCGCTTCCGCGCGCGCGACATCTGGTACATCGAGCGCAATGAACAGGCGGGATTTCGCATCCTGGGTCATGATGTTCCTCCTGACGCGCCCTTACGCTGATCTATTACGCTCCTGCAATGGTCGGTGTCTGACCAGAGGCCAGACACCGCTGCGTGAGCTTACTTTGCCAGTGCCTGCTTCACCATGCCGATGATCCACATCAGCGCGCCACCGCCGACACCTCCACCGGCCACCTGGCCGAGGATCGAGCCGATGTCCAAGCCGCCACCCATCAACGCCGGCAGCAGCATGGCCAGAACCTTGCCGCCGATGCCGCCACCGACGATGCCGGCGATGGAGTTGCCGATCGTGCCGAGGCTGATGTTCTTGAACAGCATACCGGCGAGGTTACCGCCGCCGGCGCCGCTCAGGAGCGAAATGATGAGTGAGATCAAGCCAGATTCCATTGTGTCGTCCTCCAACCCAGGCGACGGATCGCCGCCGAATCAGACGGTAGAGGTAATTTGATCGGAAAGATCGATATTATTGCAGACAGTTTCCTCGGGATGATCGCGAATGCTCTGGACGTGCCAAGCTCACGCTCTTGAAATTCCATGTCAATTCGGGCACCAGCCGATCAGCATCCGCATCGGCCTGCTTGGCGCGCACCGTAACGCTGCGTTCAGTTGAATTTCTTTCAGTCGAGTTTCGTTCAGTCGGGGAGCCGTGACAGACCGCAAGGGACACGAGATGGGCGCGCACAAGCGGCAGAGGCCGGAAGGCGACGAGGTCGACGCATCGGCGACAGTACCGGCGGCTCACGGTGTGACGACCACGGGAAACATTTCGCATCTGCCGTCTGCAGATCGACGCGAAAAGCTGCGCATCCTCGAGGCCCTGCTGTTTGCCGCCTCAGAACCGCTTGATGAAACCACGCTTGCCAAGCACCTGAAGTCTGGTGATGACATCAAGGCATTGATCGAGGAGCTGCAGGGCTTTTACGCCAGCCGCGGCGTCAATCTGATCCGGGTTGCCGGCAAGTGGGCGTTCCGGACGGCCGATGACCTGTCATACCTGCTGGAACGCCACGCCAGGGAAGAGCGCAAGCTCTCTCGGGCCGCCATGGAGACCATGGCGATCATCGCCTATCACCAGCCCGTGACGCGTGCCGAGATCGAGGAAATCCGCGGCGTTGCAACGTCGGGCGGGACGCTCGACGTGCTCATGGAGACGGGCTGGATCCGGCCACGCGGACGCAGGCGCGTGCCGGGGCGACCGATCACCTATGGAACGACGGCCCAGTTCCTCGAGCATTTCGGCATGGATGCGATCCGGGATTTGCCGGGGCTCGCCGAACTCAAGGGCGCGGGTCTGCTCGACAATACGTTGCCGGCGGATTTCAAGGTGCCCGAGCCGACGGATGTTGCGGCTCTCATGCCGGACGAGGTGCCACTCGACGCCTTGGACGAGGCCCATCAGGCGAGCTTACCGCTGGATGAGCCGTTCGAGGATGAACCGCTGGGCGATGCGGACGATCCATCGAAGATCTGACCGGGCGGGCTGCCCGTGGCGAAGAAGGCTGCTGCCTTTCAAGGTGATCGCATGAGCGCAAGCGTTGTCATTCGCGACTATGTCCCGACCGACGAGGCGGCACTTCTCCACCTCGTCCTCGAACTGCAGGCGATTGAAGGACAATGGTATGACCGTGTGCGGCCGGCGGCAGAGATGGGGCCCTGGTATGTGGCGGATCTGCTGGCCCAATGCGCAAAAGATCAAGGCACCGTTCTGATCGCTGAACGCGACGGCCAGCCGGTTGGCTATGCGGTCGTCTATGTCGGCCTGAGTACGGCTGGCAGTCGCGATGAGGTCGAGTACCGCTATGGCCGGATCGGCGACCTTTGCGTGACGGACGGCCATCGTGGATCTGGCATCGGTCGCGCGCTCATTGCCGAGTGTGAAGCCCGAACTCGGGCCGCCGGTGTCAGCTATCTGACGATCCGGCATGATCCTCAGAATGCCCGACCAGCAAGGCTTTACGATGCTTTGGGCTATCATGCCGCTCAAGTGGTCCGGGAAAAGAAGCTCGACTGACTTGGATCGCCGAACGACACGACATGTGTGATCATGTGTGATCAAGAACAACGACGTACACAGGGCCGTCGATCGATGACCGCAGCGCACTATCACGATCTCGCCTTCAAAGGTCTCGCCGAAGCCGAGATGCAAGCCCGTGCCAGCGACTTCCTGGCGCTGATGCGACGCCGACGGACAGTACGCGATTTCTCCGATCGCACTGTCCCGCGCGCTGTGATCGAGGCTGCAGTGGCGACAGCCGGCACGGCACCGTCTGGTGCCAATCAGCAGCCATGGACGTTCGCCTGCATCTCAGCCCCGGCCGTGAAGGCCAAGATCCGGGCGGCGGCGGAGGCGGAGGAAAAGGCCTTCTACGCTGGCAAGGCCGGGGAAGAATGGCTTGGCGCGCTGTCGCATCTCGGCACGGACTGGGAGAAGCCGTTCCTGGAGACGGCCCCTTGGCTGATCGGCATCTTCGGCCAGCGTTGGGGCGTCTCGGCCGCAGGCGAAAAGACCAAGCACTACTATGTACCCGAGTCTGTTGGCATCGCGGCGGGCTTCCTGATCGCGGCCTTGCACAATGCCGGTCTCGCGACGCTGACCCACACGCCAAGCCCGATGGGGTTCCTCAACGGCATCTGCCGGCGGCCGGAGAGCGAAAAGGCCTACATCCTGCTGGTGGTCGGCTACCCGGCCGAGGGCTGTCAGGTGCCGGTGATCAGCAAAAAGCCGCTGCAGGAGATCGCGGTTTGGATTTGAGGAGTGTCGACTTGCGCTGTTGATACTGTGCCAGCAGGATTGGCGCACGCAGGCGGATTTCGCTACTGAAGTCCATGGCAACGTCACACACATCTGCCGGCGTGCTACCCGCGCAGGACATCCGCGCGCTCATAGAGAGCCGCGCGATCCATCTCGGCCAGCCGCTCGGCATCAAGCAATTGCAGCCCGCGAGCCTCGACCTGCGGCTCGGCGCCAAAGCCTATCGCATCCGTGCGAGTTTCCTGCCGGGGCCTGGGTCGACGGTCGAGAGCAAGCTCGGCGCCATTGTGCTGCATGAAATCGACCTGACACATGCGGCTGTGCTCGAGACGGGCTGCGTCTACATCGTGCCGCTGCTCGAAAGCCTCGCGCTGCCATTGCACCTCTCGGCCTCGGCGAACCCGAAAAGCTCCACGGGCCGGCTCGATGTGTTCACGCGCGTGATCGCCGACGGTGGCGCGGCGTTCGACCAGATCCCGGCGGGTTATAAGGGTCCGCTGTATGCCGAGATCTGTCCGCAGACCTTTCCGATCAAGGTGCGGCAGGGCTCGACGCTGTCTCAGATCCGCTTCCGCAACGGCAATGCGGTCGAAGACGACACGCACCTCAAGGCGCTGCACGCCAAGGAACGGCTGGTCAGTGGCGGCGTCAACGATATCGATGGCGGCATCGCACTGTCGGTGGACCTCGGCGGCGATGCGTCGGGCCTCGTCGGCTATCGTGCCAAGCGGCACACGGGTATTGTCGATGTCGACGCGCCGGGCGCCTGCGCTGTGCTCGACTACTGGGAACCGATCCAGGTGCGCGGGCGTCCACAAATGATCCTCGATCCCGATCAGTTCTACATCCTCGCCTCCAAGGAGGCCGTGCACGTCCCGCCCACGCACGCCGCCGAGATGATGCCGTTCAACCCGCTGGTTGGCGAGTTCCGCGTGCATTACGCGGGCTTCATGGACCCGGGCTTCGGCCATGCGCCGGCGGGCGGCTCAGGGGCGCGAGTCGTGCTTGAGGTGCGCAGCCATAAGGTGCCGTTTTTCCTCGAAGACGGGCAGATCATCGGCCGTCTCGTGTATGAGCGGCTGACGGCGGTGCCCGAGATCCTCTACGGCCAGGGCCTTGGGTCGAACTATCAGGGACAGCACCTCAAACTGTCGAAGCACTTCACATGATCGTCTATGGCATTCCCAATTGCGACACGGTCAAAAAGGCCCGCGCCTGGCTCGATGCCGCCGGCGTTGCCTACACGTTCCACGACTACAAGAAAGCGGGGGCGGACGCGGCAAAGCTTGCGGCGTGGTGCGAGACGCAGGGCTGGGAGAAGGTTCTCAATCGGGCTGGTACGACATTCAAGAAGCTTTCCGAGACTGACAAGGCGGATCTTGACCGCATGAAAGCGATCCGCCTGATGCTAGCGAACCCCTCGATGATCAAGCGGCCCGTGGTCGAATACGCCGGTGGCGTGCTGGTGGGTTTCGATGCGGAAATCTGGGCAAACAAACTGAGGTGACGATGTCGTCGCCCCGGCGATCGTCACTCTGGCGATGGCGCTTGGTCCATCGCCACATTGTGAACGTATATTATTTGCGCTCACACTTAGGCGAGCGGCTACCGTCAGGGCATAATGACCACCATCGTCTGGTTCCGCCAGGATTTGCGACTTGCTGATAACCCGGCGCTTGCGGATGCCGCGGCGCGCGGGGCCGTCGTGCCATTGTACATTCTCGACGAGACGCCGGGCGTGCGGCCCATCGGTGGCGCGGGTCGCTGGTGGCTGCATCACAGTCTTGCGGCCCTGTCCAAATCTGTCGGTGGTCTGGTGCTGCGGCGGGGCAATGCCGCAGCGGTGCTGATCGATCTCGTCAAAGCGACAGGCGCGACGCGCGTTGTCTGGAACCGCTGCTATGAGCCGCAGGCGATCGCGCGTGACACGGCGATCAAAGCTGCGCTGACAGGGGCTGGCATCGAGGTCGAGAGCTTCAACGGCAGTTTGGTGTTTGAGCCGTGGCAGGTGAAGACGCTCAGTGGTGGTCCGTTCAAGGTGTATTCGCCATTCTGGCGCGCGTGCTTGAAGTTGGACGCGGATGCGCCAACGTCAGCGCCCAAGCTCAAGCTCGCGAAGCCTGCAACTAAGAGCGACGACCTGAAGACGTGGCACCTCACACCGACAACGCCGAATTGGGCGGCAGCATTCACGGGGGAATGGACGCCCGGCGAAGCCGGGGCGCACGCGAGATTGGAGGCGTTTCTGGCGGAAGGCCTCACGGGTTACGGCGAGTTGCGCAATCGGCCGGATCTACCAAACGTGTCGCGCCTGTCTCCACATCTGCACTGGGGCGAGATTTCGCCGCGGCAAATCTGGGCGGCGACGCAGATGCATATCGAGGCAAACAGCGGCTCGCGCAAAGACGCCGACAAGTTCCTGTCCGAGATCGGCTGGCGCGAGTTTGCCTATCACCTGCTATTCCACTTCCCGACCCTGCCCGAGCGCAACTGGAAACCCGCGTTCGATGCCTATCCGTGGTCGGACAATGCCGCGCATCTGACGGCGTGGCAGCGCGGCCAGACTGGCTATCCGATCGTGGACGCGGGCCTGCGCGAGCTCTGGTCGACGGGTTACATGCACAATCGCGTGCGCATGATCGTGGCGAGTTTCCTCATCAAGCACCTGCGCATCGACTGGCGCCAGGGCGAGGCGTGGTTCTGGGACACGCTGCTCGACGCCGATGTCGCCAACAATGCCGCGAGCTGGCAGTGGGTCGCGGGCAGTGGCGCAGACGCCGCGCCGTATTTCCGCATCTTCAACCCCATGGAACAGGGCCGCAAGTTCGATCCCGACGGGCTCTACGTACGCCGCTGGTGCCCGGAGATCGCCCGCCTGCCGAATGCAATTCTGCATGCGCCGTTCGAAGCGCCGTCCGAGATCTTGCGCGCCTGCGGCGTGACGCTTGGCAAAACCTACCCGCAGCCGATCGTCAATCACGCCGAGGCGCGCGCGGCTGCACTGGCAGGTTATGGAGCGGTCAAGGCAGCTGGAGCCGAAACGGCCTGACGGCGACGACGTCGTCCAAATTGAGATCAAATCTTTAAGCTGGCGACGAAGTGGGACAGGGCGGGTGTGCGGATTTTTCGGGCGCGCTCGGCCTCAAGGATGCTGACCAGGGTCGCGATGCTGTCGTCGAGGTTCACATTGATGATCGTGTAGTCATACTCGTGCCAATGAGCGATCTCCGCTGCGGCACCGGCAAGGCGCTTGGCGACGACGGCCGGGCTGTCCTGCGCGCGCCGTTCGAGACGCTCTTTCAGCGTCGCGGCCGAGGGCGGCAGGATGAACACGCTTGCGATCGGCACGCTGGAGCGCGCGCGCAGCTGCTGGGCGCCTTGCCAATCGATATCGAACAGCACGTCGCGACCGGCTGACAGATGCTGATCGATGGTGGCTTTCGGCGTCGCATAAAAATTGCCATGCACCTCCGCCCACTCAAGCAAATCGCCGGCATCGCGCCGACGCAGGAACTCGCCTTTTGAGATGAAATAGTAATCGCGCCCGTCGACCTCGCCGGGCCGCATGGCCCGCGTGGTGACAGAGACGGACAGGATGATGCCTGCATCACGCGCCAGCAGCGCCTTGGCGAGCGTGGTCTTGCCAGCACCCGACGGTGACGACAGCACCAGGGGCACGCCCTGACGGGGAAGAGGCAATGGATCGCTCAAGATCGGCTCATTCGATGTTCTGGACCTGCTCGCGCATCTGATCGATCACGGCCTTCAGCGCAAGGCCCGCGCGCGTGATGCTAGGATCGTTGGCCTTGGAGCACAGCGTATTGGCTTCACGGTTGAACTCCTGGGTGAGGAAATCGAACTTGCGCCCGACCGGCTCTTTTGCCGCCAGCAGCTCTTTCGCGGCCGCGATGTGCGAGGCCAAGCGTTTGAGTTCCTCTTCGACGTCGATGCGCGTTGCGACCAGCATCGCCTCCTGATGCAAGCGTGCCGGATCGAGGCCGGCCTGGCCCGACAGCCGCGCGATCTGCTCGGCCAAGCGCGCTTCAATCGCGGCAGGGCTACGCGCTGGCGAGGCAGCCACCTCGGCCACAAGCCGTTCGATGTCGGCGAGTTCGTCGCGCAGCACGGTCTCGAGACGCCGCCCCTCGGCTTCGCGCGCGGCCACGAGTTGACCCAGTGCCTGATCGAGCGAGGCGAGCAGCGCGCCGTTGCGCGCCTCGATCTCGGCCTCGCTATCCTCAGTCTCGGCGTAGTCGAGCACGCCACGCAGCGCCAGCAGGCCGTCGATACCGACGGTGGTTGGCCCCGGGATAGCCGCGCGGAACTGTTTCACGGCCTCAGCGACGGCAGCGATCGCCGCTGGATTAACGCGGATCTGTGCGGCGCCTTCATCGCGCGACACGGAGAGCGTGAGATTGATGCTTCCGCGAGCGAACTTGGCTTGCACGGCATCGCGAACCTTCGGCTCCAGCGCGTCCATGCCGGGCGGCAGGCGATGGCGCACATCGAGGCCGCGGCCGTTGACGCTGCGGGCTTCCCATGTCCACGACACCGCACTGCGGTTGCCTTCACTGCGGCCAAAGCCGGTCATGCTCTTCAGCGGCATCGAGGCCTCTTGCGTGCAGCGCCGGATCTCTCGGTCTGGCGGCTCAATACGTCCCGCCGCGTCCCTGGCTCAAGTTGCGCTGGGGTTGGCCGGGCTCTTGCGGCGTGAAGGCCGATCCACCCTCGCTCGTGACGCCAATGACTGAATAGGCATCATCGGGTTCTTCAGACGGCTTGAAGAACTCGGAGATGGTCTCCTTGTCGCCGGAGTTTGCGCGAACGCCCGTCTTGGAATTGACAGCGACAGTTTTGATGCCGGGCGGCTGACGGAACGGCACGGGCTTTTTGCCCTCCAGAGCCATCTTCATGAAATGAGCCACAATCGGCGCCGCCATCTGGCCGCCTGTGCGGCCTTTGCCCATGGGCTTCGGCGTGTCGTACCCGATGAACACGCCGACCACGAGATCGTTGGTGTAGCCGACGAACCAGGCGTCCTTTTCCTCGTTGGTGGTGCCGGTCTTGCCGGCCACCGGCCAGTTCGGCAGGATCTCCTTGACGCGCGTGCCCGTGCCGCGCGTGACAACGCCTTCCATGATCGATGTCATCTGGAACGCCGTGTGCGGATCGATGATCTGCTTGCGCTCGTCCGGCAGATCCGGCTCTTCGGTCATCTTGTCGTTTTTGCAGGTCTTGCACTGGCGGTCGTCGTGGCGCCAGACCGTGCGCCCATAGCGATCCTGGATGCGATCGATGAGTGTCGCCTTCACCTGCTTGCCGCCATTGGCGAACGACGAATAGGCCGTGGCCATGCGCAGCAGCGTGGTTTCGCCAGCACCAAGTGACATCGACAGAACCGGCAGAATTTCATCGTAGACGCCGAAGCGCTTCGAGTATTCGACCACCAGCGGCATGCCCATGTCCTCAGCCAGGCGCACGGTCATCTGGTTGCGGGACTTCTCGATGCCGGTACGCAGCGTCTGCGGCCCATAGGACTTGTCGCCCTCATAGTTCTTCGGGCACCACTCCTGGCCACCTTGCTGGGTCTGGCAGAACGGCGCGTCCATGACGATCGACGTTGGCTTGTAGCCGTTGTCGATGGCTGCGGCGTAAACCAACGGCTTGAACGACGAACCCGGCTGGCGCTTGGCTTGAAGCGCGCGATCGAACTGGCTTGAGGCGAATGAGAAGCCGCCGACCACGGCATGCACGCGACCCGTATGCGGGTCCATCGCAATCAGCCCGCCGCCGAGATCCGGGATCTGCATCAGCGCCCATTTGTCGAGCGGTTTGTCAGGGTCTCTCGGCGACACCCAGATGACGTCGCCGACGCTGAGCACGTCGCTCGGACCTGGCGTCCTGGTGCCCTTCTTGTTGGCCCACTTCATATCGTCGTAGTCGACCCGAACGGCTTCACGCTCGGCAACCAGCTTGCCGTCTGGCTGCTTGTTCGGACGCAGGCCCGCAACGACATGCGTGCGTTGAACTTCCAGTACGACGCCAATGCGCCACGGTGCCAAGTCGGCAGCGACGTCGATGGCACCGAGTGGCACGCCCCAATCACCACCGATATCGATCTTTTGCACGGGGCCACGCCAACCCTTTTCACGGTCGACGGCAACGAGGCCATCGATCAAGGCGCGGCGGGCAAACTTCTGCATGCGCGGGTCAAGCGTGGTGCGGACAGATAGACCACCATTGACGCGGCCATCGGCATTGCCGCCCGAGGTGCGGTCGCTTTTGCCGTAGAGGCCATCTTCCCCATATTGGCTGACGAGCGTGCGGCGCACTTCTTCGGCGAAATAGTCGGCCGCATAAATCTGAGTGCCGAAAGCGCGCATGTTGACGGTGAGGTCAGTCGCCTTGGCGATCTTGGCCTGGTCGGCGGTGATGTGGCCGTTGTCGGCCATTTGGTCGATGATCCAATTGCGGCGATCCAAGGCGCGCTGCTTGTTACGGAACGGGTGGTAGCGGGTTGGGGCCTTGGGCAGAACGGCCAAGTACGCGGCTTCCTCGATGGTCAGCTGATCGAGTTCCTTGCCGAAGTAGTTCAAGCCCGCTGCCGCAACGCCATAGGCGCCAGAGCCGAGATAGATCTCGTTGAGATAGAGTTCGAGAATGCGGTCCTTCGAGTAGGCCTTCTCGATGCGCACGGAAAGGATAGCTTCCTTGAGCTTGCGCTCGATCTTCTGCTCGGACGTGAGCAGGAAGTTTTTGGCCACCTGCTGGGTGATGGTGGAGGCGCCCTGCAGGCCACCTTTACCGGACATCCAGGTCTTGGCATTGGTCACGACGGCACGGCCGAGGCCGTAGAAATCCAGACCACCGTGCTCGTAGAAGCGCTTGTCTTCGGCTGACAAGTAGGCGTTGATGACCATCTTGGGGATGGTGTTGATGGGCACGAAAATGCGGCGTTCGCGGGCGTACTCGGCCATCAGGCTGCCGTCGACGGCGTGGATGCGGGTCATGACGGGCGGCTCGTAGCGCGCCAAACTGTCATAGTCGGGGAGGTCTTTAGACGCCTTCCAGAGCAGATAGCCGGCCACAGCCGAGCCGCCGAGGAAGATCAGCACGCCCGAGCCGAACACGAAGCCGAGGAAGCTGAGCAAGAAACTCTTGCGACGCTTCTTGGGCTTTGGCGTTCTCGGCGGCAGATGAACAGGTGCTCGCATCAGCGGGTCGTCCAGGTTCGGCCCAGATTCGGGCTTGAGGCCCAAGTCTTGGCGCGTCGGTCGTACGCACCGCCTGCCTAGGCAGAGGATGCGGCACAAACAAGTCACACTCTGGCAGAGCCGCTTCGCCGTGCAGGCTCGTAGACGCGACAATCATATCATTAATAACAGCGTTCAGATGTCGCGACGAGGTCCAAAATGTCGCCCGTTGTCGTTTATCCCACGACACGTGCCGCGCCCAGCCTTGGCACTCAGATATCCAGCTTTGCGGGCGCACCCTTTAAGTTGCTTTACGCGTCTAAAGATTGAGTGTGACCGAGAGACAGAAACGGGCGAGGTTGGCCCCCGCCCGCGTCCGCACATGTCACGACCCTAACCCGGCTCAGAAGCCAAGCACGGCCTTGGCGATGATGTTGCGTTGGATCTCGTTGGAGCCGCCGTAGATCGTGACCTTGCGGAAGTTGAAGTAGGCCGGCGCGGCCGGTGCAGCCCAGTGATCGTCCGAACCGAACTCGGCTTCGTCCTCGATGTAGGGCACGGACAGGGGGCCTGCCACTTCGAGCAGCAGCTCCGTCGTCATCTGCTGGATCTCCGAGCCCTTGATCTTGAGGATCGAGGAGGCGGGGTTCGGCATGTTCGAGCGCCGCTTGCTGTCTTCAGCGAGCACGCGCAGTTGCGTCATCTCGAGCGCCTTGAGCTCGACCTCGCAGGCCGCGACCTTCTCGGCGAAGCGGTCATCCTGCATCAGCGGCTTGTCGCCCTGCATGACCTTGCCGGCCAGCTGCTTGATGCGCTGGATGCGCTGCTTGGACATGCCGATGCGGGCAATGTTTGAGCGCTCGTTGCCCAACAGATACTTGGCGCAATCCCAGCCGCGATGCTCGGGGCCGACGAGGTTCTCGACCGGCACCTTCACATCGGTGAAGAAGACTTCGTTGACCTCATGGCCACCGTCGATGGTCTGGATCGGGCGCACTTCGATGCCCGGCGTCTTCATGTCGACGAGTATGAAGGAGATTCCGAGCTGCTTCTTGGCGCCGGGATCGGTGCGTGCGAGCACGAAGCACCAGTCGGCATGCTGGGCAAGCGTCGTCCAGGTCTTCTGGCCGTTGATGATGTAGGTGTCACCGTCACGCACCGCGACGGTCTTGAGGCCCGCGAGATCAGATCCCGCGCCCGGCTCGGAGAAGCCCTGGCACCACCAGTCCTCCAGCGTGTACATGCGCGGCAGGAACTTTTTCTTCTGCGCTTCAGTGCCGAACGCCAAGATCACCGGGCCGCACATGGCCGTGTTGAAGGCCAGCGGCGACGGCACGCAGTTGAACTGCATCTCTTCATTGTAGATGTGCATCTGGATGGGGCTCCAGTCGGTGCCGCCCCACTCCTTTGGCCAATGCGGCGCCGCCCAGCCCTTCTTGGCGAGCGTCATCTGGGCGAACTTCATGTCGTCTTTCGACAGGTGCTCACCTACGGCAACCTTGTCGCGGATCGATTTCGGAATTTCGGTCGTGAAGAAATGGCGCATTTCCTCGCGGAAGCGGTTCTCCTCGGGCGTAAAGCGCAGGTCCATGGGGCTCGTCCTCCGGGCGTGCGCCGCACGATAGCGGCAAGCCAACCCTGTGAGCCATAACTTGACGAATACGTCAACATGGCACGCGGATCGCGTGCGGTGTCTCGGCCTGATAATGTCCGCATCTCGCCGCGACCGACCTCCCCAAAGCCGACGCGCCGGGCCAGTGCGGACACTCTCATGTATCGGTGTCCCGGAATTTTCGGCGCCGTCCGCGCTGAAAATATCCGGGATCTTCACCCGTCATTTTAAGCCTCGGACTTCAAGGCTCCAGCCCATGCAGCCGCAGAACTTCGGGATAAAGATCTGCCC
>JANMGQ010000256.1:0-21009 GCA_031374735.1 Hyphomicrobiaceae bacterium | reverse complement strand
GGGCAGATCTTTAT
This sequence comes from Hyphomicrobiaceae bacterium, assembly GCA_031374735.1. Taxonomy (GTDB): domain Bacteria; phylum Pseudomonadota; class Alphaproteobacteria; order Rhizobiales; family Hyphomicrobiaceae; genus JABFRJ01. The sequence goes on along the minus strand of JANMGQ010000256.1, from coordinate 20,995 downwards.
CCCGAAGTTCTGCGGCTGCATGGGCTGGAGCCTTGAAGTCCGAGGCTTAAAATGACGGGTGAAGATCCCGGATATTTTCAGCGCGGACGGCGCCGAAAATTCCGGGACACCGATACATGAGAGTGTCTGTTCCTGGCCCAATCCCACTTCGTTCTCTTCGTCTGCATTTCACGGCAGCGGGCGTGGCCTGTCGAAGCTTCGGGAGGCAGTGCGATGCCGGGAGTGGCTACCTACGCAATATCCGCTCCAATCCCAAGACCGACATTCAACATCCGCGAGCGGAAGTCATAAGAGTCGCAAGAGTTGCGGTGGCCAAGCGCGGTTACGCCCCCCGTTGTCGCGCGCTGTCCCAAGCTGCTACCGGAGCAGGACAACCATCACGCCGAGGCCGCGCATGTCGATCCAGCTGCACAAGAACGATCTGCCGAAGGGGCTGAAGTTTCCCAACGGCGTCGCCATCGACAGCGAGACACTCGGCCTGAAACCGCATCGCGACAGGTTGTGTGTGCTGCAGCTGTCTGGCGGTGACGGCGTCGCCCATCTCGTCCAGTTTGATGGCCAGAACTATGCGGCCCCGAATCTGAAGGCGCTGATGGCGGACCCAAAAACGTTGAAGATCTTCCACTTCGCGCGCTTTGATGTGGCGGTGCTGCAGCGCTATCTCGGCGTCGTGACGGCGCCGCTCTATTGCACCAAGATCGCGTCTAAGCTCGTGCGCACCTACACGGATCGCCATGGCCTCAAGGACCTCGCGGCGGAACTTGCGGGTGTCGAGATGTCGAAGGTGCAGCAGAGTTCCGATTGGGCGGCAGCCACCTTGTCGCCGGAGCAACAGGCCTACGCGGCGTCCGACGTGCTGCACCTGCACAAGATCAAGGGCCGGCTCGATGCCATGCTTGATCGCGACGGGCGGCGTGCGGAGGCCGAGGCCTGCTTCGCCTTCCTCGCCACGCGCGCCAAGCTCGACCTGATGGGCTTTGACGAGATGGACATCTTCTCGCACTGAGTTGCAGTGGCCCGACGGCGATTCGGATCATCAGGCGCGTCGCGCGTGAGCGCAGACTCTTGCGCGGCTCCTGCAAAGGATCGACACCCATGGCTCTCGATCTTCTCGTCGCGCTTGTTGGTCTCGCGCACGCTTTCGCAGCCTGGTTCTACTTCACGCGCGAAACAAGCGGCGGCTGGCGCTGGCCGGTCGCCTGGATTGCGGCGACGGCCATGTGCCTTGCCGCCGCACAGACTGAACCTTGGATCGGCTACGGCCTGTTTGCAGCGGTCGTTGCGCTGTGGACGTTGTGGTGGATGAACATCCGGCCGAGTGGCCAAGCCAACTGGGTGCCGGAAAACCGCCATCAGGCAACGGCGACGCTTTCCGGCGATATGCTCACCGTCAGCCACGTGCGCAACTTCGATTGGACCGACAAGCGCATCTATATCGAGCGCTGGGAAGAGCGCCGCTACGACGCGCGGCAGTTGCGCGGCGTCGACCTCTTCGTGTGCACCTGGGGTGATCCGCGCATCGCCCACACCATGGTCAGTTTCGATTTCGCGGATGCGCCAGCCCTCTGCTTCTCCATCGAGACGCGGCGCGAGGTCGGGGAAAAGTGGACGCCGCTCGCCGGCTTCATGCGCAGCTATGAGTTGTTCGTGGTCGCTGGCGACGAGCGCGATCTCGTGAAAAGCCGGATCAACGTTCGCAATGAAGATGTGCGCCTGTATCGGGTCTTCGCGACAGACGAGATGCGCCGCAAAATCCTTGCGCTCTACATCGAGCAGATGAACCGGCTGGCCAACCGTCCGCGCTTCTACAACACCGTCTTCAACAACTGCACGATCGAGATCGCGCGCATCGTGTGGGCCGCCGGACACAGATTTCCACTGGACTGGCGGCTTCTCGTCTCGGGGTATGTGGCCGAATACCTCTACGATCTCGACTTGCTCGACAGGCGGCGGCCCTTCGCTGAGTTGAAAGCGGCGGCCGATATCCGCGACAGGTCCATCGCCGCGGATGCCGCCGCCGACTACAGCCACCGCATCCGCGAAGGCCTCGCAGACCCGCAAGCGTGAGAAGCCGCGGCCGTGTGATCCGGGCAGCAGGCGCCCCTCAGCGCCGTGCAGCTTCGCCGGCAGCACGGATGGCCGCAATGTTCTCGGCGAGCTTGCCGCCTTTGAAGGTGGCCGAGCCTGCGACCAGAACATCAACACCGGCCACCGTGCACAGCGGCGCCGTCTCGACTGTGACGCCGCCGTCGACTTCGAGGTGGATCGGGCGGCCAGCAATCATCTGCGAGATGCGCCGCATCTTCTCGACCTGCCCCGGAATGAACGTCTGGCCGCCAAAGCCGGGGTTAACAGTCATGACGAGCACGAGGTCGACCTGATCGAGCACGTAGGAAACCACGCTCTCGTGCGTGTGCGGCGTCAACGCGACGCCGGCTTTCTTGCCAAACCCGCGGATCGTTTGCAGTGACCGATGCAGGTGCGGTCCCGCTTCGGCATGAACCGTAATCACATCGGCGCCCGCCTTGGCGAAAGCCTCAAGATAGGCGTCGGCCGGCGCAATCAAAAGGTGCACGTCGAACACCTTCTTCGTGTGTGGGCGGATCGCCTTCACGACGTCAGGCCCGAAGGTGATGTTCGGCACGAAGTGGCCATCCATCACGTCGATGTGCATCCAATCACCGCCGGCCGCATCGAGCGCCCGCACCTCGTCGCCAAGCTTGGCGAAGTCTGCGGACAGAATGGACGGCGCAATCAGCAGCGGCTTCGTCGGCATGAGGCGATCTCACAAGTGGTGTCAGTTCGAAACCCGGTTCTGCCCGATACCGCCACCGGATACCACCACCGGGTTCCACTCGGAGCTCCGATAGCGCGCTGGGCGGGCCGAGTAGGCAGCTGCCTCGGAGGATGAGGGGCAAAAGGATGCGTCGCGCACCGGGCGAATTCCCTCTCCCCTCAGAAGTGAGGGGAGAGGGAGCCGCGATTGTTCTGCGCGTATTTGGGTCCCCTGCGGATCACTTACGTCGCTGGTGGGCCTCACGTAGTCATGCACAACGTCTTGCGTGTCCGGGTTGCGCGGCACAGGCCTGGAAGAGTCACTTGGGACACGTCACGCCCCAGGTATCCGAGACCCGATAGCCCTCTGGCCATGGATCTGTGCGATCGACGAGATAGGTGTGGAAGCCCGTGATCCAGGCGCGGCCGCTGATGGACGGGCGGATCGCGGGGCGACCGGCGACTGTTGTCTCCGAGAGCACGCGGCCCATGAAGCGGGAGCCGATGAGGCTTTCGTGCGTCAGGCCTTCGCCGACCTTGAGCTGCCCGCGGGCATGCAGGACGGCCATACGCGCGCAGGTGCCTGTGCCGGTCGGCGAGCGGTCGGAGCGGCCGGGCGAGACGATGCAGGTGTTGCGGGCGAGATACCCGCTTTCGATGCGCTGCAATGGTCCGGCGATCTGGACGATCGAGACGTCGCGCACGTCGGGCAGTTCGGGGTGCTGCACCGGATGCTGCGCGCGAGCCGCGATGCGGACCTTTTCGCCGAGCACCGCGAGATCGCGTGCCTCATCAGGAACCAGATCGAAGCCGAGCGCGCGGGCATCGCAAATGGCGAAGATCATGCCGCCATAGGCGATATCAACGGTGATGGTGCCGACGCCTGGCACCTCCAGCGGCGCATCCAGTGTCAGCGCAAAGGCTGGCACGTTCTGGATCGTGACGCTCTCGCATTTGCCATCGCGACATTGGGCGACGATGTCGACGCGTCCGGCGGGCATGTCGAGCGATAGCCGCGTTTCCGGCTCTTGCATGGGCACGATACCGGTTTCGAGCAGCACCGTCGCGATGCACATGGTGTTGGAGCCCGACATCGGCGGATATTCCGCCGGCTCCATGATGATCGCACCGGCCTGGCAGTCGTCGCGTGTCGCGGGTACGATCAGGTTCACATGGCGCGCAACCGAGCCGCGCGGCTCCTGGATCAGAAGGCGGCGGATGTGGTCGTGATCGCGCTCGAAGGCGAGCTTCTTGGCCATCATTGTCGCGCCGACCGGTGGCAGGACACCGCCGATGATGACATCGCCGACCTCGCCCTCCGCATGACAGCCGACAACGGAAATGGCGCGGATGGGCGTTGGCATGAGGGCCTCGCACGATGGGGATAGACATCTATAGCATTGGAGCGCGGTCACTTGCGCCGTGATTTGCCGCAGCAGCGGGCTGGTCAGGCCGCTTGAAGGCCCACACGCTGTCCGCTAGACCCCGACACGAGCGATTTGACCGTTATGGGGACATCCATGATCGACACTTCCGACGGCAGCAAAGCCATGGACTATCCGGAGCACATCCGGACATACTCTGGTTTCATCCGCGCGACCGTGATCTTGTGCGTGCTGGTGACGCTTCTGCTTGTGTTCCTGTTGACGCTGGTGCCCTGACGGTTTGCCGTCGCGCTGCTTGCGTGTGAGAGTAACCACGATGGTCCGTGATCTGTCCGCCTGGACCTGCTGTTCTCTATAGTGTTGTCGCTGCCACACATGGCAGTTCGCGTCCTTTCCCCCCCGAGGTTCGCTCCATGGTCACCGTTGCCGTTACGGCGGAAGCCGAGAACGAACCGCGTGTCGCCGTCTCACCTGAGACCGTCAAAAAGCTCGTCGGCCTCGGCTGCACGGTGAAGGTGCAGGCTGGTGCGGGTAAGCGCTCGCGCATGTCGGACGAGGCGTATCAAGCCGCCGGCGCAACCATTGTCGCTGGCAACGTCGCCGATGGCGCGGACATCCTGCTGAAGGTGCGGCGCCCCAGCGAAGCTGAGATGAAGTCGCTCGCGCCTGAAGGCTTCGCAGCGAGCCTGCTGTATCCCCATGACGACAAAGCGGGATTGGACACGCTGGCGGCGACGGGTCGCACGTTGTTTTCCATGGAATTCATGCCGCGCATCACTCGTGCGCAGTCCATGGACGTGTTGTCGTCGCAGGCCAATCTCGCCGGTTACAAGGCCGTCGTCGACGCCGCCGCCATGTTCGAGCAGGCGATGCCGATGATGATGACGGCGGCCGGAACAGTGCCGGCGGCCAAGGTGTTCGTGATGGGCGCGGGCGTTGCAGGTTTGCAAGCTATTGCAACAGCGCGGCGCCTTGGTGCCATTGTCACGGCGACGGATGTGCGGCCGGCCTCGAAAGAACAGGTGCAGTCTCTGGGTGCCAAGTTCATTGCTGTCGAGGACGAAGAGTTCAAGCAGGCGCAGACGGCGGCTGGGTATGCCAAGCCCATGAGCGCCGAATATCAGGCCAAGCAGGCAGCCCTCGTGGCCGAGCACGTCAAGGGCCAGAACATCGTCATCACCACGGCGCTCATCCCGGGCCGTCCCGCGCCGAAGCTGATCACCACGGCCATGGTCGAGGCCATGAAGCCCGGTTCGGTCATTGTTGACCTCGCGGCCGAGCGCGGCGGCAATTGTGAACTGACCAAGGCCGATCAGGTTGTAGAGCACAACGGCGTGTCTATCGCTGGACCGACGAACCTCGCGGGCGAAGTCGCGGTGAACGCATCGAGCCTCTATGCCAAGAACTTGTTGGCCTTCCTTGAGACCATGTTCGACAAGAAGACCAAGGCGCTGGCGATCAACTGGGACGACGAGATCATCAAGGGTACGCTGATCGCCAAGGGCGGCAAGATCGTGCATCCCAATCTGCAACCGAAGGCGTGAGGCCCAAGATGACAGACCATCCATCCGTCGTCATCCCGGCGCAGGCCGGGACCCACGACAAACATCAGCCGCAACAGACATCTGCCCTGTATGCCGAAGGTGGCGCGCAAAGCAGCCAACGCGCGACAGTCGGCGTGTCGTGGGTCGCGGCCTTCGCCGGGATGACGATGCTGATGGCGCCCACAGCCACCTTCGCCTCCGGCGGAGATGCCGTCAGCCCGTTCGTCTACCAGTTCATGGTGTTCGTGATCGCGATCTTCGTCGGCTACTTCGTCGTCTGGTCGGTGACCGCGTCGTTGCACACACCGTTGATGAGCGTCACCAATGCGATCTCGTCCGTCATCGTGGTTGGTGCCCTCTTGTCGGTTGGCGTTGTCGCGGTCAGTGCGGGCTCGTGGATCGCGAAATTCTTCGGCTTCCTGGCACTCATCATGGCATCCGTGAACATCTTTGGCGGCTTCATGGTCACCAGCCGGATGCTCGCCATGTACAAGAAAAAAGAGTCACCCCCAAAGAAGTAACCATGCGTCGACGCAGACCAACGCGACCAACAAGACCGCAAGAGATCCGCTGTGACGAAAGATGACTGGCAAGCCCTGCTCGAAGACTACCTGTCAGGCGAGAGCGACGCAGAAACTTTCAAGGACGCCTTCCTTGAAGCCATGAAAGACGCGCGCTCCGAAAAGTCCCGCATTCCCGCGGCTATCGAAGAATTCGCGTTCGAGGTCGAGCCCTTCGACCCCGACGAGGACGACGACTCCGAACTGCGGGACGAGGCCGAGAAAGTCCTCGAGAAACTGACCAAGATCGACTGACGTCGCGCCTGACACTGCACGCCTCCCGAGACCCCACCCATGTTGACCGGCCATCCCGATATCGTCGCGCTCTTGTATCTGGCGGCTGGCGTGCTGTTCATCATGGCGCTGAGCGGCCTGTCGCACCCAGAGAGTTCGCGGCGCGGCAACATCTACGGCATGGTCGGCATGACCATTGCTGTGCTGACCACGCTCGCGCAGTTGCCCGATGCCGACGGCTTTTTGACTTGGCTGCTGATTGTTGCAGGCATCGGCATTGGCGGCGCTATCGGCGCCTACACCGCCAAGAACATCCCCATGACCATGATGCCGGAGCTCGTGGCGGCGTTCCATTCGCTTGTTGGCTTGGCGGCTGTGTTCGTCGCGGCCGGTGCCGTCTATGCGCCTGAGGCGTTTGGTATCCTCGCTGATACAGCCAACCCGACCGGCGACATCAAGGCTGCGAGCCTCGTCGAAATGGCGCTTGGCACGGCGATCGGCGCCATCACGTTCTCGGGCTCGGTCATCGCATTCTTGAAACTTTCTGGCCGCATGTCGGGCAAGCCGATCATGCTTCCGGGCCGCCATCTGATCAACGGCGCGCTGGCGCTGTTCATCATCTACCTCGTCTATGCCTTTGTACAATCAGGCGGCTCGGCCTCGCTGTTCTGGCTGATCACGCTGCTGTCGTTTGCCTTCGGCGTGCTGATCATCATCCCGATCGGCGGCGCGGACATGCCGGTGGTCGTGTCGATGCTGAATTCCTACTCGGGTTGGGCTGCCGCTGGCATTGGTTTTACATTGGGCAACGTCGCCTTGATCATCACGGGCGCGCTCGTCGGCTCGTCCGGCGCGATCCTGTCGTACATCATGTGCAAGGGCATGAACCGGCCGTTCCTTTCGGTCATCGCAGGTGGTTTCGGCGGCGAAGTCGCGGGACCTGCGGGTGGTACCGCTGAGCAGCGCCCGGTGAAACTCGGCTCGGCCGAGGACGCGGCCTACCTCATGAAAAACGCGCAAAAGGTGATCATCGTGCCGGGCTACGGCATGGCGGTGGCGCAGGCGCAACATGCCCTACGCGAGATGGCCGACACGCTCAAAAAGAATGGCGTCGAAGTGAAATATGCCATCCATCCTGTGGCGGGCCGCATGCCCGGCCATATGAACGTGCTGCTGGCCGAAGCCAACGTGCCCTACGACGAAGTCTTCGAACTCGAGGACATCAACAACGAGTTCGCCCAGGCCGATATCGCCTACGTCATCGGTGCCAACGATGTCGTCAACCCCGCAGCCGAGGACGACAAGACATCACCCATCTACGGCATGCCCGTGTTGCAGGTGTGGAAGGCCGGCACAGTCATGTTCAACAAGCGCTCGCTTGCGTCGGGCTACGCCGGCATCGACAACGCCGTGTTCTACAAGCCGAACACGATGATGATCCTCGGCGACGCCAAGAAAATGACCGAGGACATCGCCAAGTCCATGGCGCATGGGTGAGCGCCTGCCGCGGACGGCCGGCGGGCACCAGCAGGTTACCAGCGCAACAGCGCAGCGCCCCAGGTGAAGCCGCCGCCCATGGCTTCCATGAGCACGAGATTGCCTTCCTTGATCCGGTGCTCCTCGAACGCTTTGTTCAAGGCCAGCGGGATCGACGCTGCGCTGGTGTTGCCGTGCTCACCCAGCGTCATCATGATCTTGGCGGGCGGCACTTTCAGCTTGCGCGCAATGCCATCGAGGATACGCGCATTGGCCTGATGCGGCACGAACAGGTCGATCTCGTTGGCGGCATAGCCCGTCGCGACCAGCGTCTCCTCGATCACGCCCGAAATCTTCTGCACGGCGTGGCGGAACACCTCCTTGCCGTTCATGCGCAGGTGGCCGACGGTCTTGGTTGAGCTGGGGCCGCCGTCGACATAGAGCAAATCTTCGTAGCGACCGTCAGAGCGGAGCCGCGTTGACAGGATGCCGCGATCTTCGCGCCCGCCGGTCTGCGGCACGGCTTCGAGCACCACGGCGCCAGCGCCATCGCCAAACAGCACGCAGGTGCCGCGATCGGTCCAGTCGAGGATGCGTGAGAACGTTTCAGCGCCGATGACCAAGGCGCGGTTGAACTGGCCCGTCTTGAGGAAGTTATCCGCGGTTGCCAACGCGAACACGAAGCCCGAGCACACGGCTTGGATATCGAACGCGGCGCCTTTGGTGATGCCGAGCGCGTGTTGGATCTTGACGGCCGTCGCTGGAAACGTGCGGTCCGGCGTGGCGGTCGCACAGATGACCAGATCGATGTCGTTGGGGTCGAGGCCAGCGCGCACCAGGGCTTTCTTAGCCGCGGCAATGCCGAGGTCGGACGTGAGTTCGCCGTCCTCGGCGATGTGGCGCTGGCGGATGCCCGTGCGCTCGATAATCCACTCGTCCGTCGTGTCGACGATCTTCGACATGTCTGCGTTGGTCAGGATCTTTTTCGGCAGATGCGCGCCGACACCGCGCAGGACAGATCGAATGACGGCCACGTGTTTCACCTCGACATTGGACGCCGGACCATATCGCTTCGTGCCAGCGAGACAATAGCTTTCGCCGCGTCGGGCGGACGCGGGGCCGAATGGGTGTGCGACGTGCAATGGTTTGTGTAAAACAGGAACAATAATAGAACCAGGGTCAGGCTTGATTAGATTGAGTGGCTGTCACATGCATCGACTACCGCGTGTTCCTGGTCGACTTCGACGGCATGCGCTGCCCCGCCGCACGCACTTCTATCAGTTGGACATGGATGCTATCGCCCGGACTGGTCAGGTCCTGCGTGCGGTGGAACTCCAGGGACAGGTGCCAGCCCTGGTCCTCGAGCAAAGTCAGCAACGCCAGCGTTGTCACGCGGCTCGGCTCCGTCAGCCAGGCAACACCGCCCAGAGCCAGCGCCTTGCCCAGCACATCGATGACGGCCTGATGGTCGGACGTGTCGTAGACAACGTCGGCACCGAGCATGAGATCGAAGCGCCGTTCGCGCGCCCAATCCGGCGGCCATCGCTGCCAATCGACCAGCCGGCGCTCGATCCGTTCGGCGACACCGTTGGCTGTCGCATTGCGTTCCGCGAGGTCGATAGCGAGCGGATCGATGTCGATCTGCGTCACATGAGCGCCGCCGAGCGCCGCGACGATGCCAGGCAATCCGACGCCTGCGCCGAGTTCGAGGATGCGCAGGCCCGACACATCGCGGGCGGCGATGAGTTCAGCCAGGGTGACGGCCGATTCCCACACCATCAGACCGAACGGAATGAGGTCCCGTCCAGCGGTCGCAGCCAGCAGCGCCGTCTGATCGGGAGCAGCGATGAACGGCACGCGCCGCGCACCGAACTGCATCGTCATCGGCCGCAACGGCAGGTCATCGAGTTCCATCCGCATCCGCACCGCCTGAATCACCCGTCCGGCTCGAATTTAGCCGCTTTCGTTGGCGAAGGGTGAGAAAGTCTGCTTAGGAGGAACAACCTCCTGCTCCCGACAAGACCGGATCCATGCCGCGCATCATCGCTATCGGCCACGCAGCCCTCGATCGGATCTACCGCATCGAGGCGTTTCCGCCACATCCCACCAAGGTGCGGGCTCTGGAACATATCGAGGTCGGCGGCGGTATGGCGGCCAACGCGGCCGTCTGCATCGCGCGCCTCGGTGGCAAGGTTGAGCTTTGGAGCCGTGTTGGCGACGATAGCGCCGGACAGATTATCAAAGCCGGCCTCAAGAGCGAAAAGGTGGACGTGCGCTATGTCCAGCAGTTCGAGGACGCACGCTCGTCCACGTCGGCCATCATTGTCGACGACAAGGGCGAGCGCCTGATCGTCAACAACCGCGACACCGGCATGCCCTCAAGCACCGATTGGCTGCCGCTGGAGCGCATCAAGGGATGCGGCGCGGTGTTGGGTGACATTCGCTGGCTCGAAGGTTTGCGCACGGTGTTCACACATGCCCGTGCCGCCAAGGTGCCGACGGTGCTGGATGCCGATCTCGGCGCGCGCGAGGTCATGCCGGAGTTGTTGGCCCTGACGGATTACGCGATTTATTCGGCGCCCGCGCTGGCGGAGGTTCAGGGCGGCACCGACGAGCGGTCGCGACTGAAGGCCATCGCGGCGCTCGGCATCAAGCATGTCGGCGTCACGCGCGGCGAGTGCGGCTACCTCTGGCTCGAAGACGGCAATTTCCATGAGATCGGCGCCCCGAAGGTTGAGGTGATCGACACGACGGGCGCTGGCGATGCCTTTCACGGCGCCTTTGCGCTGATGCTCTCGGAAGGCCATCCGTCCGATGTCTGTGCCCGTGCGGCGGCGTTTGCGGCGGCTGAAAAATGCACCCGCCTTGGCGGCCGTGCCGGCCTGCCAAACCGCAAACGCCTGGATGCGCTGATGCGCGGATAACGCGGGCAACGCAGTGGCGCTGACCTCACCTCTCGTCCGTCTTGGCCGCGAGCGCCTGGGTTGCAGCGCCATACGAAAAACCAGCACGCGACATGGCCGCCAAATCTTTGCGCCGCTGGTCAGGCGTATCGGATTTCCGGCTCCAGGAACCAAGGCGACGACGCTCGGCATAACGGCGTGCCTGGGCGAGATCGTCGACGCCGTCGGCCAGCGTCGCCTCGATCGTCTCGGCATCGACACCCTTGAGTTTGAGACCCTGCGCGATGCGCCGTGCCGGCAAGCCCTTGTGCTCAAGCGTCGCCTTGCGCCCGCGTGCGAAGGTGGCGTCATCGATCAGCTTGTCGGCCACCAACGCATCGAGCGCGCGCTCGATGTGATCCACTGTCTCGGCTTCAAGCACCCGCACCTGCAGCCGCGCTTTTGCGCGCCGCGTCAGCGTCTGGCGCACCATCGCGCGCGAGGCGGAGCGCTGCTTCAGATAGTGCAACGCGGCATTGCGCAGATACGACGCAGTGACCGGGCGCGGCTCACGCTTCTGACGTGGGCCACCTCGGTTCATTTGCTCGCTGGTCATCGGCTTGCGCACGCTGTTGGCCTACCCTCGCGCACACGAATGTGAAATGACTTACAGCGCACACGAGTCGCGACATCAAGGGGGAAAAACTATGGCGAAAGACATTCTCGCACCAGCCGCCGTGCTGGTCCTGTGGTCACTGATTGTGTTGATGTACATGGCCTATGCGCGTTTCTCGGGCGTGAGCAAGGTTCCCAAGGAAAAGCTCAAGCAGCTGCCGCGCACAGGCGGGCGTGGGCAGGATCTGGATCCCGTGCTGCCATCAGGCGCCGCGTGGCCGTCGCACAACTACGCGCACCTGATGGAGCAGCCGACCATCTTCTATGCCACCGTAATGATCCTCGCCCTGATCGGCCAGGGCACTGGCACCAATGCGATGCTCGCGTGGGGCTACACGGGACTCCGCATTGCGCACAGCCTGTGGCAGATCACTGTCAATGCCGTGCCAGTGCGCTTTGCGCTGTTCATCGCCTCGACGGTGTGCCTGTTGGCCTTGGCCATCAACGCCGTGCGCGCGACGTTGTTCTGACGGCTCCTTTGTGAGGACTTCATGCAGTGGCAGGACGAGGCAATCGTGATCGGCGTGCGCACGCACGGCGAGACGGCTGCGGTCGTCGAACTGCTGACGCGTGAGCATGGACGCCACCTTGGGCTCGTGCATGGCGGGCGCTCACGCAAGACGCGGCCCATTTTACAGACCGGGAACCATGTCGACGTGACCTGGGTTGCGCGCCTCGAGGAGCACCTGGGCGCCGTGACGCTCGAGCCGCGGCGCGCCTTCGGCGTCGAGGCCATGGAAGACGCAGCAGCCCTGACCGGACTGCTATCGCTAGCCGCGCTCGCGCGCTTATTGCCCGAGCGGGACCCGCATCCAAGCCTATTCGAGATAACGGTGTTCGTGCTCGGCTTTCTTGATGACGCCAGCGTCTGGCCCGCCCTGATGGTGCGCTGGGAAATCGCGCTGCTTGATCACCTCGGGTTCGGCATGGACCTCTCCCAGTGCGCGTCGACCGGCGTGCACGAGGACCTGATCTATGTCTCACCGAAATCTGGCCGTGCCGTCTCGCGGGCGGCCGGTGAGCCCTACAAGGACCGGCTTTTGGCGCTGCCATCGTTCCTGCGTCCAGGCGCCAAGGGCGATGTGACACCCGCAGATCTCGCCGCCGGTTTCGCCCTCACCGCGCATTTCATCGAGGCCCGCGTGCTCCAACCACGCACGATTGCGATGCCGGAGCCACGGATGCGGCTGGCGATGATGCTCGGGCGACATGTGGGGTGAGCTGGGAGGTCACGCCGCTCAGCATCACCCTCAAGGCTTCCTGCGGCAACTCTCTGTGTCATCCGGCTCGTTCCGGCTCACCGTCAAGGCCACATGCTCCGCAAAAGCTTCGGCTTTCCCGCGGTTCTCCTCGCTAGCAGCCGCGGAAATCTTCAGCGTGGACGAGGCACCAGCCCGCCGGGCATTTGTATGTTCGACGAACAAATCAAGCAGTCCGCCTGAAACCTCAACAACGAGATCCTTTTCTCGGCAGGCCTCAACGAAGCTGTTCACGTCGCCCAATTCTCGCAAGGTGAGGACCGCAGATACAATGCCAGCGACAGGCACCTGGTACGTACTCGCAGCCGAATGAGCTGACTTCTGCTTCTTTGGCTTGGCGACACCGGCTGCCTTTGACTTGGTGGCCCCTGACTTCGACGGAGCTTTCTTATCTGCGGGTGAGGGTTTGGCCATACTCTATCTCCTGGATCCAATTCATGTGATCAAAGCCCAAAGCCATCAACGCTGCAACAGGGAACGCCGAATGGCAATCGTGTCTGCGTCAATGGCAATCACGCGCTGGCGATCGAGCTCGCTGGCTGCGGCCGAAGCCGCCGCGCCCGCTTCATTCGCCCCGCGGCGCTGGGCCACCGTGAGCGGTGTCGCTTCTGATGGCAGCGTTAGCGCTATGGTGACTTTGTGAATATCTTTTCGCTGGCGCAATGCGCTTAACTCGGCTGAGGTTACTTGCAAGGCTTGTCCCGCGGCCGCGAGCGTGAGCTTTGGATTGAGCGTCCCCGAGATCGTGGTTGTATATGTGATCACGTCGGCAAAGGTCGGCACCAAGGGAGCGGCTGTGGTGCCAACCAAGTTGCCCGATTGGACCAAAGAGATGAAAGAATCGAGCATCTCCCCTAGATTGATCTTACCGTCGATGGGGTAACGACCGCTCGCGTGGCCAACTTCAATTTTATCCCCTGCACAGACGCGCGCCATAACAGTCGACCCAAGCAGGGTCTCAAAGGTATCGATCACCCTGAACGTTCGCTTATTCTGTCTGCCGCGATCGTCTTTTGCGATCAGGTTGAACAGAAGCGGCCCACGGGTGAGTGGATTGGTCAGACCGAGCGACGCCGTCTGATTGTCGTCCTGGGTGATGTCGAAATCGAAATCATAGCCGACGGCACCCGAGCGGTAACGCTGAATCGTCGTGCGGATAGGGCCTTCCACCTTCGAGAGCACGTCGTCAAAGAACGATTTGAATTTCAGGCGCCCGCTCTGAAGCTCGTCTGCGACGAGCCCGTTCTTTGGAGTCGAGTATTCGGGACTACGCAGCGCATTGATCACCAACGTCGACAGTTCCTCGCGGAATTCACAGCGAATACGCTGAGCGATCTGGTACGTCGAGTGGCGCGTGACATCGTCAGGTATAGGCCTGATCGCGCATCCTGCGAGCAAGAGGAAGAAGAACGGCGTGAGCCTGCCGAGGTTTGCGATTTTCATGGAATGGTGGTCCAGCCGTGAATTGGCGGCGGAATAATCCGCCAGGGACGCACGAAACGCCATCGCACCGAATCAATGTATTAATGGAATGTATCAACTTCCGTTTGTGCAGCCAACATTTCCCGATCAGCCTTGCTCAGGCCCGGCACAATGTGGCCACGTTACATAGGTTGCTGCGGCATCAGCTCATCGCCGCATAGTCCGAATAGCCATTGGGGCCGCTGCTGTAGAAGGTGGCGCGATTGTAGGGCGTAAACGGCGCATTGGCGTGAATGCGCGCGGGCAAATCTGGGTTCGATATGAAATAGCGCCCGAAGGCGATGGCATCGGCGTGACCTGCAGTGACCATCGCCTCGGCCGTGTCGGCCTTGAAATTGCCGGCTGCAATGAGCGCGCCTTGCCAGAGCGGGCGGAATAAGACGGCAGCAGACGGCACGTCCTGGTGGTCGACCTCGCGCTGGCCGGCGCCGCTCGCGCGCGGCTCGATGAGATGCAGATAGGCAAGGCCAAGCGTGTTCAGCTCGCCGACGACGTAGCTGTAGAGCGGCATCGGCTCGGTTTCGCCGCTGTCGTTGGCGCGGCCGTAGGGCGAGAGGCGGATGCCCGTGCGTTCCGCGCCAATGGCCGCCGCGACAGCACGCGTCACATCCAGCATGAAGCGCGCGCGGTTTTCGATGCCGCCGCCGGAGTGATCGGTGCGGGTGTTGCTGCGCGACTGCAGGAACGCCTCCAGAAGATAGCCGTTGGCGCCATGCACTTCGACGCCATCGAAGCCGGCCGCGATCGCGTTGCGCGCCGCTTGTCCGAAGTCGGCAACGACCGCACCGACCTCCGCCGTCTCAAGGGCACGCGGTGTCTCGAACGGGACAGTTTCGCCGGCTGCGGACAATGTGCTGGCGTTGGCCGCGATCGCTGACGGCGCAACGGGCAGAGCGCCAGCACGGTTCGAGGAATGCGCGATGCGGCCGATATGCCAGAGCTGCAGCACGGCGATGCCGCCTTTGGCGTGGATGGCGTCTGTGATGAGCTTCCAACCCGCGATTTGCTCAGCCGAGTGGATACCCGGGATGCGCGGTCCCATGGATGCCTGCTGAGACACAGGACTTGCCTCGCAGATGATCAGCCCACCTTGGCTCGCGCGCTGGCCGTAATACACGGCGTTGAGCGCGTTGGGCATGCTGCCCGGCACCGTCGCGCGCATGCGCGTCAGCGGCGCCATGACCACGCGATGCGCAAGCGACCACGGGCCGACCTTCAGGGGGCGGAATAGCGAGAGGGACATCGGGCGCGCGCTCGTCTGGTTACGGTTCGCCCTCTGTTGGAGGACCTGTCGGCCGGACGTCAAGTTGCACGTCAAAGCACAGCAGGCGATCGGGTTTGCGTTCCTCTCTCGGTCCTTCGAGCTTGTAAATTTTTTCCCACAACCGTTCTTCCGCTTGTATCCCCGCGACTTCAGTGTCGCATGCCTCGGTGTGTGGGTTTGGGCGCCATTGCGCAGATGATCGTCGCGGTGGCGCCGCGCAATATGCAAACGGGGCAGGGTTTGCACCCTGCCCCGCGTCACGCGTCGTCGTTCAAAGGTCACTCAGCGGCGAAGCAGTAGAACAGACCGGCGCCGCCCGTCTTCTTCAGCGCGTCCTGGCTGCAACCAGCGGAACCGTGCGACGAATTCCACGATTTCATGTGGCGCGTATCTTTGAGACCCATACGGTCGTGGTGGCCGACGATCGCCGAACCGTCGCCGTTCTTGGTCCAGTTGCCACACGTCGTATCGCCGCCGGCCGTCGAGTACATGCCAGCCGAGTCAGAGCCCGTGAGGATGTCGTGCATGTTGACGGCATCGCCACGGCCACTGATGACATCGCCTTTTTCAGACACGGCTGTGTCCTTGGTGATGCCGGCGGCCGCCGAATGCAGATCGTCGACGCTCTTGCCGACGACAGCGCCCTTGACGTTCAGCCACGGGCCTTTGCCGATGCGATCGCGTGCATTGACGCCGGCTTCGCCACCCGGTGCCGTCGTGCTGAGGTAGGCGCGCCAGTTCGTCTTGGCGGAACCGGCAGCTTTTGCGAGCGCTGCACAATGGGCGTCGGCGCCGTCGAGGCCGCCGAGGTTGGCGCCATCGCCCTTGCCCGCGCTGGTCAGGAAGAATGACATGTTGGCCTGTTGGGCCTGCAGCACAGTGGCGCCCAAAGCCATCGTCGCTGCAGCTGCGCAGACATACAATCCGAGTTTGCTGGCCATTTGCTGAAGTACTCCCATCTGAGGCTGTGAGGCACTTCGGCCTCTGCAGCGGTGTCTAGGGCAAGGCACAGGGCGAAGCATCGGAACGACCACATAGGCCGCTACGTAGTCCTGCGTATGTCACTGGCGCTTTACGGCCCAGCCATGAGTGCCAATCGCGCGATGTCGGCAATCGAGGTCGTGCCGAGTTTTGCTGCGAGGTGCGCGCGATGCACATCGATGGTGCGGGGCGAAAGTTCAAGCGCCAGCGCGATATCCTTGGTGTGCAGGCCGCGCGCCACCATGTCGAAGACCTCACGTTCGCGTTGCGTGAGCTTGGCCACCAAGGCCCGGGCTTCCTCGATCTCGGCGGCTTTGCGCGACAGCTGCGCCAGATCGGCGATCGCCTTATCGATGGCGCTCAACAAATCGTGTTCGTCGACCGGCTTGGTCAGAAACTCGACCGCGCCGGCCTTGAAGGCGCGCCGGCAGGCATTGATGTCGCCATGGCCTGTAATGACGATGATCGGCCAGTCGCAACCGCGTTTGACCAGCGTTTCCTGCAGTTGCAAGCCGCTGACGGCCGGCATGCGGATGTCGGTGATGATGCACCCGGGCGGATGCTGCGCTTGCTTGGCCAGAAAGGATGGCGCATCGGCGAAGGCCGTCACCGTCATACCGGATGTGCGCAGCAACAGTGCCAGCGCGTCGCGCACGTCAACGTCATCGTCGATGAGGTAGATGCGGTGGGCCATCACGCAGCACGCCCAGGACGCACGGCAACGGCGCGAGCCGGGTCTTGAGCGCCTGCCTGACGGTCCACCGGCAGCGCAACCGTGATGACAGCCCCGACCATTCCGTCCGTGCGATTGGCCGCACGAATGTCGCCGCCAAAGCCATCAACAAGCCGCCGGCAGATCGACAGCCCAAGTCCCATGCCATCGGCCTTGGACGTGAAGAACGGCTCGAACAGGCGATTGATCGCGTCCGGATCGAAGCCGGGACCATTGTCAGCCACAGTGAAGCCAACGCGCCCACCGTCTGCGAATGTGGTGACGCTGATAAGACAGCCGGATCGCGTCGCGGCGGCACAGGCATCGCGCGCATTGGCAAACAGGTTCTGGACGATCTGTTCGACGCCAACCTGATCGGCTTTTGCGAGCGGCGCTGCAGCCGGAAGGTTCAGCTGCAGGGAGATGCCGCGGCGCTCGAGGTCGGCGCGATTGAGAGACGCGATCTCGGTCACGACCTGATTGAGATCAACGGTCTGGTTTGATGGCGGATCGCTGGAGTTCCAATCGCGCAGCTTTTGCAGCAGCGCCCCCGCGCGCTTGGCGTGGCGTGCGTTGGCCTCCAGCACGCCGGCGATGGCCGTGCGATCGTGCGCGTCCGATTTCAACAGCCGCAGTCCAGCCTGGCTTTGGCTCAGCAGCGCCGCCAAGGGCTGCGTGAGTTCGTGCGCGATGCCAAGCGACAGCTCACCCATGGCGTTGATGCGCGTCGCGTGCGCAATGCGCGCTTCCTGTGCGCTGGCGCCTGCGCGCACAACCGCATCCTTCTCGGCCCGGCGCGCCACCGCGACACTGCGAAACAACACCAACAGCAGGCCCGACACGGTCGCAAACGCCGCTATGGCGCTCCAGGGAACGAGAGACACAAGAGGTGTCTCACGCTGCAAGGCCAGCCCCATCGATTGGCTCGGGCTCGCAAGCGTTCTCTCCGCACGCACCTGAAGACCGAAGCTGACGGGCGCTATCGGCCGCGCGTCCGAGTTGTAGCTAGACCGACTGTAGATCGACCGCCCATCCGGCAACGCGAGCGAAATGTCCGTGTTGGATGAAACGGTACCTTCGGTCGCAACCAGCCGCGCACTGTCGATCTCAAGCGACAGGGCATAGCGCGCCGCATCGGAATTCGGGGCGCGCTTGACCAGCAGATAACGCCCTGTCGCCTCTGTGCCCGAACCTGTGCCCGAATGTGTCGCCGAGATCGTCTCGGCCCGCCGGCTGCCGCGCTGTGCCGCCGTCGCGATCAAGTCCATTGGCACGCTTTGCGGTATGCTGCGGCTGGTGAAGACTGGCGGCAGTTCCGCGCCATGATCGAGGGCAATGATATCAACGGCGAGGATACGTGGATAAAACTGGATGATGGTCGCCGCGACCGCCTTCAGCGCGTCGAGCGGCGGCGCGTCGGATGAGGTGACCAGCGCCGATACCCCCGTCAGATGCGCATCGTGCTGATCAACCCGCTGCGACACGATGCGGTGCAGAACCGTCGCCTCGCGCTCATGAAGGGCCACCGCACGAGACCACTGCCAATAGGTGGCCGCCACCGCCATGCAGGCGGTGAGCCCCATCCAGACAGATGCCAGGACCACTCGGTTCGTCATCGGGCTTTCTTACCGCGCTTATAGCAGAAAAACATCCCTTTGTGGCCCCACCGTGCCGTCCGCCGACCGAAATTGGCTGCAGCCACTGGCAACCACGGCGCCGCTGGCATAGACACACTGGAACCGCGGCTTCGATTGCCTATATGCTGCACCAACACAGTCACGCTGCCACTCCATCGGAAAGCGCTAGAGGACACCCATGACAACCTTTGATGATCGCAAAAAAGGCTTCGAAAACAAGTTCGCGCACGATGCCGACCTGAAGTTCAAGTCTGAAAGCCGACGCAACAAGTACCTCGCGGAGTGGGCTGCGCCAAAGCTTGGCATCACGGGCGCCGCGGTCGATGACTACGTCAAGGCCGTCCGCAAAGCCGATCTCGCCTCGAAGGGCGACGACGACGTGCTGCAGAAATTGAAAGCCGACTTTGCCGAAAAGGGCGTAAAGATCGCCGACGCCGAAATCCGCAAGACCATGGACGAACTCCTGGCCAAGGCCGTAGCCGAAGTCGAGGCGACCGGGAAAACCTGAGCCGGCCTCGGTGCGGTCGCGGCGCATCAGCCAGCTCGGCATGACATCAATATCTGATCGCGGGAGTTTGATCTCGCGATGTCTCAGGTCAGTCAGGTGAGGTTCCCTCTCCCCGTACTTCAACGGGGAGAGGGAGCAGGACCGCAGACTCCCGATAACCATGCGTCTTGCCGTAGAGCACCCAATACAGGAGCCGACCATGCTTCGTTATGGACTTGCTATCCTCGCCGCCACGGCTGCACTTGCTGTGGCCGCCACCGCCCAGGACAAAGCAGGGCCGGCCAAACCGGGACAGCCAGCACCCGCCTTCACCGCCACCGACAGCAACGGCAAACCGGTTTCGCTCGCTGACTTCAAAGGCAAGACGGTCGTGCTGGAGTGGACGAACCACGATTGCCCCTACGTGCGCAAACACTATGGTGCCGGCAGCATGCAGGCCCTGCAAACCGATGCGACCGGCAAAGGCGTGGTTTGGTTGAGCATCGTCTCATCCGCGCCGGGCATGCAGGGTTTCGTCGGCGGCCTTGAAGCCAACAAGCTCTCAGACGACCGCAAGGCCAAGCCGTCAGCTGTCGTGCTTGATCCCAAGGGCGCCGTTGGCCGAGCCTATGGTGCGACGGCGACGCCGCACATGTTTGTCATCGCGCCTGATGGGACCGTCGCCTACGCGGGCGCCATCGACGACAAACCGTCGTCCAACCCGGCCGATATTCCAAAAGCCCGCAACTACGTGAAAGATGCCATTGCGGCTGTCGCCGCGGGCAAACCGATGGCGCCCGCCCAGACGCGCTCTTATGGCTGCTCCGTCAAATATCAGGGCAGCTGATGCGCCGTCGCACCAGTCTCGCACGGGCAGCCCTCGCGCTGGCAGCCACCGTCCATTTCGCGTCGTCGGTCGCGTCAGCCGACACGCCGACCGCGCAGGTGGGCGCGCCTGCACCGGCCTTTACGGCACGCAATACCGAGGACCGTTCGGTGTCATTGCAGAGCCTGCTCGGAAAAACCATCGTGCTCGAATGGACCAACCCCGAATGTCCCTACGTGCACAAACATTATGTCTCGGGCAGCATGCAGGCCTTGCAAAAGGAGGCAACCGCGAATGGCGTCGTCTGGTTGACGATCTCATCCGCAGCGGCCGGCAACATGGGCTATCTCGATGCCCTGGAAGGCGCGGAACTGACGGCGACCCGCAACGCGTCGCCGACGCATTTTCTGCTCGATCATGACGGGCAGATGCTGAAGGCCTATGGCGTGACCGTTGCCCTGACGATGGCCGTCATCGACGCCAAGGGCACCTTGGCCTACGCTGGCGCCATCGACGACAAACCGACGGCAAAGCCGAGCGATATCCCCGGCGCACGCAACTACGTGCGAGACGCGCTGACGGCCCTGGCCGCGGGACAGCCGGTGAAGCCTGCGCAGACACGGCCTTATGGTTGCGTAGCGCGCTGAAGCCTTCGTGACGACGCGGTCAAGTCCCTCTCCATAGGTTCTCAATGTGGCCGAATGCGCGTCAACGTGGTGTCTGACCTCGGTGAGACAACCAAAGACAATCACCCCCATTTTCGCCCAAAAAGCGTACTGCACGGATAAAAAACAGGTGTGTTACCCGAGTTCAAAC
>JANMGQ010000241.1:0-2265 GCA_031374735.1 Hyphomicrobiaceae bacterium | reverse complement strand
CCGACGCCAGCGTGCCGCGTCGCATAAATGTTTCACAGGATGCGATCGATCAGCTCTACGATTTTGCACCGGGCTGGGACAAATACATGCTGGTGGCGGCCTACGTCGAATGGGCCAAGGACAAGGATTCCGCCCGCAACGGAGACGCGCGCTTCATCGGCTGGGCGAAAAACTACACGAAGGGGAAGGCGGCACCGTAGTTCCCCGCAGAAGCCTCGCGATTATTGCTTCGACAATGGCGCGAGTACCGCTTTGTAATCCGAGAACCACGACCAGGGTTTGCCGGTCGGCTCAATGGATTTGTGCACGACCAGCATCGGCATCTTGGACTTGTCTGGCGGCACTGGCAGCACCCAGACGCCACCCGAATGCCCGATCGGCGTGACCGGCTCAAGGGCCGTTCCGCGCTTCCAGTGGAAGACGAAATCGTCGGTGCCGAGCGATTTGTACGGCGTGCCTGTGTCCCAGATGAGATGTGGCTTGCCGTCGAGCGTGAATGCACTGATCCGGGCGAACGGGACCAGATAGCCCATCGGAGAGAAGAGCGCGCGGGCGGTTGTGCCGGCCCCCAGGGCCGCATCAAGATTACGCTTGAGATGGACGGTGTGATATTCCGTGAGCGCTGTCTTTTCAGGCTTGTAGGACATGTCGAGCTTCATCTTCGGCGCAGGCGTCGGCTTGCCGATGAGCGCTGCATAGAGTGCGAAGCGCTTCTCCAGATCTGTGTCGATAATGATGTCGCCGATATTATCGGTGCTGAGCACGCGAGTCGCTGCATCGCGGAACCCCTCAAAATTGTACCCGGAGATCAGTAGGCGCGCGAAGCAGTTCTTCTGATCGCACGTTGCATCGCGACGCGTGAGAACGCCTGGATCATCAATCAGAAATATGCCTGACCCGACCTCGGTGCCCTTCAAAGAAACCTCGGCCACACCCTGGCCGTTCCAGGCCTTCATTTTGTAACCGAGCTTGGTGTTCCAGATCGCGCCCCGAACGCCGGTGAGATCGATCAGGATTTTAGGCTTGCCGTTTTTGCCGAGGAAAAAGGTAGCGGCGATGTTGTCGCCTTTGTAGCCGGTCGTCGCGTAATACAGGAGCAATTCTGTTTTCGGGTGCATCGCGCCGAGCAGGGCGAGATAATAGGGGTGCGCGTTTGAAAGTTGATTGCAGTCCTTGGCGTCCATTGCGATGTTGTCGGGCTTCCAAACGCAGAGTACGTTCTTGGGTCGGCACAGCCAGAGCATTTCGGCGAGATGCGTGGTTTTCGGCGGCGCATTGCCGAAGGCGGTCGTGATGCGCGCCTTGACGGCCGTGCGCTCCGAAAACGTCAGGCGGTTCGGACCGGGCGGCGGCGCGCCGACGAACAAATTGCCAATGTGAAACTTGCCGGTGTTCGTGAACGGACGGTTGGCGATGTGTTCGAAGATGCCGAGGCCAAGCCCGCAAGCATCGAGCACGAGATAGGCGACGAAGACCAACAACTGGAAGCCGATGTAGTGTTCGCGCATGGCGGCGAGGATGCGAGCAAACATGGTTGGGCGCCTTTCTCTCAGGACGGAGAGGTAAAGCGTAGTGCGGGGGCGGCGCTAACTCATAGCTTGCGGGTTGGTGGTCGGCGCGCTGCCGATAGCTTGTTGATTGTCGTTGGCCTGGTGCTCAGTGGGACTGGCGCAGCTGCTCGGGAAGCAACGCATGTCCCAGACCTCGACACCGGAAGCCAGGGCCCTACCGGAAGATTATTATGGTGGTTTCGACGTCAAGCAGTTGGCCGACGGCGGCAAGCGCTACCGACTGCCGCATACCCTGTTTGGGACCGTGATGCCGTTGATCATGGACGCCAGTCGGCTCGGCATGGTTCTGGTCGCAACGGGCGTCGCAACAATCGTTCTGGGGGTTCCGGCCGAGCCGATCTGGTTCGGAGCCTGTCTGACGTTTCTTGGCCTGCACGCGACGCCGGCGATTGCGGTTACGCTCTGGGCTGCGATCACCGGATACCGCCGCCCGTCGTTCATTACCATCCGCGCCGACGGTCTCGTTTGGAACGACGAGCACTTCTTCCCTGCGTCGCACATCTGGTCGGTCGGCTACGGCACGACCATCAGCGCGGGCAAACCAGATGAATCGTTCGAGCCTTTGATCAAGCTGCAAGTCGGGGTGAAGACCATCGTGCTTGTCGATCACCTCGATCCCGCCGCTGGCAAGATGTTCGAACACCTCTTTCGCAACGACACGCGGCGCTACTGGCACGGGCATAACTGAGCGGGG
>JANMGQ010000221.1:0-14835 GCA_031374735.1 Hyphomicrobiaceae bacterium | reverse complement strand
AGAGCACGGCGGTATCCGGAGTGTTGAGCCGTCTCAACGTAATGGCAACCAGCTCCGTGCGTTGCAGAATGGGTGGCCGGCACAAGGCCGGCCATGACAGTTGGGGGAAGCGCATCCGTCACTAATTTTGGCCGCAGGTATCAGGCAGATTCTTTGACGTTAACCGCAACTTAAGGCTGCGTTGGTGCGATTCCCTCTCCGCGTGTATATCTGCCGCGTCCTTGACCGGGCCGGGATGATGCGCATCGTCCGCAGCGGGGTCGGGGATGCTGCGGCCCGGTGGGTTAAGGTTCAAGCCAAGCGCTGGACGTACCACCTTGGTGGCGGGGTGTGCCGGGTCTGACGCCTCGGCTCGCACGGTCGGATTCGAACCGTGCTGTCCTCAGGGATCAAAGCCTGGGACCATGCCCGCGCCGTGACGAACGCAGCACAGCGGATCGGCGCCAAAGCCCAGGCTTTCAGTAGCCTCTGGTAAGGGCCGGACACGACCGGCCGTGAGGGATATCACGGAAAACGCAGCGCGAACCCTTTGCCGGTTCTCGCCGATCAGCTGTCCCGGCCGTTTTCACGCACGACTTTTGGCTTGTATGGACACCACGATGCAGTGGCGATCAAACGCGCCCCATAGTCAGAGTCGCATTGGTGCCGCCGAAGCCGAACGAGTTCGACATGACCGTGGTCAGGCCGGTCCACCTGCTCACTTCTCGCCACAGCTGGTGAACAACGAGCCGAGGCAGGTGAGGGTCTGCTTGAAGAATGAGGCGGTGGAATCGCCGGCTTTGCGCATCTCGGCATCCGTTGCCTTTTGAGCGCGCTGCGCCGCCTCCAGCACGGTCTTCGGTGGCGCTTTCGGATCAGGCGGTGGTGGCGCAGGCGGCGGGACCACGGCAACAGGGGCCGCGTCTCCTGGTGCCGCATCCGCGCCGATCGCGACCGACTTTACCGGGCCATCACATTCAAACACGGTGGCACCGCGTTTGACGGCACATGTCGCGTGGCCACCGTCTTTGGCCAGCGCCGTCAAGCAGGCCACCTGCAGTGATTGGCTCAGGCCTGGCCGCGCACCTGACAGCACACAACGATAGGTCGCGTTCGGTTCGGCACACGTGACGCAATATTCCTGTGCCCACCCGATGGAAGGCAAGCTCACGACAGCGGCCAACGCGAACAAGGGTGATCGATGTTTCATGGGGCGGAGCGATACATCGACTTGTGCTGACAATGAGGCAGCTGCGGTCGCCATACAGCGCCGCCCAGACAAAAAAAAACACCAGTGCCAGTTCGGCACCAGTGTGTTCAACAAAACCTCGGCCAGCAAGCCTGCCAGCAACTGTGGCTCAACCCTCTTCGGGCTCTTCTCCACCGCCAACGATGCCTGAGACATCGCTGCCGCCGTCTTCCTCTTCCTCGAGGAAGGTCTCATCATCGGCAACCACAACCGGCTCGTCACCGCCCTCGATATCGGCGAGCGCTTCTTCCGGCACCGCCTCGGCACCATCCTCGGCCTTCGGACCATCAGCCATTTCGAAGTCCGGCGGCGGGGCAACGGGGGCCTTGCGCTGGTTAGCCAAGGCGGCGCTGCCGACAGGCGCGACGGCAATGACATACGCCGTGCCGCACATCGGGCACGCGATCGGGTCGCGCATCAGATCATAGAACCGCGAGCCGCAACTGGAGTTTTGACACGTGCGCTTGGTGCCGCGCGCCGCTTTGGTCGACATGGTCGTCCTCGATATCCGGAAAGATCGCGCCCTTAGCGGCGGCGGCGGCGGGTGTCAACCTTGTTGGAACCCTCTGTAACCCTCGGTAAGAGCAAAGTTCAGATGTCCCCTTTGAGCTAAAGTAGAAGTGTCTGCACTGCGCGCGTGAGTTGCAGTCGCGGCCGTACTATTCCAGCGGCGCGATGGAGGTGATCTGGCGAGCGAGCGGCACGGTGCGCAAGCACTACATCGGCGACCCCGGATCGCGCTGCTGACGCAGCTTGTCCGGGGCAGGCCCCGCCGTGGTCACGACGCCGTCGAACGCGGCGACCGGCACGACGCAATACATGCATCGGGATCATCTGGGCTCGGTCGACACCATCACCGACGCGGCGGGCGCGGTCGTGCAGCGCATGAGCTTCGATGCCTGGGGCAAACGCCGCGACATCGCGTGGACCGCGATGAGCGACGCCAACATCGCTCTGTTCAACACGGCGATGTCGACCACGCGCGGTTTCACCGGCCACGAGATGATCGATCCCGTCGGCCTGATCCACATGAACGGCCGCGTCGGAGCCTGCCCCGGACAAGAGACGGCACAGCCGGCGCGCGATCCGGGGATCCCGAAATCAGCCGCTTCCTGTCCGCCGATCCACATGTTCAGGCGGCGGACAATTTCCAGAACTGGAACCGCTACAGCGTAGCCTGCCCCGGCGAGCGCGGCAGCGCGTAGGCCGGGGTGCTGAACAACCCGCTCAGCTACACCGACCTGTTAGGGGGCCGCATGGTCGGCCAACTACGCCATTCACCCCAGTTTGACTCCGCAGGCCTCGGCCCACGTCAGCCCGGCGACCGTGTCGCCGCGCGGTTTGTATTCGCAACCGACCCAGCCGGTGTAGCCGCTGCGGTCGATCTCCTGGAACAGATAGCGATAGTTCATCTCGCCCATGTCGGGCTCGCCCCGGTCAGGCGGGTTGGCGATCTGGTAGTGGCGCGCCAGATGGCCGAACTCGCGGATGGCCATGGCCACGTCGCCCTCCTGGATGGCGCGATGATAGAGGTCGAATTGCAGGCCAAGGTTTGGCTCGCCGACCTCGTAAATTACGGCGCGCGCTTCCGCGGTCGTGTTGAGGAAGAAGCCCGGAATGTCGCGCGTGTTGATGGGCTCGATGATGACCGTGATGCCCGAAGACGCCGCCATGCGCGCGGCCTTGCGCAGATTTGCGACATAGGTTTTGCGCTCGGCGCCATGGTGGCGCAGGCCCGGCATGGCGTGCACGGTCTTGCAGCCGAGCGCCTGGGCATAGTCGAGCGCCGTTGTAACGGCCGCTTCGAACTCGGCTTCGCGGCCTGGGATGGCGGCCAGACCGCGCTCGCCCTTCGCCCAGTCGCCTGGAGGCAGATTGAACAGCACCTGCGTCAAGCCATGGGCCTTCAACTGGGCAGCCAGATCTTGTTTCTTCCACTCATAGGGAAACAGATACTCGACGGCCTTGAAGCCAGCCTTCGCCGAGGCGCCGAAGCGCTCCAGCATCGGCAGATCCTGAAACAAGAACGATAGATTGGCCGCGAATCGGGGCATTGCAGATCTCCACTTCGACGATCCCGGGCCGAGGAGCCTGTCCGGATAGTCCGTTGCCTATAACATGCGAGTCAGACTCCATGCGTGGCTATGAGCGGGCTGCGATCGGATTTGCGATCGGTGCGTCGCTCGGCATTGCTGTTGGTCTCTTGACGGGGCGCTCACGCCTGTTTCGCCTGCTCATCAATCCGTTCCTCAACCTCATGCGCCCAATCCCCGCGATCGCCCTGGTGCCGGTTGCCATCGTTTGGTTCGGCATCGCAGAGGGATCGAAGTGTTTCGTGATTTCCTACACCGTGTTTCTGGTGGTGTGGTTCAACACGCACCAAGGCATGGACTATGTGCCGGACCTCTACATCCGCGCGTCGCGTTCGCTCGGGGCGCCAGGACGGCGCGAGTTCCTCCTGGTCGTGATACCCGCTACCGCACCCCATATTCAGTCAGGCCTTCGTCTTGGCGTCGCATTGGTGTTTCTTAGTCTCGTGGCGGCCGAATTGACGGGTGCCTCGTCCGGGATCAGCTACCGGCTGCGGAAAGCAGCGCTGTCACCGCTATTGTGACCAATGTCGCGCCACCAGATCTCCTGCCCGCTCTCGTTCGGGGTGATGTCGACGCCATCGTACCGTTCCCGAACGTGTACCCCGCGGCGAAGAAAGCGCTTGGTGACACGTACCGCGAGATCCGCTCCGAGATCTATCAACCGCACTACGTCATCGCGGCCAGTCGTTCCGCGCTGAATATGAAGGCAGCTGCCGTGTCTCGTTTTCTCGGTGCGCTCAAGGACGCCGACAAGATCGTCGTGAACGAGCCCGACAAAGCCGCAGCCGTCGTGGTCGCACCCCTCAAAGGCAACGTCGATGCTGCTGCCGTCAAAGAGCTTTGGGGCGATACCGAGGTGGCGGTGCGGCTCGGCTCTGATCTGGCGGCGCTGCTTCTTCAGCAAGCGCAATGGGTCGTGACAAAGGGAACGATCAAAGTCGGCAAGCCCGTGGCCCCGGACGCGGTCGCCATTCCGTAGTCAGCGATGAACTTTGCCTGTTTTTTAGGCATCGCAAGGTCAAATTCGGGTTTGACTCCCTTGTGCGGCGGGCCTTCCGCCAGCAAAACAGTGCCGCCGTGGCGGCGGACTGCCAACAGCACAGGTATCATCCCGGGGATCACCATGACGAAGCACGTGTCGCGCAGAACGGTTGCGAAGATTGGCCTTGGTGCACTAGCGGCGCCAGCGATGATGTCAAACGGCGCATGGGCCCAGGGCGCATGGCCGAGCAAGCCCGTCCGCATTCTGGTGACGTTTCCGCCGGGCGGCACCAGCGACATCGTCGCGCGATTGCTCGGTCAATACATGAGCGAAAAGATCGGCCAACAAGTTCTGGTCGACAATCGCCCAGGTGCCGGCGGCACGCTCGCGGCCGACCTCGTCAAGAAGGAGATGGCCGACGGGCACACGTTGCTGCTCGCCAACAATGCGCCGTTCACGATCTCGCCGACGCAATTTAAAACCGTCCCGTACGACACGGTGAAGGATTTTACCCACATCGCCTACATCGGTGCTTCTGCGCCGGGCCTGTTCGTGCAGCCCGGTCTTGGCGTCAAAACGCTGAAAGAGTTCATCGACAAAGCGAAGGCGGAGCCGGGCAAGATCAGTTACGGCTCGAGCGGCGTCGGCTCAATCCACCACGTTCTCGGCGAGGCCCTGAAGAAGCGCGCCGGCATCAGTGTCACGCACGTGCCGTACAAAGGCACAGCGCCGGCCATTCAGGACTTCAAGGCCGGCGTGCTGCAGACGTTCTTCGACCTGGTCGCGCAGAACGTGCCGATGTTGAAGGGCGGGGAAGCCATCTGCATCGGCGTCGCCGCACCGGCCCGCATCTCGCAGGCGCAGGATGTGCCCACGTTCAAGGAGCAGGGCATAGATCTGGTGCTGGAGAACTGGCTGGGCGTGTCCGGTCCGGCCAACATCCCGGCGCCTGTTGTGACGGCAATCCATGCCGCCGTGAAAGATGCGCTTGCACTCGCACCGGTGCAGGAGCGGTTGAACGGCTGGGGCGTCGAGCGCATCTCCATGTCGTCGGCCGAGTATAGCAAGTTCGTCGCTGATCAGATCGACGTCTGGCGGCCGCTGATTATCGAGGCCGGCGCGCAAGAAAAATAACGTCAGGTCGATTGGGGGATCACCATGTCGCGCGTCTTGAACGGTGACGTTCTGTCGGGGCTGTTTGTGGTGCTCATCGGCGCGTTCGCTTACGCGTCGCTTGGCAGCGTCGAGATAGGCGTGATCCGCGATATGGGGCCAGGGTATCTGCCGCGCGCTCTCGTCTGGATGATCCTGGCGACCGGCGGTGTGCTGACCGTGCGTGGCGTGGTGCGCGGCGGCGCGGCGCTGCCAGAGTTCCAGGCGCGACCGCTGCTGCTCATTAGTCTCGCGACAGTTGTGTTTGGGGCGACCATCGACCAGCTCGGCATGGTGGTTGCCGTAGTCGCCTCGACCGGCGTCGCGACGCTGGCCAGTTCGATCACGCGGCATCGGGAGACGCCGATCCTGTGTGTACTGCTTGCGCTTGGTGCTGTGCTGGTCTTCATCAAAGGCCTCGGGCTCACAATTCCAATCTGGCCCCGATGACGGCGAGTCCGGGGACAACAAGGACGTGATTGAGTGGATCTGATCTCGAACATTGCGCTCGGCCTCTCTGTGGCCGTCACGCCCGTCAATCTGTTCTTCTGCTTCGTTGGCGTGCTGGTCGGTACCTTGATCGGCGTCTTGCCGGGCATCGGCGCCGTGGCGACCATGGCGATGCTGTTGCCAGCAACGTTCCATCTCGCGCCAGCGACGTCGCTGATCATGCTCGCCGGCATCTACTACGGCGCGCAGTACGGCGGCTCGACAACGGCAATCCTGGTCAAGCTGCCGGGCGAAGCCTCCTCCGTCGCAACGGTGCTGGATGGCTATGCCATGGCGCAGAACGGCCGCGCCGGTGCGGCGCTGTCGATTGCGGCCATCGGCTCGTTCGTTGCCGGTACCGTTGCGACCCTGCTCATCGCGGCTTTCGGCCCGTGGCTTGCCAAGCTGGCCCTGCAGTTTGGTCCGGTCGAATACTTCTCGCTGATGGTGCTCGGCCTTGTCGCCTCGATCACGCTGGCCAGCGGCTCCGTGTTCAAAGCCGTGATCATGATCTTCGTCGGCATGTTTCTCGGCCTTGCCGGACCTGACGCGAATTCGCCGACGCCGCGGCTCACGTTCGGTTGGCCGCAATTGGCCGAGGGCTACAGTTTTGTAGCACTTGCCGTCGGGTTGTTCGGCCTCTCCGAGATCATGATCAACCTTGAGAAAGACCTTGCCCGCGTGATGCCGGTCGCCCTGCGCGATCTATTTCCGACGCGCGATGAGATGCGCCGCTCGTGGGGGCCGATCTGGCGCGGCACAGCCATCGGCTCGGTGCTCGGCGTCCTCCCCGGTGGCGGCGCGTTGCTGGCGTCGTTTGGCGCCTACTCGATCGAGAAAAAGATCTCCGCCACCCCCGAACGCTTTGGACACGGTGCCATCGAAGGCGTCGCGGCACCTGAGGCGGCCAACAATGCCGGCGCGCAGACCTCTTTCATTCCACTACTGACGCTCGGCGTGCCCTCGAATGCCATCATGGCTGTGATGGCCGGCGCCATGACCATCCAGGGCATAGCGCCCAGCCCGAAAGTGATGACAGAACATGCGCCCCTCTTCTGGGGCATGATCGCCAGCATGTGGATCGGCAATTTGATGCTGGTGATCCTGAACCTGCCGCTCGTCGGGCTGTGGGTGAAGCTGCTGCAGGTGCCGTATCGGCTACTCTATCCGCTGATCGTGTTCTTCTGCTGCATCGGCGTCTATTCGATCAACAATTCCGCCTTCGACGTCTACGTCGCCGTCGGCTTCGGCATCCTAGGCTACATCATGATCAAGCTCGACTTCGAGCCGACGCCGTTGCTGCTCGGCTTTATTCTCGGGCCAATGATGGAAGAAAACCTGAAGCGTGCGATGATCTTCTCCGGCGGTGATCCCACCACGTTCCTGCACAGCAAGATCAGCGTCGTCCTGCTGCTGATGACGGCGGGACTGCTGGCGATGCTCGCGCTGCCGAATGTGCGCAAAACCCGCGATATCGCGTTGAAGGGCGACTGATCATGACGCACATCCGCATGATCCTGAACACGTTCTACTCGGGTCCGCAGGCGTGGTTCTTTCTCGCAGCTGACCGGGGCTACTTCGCCGAGGCGGGTCTCGAAGTCACCTTCACGGAAGGCGACACGTTGGCGAATGCCGTACCGCGCGTCGCGTCCGGCGCGTTCGATATCGGCTATGGCGATCTCAATGCGCTGATTGAGCAGGCGGGACGTGAGCCAGACATTGCGCCTGTCGCCGTCGCGATTTATCATAACGCCTCGCCGTACACGATTGCGGTTGCAGCAAACGGGCCGATCCGCGCGCCGCTCGATCTGAACGGACGTACGGTCCTGTCGCATCCCAACGATGCGGCATTGCGCATGTTTCCTGAGTTCGCGCGACGCACAGGACTTGAAGCTGATCGCGTCGCGATCGAGATCGATACGGCGCATCACAAGCTGCTGCTGCCCCGCATCCTGAGCGGCGATGGCGCGGTCGGCCTGTTCGGCTTCGTCAACACATTGGCCTCCGCAGCATTGGAGGCCGGCATAGACCCCGCGGCGTTGCGGCACTTCGAATGGCGGCAGTACGTGCCGGAACTGTGTGGTGCGGCCATCATCGCGAGCCAGCCTCTGGTCCATGATCGTCCTGCGGCTATCACCGGCTTCGTCGCAGCAGCGAACCGCGGTCTCGTTGACACGATTGCCGATCCGGACGCCGCCATTGATGCCGTCGCCCGGCGCAACCCCGCCATTGATCGTGCTGCCAACCGCGCCCGATTGCTCGGCACGCTGGCGCTAGAAATGGCGCACGCAGATGGCGGCCGCTTCGGCATCGGTGACGTTGACGACGCACGATTGCGTGCAGCCATCAAATTGATCGCAGACGTCAAAGGCCTGCCGCAGGTACCGGCACCGCAGCGGGTGTTCACCAGAGACTTTCTGCCGCCGACGGCCGAGCGCGTCCATTCGCTGGCCCGGCCTTCATAAAGGATAGCGCAATGCCGGGCCTCTCGATTCATGTGGTGGATGTGTCGCGCGGCGTGGTCGCGTCTGGCATGCGCGTCGTCGTTCGATCGCTCGCCGCCGGAGACGCTGCTCCGCTTGCGGATGACGCACTCGGTCCGACCGGCACACTGGATGCTCCAGCACTCGCAATGGGCCTTCAGCCCGGCGTCTATGACGTCGACTTCCACATCGCAGCTTACTATCGGTCTGCGGGCGTGGCTTTGCCGGCCGTGCCGTTTCTCGACGTCGTTACCTATCGCTTCGGCATCGACGCCCCCGCACAGCACTACCATCTGCCGTTCAAGTGCACGCCGTGGGGTTACAGCTGCTTTCGCGGCGGCGCTTGACAGGGTTGGCCGTCCCTTTGCTCCCGGCCAAACTGTCTCGCAATTGGCGTTTCGGTTGGTCGGCGGCGATACCTACTCAGTCCACATCGATGATATCGCATACGGCCGGATTGGATGCAGAGCCAACTTCCGGCGGCCAGGGCACTTTGCAACCATCCGGTCGGTTCAATCAATCGATGACGTTTCTTGCAGTACCTGGTTCGTGACGTTGAGGGCCCGACGGGCGGCCTCGTGTCACCACGAAGGTTGATGGGAACATTGCCCTCTGATTCGTCCAGTGGGGCAGAGCCCCAGTGTCCGCTGTGGGAGGGTGAGCGACTGCGTGATCTGGCGGCTGGGTTGGAACGGCCTGTCCAGTAAGTTGCTCGGCGACGAGCAAGCGGGTTCTCTCAGAGCGTGCCGGCGACCTTCGGAGCGGCAGAAACAAGTCCGTGCGGCGAGATCAGCGCAGGCAGATGACGGTTTCGCTGTGACGGCAGGCGCGGGTGGCCCGAGCACGAGCCGCGATCGGCGGCGAGCCTGGCGACAGTGGCGGCATCATCCCCGTACGCGCTGCTGCGTCGGTGGGTGATGATGGGGCAGGTTTGGATGCGCGGGGCTGATCATCGTGGGTGCCGTTTGGATGGCAGAGCGTGCTCAAGACCCACCAAAGACCAGGCCGATCAGGGCAGAAGACTTCGGGCCTTCCATCGCCGCGGGGACTGGCCGAGGCGACGCCATCAGCGCAAGGCCAAGGCGAGCGCGCCGCGGTTGGGCTGATAGGTTGGAATTCAGGATCAGCGGCACGGCCCTGCGCCGCTGTCGCGCCATCGGCCCAAAACGTCCCGCGACGGACGGCTCCGAAGACCAGGCCGTGACTCTGGCGACCCCCTGCCCCGAATTCCAGTTGAATCAATCGTATTATTTATGGTACGATCCTTGAGATGCCGCAGTCGAACGATCCCGCCGGGCCGCGCAAGATCCCGCTCGTGTTCTTCAAGACCGCGGCTGGCGCCGAGCCCGTGCGCGACTGGTTGCTCGACCTCGATGCCGATGACCGCAAGGTGGTCGGCTTCGATCTGATGCAGGTCCAATTTGCCAAGCTGCCATCGGGGCGCATAGCCCGCGTGATCTTCTGCTTCGCCGATGGCGAGTTGATCGCCCTGACCGGGTTCATCAAGAAAACCCAGAGGACGCCGCAACGGGACATCGACACGGCCCTGAAACGCAAAACGGAGTACGAAACATGAGTACCAAGAAAAAGACCAACCTGCACCGAGGCTCCAGCCTCGATGACCTCTTGAAGATCGACGACGTCCTCGAACAGTTCCAGGCCGCCGCCATCAAGAACGTCATCGCATGGCAGATCACACGCGAGATGGAGACCCAAAACCTCTCCAAGACCGCCATGGCCACGCGCATGCAGACGTCCCGCGCCCAGCTCGATCGGCTGCTCGATCCCAACAACGGCAATGTCACCCTCGAAACCCTCTCTCGTGCCGCTGCGATCCTTGGCCGGCAGGTGCGCGTCGAATTGGTCTGAGCCAACGCCCGGACCCGCTCCGCCCTGCCCGATCCTGCGTCCGTGACTGCGACCAATCCCGTGCGGCGCGATCGGATTGCGGTTCTTGTCCGTGCCCCTCAGGAGCCATCCTGAGCCAAATGCGCCGACGCCTTTTCTGGAAAACAAAACGTCGAGGTGTTTGGTGGGGGCGCGGTGGTGAAGACCGCCGAGAATGCGCTTGGGGCAAAAGTGGATTTGCGCGTCTGCGTCCTTGGGCAAACCTGCAAATGCCCAAATGCGCCAGTGCGGAAATGTGCGATTGCGCCAATGAGCCGTTGCCCAACAGTGGACTTGGGCAATCGCGCTGTAGAGCCTTTGCTCAGTTGGGCAATCATGGCCTTGCGCGATTGGGGATTCAGTCCACGGATAATATGTTGTACACTGAGCAATAGGCGATTCGTTCAATCTCTTTTCTCAAGGTACCGCGTCATGATCATTTCCTTCGCATCCTCCAAAGGCGGGGTCGGTAAATCCACCACCTGCGCCGCCGTTGCCGCCAAGCTCGCGCTGTCCGGCGACACCGTCCACGTGCTCGATCTCGACCAGAGCCGCGCACTTTCCCGATGGGGCAAGAAGATTGCCATCCCGGGATTGGCCGTCGCCGCCGTCGAGCGGGATGCATTCACGGCCCACTTTCGCGATTCGATGGCAGGTCGCGACCGGCCCGATCATGTGCTGATCGATCTGCCCGGCGTGCGCGAGACCACCGTGCTGAAAGCCATCGCGCGCTCCGATCTGGTGGTCATCCCAAGCCAGGCGTCGGAATTGGATCTTTACGAAGCGCTGCGCGTCGTCGGCGATATCCGCGACGTCGTCGAAGAGACGGGCAGGGCGATCCCCTACCGCCTGCTGTTGACCAAGGTGTTTCCCTTGCGCATGCGCGTCACCGACTATGCCTATGCCGAGATGGCGCGTCTTGGATTGCCGCTGTTTCGCACTGCGCTTGTCGAACGCTCCGCCTACCGTGAGATGTTCCTGACCGGTCGCCCGCCAACCGAGGCTGAGCCCGGCAAGGGCGCCGGTCTGGAGATCGAACAGCTGGTTGGCGAGCTGCACGAGGTTGTCGACGGGGCAGGGCAGGCGGCTCCGGCCATCGAGGTGGCCGCATGAGAAACGACCGCCCGACTTTTCCACCCCTGCAGATGGACGACATGGACGCGCCTCGATCAGCGCGCCGCCGCCCGTGGCATTCCGACGTTGCGCGCGCCGTGGCGCAGGTCAAGCCCGTCGAGCAGCCAAAGGAACTGCTCTTCGCTGAGCGTCACGATCGGCGGACGCGCGACCGTGCCTTCGTCAGCGGGCAAATGCGTCGGCCACTTGAAGCGCTCTTCTTCAAGCCGCTTCAGCCACAAGCCGAAACCGCTGCGCTGCCAGTACAGAACCTTGATCTGGTTCTTTCGCTTGTTGACGAAACAAAACAAATTGCGGCTGAACGGATCGAACTTCAGCGTCGCCTCGACCAGCACGCTGAACCCGTTGATGCCGAACCGAAAATCGACCGGGTCCTGGCACAGATAGATCGCAATGGCGCCCGCCGCTGGCGGCGCTACTGCCGATGACCGTCTGTCCGTGCCCATGTCTGCCCCGCTCCCGCTGCCAATCATGCTGCGGGAAATTGGACTGCTTCGAGCGCAAGCGTCAGAAGTCGTTCATGAGGCGCTTACCTCCATTTGGTGTTTCGACAGAACGAGGTACTGGCTCTTCTCGGGAATGGGGCTGCAAAGTGAGCACGATCACGCATTTTGATGCCTGATCCGCCACGGCGTTTGATGGTCGCGCTGGCAGCCAAGTCCACTCATCCATGCCGATCGAGTGTGCCGTCGTGCTCGTGGCCGTCAAGGACAAGCCCTCGCGGGCGGCCGAAGTGGCCGTCCTTGACCGCCCCTGCGCTCGTCGGCGGTGAGAGGTGCGGCAGGGACGAAAGAAGAAGATGAGGGCGAACCAGAACAGCAAGAACACGATGAGGAACGCTGCAGGGGTGAGGCGATGGGGATGGCAGGTCGTCGTCACTTTCGTTGAACTTCCCACTTCCCGTTCCCGCGCGCTGTAGGGGTGATGGGAAGCGGAAGTGGGAAGTCGGGTGCGAGCAGGCCCCATCCTGAGGCGGTGCAGACCTGATCAATCGCCGGCAGCGCGATAACTGTCGCCGTCCTTGGTGATACGGCCTGCGGCGAGGAGGACGGCGAGGCGCTCGTAGAGGGTCGCGGTGCGCACGCGGCACTGGCCCCGCACGTCGGCGAACATCAGCGGCCGGTCGGCTTCAGCGAGCACAGCGATGATGCGGTCATCGAGTGTCGCCGGCACGGGCGAGGCGGGCTCGCGCGCCTCTGCCACTTCAAGCGCGAGCGACAGACCGCGTTGGGCGAGTTCGATGGTGATCGGCTTCGGCGACGGTGCGGCGCGATGCTCGACAGTGAGCGTCAACGTGTCGGCATCACGGCGCAGATAGAGATTGCTGTCGCCCCAGGCATGGAACTCGGACGATCCGCGCAGCGCCTGTCCGGCGCGCACGCCGCCCCCGCCTTTTCTGGCGTGGTGCACGACGAGGACGGCGGTGCCGTGACGGCGATGCAGTTCGCGTGAGGCAAGGCCAACAACGGTGCGACTTCGCCGCTGGCATTCTCGTCG
This sequence comes from Hyphomicrobiaceae bacterium, assembly GCA_031374735.1. Lineage (GTDB taxonomy): Bacteria > Pseudomonadota > Alphaproteobacteria > Rhizobiales > Hyphomicrobiaceae > JABFRJ01. The sequence continues at coordinate 1,890 of JANMGQ010000221.1, read as the reverse complement.
ATGCGATGCAGGCGCACAAACGGATCGAGAATAAGAAGCTTCGGCTGCAGGCGCTCGACAGCGTCGGCGAGGCTTCGGCGATCGGCGTCGAGATCGAGGCGCAAGACCGGCGCAGTGCTGACCTGGATATCGAGATCGGCGAGGTCGACACCGGCTGCACTGGCGATGCCATCGAGGCGTCGGCGCACGATGTGCAGTGCGTCTTCGGCGGCGTAGAGCAGCACGCGGCCGGCGCGCGGCACGACGAAGCGGCGCAGGGCCGGTGTCCCCGAGGCGACGGCCACGGCGAGATCGAGAGCGAGGAACGACTTGCAGCACTTCGGCTCGCCGCCGACGATGCCGACGGCCTGCTCGGCCCACAGCCCCGTGACCAGCCAGCGATGTTCCTCGGCGCGTTCCGCCAAGCGCCAAGCGGGCTCGACCGGCAGCGGTCTCATCGGCGTCCTCCTTATCGCCTAGAGCGGGCGGCCTTCGGCTCCGGGGTCGGCGGCGCGGCGCACATCTCGAGGAACAGCTTCTCGTCGATGTGGCGAGCTTCGCGCTGCGCGGCGGTATCGAGCAACTCGCCTGCGATGTTCATGAGCGCGCGCGGATTGCCTTGCGCATGATCGCAGAGCGTGGCGATAAGTTCGCCCGTCATCAGCTTTGCGGCACCTGCTGTTCGGAGCGCATGATCGGCAGGTGCTCGTGCGCGCCGCCCTGGACCGACGACACGATGATGCGATTGTGCGCTTGGCCGCGGCGGCTCTTCAGGTAGGCTTTCCAGCCGTCGGTCGAGAGCGTGGCGTCGCTGGCGACAGCGGCGTCGATGAAGGCGCCGAGCGCCTTGGCCGAGGCGGAGTCGACGACGCCGAGACGCGCCCGCGCGAGACAACGGCGGCGCAAGTCTGGGTCGGTGGCAAGCCGGCGGCCAGCGCCTGCGCCTTGGCCAGCGCGATCCCGCGCAAGCCGTCTCGTTTGGGCGCCGCAAGCGGCACGTGGCGGACCTCAACTGCGCCCGCCACAAGGGTTTTTCCGGCAGCGCCCCTGCCACGCTTGCCAGGCTCCGGCCCGCCGAGGAGAGTCTCGTCGACCTCGACCAAATCTTCGAGCGGCGTGCCTGATCCGGCCATGGCGTGGCGCACCTTGTGCAGCCCAGGCCCAGGCCGTCTGGTCGCTCTTGAAGCCCATGTGGCGCTTCAGTTCGAGGGCGGATAATCCGCCCTTGGAGGCGACGAAAAAGTAGATGGCGCGGAACCAGAACCGCAGCGGCGATTTGGTCTGCTCGAAGATAGAGCCGGCGAGCAGCGCCTGCCGCGTGCCGCAGCTGGCGCACTCGTAGGCGAGACGCACCTTGAGCCGATAGCAGCGCTCGGCCCCGCACTGGCATCTGAAGCCGTCGGGCCATCGGAGCGCGAACAGATACGCCCGGCATTGCTCCTCGCTGCCGAAGCGATCGAGGAAAGCGTTGAGGTCGGTCGGCAAGTCACTCGGAAGCATGGCCACGCACTCCAAACTGAATACGAATGTACCACATGTGTTCTAAAGCAAGTTGGCGATCCGTTCCTACAGGTCGTGGAAGGGCATTATGTAAAATTGGTGTTTGACTCCTGCCTTGGCTCGTAGGGCTATCGCATTTGGCGGAGCAGCTTGAGGCGGTAGGCCTCGTCCCAGCCGGCTCGCTTCAATTTGATCTGCAATGATCCTTTCTCACTGTCGGCTGCGATGAGGTCGCGGGCGCGGCGGCGTAGCACTGCGATGTTGGCGGGGCCATGATCCATGCGATTTCTCGCGGCATCTTCGCCCATGGCGACGTCGAGGCCCCAATGCAGGCCGTTCTCGATGCCGCCGAAATGCTCGCGCCGGCTGGCGAGCAGGGTCGCGGGATGCATCGTGCGCGACAGCACGAAG
>JANMGQ010000179.1:0-9352 GCA_031374735.1 Hyphomicrobiaceae bacterium | reverse complement strand
ACATCGAAGGTCCCTCTGCTGTTCAAACGACAGCAGAGGTCGCCATCAAATAATGCGCAGGAAGAATGCGCCACGCGTGCGCTATGCACAGCAAAATCAGCGCAGTCGTCGCGCTCCTTCACATTACGGGCACCTCGCGATTATTATCATAATTACGAGCTGCTCATTATTCGAGGAAGTGGGCGATGTATTGGGCATGGTCGGCACGGGGCGTTGGTGTGAGGCCGAGGCTGGTGCTGACGAACGCGCTGGTCAGCTTCCCGACCAATTCCTCGACGCAATAGGCCTGGTCGCCGAACCTTTTTCCGAACTGGCGGTTGAGGCGTTTTTCAGCGCCCCTCCACTGGCCAAGCTCATGAAAAATCACAGAATACCAGTCTGTTGAACGGGTTTGCGTGTCCGGATTGCGGAACAGGTTTTCGTCTGGCATCTGGATATGATCCGTGCTCGGCCGGTAGAAAGCGCTTTCGCCGCCGCTCCGGATGTCGGCCTTGGTGGCCGCAATGAATGCCTCGATGCGGGCGTCGCGTTCCAAAGGCGGCAGGGTGGGCGGAGGTTCGGCCGGTGTGTAGCCGTCCACTTGGTTTGCATTGAACACGGTGGACGCTTTGGCCACGACCCGCTTGCCATCATCGTCGGGTTTGGCGGGGTCGGGATCGACCTCATAGTCCTTGTAGAACACCCCGAACGCAGCCTTTTCGCCCTTGCGGACTTGAGCTCCAATTTCCTGCCACTGCTTGTAGCTTGACCACACAGCGTAGGGTGAACCGCGCAACTGCGCTTCGGCCCAGAGGCCCACGATGTTGATGCCTCGGTAGGTCTTGCCCGTGGCGGCGTTGGTCGGCAGCAACGTGGACAGGCCGGAGCGGGGCCAGGGCATTTCGGGTTTGGCGGGATTGGCTTCGACGGCGGCGACGATGCGGTCGGTGACCGTTTGGTAGATGTCACGGGCAGGCTGGCGAAGGGACGTGCTGCTACGGCTCATCAAAACGGGATTTCGTCGGCACGTGATTTATCGAACGGTTTGCCGTGGTTGGCTGGGGCCGGTGAGGGGACATCATAGTCGCCATAGGGCGTCGGATGAATGCCCCGCCGTGCCAGCAGTTCGGAGAGTGTGGGGACGGGTGCCGGTTTGAGACCGTGCGCAACGAACGCATCAGTCATGGCGTAGGCACGCGCGGCCATCACGTCGGGGGTGAGCGCGGTATCGCGCGTCATCGCCAGCATGAATTGCAACGCAATGTTATCGCGGCGGGAGGTCGGGGGCTGGTTGTTGGAACTCATGGGGTGGCACTCCTTTCAAATAGAACGGGGCCGCATGTGGCAGCCCCGGTGGTCGGTGTTAGGCGCGATCACGCGCGTCAGCTTTGGCGCGGCGCGGTGGAGGCGGCACGGCAGCGGCAGGCTCAGGCGCGTTCATCGCCACAACATCGGCTTTGCCGGCCTTGAGTGCAGCGGCTTCCTCTTTGCTGATTGGATGTTGCGTGTTGCCGGATGCCCATGGGCCGTAGCGGCTGGGGTCGCGTTCCCAAGCGGAAGCGCGCAACTGCGGGTCGTTCTCGGTACGGGTCCAGTTGGCCCAATAGGCTGGCTTGGTGTCGTTCGCCTTCTCCTCGGCGTCGCTGAGCTTGGTGTAGGCGGGGTTAGCCGAGCCGTCGTGCAGCTCACGGAACACCTTGAACCCGTTCTCGCGGATGGACACGAAGTGTGTGTTCGGCACTTGTTGGGTGTTGAGGGCCTGGCGCATGGTGCGGTTCATGTCCACGGGGCCGATCCAGTAGGCTTCCCCGTTCTTGTCGGACTGCGCAAAGGCTGAGAACGCGAACGTGGTCTCGGGATCTTCCGGGGTTGAGATGCGGCCCGTGATGGCGGGCGCGTTGGGGTTGGTGTTGCGGCGGAAGTTCAGGTTCATCACGAAGTTGCCTTGCGGCTGCGTCACTGCAGCGAGGAACGTGTTCGCGAGTTTGTCGTAACGTGTTGCGATGGCTCGGTATTGCTTGATCTGGCAGAAGAACCGCTCGACAAGGTTGCGCTCGCGATAGAGAGCGAAATCAGTCTTGCGAGGCTGCGTGCGGTTGGCCTTCGAGGGGATCACCGGCGTGATACCACGCTCTTCGAGTTCAGCGACCAGCGCGTCGGAATCGTAGCCCTTGTCGGCGAGCAGAGCTTCAGGCTCGACTTGATCGAGCAGCGGCACAGCCTGTGTGATGTCGTGGGCTTGGCCAGGCGTCAGCGTCAGCGCGACAGGGTTGCCGAGCGCGTCGACTATAGCGTGGATCTTGGTCGTCAACCCGCCGCGCGATCGCCCGATGGCCTGGTCTTCGCCGTCTTTTTTTTAGCGCCGGCGCTGTGCTGGTGCGCACGTACGCTGGTCGAATCCAGAGCCATGTACTCCGCGTCCGCATCAATCGCCAATGTCGCGAAAACACGCGCAAACACGCCACTTACGCACCATCGGCGAAAGCGACGATGAAGGGCGACGCCTTTGCCGAAACGCTCCGGCAGATCACGCCATGCAACGCCGGTGCGATAGCGAAAGACAACGACATCGACGAACAAGCGATTGTTCTTCGCCGCCTGCCGACATGGCCCACGCGGCCGGGCAGGAAATCCTTGATCTTGTCCCATTCGTCGTCGCGCAGTGCATGGCGATGCATCCGTCGGCCTCCAAGTTGCCGACAGCCCATGAGTCAGAGAAAAAGTGATTTGGGGCTCCAATAACTGACGACGGCAAGCGCGTGTCGCTGTTATTGTTTGTGAGGCGTGGCAGGAAAGACTCGGCTCAACTGACGACAGGCCCTAGTGGCCTGAATCTCCTAAATCGCCGGATACAGGCTTTTCAGCTTCACGCGTGCGTCGGCGGCCGTGAAGTGCCAGTTTGCTTTGGCGTTGTGGGCGTTGCGGTAAGCCTGCCATGCGGCGACCTCCGTCGTGAGGGTTTGCGGCATCGGGAATGCGACGATTGAGGCACTGGCTGGAGAGTACAGCCAGTTCGGACTCAGCCAGATTGAGCCAGCTGCCGTGCCCACTTTGTGAAACGGGGGCGTGTCGTGCCATTCGAACCGCACAGCCAGCCGACGAGCTTCGGCTGGCTCGAATGCCTCGTACAGTGACGCCGGCGTGTGCGTGTTCAGATTGTCCTGAACCAGCACGATCTTTTCGGCCCTCGGCAGCAAGATACGCTGAGATAAAGCAGGATCTTCGCATCGTCGATCGCCGTGCGCCGCTCGGTGATCTCGACGTGACGCCAGCCTTCATGCGGCGCGAACAGCCTGGAGGCATTCGCCGTCCCATTGCGCTTGTATTCGTAGTCGCAACGCGCCGGTTGCCCGGGCCGCATCGGCTGGGCCAAGCGCGTGTCTTCGAAAAGCTGCTTTGACGTTTCGTCGAGGCAGACCAGCGGTCGGGCAGGATCGTGCGGGCGGAGATCCACCTCAAGCACGTCTTCCATCGCCGCGACGAAAGCCGCGTTGCGTTTCGGTGGGATCATCCAATAGTCGGTCAGGTGCGGTTTGAGATCGTTTTTTTTTTAGCGCGCCCGACCGTGTTGAAATGCGCCGCTGGTACGATCTTGCGCTCGACGACGTGCTCAGCCAGCAGACGTATTGTCCAGCGGGCAAAGCCGGGCGGTGGCTCCAACGCCAAGCTGGTGATGGTGTTGTCGCGCATCCTCGGCGACAGCGAGGCCAACGAGGCTCGGCGCTATATCGCCGACGCCGGCTATGCCGTCGCAACCGGCCACCTCGTCGAGCGAATCAGCTACCGCACCGCCCAGAACATCGGCCGCGCCATCACCGAAACCGACTATGACACGCTCAACGACAAAGCGCGTGAACTCATCGACGCGCTGGTCGCCACGCTGCAACAGAAAGCCGACGCATGACCTGGAATAGCCTCAAGCAGACCGCCAACCAGCGCCGAACCCTCGGCGCCCACGACGCGCTGTCGAAGCTCAAATCCGGCATGAGCACGCCGCCATCATCGTCATGGACAAGTCGACCGACGTGATCGCCGACATCCGCCGCCTCGCCTATTTCTATAAGCACGAGAGCTGCGGGAAGTCGCACGCCCTGCCGCGAGGGCACCGGCTGGCTCGCGCGCACCGTGCAGGCCCGGATCGCCAAAGGCTGCGATGATGGCGGCATCGACACGCGTGTGATGTTCTGCCAGCATTTCGAGCGCGATGGCGCCGCCGATCTGTGCCTCCGCGCGCGTGGCAATGTAGGGCACGCCGCGTGTCGCCGTCAGCGGCACGATCTCGGTCCCGGGTGATGCGACCTGCGCGCCAACCGTTGCCAGGCGTTCGGTCACGGCGACTGTCGTGTTCGGGTTGAGCATCAGAATGCGCATGATGCGTCAGGCTTTCTGCGATGCGTTGAGTGAGGCAAGGATTGCCTCGGCTTGGGCAGCAGCTTGCAGCAGGCGCCAATCCGCCCCACGACGCGCAATCATCTGCAGGCCGACAGGCAACCCGGCGCGTCCTGTTCCGGCTGGAATCGAGATGGCTGGTGTCAGGGCATGATTGAAGAACGGCGTGAACACGGCATGGCCGCGCGGCCCGACGGCGTGGCCTCCGATATGCGACGGTCCGAGCCGACCCGTCGACCAAGCAACACACGGCGCGGTCGGACACAGCAACAGATCGTAGCCACCAAAAAACTGCCCGACAGCGCGCTTGATGGCCGCGCATGCCTCAAGTGCCGCGCCGACGTCGGCGGCCGTCAGGCCGAGGCCGCGCTCAAGCTGCATAGCGATGTCAGGATTGAAGCGCGACGGATCTTGTCGGTAGGCATCGCCGTGAAGCGCCGCCAGTCCGCCCGCCTGAAGCGGCATCAGTGTTTCTTCCTGCAGACCCGCGGGCCAGCGCGGCGCCGCGGTTTCGATGCGCCAGCCGGCGCGGCGCAGATGCTCGACCGCCGACTCGATCGCCGCCGCCACGTCCTCATCGACGGGGACGTCGAGGCCGAGACGGGGGCTGTAGGCGATCCGCAACTTTGTCGTGTCAGCGTCTGCGCGACGGGGATCGATCGAAATCGAATCCGCATCGCGCACATCGACACCAGCGACGGCGTCGAACAGCGTCGCAACGTCGCTGACCGTGCGGCCCATGGGAGCGATCGTTGCAATACCCCAGAATGGCTCAGGAAAACCCGGGCCGTAAGGTATAGCGCCGAACGACGGCTTGAAGCCGACCGTGCCGGTGTGCGCTGGTGGCCGTCTGCCGGAACCGCCACCGTCGGTGCCAAGGCCGATGGGCGCGAAGTTCGCAGCGATGGCCGCAGCATTGCCGCCGGATGAGCCGCCGGGCGTGAGCAAGACATCGTGCGGGTTGCGCGCGATCCCATGCAGCGGCGAGTTCGTCTGACCTTTGCAGGCGAACTCCGGGCAATTGCCGATACCGATGATGACAGCGCCAGCGTTGCGGGCACGCTCCACGGCAATGGCATCGCAGGGCGCGACGTGATCCGCGAACAGTCGCGAGCCCTGGCTGATCGTGGTGTCAGCGACGAAAACATTGTCCTTCACAATGAGCGGGACGCCGGCCAGCGGCAGCGTCTCTCCAGCTCGGATGCGCTGCGCAACGGCGTGAGCCTGTGCCTGCGCTGCTTCTGACGCGTAGCGGACGAGTGCGTTCAACTCGCCGTTTCGTTGCGCGATGACAGCCTGGAACGCCTCGGCCACGTCTACCGCATCGAGCCGGCCGGCATTGACCTCGCGCGCGATCGTCGTTGCGTCACTGCGCACAATTTCGGCCGACGCCATCGCGCTCACTCGTTGAGACCTTTGCCGGGATAGGGATGCGTCGCCATCCAATGTTTCGCAATGTCGACGCGGCGCGTGATCCACACACCCTCGTGCTTGAGCATATGGTCGAGCAGGCGTTCGAGGCCCACCGCCCGAGCAGGGTGGCCGATCAGGCGCATGTGCAGACCGACCGACATCATCTTCGGCTGCTTGGCGCCTTCCTTGTACAGCATATCGAAGCCGTCGCGGATGAAGGCGAACCAATCGTCAGATGTGCCTGTCCAGCCAGCATACTTGCCGTCGTTGTGCGTGAGCGAATAGGGGATGATCAGCTGCGGCTTGCCGCCAACCGTTTTCCAGAACGGCAGTTCGTCGCCGTAGTAGTCGCTGTCGTAGAGAAAGCCGCCGTGCTCCATGACGAGGCGGCGCGTGTTAACGCTCGGCCCATAGCGGCAATACCAGCCGGCTGGAGCTTCGCCCATGGTCTGCTTGAACGAGACGACGGCTTTGCGGATGTGCTCGCGTTCTTCTGCTTCGGTGAGCTCGAAGTGTTTGATCCAGCGCCAGCCGTGCGAGCAGACGTCATGGCCGGCGGCGTTGATGGCCGCGCAGGCGGGCGGATGACGCTCCATGGCGAGGGCGCAGCCGAACACGGTCATCGGCAGCTTGCGTTCCTCGAACAGGCGCATCAATCGCCAGAAGCCGACGCGGCTGCCGTACTCGAACAAACTCTCGCCAGCGAGATCGCGACCCTTCACGCCCTGATTCAGGCCATGGGCTTCGGTCAGCCCTGTTTCGGTGAATCCCTCGCCGTCTTGAACTGAGGGCTCCGAGCCCTCCTCGTAGTTCATGACGAAGTTGACGGCGATGCGCGCACCGCCCGGCCATTTTGGATTGGGCGGATTGGCGCCATAGCCGATGAGATCGCGATCATAGGGTTTGGTCATAGGTCAGCTCGCGGACAGAGCGGGAAACGCAACAGTGAAAGGCGCGGGCAGATCAACGAACTCTTCGTCGCCCTTGCCGCCGTCGAGCCACATGAAGACGGCGAACTGACCAGGCCGGTCGAGCACGCACAGCGGATGGTGCCACACGTTCATGCCGTAGGTGACGCCCTGGTCGCCGCGGGCGACGAAGGCTTGCAACTTCGTGTGATCCGGTTTGCCCTCTGCGCCATGCGGCGCCACGAGGACGAGATAGCGCGAGACATCGAGCGGCACGAAACTCTGCGACGAGAACGCGTGCCGTTCCATCTTTGTCGCCGTCAGCGCAGGTGTCTCGATTGGCCGTGACTTGGTCAGCGATAGACTGCCCTTGGCCGCCGGCCGTCCGTTGGCCAGCGTTTCGCTGAAGTAGACGCGCCCGAAATCGGCGGGGCGCTCGATGACCTGGCCGAACGGGGCGAAGGCTGCGGCTGTCAGTGGTTGTGCGGCAATCATCGCGGCCCGTCTCCTTTAGCCACCCATGCGGCGCGTCAGGCCGACGAGGCGTTCCATAGCCAGCGTCAGCACGACGACCGATGCGATCAGCACGGCCGAGATCGCGGCAACGCGCACATCCAGCGTGCTCTCGATCATGCCCCACATACGGATCGGCAGCATATCCGTGCGCGCGTTGGAGAGGAACAGCGAAACCGGTACATTGTCGAGCGACGCGACGAAGGCCAGGAACGCACCCGCAACGACACCCGGCGCGATCAGCGGCAGCGTCACGCGGCGGAACGTGTAGAAGCGACTGGCGCCAAGGCTGGCTGAGCTTTCCAGCAGCACCGGATCGAGCTGCGTGAAGCTCGCAACCGTCGTGCGGAACACGAATGGCGAAATCACGATGAGATGCCCAACAGTCAGCAGCCAGAGCGACGGGCGATAGCCGAGCAGCGTGAAGAACATCAACGTCGCGAGGCCGTAAGAGAGCGTTGGCAGGATCAGTGGCGCGAGGAACGTCGCCTCGACCGCGCGCGCAGCTTTGGTGCGCACACGCGCAATGGCCATGGCTGCGGGAACGGCGAGCAGCGTCGCCGCCGCTGTCGCCATGGCTGCCACCCACAGGCTGTTGTAGGCGGCGTTGTGAATGTGCCGCGATTTCACGGGATCGAACAGGTCAACGTACCAGCGCGTCGAGAACGACGGCGGCGGAAACTTCAGCGCCGCCGATGTCGTGAATGACGTCACGATGACCACGACGACAGGGCCGACGAGAACCAGGAACGCAACCAGCGTCAGCAGGCCGATGGCAGCGAAATAGCTGATGTCTGTCCAAGTGATGCGACGGGTCATCGGGCCTCTTGTTTGTCGATCGACCGCTGTCTCAGGAATGAACACAGCTTTCGAAAGCGCGCTCCGCTTCCCTGTCCCCCTCGTTGAGGGGGACAGGGCGACATGACATCGGCCGTTGAGGCCGGTGTCATGTGGGTGAGGGGCAGCCACTCGCTCGATCGGAAAGCGATCGGCTCGCTCAGCGTGCGCGGCGAGAATGACGGAGCAAGCGGCTGCCCCTCACCCACTTTCCAGATGTCTGAACGACATCTGGAAAGCCTCCCTCTCCCCCTGGAGAAGGGGGAGAGGGGAAGTGGAGCGGCGCGATCGACGTGTGTCATCTCACCGCCCCGCCGGATGGATAACGCGGCCGATGGCGTTGAGCGCCACGATGCCGGTCAGGACCGAGACGAGCAGCATGATCGAGGCAACGGCTGCAAACGGCCAGTTGGAAATGACCATCGCCTGCTGCCAGATCACCGACGGCAAATAGACGAGCCGGCCGCCGCCGATCACCGACTGCGAGATGAAGGCCGTGGTCGCGCTTGCAAACACCAGCGTCGCGCCGGCGACCCAGCCGGGCACGCTCAGCGGCAGCAGCACCTTGAAGAACGTGCGCCAGCGCGAGGCGCCAAGCGAGCGCGACGCCTCGACCAGATTGCGGTCGATGCCCTGCATGACCGCGAGCAACGGCAACAGCATCAGCGGCATCTCGATCTGCATCAGCGCGAGCACCAGGCCGTGCTGCGTCTGCAGCAATGGCACTGGCGACAATCCTATTGCGAGCAGCGTCTGATTAACCACGCCCTCGCGCGCGAGCAGCACGATCCAGGCAAACGTGCGTACCACGACGGAGGTCAACAGCGGCAGCACGACGATGAACAGCAGCCAGCGCCGCAACCGAGGTCCGGCTTCGTAGAACACAAGTGCCACGGGATAGGCGAGTGCCGTCGCCGCCAGCACCGTCAGCACGCCGAGCAGCATCGTGCGCCAGACGACGCCGACGTAAAAGGGGTCGCCGAGGAACTTGATCCAGTTCGCCAGCCCACGTTTGGTCAACTCGTTGTCGTCATAGAAGCTGATGGAGCCGAGCAGCAGCAGCGGCGCCGCGAAGAACGCGATGTAGGCAAGCCCGAGCGGGGTCGCGAGCCCCCACCCGACCTTGTCCTCCGCTTGCGCGGGCGCTGTTGATGTACCGGCCGCTGTCATCGCCTTTACCTGCCAGAAGTTTCGACCGGCCGCGCCTCCCCCCACTGATAGAGGTAGGGATCGGCTCTCGCCGACCCCTCCCTCCGAACCGGACGGGCGGTTTTCCCGCATACGGCTCTCCAGTCGGTGGTTTCTTCATCGAG